>JAZKIH010000075.1:0-131957 GCA_040384965.1 Bacteroidota bacterium | reverse complement strand
TTCTATGCACATTCAGCCTATTTCTTTGCAGCCACCAAATTTGCTTTGCTGGGATTGGTGTTCATGCATTTTCTATTGAGTGGCCTCATCATAATCATAGATTCTAAAAATCCTGCGCAGATCAAAAGCTAACGTTACCATCCGGCCTTGGTATCATCACCTCTGGGATCTGCACCTCCTTCGTAATAGCCCCATTTGTTTTCAAGGATAGCATCCACTCGTCCTATTGCTCCTCTTTCCCTGAACTTATAGCCTTTTTTTGTAAGCCTTAGAACAGTCAAACTGTCTAATCCCTTTCTTTCCATCAGAATTTCATCCGGGAACCATTGGTGGTGAAATCTTTTTGCGGTAACTGCGGCCTGCATGCTTTTATCAAAATCAATCACATTCAAAATTGTTTGAAAAACGGAGGTTATGATAGTTGACCCTCCCGGTGTTCCTACTACCATAAATAGTTTACCATCCTTTTCCAGAATAGTGGGCGTCATTGCACTCAACATCCTTTTATTCGGCTGTACAGAGTTCGCCTCTCCGCCAAGCAGACCGTACATATTTGGAGAACCTGGTTTTACGGAAAAATCATCCATCTCATTATTGAGCAGGAACCCAGCACCTTTTACAAACACTTTTGATCCATAGCTACCATTTATGGTTGTTGTGATTGAAACCGCATTACCAGCTCTATCAACAATAGAGAAATGCGTTGTTTCCTCGCTTTCCTTCGGCACTTCGCCAGCTTTTATATCAGTACTCAACGTAGCTTTATCCCAGTTGAAATTACTCATCCTAACTTTGGAATATAGAGGCAGAAGCAGGTACTTCTGGGGCACCTTATAAAAGTCAGGGTCTCCTAAATGTGATGCTCTATCGGCATACACCCTCCGCTCTGCCTCGACCATCACCTGCACAGTTGAGTCGGAGTTATAACCCCAGCGTTTCAGAGGGAAAGGCTCTACTGAATTCAATAATTGAAGCAATGCAATTCCACCGCTGGATGGTGGCGGTACAGTTATAACTTTATAATCTCTGTAGTTTCCAACGATAGGATCGCGCCAAACGGCATGATAGTTTTTCAGGTCTTCCTTACTTATCAATCCTCCTCCCGACTGCATTTCGGCCACGATATGATCTGCTACAACACCTCCATAAAATCCCTCGCGACCATTGTCGCGGATAAGCTCAAGTGTATTGGCAAGATCTTCCTGAACCCAAAGTTCTCCCGGAGCCCATTGATCTTGTATATAATAAGATTTTCCAGGGTTATATTTTTTGAAGCTAGTCTGCTCTTCTGCAAATTCCTTTGCTTGTTTCTCAGTTACTGGGAATCCCCTCCTCGCCAGATCCAGAGCTGGCTGAACTACTTCAGCCCATGACAGTTTACCGTACTTAGCGTGAGCCTGAACCATACCATCTACACTTCCGGGAACACCTGCTGCTAAATGCCCATAGAGGCTTTTCGCGGTTATTGGATTTCCCTCGGAATCAAGGTACATGTCTCGGAAAGCTTTACCAGGTGCTTTTTCGCGAAAATCAAGTGCCGCCACATCGCCATCAGCGGCACGATAAACCATAAAACCACCGCCCCCAATATTTCCCGCGTTCGGATAGACTACAGCAAGAGCAAACTGGACCGCAACAGCCGCATCTACCGCATTTCCACCTTTTTTAAGAATATCCAGACCAACTTTGGAAGCTGACGGATGAGCTGAAACAACCATCCCGTTTTTATATTCTTCACTATTATTCTTGCCAATTTGGCCACCGACACAAGACGACAGAAAAACCACGGCCAAAAGAACCGCCTTCAAACTACCGGTGAATTGAATTTTAATCGTTTGCATTTCTGTATAATTTCTCTATCTGTGACTTGTATTTTTCTAAAATAGCTTTTCTCCTAAGGCTCAATTTGGGCGTCAATTCTCCACCATCGATACTCCACTCCTGTGGAAGCAGTTCAATCTTTTTAACGCGCTCCCAGCCTCCAAATTCCTGATTAAATCCTTCCATTTCCGACCAGATTTTATCTATCACCCGCTGATCCTTTATTATTTCCTGATTACTGGTGTATGGAATTTCCTTTCTTTCACACCATTTTTGCAAGGTGGCAAATGACGGCAATACGAGGGCGGCCGGGAAACGCTCATTTTCTCCAATAACCATCACCTGCTCGATGAAAATAGACTCTTTGAACTTATTCTCGAGCATTTGAGGTGCAACATACTTCCCCCCCGCCGTTTTAAAAATCTCTTTTTTCCTGTCGGTAATCCGAAGATATTGTCCATCTACAATCTCACCAATATCCCCAGTATGAAAAAACCCATCCTTATCGATGACCTCCGCACTCAGGTCTGGGCGATTATAATATCCTTTCATCACGTTTGGCCCTTTACATAAGATCTCTCCATCTTCAGCAATTTTCACCTCGACATCCTTAATGGTTCTGCCCACAGTGGTAAATTTCGCCTCGCCCTTTCGAAGACCGTTTACGTTAATAACAGGTGATGTTTCAGTAAGACCATAGCCCTCTAGTACCGGCATACCAGCGGCCCAAAACACCCTGGCAAGTCGCGGTTGTAAAGCGGCACCGCCTGATACAATTGCCATAATATTTCCTCCTAAAGCATCCCTCCATTTACTGAAAACCAATTTATTAGCAATTTTTAACTGAAGCTCATACCATGCGCCGTTTTTGCCGTCCATCTCGAACTGCAGACCCAGATTCAGAGCCCAGTAAAATAACTTGCGTTTAACACCGGTAAGCTGCGATCCTTTTTCTACTATGCGATCGTAAACTTTTTCAAGGAGTCTGGGTACTGTAGTAAACCCGTGAGGTCTAACATCAGCGATGTCCGCAGCGATGGTATCCATACTTTGAGCATAGTAAACTGATATACCCAAATAGAGATACATATAGAAAACCATGCGTTCAAAAACATGTGATAATGGTAAAAAACTGATTGCTTTCGTAAAACTGGCTGGATATAACTTCGAAGACTCGCGCACGTTAGTCACCAAATTGTTGTGAGTTAGCATAACCCCTTTCGGTGTACCGGTGGTGCCGGAGGTATAAATTAGGGTTAAGAGGTCGTCGGGCTTTATTTCCTTTCTATACGTTTCGAGATCGATTGATGCATTTGCGTCGCCTAAACTCAGTAAATCTTTCCAGTTCGCAATTCCGGGAACATCATCAAACGTATAGATCTCAAAATTTGCTCCATCTCTCGTCTTGACAGTGTTCAACTTGTCGTAAAGCAGTTTATCTGAGACAAATACGATTCTAATGTCAGCGTCTTTTGCTATAAATTTTATGTCATTTTCTGCAAGTGTGGGATACATAGGAACCTGTGTCGCTCCCATTTGCATTATACCAAAGTCGCATATATTCCATTCTGGCCGATTAGGTGACATAATAGCAACTTTATCTCCCTTTTTAATACCCTTGCTAATCAGACCGCGGCTAACTGAATCTACTTCGTGAACAAAACGCTGGGTTGAATATTTGATCCACGCACCGTTAATTTTAGTGGCCACAATATCTTCCTTATCGAATTCCTTTTGAGAAATTTTTAAGAGATCAAAAACACGGGTTATTTCGGGCATATGCTATGTAAAGTACTTGCTAGAGGAAATTTAGCAATTTAATGAAAATAAGCATGTGGAAATGAGAAATTTTAAACTGGCTTATCCAGGCTACGTTTTTTTACTGATTAGATATTCTTTGTAGACGATGCCCTAAAGCACCCTTTACTAGTGAATGCTTTACCAGCATGCTCCTTTACAATCAACTCGAACTTAAGCTAAAAAAGGAGCTGTATACGTTAATTACTTAACCTTCGTTATGTAATTATTATCTGCAACGAAAATTTTGAAGGTGTAACGATGCAACTGGCATTGTATTTGAAATGACCGTGCAAAAATAAATTCATTATGAAATAGCATGGGCTTTATCATTGGTGCACCCCTGATTTTATCTCCTGCGACTTTCATTACCATTAACACAAAAACTATTTAAGATGAAAAAATTACTATTACTTTGTTTAACTACTGGTTTATTACTGCTTTGCGGCACAAATGCAAATGCACAATCTTATGAAAATGCTATTGGGGTAAGAATAGGATCCTATAATGGTGTGAATTTTAAAACTTTTCTGAATACCAATAAAGCACTCGACCTCAATTTGTCTGTAAGAAGCAATGATAATTTTAAACGTTTTATACTAACGGGACTATATGAAGTTCATAATCCAATAAATGGTGCTCCGGGACTACTTTGGTATTATGGCGGTGGCGCTAGTATCGGTTCCTACAAAGCCAAAAATTTCGAAGGCGACGTATTTTTAAGCGCTGACGGGGTTTTAGGATTAGACTACAAGTTTGACGGAGTGCCATTAAACCTGGCCATCGACTGGAGGCCGCGGCTTGAGTTAACTCCTAACACCAATTTCGGCACAGGAGACGTAGGACTTGCGATACGCTTAACCCTATAAAAACAAGAAAGCAGCTTAAAAGCTGCTTTCTTGTTTTATTACAATTTTAACCATCGTTTTCTTACGGCCATCTGGGCCGCGGACGCTCCTTCTATCGGAGAAATATTATACTTAACCGCAGGATTTTTATCAAGTGAAACCTCGATAACCTTATCCTGCCCATCTCTCACAATAGAAACCCTGGCTTTTTCCCCAACCCCTCTGCCAGCAATATACTTTAGCATTTCTGTGTTACCAGCTGAAGTTTTATTAATGACATAATTATCAATAGACAATATTTCATCATTCACATTCAATCCATTGTTCCACGCGCCGCTTCCACGAGCAACCTGCGTGATTATCACTTTGCCTTCCCTTAGCGAAGTGGCGATACCCAAATATGGCTCGTTACTCTGAGCAGCGTCATTTATCAAAGACAGGCCAGCATAATTTAAATATTTATTGTAGTCAATAGTTTTTACGTCATTAATATATTCATCGTAAATATTTGTTAATGAATGTCCTGCAATTTTCTCAGCCATGGCTTTAAATTCACTGTCAGTATATCCCCGTTTGCGCTTCACGTAATATTCGTCGTACATAGCTTTCATTACTTCATCGAGGCCGGCCTTTCCCTGAGTGGAATTAATGATTTCCAGATCCATTATAAGGGCGATTAATGATCCTTTGCTGTAATACGACACAGTTGAGTTGGGAGAGTTTTCATTAGGACGGTACTGTTTTATCCATGCGTCGAAACTTGCATCACTAACAGACTGAATTCTATTTCCCGGTTGGTTTTCAACTGAACTTATCGACGTTGCCAGATTTGCGACAAAGCGCTCAGGGCTTTGCAGACCAGCTCGCTGCGTGAATATGTCCTGATAGTAGGCTGTAAACCCTTCGGCAATCCATAGATTACTCGTATAATTCTCCTCATCGTAATTGAAGGGACCGAGGGCAATTGGACGAAGCCGCTTGACGTTCCATAAATGGAAATATTCATGCGACACCAGCCCCAGAAATCGCAACAGACCGGCTTGTGTGTTGTATGCATTTCTAGTGGCGCCTAAAACAGTGGAATTTAAATGCTCCAGACCGCCACCCCCAGAATTGAAATTATGTACTATAAAAACATATCTTTTGTTCGGATTAACACCAAACACCTTGGTTTGCTCATGAACGATCTTCGCAATATCTCGTTTGAGGACTTCTTTGTCATAATTTCCACCACCATACATTGCGATCTCATGATTCACTCCGGCGGCGGTAAATTCAAAAATATCCTGGTTGCCAACTTCAATAGGAGAATCATATAAAATATCAAAGTCAGCTGCCGTGTAAGTGTTTGCCTGAGACGGATGCTTCTCCAGTCCTGTAGATATTTTACTCCAGGTTTTATATGGTACAACGGTTACGGTTGATGGAAGCTTTAACTTCCCTTCCGGATACAAAAACAATCCTGCCGGGGATAAAAAAGCATGTGAATCATCAACGAAACTCGTTCGTACGGAGATCTCAAAACTATAAACCCGGTAATTAACTCTGATCGTCGAATTCTTAAGTGTATTTATTCGCCACGTATTTTTGTTGATTTTATTAAAACTTAACGGACTGCCCGAGGATCCATGTACCTGAAAGCCCTCCACATTTTTCGCAAACTCACGAATAAGGTATGAACCCGGAGTCCAAACGGGCATTTTAAGATTTAGCTCATCTTGTTTGAGGCCGGATATCTCCATCTCAATATCGGCATAATGGGCATTGGGTTCCAGGAAAGAAACTTTAAAAGTTACTTTTTCCTGCGCACTTAATGTTGTTGCGAAGACGGTCATAAAGATCAAAAGGAATGTAGATTTCATAAATGAGTATAAATTTCAAATTTAGCCTTAGTAATTAAGTTTTTGAAATAAGGCTCAACTCCCGGCTGTAAAATAGTTGCTACAACCAACTAATTTGCTGCCAGACAAATAGCTTTGTGTAGTATTATGGAAGAGTCTCTTGCCCAAGCGTTATCAACAGTCACTAAAAGATATCTGTATGGGCTTTCTAAAAGCTTAATTCATCTATCTATAGACAGGTATCACTACGTTTTAGTTTTAATTGATGCTCATCAGGAAAATTTATCGCAAAAAGCTCTGGCTGAATTACTACATATTGATAAGTCATATTTAGTAAGTATGCTTGATTATTTGAGCGACAAGGAATATATAATCCGCGAGAAAAATCCAAATGACCGAAGGGAGCAGGTTATAAAGCTTACCTTAAAAGCTAAAAAAGACCTGCCTGTAATACGCCGGGCTATTGAAGATTTGAACAACCATTCACTTAAAAACATAAACGACAAGGACAGGGTAATTTTCATGGATGTGCTCCGCAGCATTCAGAATAATTTATTACATATTGTACCAGAACCGATAAGTTGATATAACATCATGAAAAAATATATGAAGACTAAATACCTGGTATATACCCTGTTAATAATTCTTTTCGGTGCTTTTGTTGCATATAGAATTAAAGCCAATAGCCAGCGCGGAGAAGCTGGAGGACGAGGTGGAGCTCGTGGTCCGGGTGGCCCGGGTGGTGCAGGAGCTCCTCCTGTGCCAGTAAATGGCATCGTTGTAACACCTAAAAGTTTTTCTAATTCATTATCGGTGACAGGTTCGATCGAGGCAAATGAGCAAATTGAAATTAGATCAGAAGTATCTGGAATAATCAAAGGTATTTATTTCAAAGAAGGAAGTAGTGTCAGAAGGGGCCAGGCGCTTCTTAAGATTAACGATATTGAATTGCAAGCCCAGTTGTCACAGGCTTTAACTCGAGAAAAACTAGCCTCAGAAACGGAGTTACGGGCAAATATGCTTTTAAAGAAAGAGGCGATAAGCAAAGAAGAGTATGATATTGCCCTCGCGGATAAACGATCCTTACAAGCTGCAACTCAACTTATACGCGCTCAGATTTCAAGGACTGTTGTGGTTGCACCATTTAGCGGCCGCATTGGTCTGAAAACTGTTTCTGTAGGTGGCTATCTTACGCCGTCGAGCGTAGTTGCCAGCCTCATCAGCATTGATCCGGTGAAGATTATATTCTCTGTTCCGGAAAAATATGCGCAGCAAATTCGAAACGGATCGCAAATAAGCTTTACCGCTCCCGGCGCAAGCAGTAAAAATACTGCCACAGTATATGCCATTGATCCGGGTATTAACGTCACGTCAAGAACATTGCAAATTGCTGCTAGAGCTTCTAACCCGTCGGGGTCATTGCTTCCGGGCTCGTTTACCAAGGTTGATTTGCCCCTTGCTGAAATAACTAACGCCATATTAATTCCGTCTGAAGCAGTAGTGCCTGTGGAGCGAGGAAAAAAGGTTTTTGTAAGCAAGAACGGAAAGGCTATTGAAGTTCTTATCGAAACAAGTACCAGAACCGAGAAGGAAGTGTTGGTAACGTCCGGATTGAGCATCGGCGACACACTTTTAACAACGGGAATCATGGCTCTTAAGCCAGATAGTCCAGTGAAGGTGAAGATTACAAAAAATTAGTCTTATGAGTTTATCATCCACCAGTATAAAAAGACCGGTTCTGACAATTGTTATGAATCTGGTGCTTGTTTTATTTGGAATCATCGGCTTTACGTTTTTGGGGATACGCGAGTTTCCCTCAATTGATCCGCCCGTAATTTCAGTGAGGACGAGTTATTCGGGAGCGAATTCGGATGTGATTGAATCGCAGATCACCGAGCCGCTGGAAAAAGCAATAAATTCAATTGACGGAATTCGTAACATAACCTCCTCTAGCAGCCAGGGTTCCAGCAATATCACTGTTGAATTTACGCTTGATAAAAACCTTGAAGAAGCCGCTAATGATATAAGGGATAAAGTGTCTCAAGCCGCGAGAAGTCTTCCGCAGGATATTAACGCACCGCCGATAGTATCCAAACAGGATGCAGATTCACAGCCCATAATGACGTTTACGCTTCAGAGCAACTCACGCAGCTCGTTGTCGTTGAGTGACTATGCAGACAATGTAATTGTACCCCGATTTCAGACCGTACCTGGAGTAAGCAGTCTGAATATTTACGGTGAAAAAAGATACGCAATGCGTTTGTGGATCGATCCAACCAAATTATCTGCTTATGGTCTAACACCGCTTGATGTCAGAAATGCCCTGGCTCGCGAGAATGTTGAGCTTCCATCTGGAAAACTCACAGGAGATAATACTGAACTTGGGATAAAAACCATTGGTAATCTCAATACTGTTGAGGGATTTAACAACCTTATTTTAAAGACCGATTCGAACAGGATCACCCGTTTCAGCGATGTTGGTGAGGCTATGCTGGCTCCAGAAAATATGGAGAGTATTATGCGCGAATCCGGCACTCCAATGATTGGGCTTGCAATTACGCCACAGCCAGGAACGAACTACCTGGAAATTTCGAAACTTGTTAATGAGCGCTATCAGCAGATTTTGAAAGAACTTCCAAAGGATATTCAGATGGAGCTCGTGATTGATAATACAGTGTTTATTAAACAATCTGTCGTTGAGGTTTCGGAAACTATTCTCATTTCACTTGTCCTGGTAATACTTATAATTTATCTGTTCTTCAGGGATTGGAGTATAGCGTTCAGACCCCTTATTGATATTCCCGTATCGCTTATCGCTACTTTCTTTATCATGTACATTTTCGGGTTTTCCGTAAACGTACTTACTTTGCTCGCTATAGTGCTAGCCACAGGGTTGGTTGTCGATGACGGTATTGTTGTTACAGAAAATATTTATAAAAAAGTTGAGGAGGGAATGTCGCCATTTGAGGCGGCAATTAAGGGCTCTAACGAGATTTTTTGGGCGGTTATTTCAATTTCAATAACACTCGCAGCGGTTTTCCTTCCGGTGATCTTTCTGGAAGGTTTTGTCGGCCGGCTTTTTCGGGAGTTCGGCATAGTGATAGGTGCTGCCGTTCTCATTTCAGCATTTGTATCCCTTACGCTAACTCCTATGCTTAATGCCTATCTGATGAAGGGCGGAGTACAAAAGAAATCAAAGTTCTACAACGTTACTGAGCCGTATTTTGTAAAGATGACGACTGGTTATTCTGAGTCATTAAAGAATTTTATGACAAAGCGTTGGATTAGCTTTCCGATAATCGGCATTTGTATAGGGATGATCGCCTTATTTTGGGTTCTCCTGCAAAAAGAAACTGCTCCTTATGATGACAGGAGTTTTGTGAGTGTGCAAGCCAGTGCTCCGGAAGGTACAACTTTTGAATATATGGACCGGTTCATGCTCGAGCTGGCCAAAGTAGTAAATGATTCTATTCCTGAAAAAAAGGTGAACATTATATATACTGCTCCAGGATTTGGTGGCTCTGGTTCAGCTAACTCAGGCTTCATGCGCCTTGCCCTGGTTGATCCGGGCGATCGTGAACGAAGCCAGAAGGACATTGTTACAGCCCTCAGCAAAATAACTAAAAAGTACACCACCGGAAGAACGCTTGTTACGGAACAGCCAACAATCGCTGTAAACAGGCGAGGGGGTTTACCCATCCAATTCATTATTCAGGCGCCCAATTTTGCCAAATTGCAGGAAAAAATACCTGAGTTTATGACCCAGGCTTCTCAGGATCCAACATTTTCAAGCACCGATGTCAATTTGAAATTCAATAAACCTGAAATCAATGTCTCGATCGACCGCGACAAAGCTCAGAGTCTGGGCGTTTCGGTTCTGGATGTAGCACAATCACTGCAGTTAGCCCTTAGCGGACAACGTTTCGGGTATTTTATAATGAATGGTAAACAATATCAGGTGATGGGGCAGTACGCCAAATCAGATCGTGACGATCCGATGGATCTTACCTCGACATTTGTGCGAAATAACAAGGGGGAATTGGTTCAGCTTGATAACCTTGTTACCGTTGAGGAACGAAGCAGCCCACCACAATTATTTCATAACAACAGATTTCTATCAGCCACCGTGTCAGCAGGCCTGGCTCCTGGAAAAAGCATCGGCGATGGGATTGCAGCCATGGAGGAAATCAGAGATAAAGTATTAGATGATACTTTCTCAACAACTTTAGGCGGCGAGTCAAGAGATTTTCAGGAAAGTTCTTCTAACACACTTTTCGCATTTGGATTGGCTTTGCTTCTTGTTTATCTTATCCTGGCGGCACAATTTGAGAGCTTTATAGATCCTTTGATCATAATCATTACCGTACCTATGGCAGTTGCCGGTGCTTTCTTGTCGCTTTGGCTATTTGGGCAAACCTGGAACATTTTCAGCCAGATAGGAACGATCATGCTCATCGGACTGGTTACCAAAAATGGTATTCTTATCGTGGAGTTTGCTAATCAGCTCAAAGAACGTGGAATACCTCTTAAACAAGCTATCGTTGAGGCGTCAGTAGCTCGCTTACGGCCTATTTTAATGACGAGCTTAGCCATAGCTTTGGGAGCCTTACCTATCGCACTGGCATTGGGTGCAGCAGCAAAAAGCAGGATGAGTATGGGTATCGTCATCATCGGCGGAACCTTATTCTCTCTGGTGCTTACCCTCTACGTAATTCCGGCAATTTATTCGTTGTGGTCAAAGAACCATAAAGACCTTCCCGAAGTTGGCGAAGAAAATGAAACAAAGGAAGAAAAATTTGAGTTGGCGCACAATTAGCTATTTAATTTATGCAGACTCCATACCCAATTTACCAATGAAGTGGAATACAATAATTTTACCCCTGTTTATAGGTGTATTAGCAACGTTCAGTGTTAAGGCCCAGGAAAGGTTGACACTCGAAAGAGCGGTACAACTTGCTCTTGAAAATAATTATGATATCAGGTTAACCCGAAACGATATCGAGATCGCCAAAACGAATGTCAGCAGGGCAAACGCAGGGATGTTTCCTGTAGTGACCGGAAATCTTAGCACTAACAATACAACGTCAAACACTACTCAAACTCTCTCCAGCGGGGTGACACAAGAACGAAATGGGGCAAGGAATTCAAACTTGTCTTACGGACCGGCATTTAGCTGGCAAGTTTTTGATGGGTTTGGAATGTTTGCGAGATATGACCAGCTTAAAGAATTGGAACGATTGGGAGAAACCAACTTCAAGCTTATGGTTCAAACGACATTGGCAGATGTGGTGAATAACTACTACGACCTTGTACAACAACAACAGCAAATAAAGGCGCTAAATGGAGCAGTAGATATTTCACGGCTGAGACTAAAGAATTCACAGAATAGATATCTGATAGGCAGGGCGGCCAAATTAGAAGTATTAGCAGCGTCAGTCGACCTAAATACAGACACTACCAATTTACTAAGGCAGATAGATCTCTATCGGGGCACCAAAATAAGGCTTAATGAGTTAATGGCCAGAGACGTAACCACAGATTTTACTGTTACCGACACCATTATCATTCAAAACAGAATATTCCTTGCCGATCTTCAAACTTCAGCAAATGAGCAAAGCCCCGATTTACAACTCGCTTTAATAAACAAGCGAATTGCTGAACTTAACCTCAAACAGGTTAAGGCAGGTCGTTACCCAACAGTTTTCTTAAATTCGGGATATAATTTCAACAAATCCACATCAGAACTTGGTTTTGCCCGAAACTCCGTGGGTCGGGGATTCAACTACGGCATGACAGCATCCATTAACATATTTAATGGGTTTCTTCAGAAACGAAATGAAAAGAACGCGTCTATAGAAATTGATAATGCCCAGCTTCAATACGAAAAGCTTAATCAGAACATTTCAGCGCAATTAAATTCTATATATCAAACGTTTCAAACCAATCTTGAATTGGTGCGTCTTGAGCAGCAGAATCTTGAGGTGGCAAGGCAGAATCTTGAAATAACTATGGAAAAATTCAGGCTGGGGAGTGTAGCTCCGCTCGAATTCCGGGAAGCGCAGAGAAATTATATCGATGCCAGTGCACGCTATACAAATGCACAATACCAGGCTAAACTGGCGGAAGTTAATCTTCAACAGTTATCTGGCACATTATCGCTTGAATAGACTCTCACAATACGATTGTTTGCTAAAGTGCAAAGATTTAGTATTTTTGATTGGATGAATTCGTACCGGTATAAAAATGTTCTTCTTATAGACGATAATCATATAGATAATCTGATCAATCGCAAAATATTGGATAACGCCAATTACGCAGAAACGATCACGGTTATAGATTCCCCTGAAGATGCATTCGAATTTGTGCGAAATTCTCTAAGTACTGGAAATAATGTCCCAGAGGTTATATTCCTAGATTTGAGAATGCCGATAATGAATGGTTTCGAATTTCTAAAATCACTTATTGAACTCCCTACTCTAACACCAAACCTGATTAAGATTTTTGTCCTCTCTTCATCCCTGGATCCAAAGGACATTAAACGGATAAATGAAAACCACCTTGTATCGAGGTTCATTGGCAAGCCGCTTACTAACCAGATACTTGAAGAAATATAATAATTTACTATGCTATTAGTTGCAGACAGCGGCTCAACCAAAGCCGACTGGATATTAACTCGTCCTGACAAGCAAACTGTTCACTTCCGAACAAAAGGAATTAATCCTTTCTTTCTCTCAGAAAAGGACATCACACAGGTTTTCCAAAATGCTACAGAAATCCAGGAGTATGTTGACCAGGTTAAAGAAATCTATTTTTTTGGCGCAGGATGCTCAAGTCCGGATAGAAGAGAAATAATATCAAACGCACTTTCAAAGGTTTTTAAGAATGCTTTTGTAAGTGTTGATATCGATATTATAGCCTCAATATATGCTACATGCGGGGCATCTGAAGGAATATGCTGCATTTTGGGAACAGGTTCTAATATCTCCTATTTCGACGGAACAAGGATTCATGAGAGCAAGCACGGCCTGGGCTATATTTTGGGCGACGAAGGTTCCGGTACGTTCTTCGGCAGAAAACTACTAACTGCCTTTTTATACGGCACGATGCCCGAAGAATTGTCTAGGTCATTTAGAGAGAAATTTAACGTTGACAAAGAGTCCGTAATTAAACGCATCTATCAACAACCATCTCCAAACTCATTCTTGGCATCATTCGCGCCATTTATGAGTGACAAGGCCGAGCATCCTTTTATTCAGGAGCTATTGAGAAGCGGATTCGAAGAGTTCGTTGAAACCAACATAAAATCTTACCCTGATTTCAGAAGACAGGTTTGTCATTTTGTTGGATCGATAGCATTTCATTTCAAAGATATTCTCACACAAGTTTGCGAGGAAAAAGGCGTACGGGTAGGGAAAATCCTAAAGCATCCGATAGAAGAACTCTCGAACTTTATCCTTAACAATGAAGTAAAGAGTATTTAGGGTTAATTATCCTAAAACAACATCAGGATTATAGCTGATAGAATCCTGATATGCCTTACTAAGATCATTTACGGAATTCACTTCAAAATCTATTCCCCATGGTGTCCATGAAATAAAACGAAGTTTATCTCCCGCAATTTTCTTCCCACCCTTGATGCCTTTCGAAATTTCTTCATATATGCCGAAAGTGCCTAAACTATAGTAGTTAATTTTAGTTGATCTGCCATTGATGACATGAGATTTAATTAATTTAAATCCCATACCTTTCATCCAGGTTTTAATAGCAGTGATTTTACTTCTTGCCATGGCGAATTGATTTTCGTGAATATTCCCATCCTCGAAAACCAAGCCAAAAAAGCAGCTCCCAATCCGTTTCAATACAAATACCGCTATCGCAGCGTCAAAATCCCTGTTATTTTTTTTATTTTTCCAGCTCACTGTTTACCAGCAACTTACCTATGTCAGAAAATAAATACAGCATAATAAATTTTACTACATTGATAATTTGAAAATGTAGAGTGATTAATATTGATTAGTCACATTATTCTTTCTCATCTTTGACCCAAATTGCTGTAATGGAAATTGCTGGATATTTCGCGTCATTATTTATTGGCATTTCTTTGGGAATGATTGGAGGAGGAGGGTCAGTGCTGACAGTTCCCATATTAGTATATTTCTTTCAGATTGAGCCGGTTCTGGCAACAGCATATTCTCTTTTCATCGTTGGTTCAACCAGTGCGGTTGGAGCTATGCAAAAATGGGCAAAGAACGAGATCAACTTTAAAGTTGCGATCATATTCGGATTGCCGTCGCTAATTACGGTGTATTTAATCCGAAAGTTGCTCATCCCATCAATACCGGAGGTTATTTTCCAGTATAATAGTTTTGCTGTGCATAAGGGTTTGTTGACACTTGTGTTATTCTCAATTTTAATGATCGCTGCTGCGGTAGGTATACTAAAGCCACAGGAAATAAGGAGACCTGTTTTACCGCAAACTCAGGGCCTTGTGCTGTTGGGGGTAGTCGTGGGCATTGTGTCAGGTTTGCTTGGCGCAGGAGGAGGGTTTATAATTATCCCCGCGCTCATTTTCTATGCCTCGCTGGATATCAAAACTGCTGTTGGATCTTCATTGTTAATCATTGCATTGAACTCCCTTGTCGGATTCGTTGGTGATATCTTTCATCATCCCATTGACTGGACTACTCTTTTATCGATCACCGCACTAGGGATTTGCGGAACGTTCGCGGGCAACTGGCTCTCGGGAAAATTACCAGGATCTCGAATAAAAAACATTTTCGGGTGGTTTCTTCTTTTTACAGGACTCTTCATCCTGATAAAAGAACTGCTTTTTTTATAAACCTTTTACCAACCTAAAAGGAAAGATTCTTTACAATTCGACCAAGCGCCAATATCCTCCTGAAAAAGTCAGAAAAAATAATTTTTTTAATCCTAATGCGTTAACTTATACCAGCGTCATTTCGCAATTACTATCGTTTATGAATAAAAGACTCAGTTGTTTCTCACGTCGTTTTTCAGTATTAGCATTCTTCCTTTTTACATTGAGTTTGTCTTTAACTACGAAAGCGCAAATTCCGGGAAAGGAATCAATATCTCTGGATAAGCCTAATCTTTGGACAACCAAGGATCTGATTCAACCTGCCGAGCTGGCCGCCATTCTAACTAATAAGAAAAAAACAAGACCAGCAATTTTTAACATTGGCGTCGTAGAGGATATTGAAGGTTCCCAACGATTGGGGCCAGCAAGCAAAAATGATAATTTGGTTGTTTTAAAGGATCGTTTAAGTAAACTACCAAAAAGCAGTGCTATCGTAATATATTGCGGTTGTTGCCCGTTTGACAAATGCCCTAATATAAGGCCCGCATTCGCTTTGATGAAAGAAATGGGATTTGTGAATGGCAAGCTATTAAATATTCCGGTAAACATTAAGCAAAATTGGATTAGTAAAGGATATCCAATGCTCTCAAAATAGATTAAATATCTATCGATGTTTGCGGGTTAAATGTGTGGTAATATTTTACCGCATTTGTGGAATATTTTCCTCGAAGTGAGATTTTTACTCTTTAAAAATCTTCGTTCAATATCTGATGTCCGCGTTTTTATTTCTGGCATTCCACTTGTCTGTTGATATGTAATAACTTGGTTATGTGATTCATGTTTTTGAGGATGTTATACTCTAAGCATATGAATTTTCCGGTTTATTACTTAATTGTATTTCCAGAGATGATTAGTATTTAAATAACTCATCATCTGATATAGGGACCTTAATTTTCGAATTTTATGAAAAGACAAATTCTCGTTGTTGATGATGAATTAAGTATCCTGAAGCTGCTCAATTTCATCTTGTCAAAAGACTATGATCTGGTCATAAAACAGAATGGTGCTGATGCTATAGCGTGGCTTGAAGATGGAAATGATCCCGCGTTAATCATTTCAGATCTGGAAATGCCTTACATAGACGGTGGATCTTTTATTCGCAATTTAAAAATTAGCGGTTTTTACCGTGATACTCCTGTTATTTTGCTTTCCGGGGCAGATAACCTCGAAACAATCGTGGAACAGATGCCATATAGAGCGGACTGCTTTTTTAAGAAACCTTTCAATCCCGCCGAACTCAAGCTATCAATCAGAACAGCGCTTAACCAATATGAGCTCGCAAATAATTAAAGAAGAAAGTCGAAAGATCGATACCTCACAACTAATTGCTGCAACTTTCGGAACTACGAAAACTGCTGACATTATACAAGACCTTTCCGCGAGATACAATACTTACAGTTTTAATTCGCTCGACGGGCTTCTGGAATACCTTAAAGACCAGTCGATATTAACTCTTCCAGACGTTATTCTAATAGAAACGGATCCTGAGGGCGCGTGCTTCGATTATATTAAAAAAATAAAAAGCAGCCCCTTATGGCGAGATCTTATAATTGTTCTTATTGCAACTGACCGGAATAAAGATTCGAAATCAAAAGCTCTTCAACTTAAAGTTCACGACTACTATATATTACCGTTTCCCATAGATCACTTACTTGAAAGGCTTAATTTTCTGGTAAAATTCAAGCTTGTAAAACCTCAATTATCTGTACTTGGCAATGTGGATGTTGTGTACAAATTACCTGTGGGGAAAAAAGTTTTCGACATTGTGTTTTCGGCATTCGGAATATTGATATTATCACCTATATTACTCCTCACTGCTATCCTAATTAAACTTGACTCAAAAGGTCCGGTTATTTATAAAAGTAAAAGGGTCGGCACAGGATATAATATTTTTGATTTTTACAAATTCCGGTCGATGGGAAGGAATGCAGATACTCAGTTAGAGGAATTTGCCATGTTAAACCGTTATAATAAGGAAGAAAATTCGGGGCCCAAAACGGCCTTCGTAAAGCTGAAAGATGACCCAAGAGTAACCCGGGTGGGGAAATTTATCAGAAAAACAAGTATAGACGAGTTACCACAATTATTCAATGTGCTGAGAGGTAATATGTCGCTGGTAGGAAACAGACCATTACCATTATACGAAGCAGAAATGCTTACATCGAATGAGTGGTCGCTCCGTTTCATGGGGCCAGCAGGAGTTACAGGTTTATGGCAAATAAAAAGCAGAGGAAAGAAAGATATTTCCGAGCGGGAAAGAAAAAAATTTGATAACTTTTATGCATCAAATTATTCACTCTGGTTCGACTTAGAAATACTTATTAAAACGCTGCCAGTCGTATTACACAAGGAAAAATTTTAAACTATGTTAACAAAGTACACTTCAATATTTCTGCTAAGCCTGGCTTTTTTTACTCAAAATGCTAAAGCTCAGGTTCAGGAGTCGATGATGACAGAAGTTTCGTACATTTTTCTTGAAAAGCTCATTGCTACTGCAAAAGAAAATTACCCCCGCCTTAACACTTTCAAAAGCAGGGAGGCAATTGCAAAAAGCGTTATCACATCGCAAAAAAGTGCGTGGCTTGATGGACTTTCGTTTTCATATATCTATCAACCTAACAACACCCTTAATATTGTCAATCCTTCATTTTTCAATGGATATCAGGTAGCTGTTCAATTCAGCGTTAATTCCCTTTTTCAAAAATCAGGCGCAGTTAAACAAGCTAAAGAACAATTAAAGCTTGTAAACTATGATAAGGATGAATATAATCTGACTTTGGAGACGCAAGTTAAGTCAAGGTATTTTACTTACATCCAACACCTTATATCACTTAGATTGCAAAGTAAAGCTTATGCTGATGCACAAAGTTTAAATAAAGATATTGGCAATAAATACTCAAAAGGGGAAGTAACCTTTACAGATTTCTTACAAGCGCAGATGGTCCTCAATAATTCAATGCAGGGAAAGATCGGCGCGGAATCAAACTTTTTGACTGCTAAAGCATCTCTAGAAGAATTGCTGACTAAGAAAATTGAAGAGGTTCAATAGCAATGGAAGAAGTAAAGAAATTCACCCGATTACTTTGGCGTTATAGAATAATTTTGGTTGTTATACCGCTTATCACGGTCATGATAACTTTTTACATTGTAAGAAATCTTCCGGATACATATTCATCACCAACTCAAATCGCCACCGGTATTGTTGACGAAACACAACAAATGGCATTCTCCGACGCCAGTGTTTTACAGGAATCACGAGTAAATCAGAAGTTCGTGAATCTTATTGAAACTATGAAATCTAAAAGTCTGATTGATCAGGTTTCATATCAATTAATATTACACGACCTCACATCCGATAAACCTTTCAAGGATATTTCTATACTATACAAAAATGGTCTAAATGATGCCGCCATTAAGCATGCAATAGAAGTTTATACCGAAAAGTATAAAAAAAGAGAGGCTTTAAATCTGAGAGATCCTGACCAGGCAGGATTGGCAATAGTTTTGGGCTGGATGGGTTATGACAGTGGTTCTATACTATACGGAATGAGTGCATTTCGCTTGGGGGCGAGTGACTTTATCCATCTTGACTACGAATCAACAAATGCTGAAGTCTCAGCGTTTGTTGTGAATGCCATAGCCAGAGAGTTTATAAACGATTATACAAACCTGTTCAAGGAAAACCAGCGTGCATCTGTAGAATTTCTTGAGAAATTGATTAAAATAAAATCAGACACTCTCACCGATAGGGTTCATCGGCTGGGGAACTACAAAATCAACAATCGAATACTGGATCTCTCCAATCAGTCTATGCAGGTGTTGAGTGATATTAGTACCTACCGGGCTCAGCAGCAGGAAATAGAAAAATCGATGGCCTCACTTAAGGGGACTATTGATAATATTGATAAGAAATTTGATCCGCTTGACAGACGATATGCTGAGGCAGCAATGACGGGTGTAAATCAGCAAGTACTTGTTACAAGGCAGGAATTACAAACATTGCTTGATAAACAAATTAAAAGCGATTATGATGAACAATATACCCGCTCAATTGATTCGTTGCAGCAGCTTCTTACAACCCAGATCGGCAATATAAACGATAAGTATATTACCAATCCACTAAACACTAAAGAAACTCTTATCCAGCAAAAGCTGGGACTTCAGGTACAGTACGACCTGGCGGCAAATAGTCTTGCATCCATTAAAAAGAGGATTGGCGAAATTGGCAGTAAATTTAATGAACTGGTTCCTCATGAAGCTGTAATTACATCGATGGAAAGAGATATTGATGTAGTAAGTAAAGAGTACCAGGATCTTCTTGCTCAGTATAATCAGATTAGTATGGAATCTGAGTTTCCCGTTAAATTGCGACAAGTACAATTAGCAATGCCAGGAGCACCGAATCCATCGAAAAAGATGTTATTGGTCATCTTAAGCGGAATTGTCAGTGGTGCCTTTTGTGTGATGGTATTTTTCATGATCTTTTTCTTCGACAACCGCATCACAGATCCAATGGCACTGGCTGTTGCTACAAGTCGGCCTGTCCTTGGATATTTGAATCTGGTTGGAAAATCGACTCTTGATCTTAAAGGGATTTGGAAAAATTTACATGGTACCCGAGAAATGCAGGAGTTTAAAAAACAACTGCGTTCTGCCAGATTCGAAGTGGACAGAGAAATGACTCTCAACTCGAACAAGGGCCAGGTATTAAGCATTACAAGTCTAAATGAAGGTGAAGGCAAGACATTAGTGGCTGCTTGTATTGCGTACACCTATGTTATGGTTAGTAAAAAAGTGCTGCTCATCGACGGGAATTTTGACAATCCCTCCATAACACGCAACTCGAACACTAAAGTCTTTATCGAAGATTTCCTTCATAACGGTCATCTAGAGAATTCGGATTTCAATTCGGGCATTCTTGTAATGGGAAATCAAGGCGGCGATAAATCTCTTCTCGAAGTTGTTGACGAAGACACAATTAAAATGAGATTAGAATACCTGAAAACAAAGTTTGACGTCATTCTAATAGAAACACCTGCTTTGTCATCTCTAAACAAAGCAAAGGAGTGGATTCTATACTCCAGTAAAACGATTGGCGTTTTTGAAGCAAATCAGGAATTAGATGCATTAAAAAAACAGCATATCAATTATTTAACGAGTATTAACGGGCAATTTATTGGATGGATATTAAATAAAGTTATATCACGCGAAAAAGCCCCGGAAAAAGTTGAACATGCGACGGTGATAGAATAACATGAACGACAGGATAATCTATTACGTCTGGCTAATATGTCAGGTTATTATAGGATATAATCTGATCACTCCTCTTATACTTTTCCTTTTATCCCGGCTGCGAAAAGATCCATCACCCATCTCTCAGGAACGTAATCCTGCCGAGGCAGACTATGGAATTATTGTCACGGCATATGAGGAAACTGCATTGATTCCCCAACTCGTCGACTCGTTATTGTCTATGAACTATTCAAACTTTATAGTTTATATAGTCGCCGACAATTGCGATGTGTCGGACCTTACTTTCGAAAACGAGCGAATCGTTGTATTGCGGCCTGAAAAAATCATTGCCAGTAATATTGGTTCTCACTTTTACGCAATAAATCGGTTCAAGCGTAACCATGAAAGACTCACAATTATCGATAGTGATAATCTTGTTGATAAAAACTACCTGAACGAGCTCAACAAATTTTTCGACAATGGCTATCAAGGTGTTCAAGGCATACGAAAGCCAAAAAATCTAGATACCACATACTCTTCCCTCGATGCCTTACGAGATGTTTACTATCATTTCTATGATGGAAAGATTCTCTTTCGCCTCGGTTCTTCTTCTACCCTTTCGGGATCAGGAATGGCATTCAGCACCGATTTATATGAAGAATGTCTCCGAGATCATGAAATTAATAAAGCTGGATTCGATAAGGTTCTGCAATTTGAAATTGTTAGTCGGGGACTAAGAATAGCTTTTGCTGAAAAAGCTATTGTCTATGACGAAAAAACATCCAAAACCAGCCAACTTGTAAAACAACGTTCCCGATGGATATATACCTGGTTCAAATATTTCAACTACGGTTTCAAACTGATTGGCAAAGGTTTTCGTAATTTCAATTGGAATCAATTTGTATTTGGTATAACCCTATTAAGGCCTCCTTTATTTATATTTTTAATAATGTCGGTTATAACCATGTTTTTAAATTTCTTGTTAAATCCTGTAATCGCATTAATATGGGCATTAGCCCTGCTTATTTATGTGATTAGCTTTATAATACCATTTTACTATTTCCCGGTAGACAAGCGTATTAAGGCATCAATGGTTTATATACCCTCTTTCATATATTTTCAAGTTGCAGCTCTTTTTAAAGTAAAGTCCATAGACCAGGGCTCGATTGCAACCAAACATTTCCACAAAGACAAATCAGAAAATATCAAATAACAGTTGATGAAACATTTTTTACGATATATGCTCCAAAAATGTTTGGGCTTCAATAATTATCTGTTCCTTTTTTCGATAATAACAATTAAAAAGTTAAAGTTAAACAGTGCAGAGGCGGATTTTTTACATTTTGTAAATCTTGTACCGAATGAAGGAATTATCCTTGACATTGGAGCAAACATTGGAATTACAACGGTGCCCCTGGCACGGGAAAAACCGCAGGCACAGGTTTTCTCATTTGAGCCGATGCCCGACAACCTGGCTGCTCTTCGGAAAGTTGTAAGCTTTTTCAAATTAAAAAACGTCAAAATTTTCGATTTGGCCCTTGGAGAAAGTGATGGAGAATTAACAATGGTAATGCCCGTTATAAAAAACGTTAAGATGCAGGGATTGAGCCATATTTATAAAGGTGACGATGAAATCTCCGGCGAAAGGCAAATATCTGTAAAGGCCAAATCGCTCGATAATTTAGAGGAACTGCAGGGATCCAGCCGAATTTCAGGAATAAAAATCGACGTTGAAAACTTCGAGTATTTTGTTCTAAAGGGGGGTGTTAATTTATTGACAAAGCATACACCTTTAATTTATTGTGAATTATGGGAGAATGAGATGCGGAAAATGACTATCGACTTCCTTGAAAATCTTGGGTACAAAACAAAAGTATTTCGAAACGGAAATCTTGTAAATATGGATGACCAAACCGGAATTAATTTCTTTTTCATTCCTTCTGATCAAATTGTATGAGAACAAATAGTACAAAACAGGTCAAAACTACAGAAGAAAACATTCAATTTATGACCAGGAAAGTCGCGATCATAATCGCCTTTTTAAGTGTTTTTTTCTTCTTTTTTAAAATTCTTTTTTTCTAGAGCGTAACCCAATATAAATTGAAGAACGTATTCTCCACTTCGTTTTCAAAAATTAAACGGTTAAAGAAACCTTTGGGAATAGCGTTACTTGTGCTAATAGCTATTTCTTTCGCTTTTTTTATTAAAGAAGGAGGAGTTAAGTCAGGAGTTACGATCCTCTTAGCAATCCTGGCGCCAATGATCGTTTATTCGATAGCCACAAACGCCAAATTCGGGATAATAATTCTTATTAGTCTCCCCTTTTTCATTAACTGGATTCTAAGGATGAATTTAACCAGTTTTCCTCTGGGCACAGTTATGGACGGTTTACAGGCTCTTCTAATACTCGGCATGTTCATCCGACAAAAATATGAGCCTGACTGGAGCATTTTTAAGAGCCCTATAAGTATAATGATCATTGTATGGATCGCTTACAATTTCCTTCAGTTTATAAATCCGACAGCAGAATCCAGATTAGCCTGGCTGTATACGATAAGAAGCGTAGCTATAGTTATGCTTACCTACTTTATCTTTAGTTACAATATTCGTAGCGTTTCTTTTATAAGGTTGATCATAAAGATTTGGCTTGGATTAAGCTTTTTCGCGGCATGCTATGCATTTAAGCAGCAACACATAGGTTTTTTTGGATTTGAGGAGGCTTATCTTTATTCCGATCCTATTATCATGGACCTGTTATTTATAGGGGGAGAATGGCGCAAATTCTCAATTTTCTCAGATCCTGTAACTTTTTCCTACAACATGATCATTGCGAGTATACTGTGCCTCGGCTTGATGTTTGGTCCTGTATCGCGAGCTAAGAAAGTTATTCTGTTTTTTCTTATCTGCTTTTTCTTAATGAATATGTTATACTCCGGAACCAGGAGTGCTTTTATATTGTTCCCAGCAGCTTTAATACTTCTTGTGATTCTGGTATTTAATAAAAAAATGGTATTCTTTGCCGGGGTAGCAACCGTGTTTATCATGTTTCTTATATATGTACCAACGAGTAATCTCGCCCTGTACAGATTCCAAACTGCATTTAAGCCATCAAATGACGCCTCTTTCAACGTCCGGGCAATTAACCAGAAAAGGATTCAGCCATTTATACAGACTCATCCATTGGGTGGCGGACTTGGTTCAACGGGCATATGGGGTGTTAAATTTTCACCAGGTTCTTTCCTGGCTTCTTTTCCTCCTGATAGCGGATATGTTCGGGTAGCAGTTGAGTTGGGATGGCTTGGGCTGCTTCTCTTTTGTATATTGATGTTTATAATTTTAAAAACGGGCATTAACAATTATTATTTGATCAAAGATCCAGAGTTAAAAAGCTATTGTTTAGCGATGGTGTTAATTGTCTTTGCAATTAACATTGGGAACTATCCGCAGGAAGCTTTAGTACAATTTCCTGCGAATATTTATTTTTATCTGATTACAGCACTGATAAATATCACCTATCGAATAGATAAGGAATATCAAGAAAAGATTCACATGCCTGAAGATAAAGTCCTTCATTGACAAATGCCGAGCATGACTATCAAAAATAAAATAAAATCTAATCCGGCCCTGAAAAAACTGGCTTCATGGATGCTTATCCCAACCGGAGAGTACAGGCCACGCTTATGGGTAAGGTTAATTGTTAATCCTTTTTTCCACCGGAAAGGCAGAGGATCTATTATACGCTGGAGAACAAGAATGGATGTGTTTCCTTTTAGGGATTTTCAAATTGGTGATGATTCAGTGATTGAAGATTTTAGTACTGTGAATAATGCTGTTGGAGATGTGATCATTGGAAAAAGTTCGCTGATAGGTGTTAGTAATGTAATAATAGGCCCTGTCGAAATTGGAGACGAAGTAATATTAGCCCAAAATATTGTTATTTCAGGCTTGAACCATGGCTATGAAGACGTAAGCAAGTCTCCAATGAGACAAAAAGTTACCACCGCAATTATTAGAATTGGCGACAAAGTCTGGATCGGAGCCAACAGTACAATTACAGCAGGTGTAACTTTGGGAACTCATTGTATTATTGGTGCCGGAAGTGTCGTCACGAAAGATATCCCCCCATTTAGCGTTGCCGTGGGTAATCCAGCTAAAGTGATAAAAACATATAATCCTCAAACCAAAATCTGGGAGAAAATTAAATGAGTTCCCAGAAACTATCCATTCTGTTTTTAGGCACTACAAAATTTGATGGCTCAGACCAGTCGACAAGTTTTTCGATAGCGAGAGAACTAGCAAAAAACAACGCTGTTTATTACATTGATTATCCGTTTACATTTCGGGATTGTTTTCGCGCTAAAAACAAACAACAACTTAAATCAAGATGGTCGTTTTTCTCCCCTTTTTCAGGAAGGGTTATTGAGTCTGACAGCGGCCTAAAAATAATCATCTTACCTCCTCTCCTTTCGATTAACTTTCTGAAAGAAGGCCAGTTGTACAGGAAGCTCCTGAAATTTAATGAATTAGTGATACGATTGAAACTAAAGCAAGTGTTGAAAAATCACGGAATTTCAGACTATGTTTATTTTAACTCGTTTAATTTTCATTACCCGGGAGTCACCGAAGGGCTAAAACCTGCGCTAGAAATCTATCATTGTGTAGATCCGATGATAATGCCATACGATAAGAAACATGGAATTGTTTCTGAAAAGGTACTTGTCAAAAACAGCGATTTAGTGATATGTACAAGCAGGCAGTTATATAACGAGAAAAAAGAGTTAAACGCCAACACTTATTTTGTCCCAAACGCAGCCGATTCAAACTATTTTAACAAAACATTCGACAAGGCTACCATTACCGATCCGCGAATAACCGCTATACCGAAACCAATTATTGGATACATCGGAACTATAGAACGGCGAATGGATTACAAATTAATCAGGGACGTTGCAGAGCAAAATTTAGACAAAAGCTTTGTTTTTGTCGGCCCGAAAAACGAAGATTATATCCCTGAATGGTTTAGAAGCATCCAAAATGTCCATCTCATGGGACCTGTTACATATGATGAAACTCCATCTGTTCTAAAGGGTTTTGATGTAGCGATAATTCCCTTCACGAAGGATGAAGTGAGTGCTTCTATATTTCCACTGAAACTATTTGAATATCTTGCCTCAGGAAAGCCGGTTGTTGCTACCGATTTCAATCCCGACCTCCGGGAATTTACCGGAAATACTGTGACATTTTGCGATGGCGCTTTTGCCTTTTCAAAAGCACTGAACGAGGCTTTGATCAATGATAATGATGATAAGCGATTGAATCGGTTAGAAATAAGCAGGAAGAACACCTGGGAAACGCGAGCGGCTGATATAGAGAAGCTTATCGAAATGCATTTGAGTAATTCAAAGCCTAGCAGTTGATCTGAAAGTCTTTATACAATTCCATTTAAAACATATGCTGCATCTATTTTATATAATTATCTTTAAACATCAGTTAAACTAGCTTTGACAGACGAATGAGTTTATCCAAAACACTTTCTATTGTATCTGTATGCGACAATCATTATGTATCCTTATTGGCTGCTCTCATGAAGTCAATAGAGGTGAATCATACAACAGGAGAGTTGATTGACTATTATATCGTTGAAGACAATATCAGAAAAGAGAATAAAAAAAAGCTAGAGGAGTCCATTCAATCGGACAAGATTTCAATAATTTGGAAAAAAATCGACGAAATTATTCCAACTCAGGTAAAGTTACCCCTTGATAATTCATCGTTCCCGTTAAATATCTACGCACGTCTGTTTATTCCTTATTTTATTCCAGAAAACGTTGAAAAAGTCCTCTATTTAGATGTGGACATGATTGTGTTAACAGATATTTCTAAACTCTTTGCTGTGGAATTAGGTGATAAAACCCTGGCTGCAGTTATTGATCGGCCGCAAACAATCAGTAATTGGGGTGGTATCGCTAACTATCATGATCTTGGACTTTCAGGAGATTTGAAGTATTTCAACAGCGGGTTGTTATTGATGGACCCGATAAAGTGGAAGATCGAGGAAATTGCTGACAAAACAATAAATTGCATTAACAACAATATAGAATTCGCTAATTACCCAGATCAATATGGTCTGAATATTATATTCGCTGGTAATTGGCTAGAACTGGATCCATTGTGGAACTGCCACTCAACCTCGCAAGAGGATAGCCCATATATTATTCATTTTAGTGGACGAAAGCCTATGTATCGCACCTATTCAAATAACCCGCGCTACCAACAGATTTTTGATCAGTATTTATCGCAAACCCACTGGAGTGGTTCCAAACGGGTAGGAGAAATGCACAGAATTACAAAAAAGCTGTATAATAAGCTGGAGCGGTATGTAAGTCTGAATTTTTAATTTACAATTACTGCACTCATTGTGAAAGTCCCCATTTTAAGACCTTGTATTTGATGTCGATATTCAAACTACCGCCATGGATAATTCCGCACTTATATGCGGATAGAAATTTTAGCGAGCTTTCTCAAGAGGAAGTTAATGAGTTGAAAGAACGACTCAGTAAATTCCGCTCAACTGATCCTGAAGTGTCTATTGTGGTGCCGGCATGGAACGAAGAAGGGTGTATCCACAAAACCCTTTCATCACTTGCATCAAACATCACTTCTAAGAACGTCGAAATTATCGTTGTTAATAATAATTCTACTGACACTACCCAGGAAATTCTTGACAGGTTAAATGTTAAAAGTCTGTTACAAGTCCTTCAGGGCCCTTCCCATGCACGACAAATGGGACTGGAAAATGCAAAAGGGAAATTTCATCTGTGTGCAGATTCAGATACTTTATATCCGCCAGAATGGATAGATTCAATGGTAAAGCCTATGAAGGACGATCCAGAAATAGTTGGGGTTTACGGCAGATATTCCTTTGTTCCTGGAGAAAAACAAAGTCGATTAAGCTTTTTCTTTTATGAAACATTAACAAGCGTCCTTATCAAGATCAGGAAACCCAGACATGAGTTTATTAATGTCCTGGGCTTCAATATGGGTTTCGTGACCGAAATAGGCAAGACCGGCAGCGGTTTTAAAGTAAAAAGAGCTCGAATCTATGATAATGCCCTGGGCAGCGAGTACTTTGTTGATGAAGCCGAAGACGGAACAATGGCTCTTAATTTATTAACTAAAGGCCGTTTAAAACAGCTAACCGGTAATGATACCAGAGCATTTACGTCGTCACGACGGCTTCGCGCAGAAGGTGGAATCTTTCGATCCTTTCAAAACAGACTTAAGCTTCACGGGAATAATGCTATAAATTACATATCCAATGGATTAAGATCAAAGAGATCAAATAACACTTGATAATATGATCTCTAAATTGCTAAATAAGCTACTAAGCTTTTACCTGCTTTTGAAGTACCCACGGGTGGATCCATTGTTAAGATACTTCTACAGGGATACCATTGTTTGCCAGTTGGTTCAAACTAAATACATCATTCGTGACTACTTCTTAAAACAGAAATACAAAATTGTTTCTTTCCAGGGTGAATTTGCACCTGAATTGCAATTCGCCCTCCCCTTTGCTTACTGGCATTTTAAGAACGGGACCTTGAAAAAGACCAGATCTTCAAAATACACACGCGAGCTTTATTTTTTTTCCCCTGACCATGAGGAAATATTTGATTCCCGGACAAACGAGGGGAATTACGACTTCGAACTGCCGAGAATCCTTTATAGCCAGAATTATGACATGAGCAAATGGCTTTCGGTACCGTTAAAAGACTATTATAAAAATGACATTTACGTATTCGAAAAGCCCAGCCTTGTTATTGCAAACCGGTATAATGAAGAATGGAACGGACCGCCTATAAGCTTTTTTGACATCCCAATGCTTAAGTTTTTGATCGAAAATTTAAGAGAAAACTACACCATTATATATAATCGGCCGAAAGTAGTAAATATAGTTTCTGACGATAGTACAATTTTCGATTTGAACGAATATGACTGGTTACGAACTGAATATCCGGAGGTGATTTTACTTGACGACTTGTATACCGAGAACCAGGCAAATGCACGAAGTTTCAATCATCTGCAATTAATGGTCTATGCCAATTCGGATTGCTTTATTTCCACACATGGGGGTACAGCTACTCTGGCGAGCTATTTTGGGGGAACAAACATTATTCTATCCAAAAAAGGACCTGAGCATCATTTCAATTGTTATTCAAAACTATATCCTCAACTATCGGGTGCAAAAATCCATCATGCAAAAAATGAAGACGAACTAAAAAAGATCGTTTCTTTATACTATTGCCGTCAGCTAACTGAAGTATGAAGATAAGCGGGAGGGGCAAGGATGTTTATTGGATCAGATCTGGTTTTTTTACGATCCTTCAGAATCTGTCAGGTGTTTTTTTTGGTTTTGCGACCTTCTATCTACTGGTCCACTATCTTCTCGATGAGCATGCATTTGGCAGCTGGACATTATTCTTAAGTACAGTGACAGTTTTGGAGATCGTGAGAAGCGGTCTGGTCCAAAATGCTCTGATAAAATTCATTTCCGGGAGTGACGAAGAAGATCACTCAAAAATTATTTCCTCTTCATTTGTGATAACTGGCATTTTGACTTTAGGCTGCATTGTTATCAGTCTGTTGTTTGCACCACTTTTGGCAAAGGCCTGGGATTCTCCTGAACTTGTCCCTATCTTTCAACTTTACAATGTTGTGTTCCTGCTCTCGGGAATTCTTGTTCAGTTAAATTGCATAGAACAAGCCAATTTAAAATTCAGAGGCATTTTCATTAGTTCATTTGTTAGGCAGGGCACATTCACAGGCTATCTATTTTTATGCTTTATATTCGATATCAAGGTTGAGTTAATCAACCTTGTTTATTTACAAATAGTTACCGTTTTGATCTCGCTTGTCCTTTCATATCGTTATGTCCGGCCACATCTCCTGCTCTCCTTCAAAATCTATCCAGAATGGATTAAACGCATGTTTCATTTTAGCAAATATGCTTTTGGAACTTCGGTGAGCGGAATTCTTGCAAATACGATTGACCAGATGATGCTGGGAGCCATGATATCACCAGCAGCATCAGGCGCATTCAATGTGGCTGTGCGTATAACTAATCTGGTTGATATCCCAACTAATGCTGTCGCTACCATTGTGTTCCCTCAAAGCGCCATGAGAATAGAGTCGGAAGGAAAAGATGCCATTAAGTATTTATATGAAAAATCGGTTGGAATTTTAATGGCTATACTTATTCCAGCAGTTCTGTTTCTTTTCCTTTTTTCTGACCAAATTGTATATTTAATTGCGGGCAACAATTATGAGGATGCTGTACCGCTTTTGCATGTAACGCTATTATATTGCTTGCTAATTCCATACGGCCGGCAGGTAGGCACAATTTTAGATTCCATAGGAAAAACAAGAGCTACGTTTTTTATTGTGTTAGCAACTGCCAGTATTAACATCAGTTTGAATTACCCACTGATTACATGGCTGGGAATTATGGGCGCCGCCTATGCATCACTCATTTCAGCAATCATCGGCTTTTTTATCGCTAAGATAGTTTTGCGAAAAGAACTTAATATAAGAATGAGAAATACTTTGATATATGCATATAAATTCTATCCCGAAATGTACAGTAAATATCACCTGCGAGTAAAGCGAGTTCTTTACTCCCGGATGAAAGGGAAAAAACATTTTCCAGGCTCTGAAAATAACAACCAATAAAGAAATTAAATCGCACTATAATGATCGGCGTTAAGTTTAACGGCAGACTGGGAAATCAGCTATTTCAATTTACTTTCCTCAGATATTTAAAGTCTTTGTCGAAGCATCAAATTTTCTTTTTCCCGAACCCACATCACGCTTATTTTGCGAAGTATTTCGATCTGGGGGTCTTCAACAATTTGACCCTTAATTCAAAATTGTACTCCGTGCTAATGAGGATAATTCCGAAGGCCCTTAAATTCAAAGAAGTTTACATTCAAAATATCCAGGTTCCGAAACCAGTCGAAATTAAAAATAATACAATCTATACTGGTTTCTTCCAAACTGATTGGTATATAAATCAAACACCTGATAAATTACAGCTCAAACTCAAAAAAAAGTACATTGATCAATTTAGAAACTTATATGGCGATATATTCGACCATAACAAAACGATCGCTATTCATATTCGCCGGACCGACTACCTGAATTATGGTAAAAGAGACATTTCCCTTCCGATCGAATATTTCAAAAATCGCCTGAATAACATTTCTGATTTAAGCTCGTATCGTGTATTTTTCCTAAGCGACGATATCGATTTCGTCAAAAAGGAATTTGATGTTAAAGAAAATTTTATCTTCTCAGAAAACTCAGAAATCATCGATTTTCAAATTATCAAAAATGCCGATATCGCGATAATTTCCAATAGCAGTTTTTCCTGGTGGGCTTCTTATCTCAGCGAAAAACAAAATAAAGTTTATGCACCAAAAAACTGGCTCGGATTTCGGTTGAATAAAGAACATCCGAAAGGAATAATGACAAAAAAATTTATATGGTGCGACGTAATTGAAGATGTGATATAGATTATGAAAAGACTCGTAAAAGAAATAGAACTATTGTTTCTCCTGCTCGGATTTAACGGGTCGAAATTTATCGATCTTATAACAAAATTTCCGGCCTATATAAGGGGATACAGGACACTTAAAAAACAAATGAGAGGTAGTACTGACTTCAGTTTCGGCAGATTTTCTCCTGTTCTTAATGAAATGGATTCTGAAAGCGGGACTATGAAAGGGAATTACTTCCATCAGGATATCCTGGTTGCGCGTAAAGTATATGAAAACAAGCCAATAAGGCATATTGACATTGGGTCCAGAATCGACGGATTTGTAGCTCATGTATCCATTTTTAGAGAAATTGAAATCTTTGACATAAGGCCGCAAAAAAGCTTTGTAAAGAATATTAAGTTTTCTCAGGCTGATTTGACCCAGCTTCCCAGAGACATGGAGGCTTGTTGCGACTCCATATCGTCACTACATGCCATTGAACATTTTGGCCTAGGCAGATACGGTGACCCAATCGACATTGATGGTCATTTAAAAGCTTTAAAAACGATACATAAGATGCTATCGGATAATGGCATATTTTACTTTTCTGTGCCTATAGGAAAACAAAGGATAGAGTTTAATGAGCAACGGGTTTTTAGTGTCGCCTATTTGCTTGGTATTCTCCAACCAAATTACAATATCCGGAGCTTTAGTTATGTAGACGACAGTGGCGATCTTTTCGAAAATGCGGAGTTAACCGAGGAAGGTATCGCATCAAACTTTAACTGTAATTATTATGGGTGCGGTATCTTCGAACTTATCAAGAATAAGACCCAAATTCATAACTAACTTTCAAACATAAATCGTCTAGTCCACGCTTAGAACTTACGCTATCCTAAGTTTCCTAATGATCCCCGACTAATTAAAAAAAGCAGCCGTGAGATGATGCCCAATGGAGATGTAATAATGAACGTTAAAAGATTCCAGCCTGTTACTGAAACCCCCGTAAATAAAAATAACAAAACAAAAAATTGAAACTTTCGGGGAGATTGAGATATGGGTAGCCTCGAAATTAGTTTGCCAAAAATAAGTCGAAAGGTATTCTGCTTTACTCTTGTTAACACTCTCCAAATTTTAAATTCCCTCATTCCCTGATGAGTTTCTAACGGGAGTATTAAAAACAAGGATAAGGAACTGGCAGACCATATAAAGATCCAGCGGCCATAATCCCATCCTAAGATGAATAATGGGAATATTAAAACAAATTGTATTATCAACCATTTAGCAAGAATATCTTTTTCGATCAAAGAGTCGAATATTCCATTCCTCGATTTACTATTGTCAACAGCCTTGATTTCGGGTGAATTTGATAGGAGCAGATAGACCGACATAAGAGTGAAAAATATTCCTGCCGGAACATAGATACCGTAGGAGAATTCCACCAGCAAATAAAAAGAGAGGCTCATACCCTGCCTTAAACTCCAAGATAGCGAGTGAATAGCTGCTGGTGGTACCGTGTCTAGCAATCCAGGCTTCGGAAATGTAATATCTTCCCAAGAGGACCATATAGTATTCGCGATATCCAAATTACCTTTGAAATAAATACAGATAAGAAACACGATAATAGATGGCGAAAAATATCCCAAACTACAACTCAATTCGTGCAAAAAAGAACGTTGCTTTTTGTCCGGGATACTTAGCGTGTAAACTAGTATCAACGTGCTCAGTGCCCAAAAACCAAAAGTTTCGTGGCACAGAAGGGCTATGACTATTATTATATTGAATGCAAGGACGCTAGCGAAACTTCGATAGCTTTTAATTATGTAGAGCGCAGAAATGAAAAACAAAAGCAGGGTCACGTCCTTTCTAACCCAGAAATCATTAATGATAGGTCCTCCAAGCAAAAAGGCCGAAGGAAGTAAAATATTTGGGAACTTTTTGTGTTGAGAGTGGTAAAATATGATCCCAACGAAAGTTATGTAAGATACCGCACACAAACCTATTATAAAATAATACGGGTTTACATTCAAATTTTCATACATGAAGAGTATAAGCTGTCCGGGCAAGCCACGCCGGACAAATCCACCTTCATAATTTATTAACCATTCTGTAATGTTCCACGAACTCTTTTCATAACCCTTAATACATTGATAGATAAAAATCACTAACAATGAAAAGCTTAGGAAAAAAGTAAGAAAGCGTAAAAAAAATGCTTTATTCAAATTAACGAAAGGCTTTACTTGATGACTCATACATCAATGAAACAACTTCTTGAAACCTAAGTCATCCGTTGCTAATTCCAACATTTCCATATCGCCGGAACTGTCTCCATATGCAAATATCTTGTCGTAGCTTTCTAGATTTACGATCTTTCTAATTTGTACAACTTTCTCAGGACCATTACAATTCTTAGATGAAAACCTCCCGGTAATTATTCCATTTTCATCTTGTAAGGTTGTAGCTATAACTTCGATTTTGTTGGACCGGCACCAAGGCTCTATCCACGGCCGGAGGGATGCAGATACCACAATTATCCGATCGTTGTTTGCCTGATGGTATTCGATCCTTTCCATTGCCTTTGGCCGAATGATCTTTTGAATTTCATTGAGGGAATACCGTTCCGCTATTTCATTAAAACTAGATACAGACCAGCCTTTAAAAAAATAGCCCACTAATATTTCCTTTGCCTTATCATTTGAAATCAAACCCAGAAAATATGAAACAAGAATAGGACTGAGAAGCATTAAGCCAATAATGTATTTCCATCGCCCTATGGAAAATATGATAAAATGCTGTAATGAATCTTCACTAGTCAGCGTTCCATCAAAATCAAATAAAGCGAGCCTCATCTAAAGTTTAGTCCGTTTAAAAATAAACTCAGGAAGCAGCTGTATTACCGTCATTATAAGCTGCCAGATGGGTTTAACATAAATCACATTTTTTCTCTTTTGCACACCGCCATAAATTGCCTTCGCAACTTGTTCGGGATCGGCAGTTAACAATTTTGGCAAGTTCAAATCGGCTGTCATTTTTGTAGCCACAAAGCCCGGCTTAACCGTTAGCACACTAACATTTGAAGCAAACATCCGATGACGCAATCCACTTAAATATACAGAGAAAGCTCCTTTCGCCGATCCGTAAATATAATTACTGGCTCTGCCGCGATCTCCCGCCACCGAACTTACTCCAACAATGAAACCTTTTTGCGCAGCTTCCATTTTAACTGAAATAATTTCAAGAATACTCACGGCACCCGAATAGTTTACATTGATAATCTCCCTGGATTCCTGGAAATCTGCCTGGGCGCGATACTGGTCTCCAAGATAGCCAAAAGCTAAAATCACCCCATCCGGTTGTTTGGGCAAGCCTTCATAAAATGCTCTATGAGAACCAAAGTCTGAGGCATCAAAGTACATCACTTTGACTTGTACATTATGCCTGATATGAAGATCAGCCGCTACTCTTTGCAGATTTTCTACATTACGGGAACAAAGCATTATATTCCACCCAAATGATGAAAACTGATGAGCAGTAGCAATTGCGATATCGCTGTTAGCCCCAAGTATTAATAACCATTTTTCCATTATAAACCCAATCGCTCAGACTGTCGTGAGCTGAATATATTTTTCATGCCGAACCTATCTCTAAGATCACGAAAAACGGTAATTTTCGGATAGCCCTTCTCAAAGACTTCCTTCGACACCCTTGCATCTTTCGCTAAGTATATTCGCCCGGAATATTTTAATACCAATATGTCAAGTTCGTTTAATAATTCAAACAATCCATTTTCAATTTTAAAATCTAGTGCTAAACTATACCCCTCTATTGGAAAAGATAAATAGTTTTCATTTTCTTCCCCATATAATTTCAGTACAGCGAGGAAAGATCCCTTTCCACTTTCGGCGATTATGTGTAAAATCTCCCTCAGACCTTCAAAACTATTATCCTTAGGTAGGATAAACTGGTATTGAACAAAACCATTTTTACCATACACCCTGTTCCAGTTTTTAATCGCGTCCAGAGGATAGAAAAAGCTATCGACACTGACATCTTTCGTCGTAATTCTATTGACAACTTTATTATAGTAAACGAAATTGAATACCCTCACCGTTAACGCATTCAATAGAAAGGCTGGAAAAAACCGAGGTACATTCATGGATTTCTTTTCCCGATAATCAAGATGGCCATCAGTAAGAAATTCGCCACACATCAATAGAGAACGCCCCATAGACTTCCCTTTAGCTAAGCAATCGATCCATGCGACTGAGTATGGTGAGTTTTTATATTTCTCAAATGCTTCAAAGGTCTGTTCAAGATCAGCGTTTTTAATGGTAGTTTGTGAAATTTTACTGGATTGCACTTTCTTTAAAAATAGTGTTGCTTCGATAATTATACCCGTCAAACCCATTCCACCACAAGTTGCCCTAAACAAATCTGTGTTTTCTTTCTCGGAGCAGGAAACGATTCTATCATCCGGAAGCACCAATTTAAAAGACTCCACACATGAGCTAAAGCAACCCAGCTGATGATGGTTCTTACCATGGATGTCGGCGGCGATCGCACCACCGACTGTTATAAGTTTCGTACCGGGAGTAACCTGAAGAAACCAACCTCTTGGCAGGAACACTTTTATAATGTCAGATAGTAAAAGGCCGGACTCACATGTAAGTTTGCCAAGCTCATTATCAAAACTCAACATACGGTTGTGTTGTGTCATCCTCAATACCTTTTCGGATAAAGCAGAATCTCCATAACTTCGTCCATTTCCGAATGCTATAAATGGTGCTCGCGTATTCAGCATCGGCGATAAATCCGTTTGACCCCGATAATAATATATCAGTGCGTCAACTTCCGGATAATTCCCCCAAGCATGCAATTTCATTACAGATCAGATTACCAGTTAAGAAAAAAAATCATAAAGCTCAACAGCCAGGCTAGGAGTACAAATTGAAGAAATGTATCCTTCAAAAGAATTAAGGTAGGGTTCCCGGAATTGTTCTCCACAAAGGTGATTTGCATATACCTTAAAATACCCATGATGACAAAGACTGAGGTAAGATACACGTTATTAGATCCAAACCTCAACATGACTTCCGGCTGCACAGTATATAAAACATAAGCACATATCGTCATTCCTGAAGTAAGTATCATCCCGGCATTAACAAATTCAAGATTATAGCCGTCAATATTCCGACGAACACTTGGAGTTCCTTTTGAAGACAGCAGCACATCATCTCTCCTTTTCGCAAGGGCCAGAAATATGGATAAAAGAAAGGTGACGAGCACGATCCAGACCGACGCCTGGACTTGAATCAATACAGCTCCAGCCAGAATGCGCAATACAAACCCGGTTGATATTAAAGATATATCAAGTATGGAGATGTGCTTCAACTTATAAGAGTATAAAATATTCTGAACGACATAGATCAATATTATATAAAAAAAATCCCGGTTCAGAAGGTATGCTCCTAAAATCGAAACACTCAATATAACAAGCATCACTATCATTGCGGATGATTTTGAAATATTTCCGGCGGCTAATGGACGGTTGCGTTTTGTTGGGTGGAGCCTGTCTTCATTAACATCTAAAAAATCATTGAGGATATAGACAGCACTCGCGCTTAAGCAAAATATCCCAAATCCTATCGCAAGAGTTTTAATATTTGCTGAGGAAAAATGAAACCCAAAAAAGAAAGGAGCAAAAATGAATAGGTTTTTAATCCATTGATGCGGCCGAATTAAAGTTATATAATTTTTAACTCTACTCACGAGCAGCCGGAAAGCCCATCTCATTCAGCCGACTAATGGAATGAGATAGTTGTATAAGAGACTTGCCTTTATGATACCGATGCATCACAAAAACGCTAATATAACTTGGTTAGATCCTGGTAGCCCGTTGAAGTATTAGAATACCAGTCAACAAACTGGCTTCCTCCAGATTCTGCCCATGTTTGAAATTTGAGATAACCTCCCACAATAGGCGTTTGTTCTTTAGGATATTTAAAAGGCTTAACCGGCATGCTGATAGCCCAGGGCAAGTTGCCTGCAGTTAAATAATATCTTGCTGCACCGGGATTAGTATTATCGTCGTCAGTTCCAAAGATGGAAGAATTTGCCCGGTTAGTAGGTGTTTGCCCCGGAAGGTGAATTTCATATCCTCTGCCGATCAGCGATCCATTGTCCCATATAAAAGGATTATAGGAGCCCAACCCAAAAACACTTAAAGATGGGCCATTGGTCACATTAAAGGAAATACTGTAGTTTTTCTCAGCTGTAGTCGCCTCACCTGGCACGGTGTTCCAATTCACCATTTCAGCACGCATATTTGAAAACAATATAATCACTGCCTTGTCCTGATTAGTTTCCAGAGTCCCCCCGGTTACCGAGCTTGCTGAGCTTCGGTTTAATGGAAATTCAACGGCAAATGCATTTTTCAGATTTCCGCCGGATGCGTGTAATGTGTAATCACCATTTACCTGCACAACTTTGTTTTGGGCACTGGTTACGATCTTGTACCGATAGGAAACTACAACATCATTCATATCATAATCACCTTTTCTTGGCCATTGATCCTCAAATGCAACGGTAGCTCCAGACGTGGGGGATGATGATGGATAATAGTTATTAAATGCCTTTGTTGGGTCTGCAGGATATTCATCCTGCGGATCATTAACACCATCGCCGTCACTATCAGCAATTGGGGCCTGTCCGTTTCCTTCTGTATTACAATTAGTAACCGGAATATATTGATTACATCCCAGACTGGCACCACCGCTAAATGGAGACTTATTAGTTTCGACCCCATTGGCATCACAGAACTGCACCGAATTCTTAACACTGCCGCCGCCGTTAAGAGTCGATTCACCAGTGACTTTCACAACTGATCTGGTACCCACTCCAATTATTTCACCATTTAACTTGATATCCTTCGTTGATAACATAGCACCATTATGAAGAGATAATAAACTGTTGCCGTTTACGGTAGTAGTGCTATTAACTTTTATAAGTCCATGATTAAACATGTCGGCATTGTGCTTGTATTCGCCTTTAGCCCATATAAAGCAATTATTGATGAAATCGCTATTGCTGTTTAACTCAAAATGCTGGGTAGTAGTTATTGAACCGTTATTAATTGCAACAGTGTTCGTATTTACGTTCATTGTAGCACCGACGTTGAGCACCCCATTATTTAAAAAGTCAGTATCTGTGTTCAGATTAAAGTCTCCGCCCGTAGTTAACTTTCCCTCGTTCGTAATGGTGCCCTTTGGTGAAAATGAACCATTGACCGAAGTTGTACCGTAGTTGATAAATTCAGATGAAGTGCCATTCATATTAAGATTACTGAATGTAACCGATGCAGTTCGGGTAATTATTAGCTTGGCACTATTATTTAAATTTGCGTTTTGAACAGTTACGTTGCTGCCGCAAATCCTGACAGTCCCCCCATTGCCATTGAACCCAATAGTTATATTATTTCCTGTAACACAAATTACATCGCCATTATTAACGTTAAGATTGGTATTGCTGGATGTTATTGTTTGCGTACATCCGGTAGCGCAATCCGGACTGTCACTTAAGCCCGAAATTTTTCCCTGATTTGTTGATAATACGCCGTCTTTAATCACTCCGCTTAATTTCACATCTAACTTTATACCAGTGACGGCTACCTTCTGCATGGTCTCACTATTATCGGACGCCGTTTTAACAACAAATACTTCTTTAATCGTATTTGGCAAGTACACTTTTGTCATGAAAGGCGAAGAGATAGAACCTGATCCTTTTGCCAAAAGCTTCCCGTTACGAGCCGGGTCTGCATCGTAAATTGAAACCACGTGAATAGCTGAGGAGAATTTTGTATCCGTGATACTAATCTCAAAATATATGTCTCTGGAACTCTCCCATGTAAAGCCTGCAGGAACTTTGAGATCATCAATGTCTTTCGCCACAGTGCCTTCAGTGGCATCCTGTTTCTGACATGATGATAGACTAACTAATGCTGAGAGAATTATAAGAGTGAGTATGCGTTTCATATATTAATGGTTTCAAAATCCTCCAACCTGCACAGGTGCAAATCGAATTAATTTTGACAATTTAGCTGTGATAAATTAACTCCATTCATTATTACTTCGAACTCCGTCCTCCTGTTCGCCTGTTGTTCATTTTCCGGGCAAGGAACACCCTCCACACACAAGTTTTGCAGTCTGCTTTTTCCATAATATTGTACTTCAATTCTTCCCGCACTAATTCCCCGCGCAACTAAATATGCTTTCGCGGCTTCCCCCCGTCTTAATGACAAATCTCGATTATAGCTTTCTGTTGCCCGGCTGTCGGTATGGCTTGCAGTAATAATGCTTATCTCCGGATTTTTCCGTAATACTTCAGCAATTTCATCCAGGGCTGATTGTGCATCAGGACGGATCACCGCCTTGTCAAGATCGTAGTAGATATTTTTCAGAGTAAAAGTCTTCTTCAGCGATGCGCAATTGTCCATAACCCATTGCTGGATATTTTCCGCACGAGTTAACTTAAGGACTACATTTATCGTTGAATCAATTTTAATATCGCTGGTGGAAATATAGTTCTGCGCGCTTACATATGACAGTCTGCTCGCACCCAGCTCATAATCAGTTTCCTTTTTCAAAATTCTTGTAAATTCACCTTTAGCATTAGTCGTCAATGTATCAGTAACACCGTTCTGACGCATAATTACTTTACTGCCTGGGAGAGGTCTGTTACCATTTGCGTCTATCACTGATCCTTTGAGAGTAACCGTATATGCCATGCGAGTGAATTGATAGATATCGTCATTTCCTCTTCTGTTGGAGCTGAAATAACCTGTCTTACCCATTTCATCCTGAATATATCCAAAGTCATCCGCAGATGAATTAACGTCCGACCCAAGATGTTTAGGATTACCTATTGGTTTCAAGTCTTTTAATACAACCTCGAAAATATCAAGGCCGCCCAATCCCGGATGCCCCGTGGAGGAGAAATATAATTTTCCGTTCTTGTCAAGATATGGAAACTGTTCATGGCCTTCTGTATTAATTCTTGGTCCAAGATTTACCGGCCTTCCCCATTGCTTACCATCACCCGTGCGAACACAATAATAGAGGTCAGTTCCGCCAAAACCGCGGGGCATATCAGAAGAAAATATTAAAACCTTTCCATCTGATGAAACAGTTGGATGACCTGTTGAATATTCATTATTGTTATAAGGGAAGTTTGTTATCTTTTCCCAAGTAGGCCCAGAGGCAGTATAAAGCTTGAGTTTATTCACACCCGCCTGACTTTTACCTGCCTTGCCTCCTATATAGTTATTTCTTGTAAACAACAAACTACCCTCTGGAAGTAATGCTGCCGGCCCTTCATGGTAAGAGCTATTAACTTTTCCGCGAAGGAGTTGAGGTTCTTTAGAAGGGTCTTCGTTTACCTTGGATGAAGAAAAAAGAGACATGAGCGATCTTTCCTCGTCATGAGACGCTACATACCGAGAAGCCTTTAATTTCTCAGCACGCTTTGCACTATCGGGCTCGCCTTCTGTGATATCTTCGAGATCGTTAATAAAATACATATCTGAATAAGCAGTACGATCCCATTGAAATACATACCTATTCTTCTCTTCACGATTACTTATAAAAATCAACCCGTTTTTGTAATACATTGGAGAATATTCAGAGGCGTCAGTGTTCAGGCTGGAGTAAACAACCTTGTATTCACCAGCGTTACTTGAAAAAGTATTTAAGTTTGCTTTACTAAATGCTTCAGCACGTCGATCATTTGGTTTCATACTTAGAAACTTACGATACCATTGTTCTGATTCCTCGTACTTCTCACGATTAGCCAAAGCTTCCGCGTAATACAGCGCCCATTCAGGTTTGATGTTTTTCTGTTTACATAACTCTCCGTACCAATAGAGAGCTTCGTCATAATTTTTAATATTCCGGTTACTACCAGCAATCATCTCCTGAGCTGCGACGTTTTCAGGATCTTTATCCAAAACTTTCGTCAGCTCTTTGATTGCAGATGTAAAGCGCAAGCCCTGATATTCAATCATAGCTTTTCTTAGCAACGGACCATTATCCATTGGCTGAGCATATAGCAGACTCGTTCCTGTATTGACGATGATCAAAAACGTAACTAACAATATTCTGGTTGACATAGTCTAAGTCTTTTTTTTAAAAATATCTCGGTGATAACATTCTATCTCGATCAAATGAGAACTCATATCGTAGCATAAACTCATGGCTTCCCGTATTATAACTACCCAATTTGGTTGTACTCTTGTCATACGCGTAACCCAAACGGACTTGCGGAGTTACTCTTAATTCCATAAGAGCTGACACATCCGCATTGGTGCGATACTCTACTCCAATAGCAATCATTTCTTTAATCCACAGAGTAGCGTTAAGATCTCCCTGAACAGGTGCACCACGAACGCCTTTAACAAGCCCCGAAGTTTTAAGGTTGAGGTCCATACTCAGTGGGAAAACATAACCGAGCGCAAAATATGCATGCGCAGATTGCCTTGCTGTTACATCATCAATATTAACTAAGGTATTAGAATTAAGTCGGTTGCGCACAAAATCCTTTACAGAAAACCCGGCATATAAACGGTCTGTATTAAAATAAATACCCGAGCCGAAATTATAAAGAGTCTTGTTTATATCTTCTGAGAATCCAGGATCTCCTACCGGACCGGAGGGATCAAGCTGTACATCTGTATAACCAGCACGATATGATGTCACACTTCCTTCCATACCAAATGACAACGCGCCATTATTCATTGGTATGCGATATGCAGTCGTTAAAACGCCGGAAGTCATACTAGTTATTCCAATTTTATCACTGATTATCTGCGCTCCGAGCCCAATACGGTCATTCGCAAAAGGAGCGTCGATCGTGAAAGTTCCTGTTTTTGGAGCACCCTCGATACCTACCCATTGATTACGGTAGAGTGCAGTAGCTGCAACAACATTTCTGCTGCCTGCATAAGCTGGATTTACTGCAAGTGTATTAAACATGTACTGCGAAAATAAAGCGTTTTGCTGCGCAAAGGAAGTCACCGACTGCATTGCGCAAAATACTGCTATAACTAAACCTTTTATTGTTTTGTGCATCATTACCTTGTAATTCCGTTCATTTACCTATTAATGGTAATAAAGCCAGTATATTTATCTGATTTTTCAACTATAATGATATAGTAATATGTCCCGTCGGGTATAGCTCGTCCTACAAAAAATCCTTCCGTCACTTCACCACCCCAATCATTTTGATAGTCGGCAGATTTGTAAACCCTGTTGCCCCAACGATTATAAACTTCCAGCGAAACATGTTTTCCGAGCGCATTCTGAATAATAAACTTATCATTCTGGCCATCGCCGTTTGGAGAGAAGCCTTGCGGCACATAAGTCGGCTGTGCATCAAGCTGTATAGGCGTTGCATCCGATGGACTGACATCGTTGTTCGCAGCCGGATCTGGCTTTAATCCGTTTGTTGATTTGTCGGTGACTTTAATTCCATTAACGGTTGACGAGGCCTCAGCGGTAGCCGTATTTTGGAAAAGACCGCCAGTTACTCCCATCTTCACATTAATCAATAACTCCACGCGTGCTTGTTCTCCTGCCGACAGTTTACTGGCAGGCAAGAGAAGCTCAATATCGCTCGACCCGTTAAAAGAATTATTTGCCTTTAAATTTCCGAATGCAATGATATTTTTCACTGTTACCACAGCTCCACCAAAAGTGATAAGCAAGTTATCCTTGATGCTGATATTTTCTAATCCGTTTAATCCGTAATTAACCGCTGTAAAAATAAATTTGACATCATACGACGCATTCAAAGCTGGAGTAATGGAGGCAAGGCTTTTTGCTAAGCCTATTTTTGCTGTTGGATCTCCCGCCAAGGCTACGGTAAGAGTAACATTAGCTGGATTAATGGCATAAACAGTTCCGTCAAAGCCATTCCATCCAAATGCGGTTGTTCCACTCCAATTGACTGGTGGTTCAAAAGTCAAGTTCCCAAGGTTGGCAACCGGAATCTCCTGCCCTGCGACGACTGGAATCCCACTTAGTTTAAGTATTCCAACTGGTGGAAGTGAGACAACAACTATCTTAACAAGAGGGTCAGAATTTGGATCCGTATACTTTCCCTGAAAATCAGCAGCAGTAAATGTAATCGGTGTAAATCCTGTACCAATCTTTGGCAGATCTGAAACGACTGGAGGGCCATTCGATGAGGTTATACCAATAGTAACACTAACAGTATTACCGTCAATGGTGCCATCATTTACTTTATAAGTGAATACATCAGAAGTTGAATTACCTCCGTTATGAATATATATAAATGATCCGTTGGAATTCAATGTTACTGTTCCATTGGAAGGATTAGTTACCTTAACAGCGTTAAGTGAGTTTCCTTCGGTGTCGGTATCGTTTGTTAAAACTCCTGGCAGAGACACCGTCAATGTACCTCCCCTGGTAATCGTGTAAGTATCTGCTACAGCTACTGGCGCAGTGTTTGGCGCTGCAATAGTTATATTAACATTTCTCGCAGTTACAGCATAATCAACCCCATCCGATCCATTCCATTGAAAACTTACAGGTCCGCCGGTAAAACCTGTAGACGGGAGGAACGTAATCTTAGCCAAATCAGCGGCTGGTATCTCCTGTCCTGAAGAAATATTTACACCATTCAGCTTTAAAGTTCCTGAGGAAGGCAGGGCAACTATTTTAATTTTTGCTAAGGGATCTGCATCTGCAAATTTGTCTGTAAAATCCGTAGCAGTGAAAGGTACTGGAGTATCTTTTGTTCCTGTTTTCGTTATATCAGCAATTATTGGCAGAGTATTACCTCCAGGCGACCCAGTTACCGTGATGGTTTTATTAACACTTGTCGTACATCCCGAGGTAGTAACAGTATAGATAATAACACCTGTACCAACAGAAACCCCGGTTACTATGCCAGAATTATTAACCGTGGCAATATTCGGGCTGGCACTGCTCCAAACTCCACCAGGCGTTGTACTTGAAAATACCGTTGAAGACCCTACTGATGTAGTAGAAGCTCCGGAGATAGCTGCTACCGTTGGGAGAGCATTCACCGTAACTCCAACTGTTGTAGAGTTGGTACATCCGTTTCCGTTAGCTGCTGTGGTATATGTGATAGTTACGGAACCAGGGGTAACTCCTGTTACGAGTCCCGCATTGTTAACCGTAGCCACCGCAGTGTTACTGCTGCTCCAGCTTCCTCCTGTTGTAGAATTAGCGAGTTGAGTAGTAGACCCTCCTTCGCAAACCGTTAGAGTTCCTGTGATAGCTGTAACCGCAGGTCTAGCATTTACAGTTACTGTTGAGGTGGTACTATTGGTACAGCCGCTTCCATTTGCCGCAGTAGTGTAGGTAATGGTTGCAGTGCCGGCGGTCACTCCCGTAACAACACCTGTGGAACTGACTGTAGCCACAGCAGTATTACTACTGCTCCAACTTCCACCTGTAGTAGCATTAGCCAGCTGCGTAGTTGAACCACCTTCGCAAACTATTAACGTTCCGGTGATAGCTGTAACTGCAGGTCTTGCATTTACAGTGACTGTAGCTGTTGTACTGCTGATACAACCGCTTCCATTTGCAGCAGTCGTATAAGTGATTGTAACCGTCCCTGCGGTAAGGCCTGTAACAAGGGCTGCGCTGCTAACTGTGGCAACAGCTGTATTGCTGCTACTCCAGGTACCTCCAGTCGTAGCGTTTGCCAGCTGTGTAGTAGAACCGCCTTCACAAACAGTTAAAGTGCCAGTGATGGCGGCAATTGCTGGTTTCGCGTTTACAGTTACTGTTGCAGTCGCGCTGTTTGTACAACCGCTTCCATTTGCTGCAGTGGTGTAAGTTATCGTTACTGTTCCTGCTGCAACACTTGTTACAAGTCCAGTACTGCTTACTGTAGCGAAAGCTGTATTACTGCTACTCCAGGTACCGCCCAAAGTAGCGTTGGCAAGTTGCGTAGTGGAACCTCCTTCGCAAACAGATAAAGTTCCGGTGATGGCCGCAACTGTAGGCTTTGCATTCACGGTTACTGTCGCAGTCGTGGTATTCGTACAACCACTACCATTTGCTGCAGTAGTGTATGTAATTACAGCTGTTCCCGCTGCTACCCCGGTTACAAGCCCAGTGCTGCTAACGGTAGCGACAGCAGTATTGCCGCTACTCCAGCTTCCGCCTGCAGTAGCATTTGCAAGCTGCGTGGTAGACGCCGCCGAACCGCTTTCACAAAGAGTTAATGTACCAGTGATTGCTGCAACAGTTGGTCTTGCATTCACTGTAATGAGTCTTGTTACGGTAAGAGTAGTTGTCCCTACCTGAACAGCATACGATATTGTTGTAGTTCCGTCAGCTACCCCAGTAATCACACCCGTAGAAGAATTTATAGTTGCGTTTGCAGGGGTACCGCTAGTCCATGTACCACCTGACGTTGTATTAGTTGCCGTGATAGTTGATCCTACACATACCGTAGACGGACCGCCTATATCGCCGAGGACGGTGACGGTTATATTTACATTAGGGCTGGTTGAAATGGCAACCACAGGACCTGCGCCTTCATCACCACCATTATCTTTAATGTTATAGGGGAGTGCCGGTGCGACGCCTGTAAAAGCAGTCACTGGCGTGAAAGTTATTGTTTTGTCGCCGTTGTAAGTATAAGTCCCGACATTAGTCACCGTAATAGTAGACTGAACTCCGTTTGTATTTACATCTAGATCGACTCCCGTTGTTGTAGTATTTAAAGTTCCGTTACCATTCTCATCTTTATCATTGTCTGTTATATTAAATGTAATTGAACCGTCCACTTTTTTCATGATTGCAGCATCAGCAACAGCTGCGGGGACTTTCAAAACGCTTGGAGGTATAACTACTTCAATATTGCGAATTTCGTGGTAATTATTTTCACTACCGGTAGATGCAGCAAATCCAAAACTGAGGTTGGCTGGGATTGTCGCTGCACTTGTCGGATAATTATATTTATTTAATAATCTATAAGTTCCGGTTCCTGACCCGATCCTATTCGGGATATTATCTCCACCAACGGTAATGTATGTAGTTATGTCATAACCAGTTGCTAAACCAGTGGCTTTCTCGATAACTATTCTAACTTTTCTGTAACCTGCATTGGCTGGACCAATAGTTGAGGCTGGACCAGTTCCAGCAGTTCTGCCGTCTACACCCCCGGCGATAGAGAAAAATTTAGCGCTATAGGCTCCGTTTTCCACGTAGTTTGGATTACCGGGGTTTGTAAAGTCATTCGCGGGAGTACCAGCATCCTCAGTCTGAATTTTTTTCAGAAACTCATAATTCGTGGCCGCCAAGGAATTGCCATTGCCAGATCCTCTAAGAACCAGTGAACTTAAACGCCTGCCCCCATCGCCTCCTTGCCTTCCTTCAGTTGCATTTGAGAAGTTTCCAAACTCGTCAATCCCCACACCCAGGTAACCTCCTGAAACTCCCGTTAATGAAGGGTTACCGCTACCGTCGTCCCGTTGAGCATAGCCCAGTGAGCCTCCGAATGCTCCAATTTGAAAAGTTCCTACAGATGCATCGAATAAAAAGAACGTAATACCATCAGCTGAACCGTTTTGACCGCCGTAAGTGAAATATTCAAAACTAACATCTACACCATCCCCGGAAGGAAATATAGTTGTACTCCTGGCAAAACCTGCCTGATTTGCGTCGTTACTAGTTAACCGCAAAAACCCTGTACCATTTGCATCAGCAGCAAAGCCGGGCTGAGTAGTTACACCTGCCGTCAAAAAGGCTGCGTTGGGTGTACCTCCGAAAACAAGTCCGGTAGTATTTGCTGATGTTTTGGTAAAGCTTTCGGTATACGGAAATACACTTTGAGAGTAGGCGCTCTTAGTCAATACCGCGCATAACAGTAGTAATATAAAAAAAAGTAACTTTCTAATCATCCTTTTAACTCATCTTCAGTAATAAAAATGAATTGGAAAGATTCATACCTCACCCCAATTCATATTCGCCTTATTTCAAATATTAATCCAGTTTGAGGAGCAAATATGAATTATGGGTGCAATTACAACTTCTGCGAACGTTCAGCAGTTATTTTAATTGAGAATGGATTAGAAGTGTTCAGCTAGTCACTAGAGTTATGGATTTTTATACGACTTTTTTCCCCAACATGGGCAAAAAATTCTACGTCTAATGCTTTTTAGATTTTAAAAGGATCGATATTAGGAGATAAACTCCGGTAAAAACAACTAACAAAGAAACAACGTCCATTATTGTTACTCCGTCGTTAGGATTAATATAAAAAAGTGTAAACATCTCGAAATATGGAGGTGCCGGCATGATAATCATTCCGAAACCCAGTAAAATAAGTAAGCCTGCTATAATACTTCTTACCAACACACTAGCTACCTTGTAAAAAGTATGCTTTTTTTGCGTGCGTCTGTCAAGATTATCCATAAATAAAAGCTGTCCGAAGTCATTATTTTCGTTTCGATCGATAATTGGGGAACTATGCTTTTGCAAAGCAGTGGAACGCGAAGCGATGACAGACTGAAATCGCGCATCCAAACTTGCCTTAGTAGCTTCATCCAGCGAAGTTTGCGCAATCAAATGAATTAACTCTTCCATCTTATGATGGATTTCCTCTACCTGGTTAAGATTTTTAACAGACTCGGAGATCCCTCCTTTAACTAAATTTTCCAACGTATAATATATTAAATGAGCGCAATTTAAGTAAATCGCCTGAAGCGATTGATTTGTTAAGAACTTAGGAAAGGGATTGATCTCTCTATCGCGTAAGCCGATACTGGCGATCCTCTGTCATACTCAAATATAACAAGAATCACCAAATACGTTGCAGGTGAATATCCCTTTAAATTTCTGATTTATGCAAGACAAATTAGCCCTCGTCTGCAAATATTCTCACCTTTAACCCTTTTTTATGTAATTTCCTGCCGACTATTAAGACATTCAGGTTTGAAAAAACTTTCAATCATCACGGTAAATTTCAACCAACCGCAAGCCACGCTGGAGCTTTTGCGATCGATAGATTTGCTCAAACAATATGGCGATGCGGAGATAATCGTAGTTGATAATGGAAGCATTACTAACGCGACCAAAGAACTGTCATTTGAATTTCCGGAGGTAACTTACATCCGTTCAGAAAAAAACCTGGGTTTCGCTGGCGGCAATAATCTGGGCGTTGAAAAAGCAAGCGGCGACTACTTGTTCTTCGTTAACAATGACACGGAGTTTACGGCCGGACTGATTGAAAAACTAATTGCATTATTAGAAAGTAAGCCCCTGGCAGGAATTGTCTGTCCAAAGATCATATACTACGCTCAGCAGAATACTATTCAATATGCGGGCTTTACAAAAATGAATTTTTACACCGGACGTAATAAATGTATCGGGCAGCTTGAAACTGATTACGGTCAATATGGTTCAACATCCTATCGAACTGAATTTGCACATGGAGCAGCAATGATGTTGCGGCGAAGTGCAATAGAAAAAGCTGGGTCTATGCCCGAAAATTACTTTTTGTACTATGAGGAAATGGAATGGTGCGAGAGCATAAAAAAGTACGGTTATGAAATCTGGATTGACCCAAGTGCTGTGATTTACCACAAAGAATCACTTTCCACTGGTCAAAATAGTCCCATGAAGGAATATTTTATGACTCGTAACAGAATCCTCTTTATTCGAAGAAATGCTACTCCTCTAACCGTAATTATTTTCCATTTGTACTTTTATACTCTTGTTTTACCCAGAAATTTATACAGATATTTAGCCGCAAACAGGATTGACCTGGCTAAAGCATTTTTCAAAGGGATTTGGTGGAACATCACTCATCAGAAAGATAGCCTGAATCGGTGAACGGCGTCTGCGTGTTTGGTTTTTGGATAACCTTTAGATATTAGAACTTGAAATGGTTATAACTTTCTGGCTGGGGCTCTTTATAATTTTCTATACGTTTATTGGATATGGTATCATCCTTTATATCCTTATTAGGATTAAACGGTTGCTAAAAGCTCCTAATCCAGCCCTAAGTGTTACAGAACGGCCGTCCTGCACACTTATTATTGCGGCATATAATGAAGAATCATTTATTCGCGACAAGATTTTAAATACTTTGGCGCTGGAATACGATCCGAGGAAGCTAGAAATAATTATCATTACGGATGGCTCTGACGACAAAACACCAGAAATTGTCGCCGAGTATCCGCAGATAAAATTAATGCATGATCATCCGCGACGGGGCAAGGCGGCAGCAATGCACAGGGCTATTACGAATAGCTCTTCAGAGATCATAACTTTTTCGGATGCGAATACATATCTGAATTTAACTGCCCTTATCAATATTGCTAAGCATTATTCAGATTCGGATGTAGGCGCGGTTGCTGGAGAAAAACGCATCTATGTAGATGAGCTTTCCGATGCGAACACCGCAGGCGAAGGCTTTTATTGGCGATATGAGTCAGCATTAAAAAAGTGGGACTCTGAATTATATTCAACAGTAGGCGCTGCCGGCGAGCTGTTCAGTGTACGCCGTGAACTTTACCATGAGGTGCCTTCCGACACGGTTCTGGACGACTTTATGATTTCCATGCAAGTGGCTGCAATGGGCTATAAGATAAAGTATGAACCTGAAGCGTTCGCCTTAGAATCTGCTTCTGAAAATATTGCTGAAGAATTAAAACGTAAAACAAGAATAGCTGCAGGTGGCATACAATCGATCGTCCGGCTGGCTCACTTACTAAACATATTCCGATATGGTGTTCTCAGTTTCCAATACATTAGTCACCGCGTATTTCGCTGGACAATAACACCATTTCTTCTGATAATCGTGTTGATATTAAATATTCCTCTGGCAATTAACCCAATCAGTCCAATATATATGTTTTTGCTACTAGGGCAATTGACATTTTACTTCCTGGCGATACTTGGCTGGATACTTGAGGAAAAACATCTACGCATCAAGATATTATTTATCCCATATTATTTCTGCGTAATGAACTATGCAATTCTTGTTGGAATAGAAAAATACTTCAGTGGCGAACAAAGTTCAGTGTGGGATAAAGCTCGTCGAAAAACGTAATGATTAACTTTTTCAAAGAGTCAATTCAACCCTCCTATCCATCTAATCGCGGATGGCGAGGTCAATACATTTTTTATTATTTTGGCAATAGTTGTTAAGAATCGGTCCAGAGCATGCCACATCCTGAAGAAAACGAGAAAGTCCTTTATACGTTTAACAATACTGAAATAACCTTCGCAAACGCGGAAATGTTTCCTTCTGAATTCTCTAACCAAGCCAAACTATTTCCAGATAAGGTGGCTGTCATAACTGAACTCGAAAGCTTAACCTATTCACAGCTTGAAGTTAAATCGAATCAACTAGCAGCATATCTACTATCAAAAGGCCTGTCTAAAGAAGAAATTATAGGTATTTGTCTGGACAGATCTATCGAAATGATGGTATCTATTCTTGCTACGCTTAAGGCCGGAGGGGCGTATCTACCTATAGATCCCGATTACCCGGCTGACCGCATTGTATTCATGCTGAATGATGCCGGAGTAAAAATCGTCCTTACAAATAGTTCAACTATCGGTAAAATAAACGAGCCACTCTCCAGAATTAGCGGACTAAATTCTGTCGTTGTTGATGAGGAGTGGGAACAAGTTCCGGCACCTGCTTTATCACTTCCACGCATACAATCTCACGACCTTGCTTACGTAATTTATACTTCCGGCTCCACGGGCAAGCCTAAGGGGGTTTTAACCGAGCACTATGCATTAGCCAACAGGCTGAAATGGGCGCAAAGTCACTTTCACTTACAAGCCGGAGATGTTATACTTCAAAAAACCACAATCTGCTTTGATGTTTCGGTGTGGGAACTTCTTTGGCCTTTGATGGTCGGCTGCACGGTTATGATGGCAAAACCTGGGGGGCAAAAAGATCCAGTTTACTTACAAAATGTTATTGATGAACAAAAAGTCACAACAATTCATTTTGTGCCATCAATGCTGGAAATGTTCCTTCAAGAGATAGAAACAAACTCATGTCCGGGGTTAAAAAGAGTGCTCTGCAGCGGCGAAGAACTTACACTTAAACAAGCCAATAGCTTCCGCGAAAAGCTTCCGCACGTCTCACTTCACAACCTATATGGCCCTACCGAGGCCGCCATAGACGTTAGCTGCTATGATGTGCCTGAGCAACCCGAGAAAATTTTTATAGGTAAGCCTATTGCAAACACTAGTTTGTATGTTCTTGACGAGCACATGAATCCCTGCGAAACAGGAATTTCGGGCGAACTTTACATTGGCGGGTGCCAGGTTGCAAGAGGTTATTTAAACCGTCCGGAACTGGATAGCTATAGATTCTTGCTAAATCCTTTCACGAACAGCGAACACAATCGACTTTATCGAACAGGTGACCTGGCAAAGTGGCATCCGAGTGGAAATCTGGAATATCTTGGCCGTTCAGACGATCAGGTAAAAATCCGGGGGTTCCGGATAGAACTTGGTGAAATAGAAAATACAATCCTTCAGTACGAGGGGGTAGCGCAGTGTGTTGTAGTCGCAAAAGGAGCCGCGGATGGAATGAAAAAGTTGGTGGGCTATATCGTCAGTTCATCAAGTCAATTCGATAAAGCCAATCTTCGCGCATATTTGAACCTGCAGCTTCCTGATTACATGGTTCCCGATCATTTACTTGAAATTGATAAAGTACCGTTGAGCGAGAATGGTAAAATTGACCGTAATGCGCTGCCAGAACCAGGAACTGCACGCCCGGATTTGAACGTGCTCTTCAAAGCTCCGGTATCACCAATGGAGAAGCTTTTATCGTCCATCTGGAGCTCTCTTCTCCAAATCGATAAAATTGGGATCAACGATAATTTCTTTGATTTGGGGGGTAATTCACTGCTGGCACTTCGTTTTGTTTCTGTGCTATTGAACGAACATAAATTATCTCTCCCTGTTACACGCCTTTACCAATACCCATATATTAAACAGTTGTCCCTCACTTTATCCGGGAAGGAGGAGATTAAATCAGAAAAAAAGAGCAAAAAACCATCGTTAAGCAAAGATCTTGCAGTTGTAGGTATGGCCGGGAGATTTCCTGGGGCAGATACTGTAGCTGAACTATGGCAGATACTGATTTCTGGCCGTGAAACGACCAAATTCTTCAGCGACGAGGAATTGGACGCAAGTCTGCCTGATCATGTAATAAACAATCCCGAATATGTAAAAGCCCGGGGCATTGTAAGTAATGTCGACAAATTTGACGCTGCCTTCTTTGGAATCCCACCCTTACTCGCTGAACTCATGGATCCGCAGCAGCGTATTTTTCTTGAGATCGCATGGGAAGCACTTGAACAATCTGGTCATCTGCCCGATAAATATGATGGAAGAATTGGCGTTTTCGCTGGCAGCGGATCAAATACCTACTATTTAAATAATGTACATACGCGCCAGGAACTCATAGAACGTGCGGGCAGCTTTCAGGTATCAACGCTGAACGAAAAGGACTATATATCTATGCGTACCGCATACGAGTTAAATCTAAAGGGACCGGCAGTAAGCGTTTATTCTGCATGTTCGACTTCACTGCTGGCTGTTGCTCAGGCAGCCGAAAGTCTTAGAAAAGGGCAATGTGATGTTGCATTAGCTGGCGGTATATCCATCACGGTCCCTGTAAATAGCGGACATGTATATGAAGAAGGTGCGATGCTCAGCAGAGATGGACATTGCAGGCCTTTTGATGCACATGCAACCGGCACCGTTTTCAGCGACGGCGCAGGAGTTGTAGTTCTTAAAACACGGGAATCTGCTGAACGTGATGGCGATACAATATTCGCAATACTCAAAGGAGTTGGTCTCAATAATGATGGAGCTGGAAAAGCGAGTTTTACCGCACCCGATCCCGAAGGACAAGCAGGAGCAATTACTATGGCTATGGACGATGCTGGAATAGAAGCTTCTTCTTTAAGTTATATTGAGGCCCACGGAACGGCTACTCCACTAGGCGATCCTATCGAAATTGAAGGTTTGAAGCTCGCTTTCGGACTGCCGCAAAGTAAGCAATTCTGTGCTATAGGATCGATAAAAAGCAATATCGGACACCTCACACATGCAGCAGGAATTGCCGGCTTCATCAAGACAACGATGTCATTATATCACAAGCAACTCCCGCCTTCACTTTTTTACGAGAATGCTAACCCCAATATCGATTTTCAAAACGGCCCCTTCTATGTTAACTCCCGACTGAAAAAATGGGATTCGTCTGGCACAAGGCGCGCAGGTGTAAGCTCGTTTGGTGTAGGCGGAACAAACGTACATGTTATCCTCGAAGAGTTCCCGGAAACCCGGCCTTCAACTGGGAGAACAAGCAGTCCTCAGCTTATATTATGGTCAGCAAAGACAGAATACAGTCTGAACGAGTATCAGCGAAAGCTGGAAGAGTATGTAAAACAAAATCCCTCGGTTGACCTTGCAGATTTAGCGGCGACACTTCAGCGCACCAGAAAAGATTTTCCACTCAGGCAATTCGTAGTTGCACACGATATAAATGATCTTCTTGATAAGCTGAAAAATCGATCCGCCGGTCTCCCAAAAGTATTTTCGGAAGCTGCTTCGGAAACTGCGTTTATCTTCCCCGGACAAGGTTCGCAATATCTTAACATGGGAAGATCTTTTTATGACTTACATCCGGTCTTTAAAGATGCTATTGAGACCTGTGCAAATATATTATTGCCTTATTTAGAAGCCGATATCAGGGATATCCTTTATCCTTCGGATGAAGAAAGTCCAGCAGAAGCAAACCTTCAAAATACCCGATACACACAGCCCGCATTGTTTGTCACCGAATATGCTATGGCAAAGCTTTGGATGAGCTGGGGCATAAACCCATCGGCTGTAGCAGGCCATAGTATCGGCGAATTTGTGGCAGCACATTTTGCTGGCATATTTTCCCTGGAAGATGTTTTAAAAGTTGTCTCGAAACGGGCAAGGCTCATCAGCAGGCTCCCTGGCGGGAGTATGTTATCTGTAAAAATGCCAACATTTGAACTTGCGAAGATCTTGCCTTCGTCATTAAGTATAGCCGCTTATAATACCTCCGATCTTTCGGTTGTCTCAGGACCAACGACTTCTGTCGCAACTTTTTCAAAGGAACTTACTGGGAGCGGAGTTGCAAACAAACTACTTAAAACGAGCCATGCCTTTCATTCGTCTATGATGGACGATATTAAAGCCGACTTCAAAACCTTTTTATTGTCAATTAAGTTAAGTCCCCCTCGTCTGCCAATTGTTTCTACAGTGACAGGAAAATGGATGTCGGAGTTCGAAGCAATGAGCGTTGACTATTGGGCTGATCAGCTCCGGCAGCCGGTTAGATTTTATGATGCAGTTCAATCGTTATGGGAAGATCCATTGAGAGTTTTGCTTGAAGTAGGCCCAGGAAATTCTGCTACTATATTTGCTAAACAATTTGCGCGGGGAAAATCACTTACTTCAGTTCCGGGGTTTGAAAAACAACAAAGCCGAAGCTCTGAATACATGTCTGCCCTGCAGTCTATGGGAAAATTATGGCAGGCAGGAATTATTCCAGATTGGAAGTCGCTAAATGCAATGGGCAGAAAGATCGAATTGCCTGCTTATGCATTCGACAAAAAAAGATATTGGGTAGAACCCGCTTTAATAAATTCAACCGCCCCGGTAATTCCCCGATCCGAACACATCACAGAACTTCCTGAGTTAACAGAAGGTGCTGAGACACTCTCCAGAAAATCAACATTGATTACAAGGATCAGGGCTATAATTGAGTCTTCATCCGGTATTAATCTGGATGATACTGACATTAATTACAGCTTTATTGAGATAGGCATGGATTCATTGCTCCTAACTCAGCTCGCCATTACGTTAAGAAAAGAATTTTTGCCAATAAGCTTCAGACAGCTTAATGAAAATTTGAACACAGTAAACCTATTGGCGGATTATATTAATGCGGGGTTGACTCCAGATATCCTACAGGATGAAAGCAGTTTCACAAGTCGCAAATCGTTAAAGACAATAACGTCTACTATTATCAATGACGCCAACGATCGGAATTTTAAACAATCGGAAATATCTGGGGCAATAAAACCCTTCGGCGCAAGTCCCAAAATAGACATGACCAGCTCTGGTTTAACGCCAGCTCAATCCAGGTTTATTAAGTCATTAACTGACGACTTTAATAAAAAGACAAAAGCCAGTAAAGAGTACACACAGAAGAACAGGACTCACATGGCGGACCCGAGGGTCGTATCAGGATTCAGGCCGTTAACTAAAGAACTGGTTTATCCGATAGTAGCCAGACGATCGAAAGGAAGCAGGATTTGGGACATCGATGGTAATGAATATATCGATGCATTAAATGGATTTGGTTCAAACATGCTTGGATTTCAACCAGATTTCTTAGTAGAAGCTATAAAGAATCAGATCGAGATCGGCTACGAAATTGGGCCACAGCATGAACTTGCGGGGGAGGTTTGTAAACTAGTTTGCGAATTTACTGGTTTCGACCGTGCAGCACTTTGCAGTACCGGATCAGAAGCTGTACTGGGAACGATGCGGATAGCGAGGACCGTTACCGGAAGATCATTAATTGTCGCATTCTCTGGATCCTACCATGGAATATTTGATGAAGTAATAGTTCGGGGCACTAAAACTTTCCGAACTATTCCGGCAGCCCCCGGTATTATGCCTGAAGCTGTTCAAAACATGCTTATTCTTGATTACGGCACGGACGACACTCTCAAAATAATTGCCGATCGGGCAGAAGAAATCGCCGCGGTATTAGTTGAACCGGTACAAAGCCGAAGGCCAGAATTTCAGCCAATCGACTTCCTGAAAGCGGTCCGTCAATTAACGACAGATTCTGGTACAGTATTAATATTCGATGAAGTTATCACAGGTTTTAGAATGCACCCCGGTGGAGCGCAAGCATTATTCGGGATTAAAGCCGACCTCGCATCTTATGGCAAAGTGATAGGCGGAGGTTTGCCAATCGGGGTAATAGCGGGAAGAAAGGAATTTATGGATGCTCTTGACGGAGGCTTATGGCAATTCGGAGACTCGTCAGTACCTGAAGCCGGTGTAACTTATTTCGCGGGCACATTCGTCCGGCATCCTTTAGCACTTGCAGCTGCCAAAGCTTCCCTGGAGTATTTTAAAAGCCGCGGGCCCGCCCTTCAAAAAGAACTAAATGAGAAGACATCTTATTTGATAAACACGATGAGCCAGACGTGCAGGGAGCTGCGAATGGCGATTAACATCGTAGGGTTCGGATCGATGTGGAAAATCAAATTCGAAGAAGACATTCCATACAGCGAGCTATTATTCACCTTAATGAGATATAAGGGAATCCATATCGTGGACGGCTTTCCATGTTTCACGACCGAAAGCCATACCCTTGATGAACTGACGCAGATCTCAGACAAGTTCAAAGAGAGCCTGATTGAAATGATTGACGCAGGATTTTTACATCCCATTATTGACAAATCGGTTAATTTTGTTAATCTTGAAACTGTCAATACTCCTCCCGTTGAAGGTGCCAGGTTAGGAAGAGACAAGGATGGAAATCCGGCATGGTTTATTGCCGATCTGGATAACCCCGGAAAATATTTACAAGTAACCTATAACGAAGACCAGTGACAGAGAAGGACTATAGCTTACGGCCAATCGAATTTGACCCTTTTGCAGGTCCCGAAATTGATAAGGTTGTACCTGCATTAGAATCCCAGATTGAAATTTGGGCGGCCTGCGTGTTGGGCGGCGAGGACGCAAACCGCTCTTACAACGAATCAGTTTCTCTCGAACTCACAGGCAGTCTTAAACATGCGGCACTTGAAAAAGCCCTAAGCTATATAATTCAGAGGCATGAAGCCCTACGGTCGGGATTCAGTGCAAACGGTAAGCAATTATGCATCTTCAAAGAAGGTGTTCTGTCTTTCACTTATCAAGATATTAGTATTCGTTTAAACGATGAGCAAGCACACATTATAACAGACTTTCTTAAAAACGACGCTCGCACCGCGTTTAATCTGGAAACTGGGCCGCTTTTCCGCGTTAATTTATTTAAGCAGGCCGATGATCGCCACCACCTCACCCTTTCTGCACATCATATTATATGCGATGGCTGGTCGATCGGAGTTATTATGCAGGAACTCGCAAAAGCTTATTCATTTTTTATCGATGGACATTTAGCAGCACTTGATCCCGCTCCTTCATTCTCTGATTACGCTGCGGAACAGAAGATTTTCCATGACAGTCCGGAATATCAGCGTATAGAGGGTTATTGGTTAGAACAGTTCAAGGATGATGTTCCGGTTATGGATATTCCCACCGACCATATCAGACCGGAAACCAGGACTTACATAAGCCGGAGAGACGACTATAAGCTAGACAAAACACTGATAAATGGAATTCGGGAAGTAGGGTCTCAGGCTGGCTGTACGTTCATAACTACTATGATCGTTGCTTTCGAAGTATTTCTACATAAAATCTCGGGGCAGAAGGATATTGTGCTTGGAATCCCCTCAGCGGGACAGGCTGCTGATAATATTTACGGCTTAGTGGGACATTGTGTAAATATGCTCCCGGTAAGAAGCAAACACGACCAAGAGTCAACTTTTGTTAACTTTCTAAAGTTACGCAAGAGCTCAATTTTCGACGCTTACGAAAACCAACAGGTTACCTTCGGCAGTCTATTGAAGAAGATGGGCGCGGTACGTGATGCTTCAAGGATACCGTTAATCCCAATAGTTTTCAATATTGACATTGGCCTGGATGATGGCGTTAAGTTTAAAGATCTTGAGCACACTCTCGTAATTAATAAACGCGAGTTTGAAAATTTCGAGATATTCTTAAATGCCAGCGGTTCCAACAATTCTTTGACTCTGGAGTGGTCATATAATACATATCTGTTTGAAGAGAGTACGATAAAAAGAATGATGGACGATTTCGAATCTCTACTCAGAGCTATAGTCGAAAATCCGCAGATAAAGATTGGTCAAATCCGACTGCAACCGTCAGACACCTTTGCCAAATCACAGAGAATTCAAAATAACACCGACGCCTACTATCCAAAGGAGGCATCCATTCACTCCCTTATTGAGCAGACAGCAGCTGAATATCCACACAGTAAGGCCGTAACTTTCAACGACACCTACTTCACATACCATCAACTTAATGCACGAGCTAACCAGCTATCGAGGCATCTGCTGACCTATGGCATAGAAAAAGATGATAGGGTTGCGCTGGCGGTTGACCGTTCAGCGGAAATGCTTATAGCCTTATTAGCCATCCTTAAATGCGGGGCATCATATGTACCTATTGATCCGCTCTATCCCCAAAAAAGCATTGAGTATATGCTGTCTGATTCTTCTGCAAAGATCCTGATAACACAGACACATTATAAAGGCCGGTTTAACTCACAGATTCCGGAGATTATTCTTGAGGAAATAGGAGCGAAACTGCCAACATACCCGGATACTAACCCAATTGTACCGGTTGGCGGCTCAGATCTTGCGTATATAATTTATACCTCCGGATCTGCCGGAAAACCTAAAGGCACGCTGCTGGAACATCACAACGTTGTTAATTTTTTACACAGCATGCAAACGTCGCCCGGCATCACAAGTAGTGATCGCCTGCTCGCCGTTACCACAATTTCGTTCGACATTGCCGGGCTGGAGTTGTTTCTGCCCCTAATTAGCGGCGCAGAAGTAATCATTGCAGATAAAGAAGCTGTTAAAGATGGACGGATTTTGATGGATATGATAAAATCACACCAGATAAGTATCATGCAGGCTACTCCATCTACATGGAAAATGATGATTGATGCCGGCTGGAATACACCAGTTGAGATAAAAGCGCTTTGCGGCGGGGAAGCACTGTCATCGGATCTTGCTAATAAACTTATTGACCTTACTCACGAAGTTTGGAACATGTACGGGCCTACCGAAACAACCATCTGGTCGTCCATCAAGAATATTAGTGTAAAGGGTGAGGCGATTACTATAGGCAGGCCTATAAATAATACAAGCATTTATATCCTGGACGAGAACCTACATCCTGTAATGCCGGGGCTCGAAGGCCAGATTTATATAGCGGGTGAAGGCCTTGCAAGGGGATATCTTAATCAACCAGCATTAACAGCCGGTAATTTTATAACTGATGTTTTTTTGGACAACAAGCACCAGACAATTTACCGGACAGGAGACCTGGGCAAATTCACAGGATCGGGTGAAATCGTTTACCTGGGCCGGATAGATAATCAGATAAAGATCAGAGGCCACCGGATTGAGTTATCTGCGATTGAACATTTCCTTAATCAAAATGATGAAGTAAAGGAGGCGATCGTTGTTCCGAAAGAAAATGCAGCTGGAGACATGCGGCTTGTTGCCTTTATAGTTCCTGAATATGTTGCCACAAACTCCCATCCTACATGGCAGGAAAGATGGGAAGATCTTTATCAAAGAGGCGCTGTTGCAGAAAATCTCCTTACCGTTGGTGAAAGGCAATTGGATATTGCAGTAGCTCAGCAAATAAGCGGACGCCAGGATATTAAAGGAGAAGTTGAAGAATGGCTTAAACAATCGGTAGACCGTATTAAAATACTAGTCACAAAGAACACGATGGAATTAGGCTGTGGTGCGGGGCAGCTAGTGTTCGAGATTGCACCTTTAACTGAGAAGTTTGTAGCTACTGATTACTCTGAAACAGCGATCAGTAAACTGCAGGAAAAACTTGATGCCGAACCGGAAAAGTTTAGAAACGTGACAGCATTGGCTGCTCCGGCAGATGACCTGAGCATTGTTGAACCCCACTCTCTCGATTTAATTATAATAAACGGCGTCGTACAATATTTCCCGGATGCAGAGTATCTGCTGAAAGTTCTCCGGGAGTCATCTAAAGCATTAAAAGATGGCGGCTGCATCTTTATTGGTGACATGCAGGGCAAGAATACACTGTCTATGTATCATGCCCTGGATCAGCTAAACCGCAGTGACGATCAGCAGCTAACTACCGAATTCAAAAAAATAGTTGAGCGACGAGTTAGAGTTGAAGATGAATTAGTTGCAGACCCGGGGTTTTTCTATCTGCTTCCACAGGTTATTCCCGCAATTACCTCAGTGAATATACAGCTACGGGAAGGCAGCCATTTGAATGAAACTACTAAATATCATTACGATATATGGCTCTTTGTCAATGGTCCATCTATGTCTGCTGCGGCAGAAGTAGAAATACCATGGCTCCCAGCTTCAACTATCGACGATATTTCGACAATAATTGACAAAAACCTATCAAAGGTTATTTCAATTACGAACGTTTTTAATACCCGAACTTCAGTCGATCACCGGCTCCAGGAAGTTATTCAAAATGAGGTCGAAAATCCGACAGTAAGTAAAGTTAAGGCGGCACTTCACCAGGTGACAAACGGACAAGATCCTCAGTCATTGTGGAATCTCGGAAAAAACAAAGGTTTTAACACACACATTCGCTGGTCAAGCGACGGCGCAGACGGGCTATTCGACGCTATCTTCATACCGCAAGCTCTCGGTGATAAAATCCCTCAACCTGTTGAGTTTACAAATCTTAATACTGATATTTACGAGTATGCGAGAAACCCATCTGGTAACGAAGGGGATTTCAGCAGTGAGCAAGAAATGGAATGGAAACAACGTCTTAAAGAATTTCTTCCTGCATACACGATCCCTTCCGAGTTCGTGAGGGTTAGTAAAATGCCTTTGCTTCCTAATGGCAAGATTGACATAAATAAGCTGCCTAAACCTCAGGATAAAGGCTTTTCTGACAATACAGATAATTTGCCGGGAACGGAAATCGAAAAGCGGGTGGCCAGAGTATGGGGAGATGTATTGAGTTTAAAAACGTTAAATCTCAATGCAGATTTTTTTGAGTTAGGCGGGCATTCGCTGCTGGCAGTACAGGTGATGATACGGATGGAAAAAGAAACCGGCGTTCGCCTGCCATTAACTACATTATTTAAATATTCAATTTTAGAGCAGTTTGCTCAGTTATATACGAAGCACTAATTAATGCGTTCTCTCTCAGACAGCAGCATAACAGACAAGACAAAAATATCATTTGCTCCAGCGACAGAGGCGCAACAGGAAGTATGGATATCATGCATAGTTGGCGGAGACAATGCTAACCGCGCTTATAATCTATCCGTATCATTAACGCTCACCGGAAATCTCGACCAATCATGCCTTGAAAAATGTCTACAGGAAGAGATTAACCGTCATGAAGCTCTAAGATCAACGTTCACCGAAGACGGCGCACAGGTTCGGATAGAAAGTGATGGGGTACTGCAAATGCATTTTGAAGATCTTTCATCACTTGCACCTGTACAAAAGGATTCTGCTTTAGATAACTACATCCGTACCCAGATTAATGTCGTTTTCGATCTGCTTAACGGGCCGCTATATCAGCTTTCCCTATTCCGCATCGAAAATGAAAAACATATTCTTGTTTTCACGATACACCATCTTGTTTGCGATGGCTGGTCAATGGGATTGTTTCTTGAAGAACTTGGAAGTAATTATACAACCTGTATTAAAGGACAAACGAGCACTCTTGATGAACCCGTTTCGTTTCAGGAATACGCTCACAAGCAACAAACCTTTACCCAATCAGACGATTACAAACAGATAGAACGCTTTTGGCTCAACGAGTTTAAGGATTCTATTCCTATTCTGGAGCTTCCTCTGGATGGAGTACGACCCGCGATCCGAACAACAAAAAGTGAGAGATACGATATCGTGATGGACGCCGGCCTGCTAGGCGATATTAAGTCCCTGGCAAGTAAAACCAGATGTAGTCTGGCAATTATTTTAAGGGCTGTATTTGAAGTTTTTCTATATAAAATAACGAAGCAAAACGACATCGTGCTCGGACTTCCTACAGCGGGGCAGGCCGCTACCGGTAACTACTCGCTGATGAGTCATTGCATCAACTTTCTGCCTCTTCGAAGCAGGCTCGGAGAAGACACCAGTTTTTCCAGGTATTTGAACACGCGTAAAAATGCCACCCTGGAAGCGTACGACAATCAGCTATTCACCTTTGGAAGCCTGCTGAAGAAGCTAAACGTCTCCCGTGACCCCTCGCGTTTGCCTTTAGTATCGATTGTGTTCAGTATCGATATGGGAATAGGCGATGCAGTGAAGTTTGACGATATGGAGAATAGCCTTTTTTCTAATAAAAGGGATTACGAAAACTTTGAAATATTTGTGAACGCCACGGATACGGGACAAAACTTTGTCCTGGAATGGACTTACAACACCCAACTGTTCAAGCGTGACTCGATAAAACAAATGATGGCAGAGTTTGTGAGCATGCTTCATACTGTTGTACACGACCCTGAGACTTCTGTTTATGAGCTGGCCGGGAGAAACGAAAATCACTATACCGAAAGCCTGGCCGACTGGAATGAAACAACTGTCAGCTACCCAGCTAACACGCCAGTCCACGAGTTTGTTAGCCGCAATGCTAAACTCTATCCCGATAAGGCGGCTATCAAAATTAAAAACTCAGAAGTTTCATATAGCGACCTGGAAGCGCAGACGAACCGACTTGCAGCTTATTTGATTGATCTTGGAATCAGAGGCGGAGACCGAATAGCCATTGCAATGGATCGCTCATTGGAAATGGTCATAAGCCTTTTGGCGATCATGAAAACAGGAGCGGCATATATTCCTGTTGATCCTGAATATCCAAAGACACGTATTGAATATATGCTGAGCGATTCAGCGGCAAAAGCACTGCTGACATCTGCTGACTATAAAGGCCAATTTGTTAATGGAAACATCAATGAGATCGTCTTTGAGGAAATTGCAGAAAACCTGATTAACTATCCTTCCATCGAGCAACAGGTAACTATTAATGGTGATGACCTTGCATACATCATATATACTTCAGGGTCGACTGGCCAGCCAAAAGGAATCGCTATAGAGCATCACAGCCTTACCAATTTTCTGTGCAGCATGCAGAAGGCACCCGGGATATCTGCTGAAGATAAGCTCCTGGCGGTTACTACAATCTCTTTTGACATTTCAGGCCTGGAACTTTATCTCCCACTCATAAGCGGCGCTCAACTTATTCTTGCCGATGCTGAAGATGCGAGAGACGGCAGAGAAATTATTGATCTGCTCAAAAATGAGCGCATTACGGTAATGCAAGCCACTCCGTCAACATGGCGCATGATGGTTGAAACAGGGTGGGATGACAAATTGAACCTGAAAGCATTATGCGGAGGAGAGGCACTTCCACAGGATCTCGCCGAACTGCTGTTGGAGAGATGCGATCAGGTCTGGAACATGTATGGTCCAACCGAAACTACTATATGGTCGTCCGTAAAGCGGATTACTGATTCCACTGAAATAATTACTGTAGGACGACCAATCGACAACACTAAAATTTTCATACTCGATGAAGATTTGCATGTTGTACTACCAGGGAATACTGGCGAAATCTACATTTCCGGCGATGGCCTTGCCAGAGAGTATTGGAATCAACCAGAACTTACCCAAAAAAGCTTCATAAGCACCACAATTGATGCCGGCGTTCTCCGGATATACCGTACCGGAGATCTGGGCAAGTTCTTGCCTAACGGTGAAATTCAATGTTTCGGCCGCATAGACAATCAGGTAAAAGTCAGGGGATACAGAATTGAACTCGGCGCCATAGAAAGTGCGTTAAACAGCTTAGAAGCAGTAGGGAATTGCGTTGTTTCCGCTTATGAAAACCGGCCCGGCGACCAGCGCCTCGTTGCGTATATAGTACCTCTTAATCCTGACAGCCATGAACACAGCGAATCAGGGAAAACCCTAATTCTGACTCCCGAAGAAGTTTTAAGCTGGAAAACAGGCCTCAAGGAATTATTACCGGCGTATATGGTTCCGGGCGAATATGTTGGATTACCATCCATCCCCACGCTACCGAATGGAAAAATTGACCGGAAGGCTCTGCCAAAACCAAACAACATTGTTCAGGGGAGGCTTTCAGGACAAAAACCGGCATCAGAAAATGAAAAACTGGTTACAGACATTTGGAAAGAGTTCCTAAAGCTCGATTATATAGGCTTACATGATGATTTTTTTGAACTGGGCGGACATTCGCTTACAGCAGTTCAGGTGATGATCCGCCTTGAAAAAGAAACTGGTCGTAAACTACCGCTGACAAGCTTATTTAAACATTCCGTTCTCGGAGCTTTTGCAGAATTACTTGAAGCATTACCAGTTAAGGCCGGCAGCGACCCAGTTCAGCAACAATCAGAAGAAGGCTCAATTAAGCCGGATCTACCCGTACAATCCCAATCAGCAGGCACGCAAACGGGCAAGCCTGAAATACCAAAAATGAATAAAGTGCTGCCGCGCACAGATCTCGAGAAGATGGTAGCAAACATTTGGGCTGAATTACTTGGCGTTGAGTCTGTTGGCGTCTATGATGACTTTTTCGAACTTGGTGGTCATTCATTAATTGCAATGCAAGTAATGACCCACATCGAAAAACAAACAGGGAAACGCCTTCCCCTGGCCTCCTTCTTTGAAAGTTCCACCGTCGAGTCCCTGGCGCTAATGCTCCAGATGGATTCTAAGTCAATAACGTGGGACTCGCTTGTACCAATTCGTACCGAGGGAAATAAAATGCCTCTATATATTGTACATGGGGCGGGACTGAACGTTTTGTTCTTCAACACGCTGGCGAAAAACATGGACTCTGAACAGCCAGTTTATGGCTTACAGGCAAAAGGCCTGAACGGGATAGATGAACCTCTTGAAAAAATAGAGGATATGGCTGCGTTTTACATCTCAGAAATACTCAAAAAGAACCCCCGCGGTCCCTATGCACTGGCTGGCTTCTCTTTTGGAGGAATAATAGCATTTGAAATGGCAAAGCAATTGAAGGCCATGAACAAAGACGTAAAGATGCTTGCCATGTTCGATACCTATGCTTACCAATCAGATCGCTACGATGGCTTCGCAAAGAAGGTATATACTAATTTACGATACCTGACCAAGCAAATACTATACACAGCTACCCTATATAAAGAAGACCCAAAAAGAACTATCGAGTATAAAACGGAAGCGATTAAAAGGAGGTTCATCCAACTGTATTGGAAATTCCGTTTCGGGAAAGATCAAAACCAGGAAGGCTTTTTTGGCTACGCCAATAAGATTGATATTAAGAATGTTCAAGCATGGGAAAAGTATGTTTTTACTCCATACAATGGCTCCATCGAACTCTTCAGAGCCCAGAAGAAAACGTTCTACATGGACGATTTTGAATACCTCGGATGGAAGCCTCTTGCATTAAAAGGTGTACGTATTCATGAAATACCGGGGGAGCACAATTACATTTTCGCTCCGCCTAATGATAAAGAATTTGCAAAGATCCTGCAGGCTTGTCTCGACAATGCTGTCAGGTTTTCTTCAAAGTAATGGACTTTACAACAATCTCTTTTCAGTCTGTTGCTGCAAAGTGGATGCAGGGATCGCACATTCCTTTGTTAGAGAATTCATGCCATATTTGGGATATAAATGTATCGGAAACGAAGCCCTACCTGGAAAGTTTAGAAGCGATGCTTTCCGATGAAGAAGCAGTTAAGGCCAGAAAATTCCATTTTCAAAAAGACACGGAAAACTACATCGTAAGAAGAGCTTACCTACGCCTTTTTCTAAGCAAATATATTGGCACTAAGGCCGAAAGCATTGTTTTTACAAGCGGTCAAAATAAACGTCCAATCGTTGATGTTCAACATAAAAGTAGTCCTAAGTTTAATCTCAGTCATACAGATAACAGGGTATTAATTGCTTTTAGTTATCAGGAGCTCGGTGTGGATATTGAAAAGGTAAACCCTGACTTCCATTATTCAGAGATTCTGGAGCATTACTTCACGGAAGAAGAAATAAACCATATTACCCAAGCTATTGTCCCGCTCAAAGCATTTTATACACTGTGGACGCGAAAAGAGGCTATACTAAAGGCCTGTTCGAAGGGAATAATTGCTGACCTGGCTGCAATTCAATGTGTACACGAGAACGAATTAATCAGATCTGACTTGATTTCCAGTCCGTGGTATGTTACAAGTTTCGATATAGACGAGCAATACACGGGCAGCGTGGCTTTGCCGACAAATGCCGCACCTTTGTTTTTTAAAGCTTCACTACCTGAATTGTTGAATCATTAATTCTTTATATTTAGTTACAATAAGCTGGTAATGGAAGTTCAAAAAAAGTCGGGCATTAGTTACGAAGAATTTATAGAGGACCATTATAAACCGCGGGTTCCGGTTATTCTTGCAGACATTTCTGCGAACTGGAAAGCCCGGGGACTGGTTACACCAGATTATCTTAAGAAAAACTTTCCAGAACGAACAACATTCATTGATCACAAAAAATATACCCTCGGGGATCTAGTTGATCTTGTTGTTAAAAGCACACCGGAGAAACCTGCACCATATCCTGCAATATTTGAGATCAGGACGGAACTGCCTGAACTTTTGCCCCTGATCAGTCCTGTTGATATGGGATATGCAAAGCCAAATTGGTTTCAAAGCAAACCATTTGTACCCGGAAAACTTGGGAACAGCCTCGAACTTTTCTTCGGTGGACCAGGGAGTCAATTCCCCTTCGCTCACATAGATCAGTATTATACCAATGCGTGGATAACACAAATCTATGGAGAAAAACAAATCACTGTTTTCCCTTCGGGACAAGACGAGTACCTGTATCCAGAACCGGGCAATGAATATGTTTCAACCGTAAATATTTTCAATCCTGACCTTAACAAACACCCGCTATTTAAGAATGCTACTCCTATAAAATCTACAATTAAAGAAGGAGAGACGTTGTTTATTCCACGAGGAACATGGCATACCGCATCATCAGCAGAAGTAAATATTTCGATAATATTTGATCAGATCAATAATGTTAATTTCAGCGAGTGGAAAAAAGACTTGTGGAACTTCAAGAAACGCCACAGTGTAAAGAACGCTGTGATGAGCTATGCTTTTGCAAGTCTGGCAGGCGGTTATTTTAAAATACGTGAAAGCCTAGGAATAAAATAATCCTTTATTGTTTGGGCTCCATCTTCCATATCTCATACATTTTCGCACCCTGAGAACTGAGGCCCGAATGGTGCCATAGGTCACCTTCTATCTTACCATCGAAAGTCAGAGAGGCGCCAACCCGAGTACTGTCTTTAGTGAAGAAATCCAGAGTTTCGGTGTACTTCCCATCTTTGAAGGTGTAGCTGCCGCCGCCAGTACCAAAGAATTCTTTGGTTTCAGCATTAATTGCTGCCCATTGAAATCTGGACCCTGTAACCAATTTAAAGGTTTTCCTTGCCCTTGGCGGACTTAGAACAACTTTTCCATCCTGCATACGGCCAGAACTTCTCCAGGTTCCAACCATTGGTCCTTTCCCATTGTCAAGCATGGTCCATACTTCTTTCCTGCCATTGATATCGGAAGAAAGACGGTCTTTATTTGTAGAAAATGAATACTTCTTGGTCTGCCCTATTTCTTCTTTCTTATTTGGGCTGAACTCGATAGTTGCCTCAAGCTGGCTTCCCGCGTATTTGTAAGCCCCACCCCTTGTCTGGATCAGTTGCTTTTTTGATTTATCAAAAGTGGTGTGCATAAAGTAGCCATCATTTAAGACAAGAACCTGCTCAACCGATCCGGTTTGGAATTTCCATGCGCCGTTAACAATACTGTTATTCTGCACTTTGAATGAAAAGCTCATCACACATATCAGTACCACAACCGATAGAACATAAGATGCTTTTTTTAGATAATTTTTCATGACCGGGGGTTTTAATTTAAAGTTAGCAATCATTAATGTTATATCCAACCTCAGACTAACAGTAGTGAATCTCTAAACGGCTAATGAACGGCAAATGAACGGTTAATGAACGGCAAATGAACGGCAAATGAAACATGCTTAGTGCTTCTTACGTAATACCCACAAACTCACACGATCATGGCAAAACAGAAAAGAAATGTTGTTATGTCCGGATTTACCGGGAAGGTTAACGAACAGCTGCTTTTTAAGCAATACCTTTATGGAACAGTGGTATCTAAAGTTCCAGACAGGAGCAAAGTTGTGCTTAGTGACAAACAGAAGATCAGTAATGCGGTATTTGCCAAGGCTGTACAGTATGCTAAGCGGGTGCTACAAGATCCTGCAAAGTATAGTGAATATCAGGCACGGCTGGTTGATGGAAAGACCGTGTATAACACTGCCATTGCCGACTATTTCGCACAGAATAAAAGCTAAGGCTTAAGGCAAAAAGATTAGAACAGTTTGTCGACCGAATTCCAGATTATCCGCAAACTCGATATGATTACGATTGTAGCCACTCCGATAAACATTTTCTTTAGCGGGAGTTTACCAACTAATCGTGCAGCAAGCGGAGCAGCCAGAATTCCGCCGGCAATCAGGCCTATAATAGATTGCCAGTGACTTACGCCCAGGATCACAAAGAATGTGAGGGCACTTGCCATAGTCACGAAGAATTCGGTTAAGCTCACTGAGCCGATCACGTATTTGGGCGTACGGCCTTTGGATATCAGTGTACTGGTAACAAGAGGGCCCCAGCCGCCGCCGCCAAAAGAATCGAGAAACCCTCCAGCTCCAGCAAGCCATCCGGCCCGTTTAACCTTTTGGGCTTTCTGTTTTTCTTTAAAGGCATTCATCAGGATCTTTATTCCCAAAAGAAGCGTGTATACTGATATAACCGGACGGATCCAGACGGAATAGTTTTCGCCAGCATAGCCCAGAAGTAATGCACCTACAATTGCACCCGCTATTCCGGGGAAAAGCAAGGTCTTGAACAGCTTCATATTAACGTTGCCAAACCTGTAGTGGCTGAAACCAGACGCCCCGCTCGAAAACATCTCTGCCGTATGAATACTTCCTGATATGACCGCCGGGTTTAACCCGCCGGAAAGCAGCAGCGTTGTAGAGATTACGCCATAGCCCATTCCAAGCGCACCATCGACCATTTGCGCACAGAAACCAACAACAAGCATCCATAAAAATTTCTCATCCATCTGAGCATACAGATCGTTGCCTATTGAAACGACCGATGCATATGTAAGGTTAGAATAGAGAGCAAAGCCTATAAATAGTATCGCTATTATGAGCAGAGACAGGTAAGCTATATTTTTCCATTTCTTCTCCTGAAACTTATCGGAATTCTTTTTCACATCGCCTGACTTCTCTTCGGGCTTTATGGTAATGGGTTTAAAAGGAGTCTCGGACACAGTGCTTATATATAGTCTATGGAAATAGTAGACAATTATAGAGAAGTTTTTCCGTTTGCCTGCAATTTATTTGAAGAAAAATGGGAGACGGCTTTAAATTTATCGAAGAATAATGGTGAGTCTTGGCAGAGGAATTGGCTTATTTTATCATCATCTTTTCCTGAGAGACATAATGTAATAATCTCCACAAGAGTTCACTAAGCTATTATTTTTAAGCCGATCTTCTAACGAAACAAGAAGCCGGTAAAGGCGGGGTTGGTTATCCGGAAACTTGTCCATATATGAAGGTGGAACAATGGTGCATAAACCTTCGATCTCCAGCAGATCGAAATTCTTGCGGGCATGTTTAATAATATAAGATGGGTTATAATACCTGCTAGCTTGAGATGAATGCATAGAATGGACACCCTTTTGAGATAAATTTAACCATCGCCGGGTCACCAGCCTGAGCCTTCCCTTTAAAATCAGCAGAGTTTCCCAAAGACAAAAGCGGGGCTGTACAACTAGCGTAACAAGACCATTTGCCTTTAGTAATCCCGGTATGATCTGGAATATCTTGTCTGATTCCTCTATACAGCTTAATCCTTCAAAATTGAAAAAGATATGGTCAAATGGCCCCTGGTTCTGTAAATCAGACAGGTGGATAGAAGCAGACAATTCATTGCTGATGAATCCATCAAGTCGATATTTGTTCACGTTTTCTATTAACTGCAGCTGTTTGTCGTGACACTGGTTGGTAGTATGAACCTGATGACCTAACTGTGCTAAATATATTGCGTCCTCACCTGTACCACTATTCATTTCGAGGATGTGAATCCCGGGTGTCAGGTATCGCAGTAAATGCTCCCTAACCCGCTTCGTTTTGTAAATCTCGATGGGATTACTTAGAGGCAATTCCTCTGGCAGCCGTGAGTGCAAGGAGGACACAGCGTCGCCATTTAGTCTACTTAAGTTCGCATAAACGATCTTCATAACACGACTTTTGCCTTTGATCAAACACGGCTGCTTCGAACCCCAATAATCTCTATTGCCGCCGGTACCAAATTAATACGGCCCGAATTCTCAATTAGTTGCCTTTAGAGTCGGCCCCGCAAATCACAGCGCCGAATTCTATTAATGCCATTGTAGAGAGGCATTCAATTTCCTTTCATCGGGCAATTAAGGGTTATAGAAAGAACAACAATTTGCTATTGATTACTAATATTTTTAGCATATCTTTACCTTTGCGCATAATCTATATTATGGACAAACAGATTATTCATATAGATCAGGATGCATTCTTTGTTTCTGTAGAAATCCTGAAAAACCCAGGTCTGGCGGGAAAGCCGGTGATTGTTGGCGGTAATGCAGGGCGTGGGGTTGTTACGTCATGCAGTTATGAGGCGCGCAAATTCGGCGTACGCTCTGCCATGCCCTCGAAGCTGGCAGCACGACTTTGTCCGCATGCAATCTTTGTACGGGGCAGCATGGAAGATTACAGTAAGTATTCACACATGGTTACGGAGATTTTACGAGAGAGAGTTCCGGTTTTGGAAAAAGCTTCCATTGACGAACACTATATTGATATGACAGGGATGGATCGGTTTCATGACACCATGCGTTTTGCGCAGGATCTCAGGCGGCTGGTAACGAAAGAAACCGGGCTTCCGCTTTCATTTGGACTATCATGTAATAAGACACTGGCAAAAATGGCAACCAATGAATCGAAGCCAAATGGCGAATTACAGATTCGTAAAGCCGATGTGCAGTCGTTCCTAAATCCTCTTTCGATCCAGAAGATCCCGGGACTTGGCAAATCTGCCTTCAGCAGGCTGACAGACCGGGGCATCGTGACGATCGGGCAGCTGGCCAGGATTTCAAGGGAGGAACTGCAGGATTTCTTCGGAGTTGTAGGAACTGAGCTTTGGAAAAAAGCAAATGGCATCTATGAGTCACCGGTGAGCGCTTACCGGGAGCGCAAGTCTATAGGCACACAAAGTACGTTTCACGCAGACAGTGTGGATACGGAGCGCATAAAACAGCTCCTGACATCAATGGTTACTGAACTGACTTACCAGCTTCGAACGCAAAGAAAACTAACCTCATGCATCACGGTGACTATTCGCTACGCGAATTTTGACACCCATACGCAGCAAGTTAAAATCCCATATACTTCCCTTGACTCATTACTCATATCAAAAGCTAAGGAACTCTTTGAGAAACTTTACGACCATAAAACACTGCTCCGGCTGGTTGGCGTGAGATTGTCTGACATGGTTAGCGGACATGAACAAATCGGCCTTTACAGCTCATCTGAAGAACGCTATAATTTGTATCAGGCTATGGATAAAATAAGAGACCGCTTTGGTGAAAAATCTGTAAAACTAGCTTCTACCATCGGACTACGGATTTAAAAATGCCGGCCAGGGTATAGAGAGAATCCGAACCGACGGAAGACGGAAATAAGTTAATGCTTTACTTTCAGGGGGTTCAACTGCTCCTCATATGGCTTAGAAATATCCCGTATGTATTCCACCATCTGCCATTTTTGTTCTTCGGAAAGCACAGTTTTAAATGAAGGCATTTCGCCGCGGCCTTCTCGGATCTTCCAGAATATTGCTCCATTCGTCTGGGAAGTAACCTTTCCATCCTGAAAATCCAGCGGCTTTACCTTAAGGTTAGCTGAGGTAATTCCATCCCCCTTTCCTGAGTGTCCGTGGCATGATGAACAATAGATAGTATAGACCTCCTGCCCCTGCGGCAGAGTCAGTGGTTCTATCAGATATGGGCTCACGAGAGTGTCTGCGCTTGCAGGAGCTTTCCAGGATTCCTGCAAGATGTTGTATTTGAAACTAAACGAGAAAATGAGAGTGCTTACACAAACAACAGTACATATGATCTTTAGCGTTCTCATCTTTCTAACTCGCTCTATACTTCTCAAGATATCATAACTGGCAAAACCGATATTATATTGTTTTGAGAAATGCCACCTATGATTACCTCCAGGTTAAAGGGCAGGCAGTCCGTTCGCAACTCTTGGGATAGGAGTCGTCAACCCATTCAGGTCATAAAATACTCTTCCCCCTTTTATAGTAGCTTCAGCTTCAAACTTCTCCTTCGCAGGAACCTTCTGTCCCATTTGATCATAAACACCGAACTTTCCTTTGCGTATGCGCAGGACAGTCACATCGCCTTCTGAGCCGACTGAGAAATTACCTAATTCTTCATGGTGAATAACCTGAGCGGGTTTCCAGGTCACAGAATTTATAATGGCAGGTACACTCATGCCCAAAGCCCGCATTTTAGTCATGACATTCAGAATGTCTTTCATAGCCGAATTCATACTTCCTCCATGATGATCGGTGCTTATCACGTCAGGCCAGAAGCCTGCTTTGCTAGCGGGAATAGCGTGAGCAAATGAAAAGCTTGCTGCTCCATGACCTACATCCCAGATCACTCCCCTTTTTTGTGCTTCAAACACAAACGGGCGCAATTGTTTGGTGTTAGGATCTGTTATAGCTTCACGGTCTGCCCCGCCGCCGCCGTACGTGTGAGTATAAATATCACCAGGTCGGAATTTCTTCATAGTCAATTCTTCCAATGATAATTTTCCTCCGCCAAAATCGACAATTACAGGAAGATTGCCGGCCATCTTTCCTGCCTCTATGGCTCTGTCAATTGGCACCCAGTCTGGTTTGTTATAGTGCGCAACTTTGAATCCGACAATAAGGTTTCTGTACTTAGCAGCCATTTCTGCAGACTTACGTGAATCCATATCGTCGTTATTCTGCTCGAAGCTGCCTCCAGGCATTCCTTCACCAACGATGTTTAGAAATGCCAGAACCCGGGTCCTTGATCTGTCGATGGTTTGGTCTTTAAATTTTTCAAAGGTTTTCCAGCCAGCGCTGCCTGCATCCACAACCGTCGTTACACCCACACGAAAGGTGAATCCATCAGGCATGTTTGCGTAATAACTGTTTCTTAAATATCTATCAGGCTCAACACCCGCGAAATTATGTGTATGCATATCAATTATACCCGGGATAACCATGAGTCCCTTGGCATTGATAATACGGGCTGCAGATTTAGGATCAATGTTTTTTGACACTGCAGCTATCTTTCCTTCTTTATTTATAGCAACGTCCATTATGCCATCAATACTGTTCTTTGGATCCATAACATGCCCGCCTTTTATAATAATGGAATATATCACTTGTGGCTCCTGGGCGGCGGCATCCATACTGATCAGGAAAAAAATAAGGAGGAACAGTTTTTGTATCTTCATGATTTAAAGGATATTAAATAACATTTAGTTTTCACATTCTTAAGCCTAAATGTTGTCAAAAAAATCGAGAGAACTAAGGATCTGGTCTGTAATTTTTTCAATGTATTGTAAGCAATTATGCTTTAGCAAAGTGCCTGTGACGGTTAATAGATAGTTAATCGATTCGCAGTGAGTTTGTAGTTAAAAGCGTTAACTAATTTCATAGCTTCAAGAGTTTCCACAATATTCTCGTTGTTAAAAATTCCGGTAAATCTTAATGCCCTGATTGCCGGATCCTGGAGATCTATTTTTACGTTATACCACCTCTCGAGCCTGGGCAGCAGCGCATCAAATGATTCATCCTGAAATACCAGATTATTCTCTGCCCAGGAGGTTTCGTAAATATGTTCTGCATACCCAAACTTTACGGGTGAGATCTGCTCAATCGTTAAAACGTAATTATTAGCGGCTGTGGATTTTTTCCCGGCTCTATTTGTCAGGCTGAATTTTTCTAAAGGCTTGAGAAAAAACTTTTGATCAGGGCGGGTATTAAGAACTAGCTCGATTGAGCCTTTAAGAACCGTTGCCTCAGATATATCCTCACTAAGATGTTCCCTGATGTTGAATTCTGAACCGAACGTTCTCATTTCAACTCTGTTTGTTCTTGTTATAAAAGCACGGCTCTCATCAGCAGCTACACGAAAGTAGGCTTCACCGTTAAGTTTCACTTCACGATGTTCGTTTTTAAGCATGTCGGGGTCATACGATAATCTGCTATCACTGTTCAAACGGACTATAGTTCCGTCTGGAAGCTTGATCTCTTTGCGGATTCCTTTGCGTGCAGTGATCTCAATCTTCGCCCGAGGTACACGCTGGTCATATCTGTTTAAAATGTATGCTGCAGCAGAAAAAAAGATACATGCGAATACTAATGCAAAAATAGCAGGCCGGTTAAAAAGCCCCGACACTCCACTTATCGATTTCCTGAACTTTAGATCTTCCTTAAATTTGAGTTTATGTTGTTTAAATGAATTACTTAAATCATTTCTGGTGTCCTGCGCACCAAAGTCCCAAACCTGTTCCAGCAAGGCTTCGTAGTAAACAGAATCCGGATGCTTTTTTAATAAATAGGATAGCTCGCCAAGTTCTTCAGCGCTGGCTTCACCAGCCATCTTTCTGGTTAATAATTCTACTATTCGATTCTCGTCCATTGAAGGGTTGACTTCCAAAAAAGTCATTTGTTATAAGGACAATAGAAAACTGGAAACTCCCTAGTGAAATAGAAAATAAACAAAGTTAAAGGACCGGAATGCTAGCTTATTTAAGCTGAAATTCCTCTTTGAATATTTTTGCAAGCTTTTGATTAGCCGTTACCAAATGTGCATCAACGGTTCTTACCGATATTGACAGCACTTCCCCAATTTCCCTATAACTCAGATTATTTTCTTTCGCCAACTTAAAAACCAGCTGACACTTAGGGGGAAGTGATTGTATTGCATTTTCAAGCCGTTCTTTAAGCTCGTTATCGATAATAATTTGTTCAGGCGTGGAACTGTCAAAGAAAAAACTAACGTCTATTTCATCAATAGAGGACGTCTTATTTCTGGAGTTCTTTTTAAGAATATTCAGTGAAATGTTCTTCGCGATTATAAGAGCGTACACATGCACGTTATTAATCTCACTAAGAGTTTTTCGCTTACGCCAAAGCGTGATCAGGACATCCTCTGCTACTTCTTCAGCTTCTTCATTTGAGTGAAGCATGCAGAGCGCAAATTTTCTGATCGGATGATACAGCAGGTTAAAAAGCTCCTCATAAGCAGTTTCCGAACTTGTGTCAGTAAGTCGTCTTACTATTCCCGGAAGTGCTCTGAATTGTTGTTTCACCCTGTTAGACTTACTACACTAATTTAAGGGAAATAAAATAAATTACGAAATTGTTGAGACGCGCGTGCCCTAAAATATTACAAAAAGCTAACCCTTATTTCGTTAAAGCGGACCAAATATTATCAAATATTTCTGTTGCCTTAACTGTTTGGGAGGATGCTTCGTTGCTGGTTATCAGTACGGGCTGATATTGTTTTTCAACTCCGGCTCGGCCATGAGAGCCCTTAATAAGCGATGCATCTAGTGGAATTACATCCATCACATACCTGAATCCAGCTTTCTTCTTCAGCAATTTGTATCCAGCTCTTAGCTTTGATGACATGAACATTTCAACCGGATCATACCCAGGTTTCTTGTGAATATCAACACACCTTGCATAATCAGGAGCTTTCTCATCGTCAAGCCAGAAGTAGTAAGTAAACCAGCTATTTTTGTCGGCCACCAGCACAAGGTCCCCGGACCGCTCATGGTCGATATGATGTGCTTTTTGATCTTCTTTATTGAGAATAAGTTCTATTCCCGGAATTGTTGCAAGCAGTTTTACCACTTTTTCCTCTACCGATTTATCATTTATATAAACATGAGCGATTTGATGATCGGCCACAGCAAAGGATTTGGAAGCTCCGGCATCCAGAAGTTCAAGTCCTCGCTCAATGCGAATGTTCAACAGGTCGTTTTGTCTGAAAACCCTGTTTATATGAATAGGATTGTTTACTGGTGATATCCCATATTCGGAAAGGATTATTATTTCGGCATCCTGCTTCTCATAATAAGTAATAAGCTGCTTGAGTACTTCATCAATCTCATTCAATTCTCTCCCGATCTTTGGCAGATCTGGACCAAATTTTTGAAGGCAATAGTCAAGGTGGGGCAGGTAGATCAGCGTCAGCGTAGGATTATAAAGCTCGTCTGTGAGTATTGATGCATCAGCTATCCACTGCGTCGACTTTATATTAGCACCCGGACCCCAAAACTGAAATAGTGGGAACTGGCCAAGTTTTTCCTGAAGTATGTCGCGAAGTTCTGCAGGCTGTGAATAACAATCCGGCATTTTACGCCCGTCGGCAAGATAATTTGGACGAGGGGTAACAGCATAATCAGCCGATGAATACATATTGTACCACCAGAACATTTTAGCACATGTAAAAGATGGATCTTCTTTCTTCGCTTTCTCCCAGATCTTTTCACCTCCGACCAGCTTGTTTGACTGTTTCCAGAACTTAATCTCGCAGTCAGCATGATCGTACCAGCCATTGCCAACAATACCCGTGGTAGCCGGCCATTGGCCTGTGACATATGTGGACTGTGCCGACGTTGTTACGGCCGGCAAAACCGGCTCAATGTTAATAAGGCTTTTCCGTGCTATATAGTTTTTAAGAAAAGGGGTATGGTCTCCAATTATTGAAGAAGAAAGACCGACAACATCTATGACAACTGTTTTATTCATTTCTAGTTAAAACGTCTTTTACCCAATTTAATTCCCTGCTGATAGAAAGATCGATTGGTGCTTTTAGTGAGTCCGGTAAAACTTCCCAGGTATAGGTTTCCACTTCAAGATGAGATGTAAAAGGCAATGAGCTTTGAATTCGCAGTACTTCCACAATATCCGATTGCGTAGATTTCAATAATTCAAGATCCCGAAGGAACACAGGAACATGAAAGTGAGCCCGCCACTCCTCAACTTCCGGATTTTGAATATCTTCCAATGCCTCAGGCAGGTCACGGTAACGGATTAAAGCCTGATCCTTTTTCCTTCCTACAACCTGATGCAAATATGTAGGCTCATTGAATTTTGAGAAAGCTTCGGAAATTGACTCTCTGACACCCGTTGCCGGCGGAAGATCTGACTTCAGAGCAGCACTTATCTGAATCTTGCCAACCCTTATTTTATTGGCCGCAAGTTCTTTTAAAATCTCCTGATGGGGTTCGTAACCTATAGCAAAATGACATACATCGTAACATAAAGAAATGTGCTCTCTCACAGCTGCAACTGCCTCCTCTTCAGAAATACCCAGTTTGTTTGGAAGAACATTTTTCGCCGCAGGGAGTAGCACGTTCTGATACCAATCGATAAATTCACGGCCTGTTTCCAGCATTCCATCTGGCTCGGGTTCGATATCCAAATGCATTATAATACCAAGGTTATTCTTATAGTGGATTAATTCTTCCAGTACAACAATAACATTCTGTGTCGCGATTTCAGTGGCCGCTGCAGATTCATTTTTAGAGATATGCCAGTAACGATATGTTAACGGTGACGTTGATACTCCACCATCAACACCTTTGGGAAGCAATTTGGCAAGTATAGAAAACAATCGGAGTGTATAATCAACTCTCTCCTGCGTCGTCCAGTCAGGTGCATGTACCTGGTCCTTAACGACTGCATGATGAAAGTCTCCATAAGGAAAGCCATTCATCGTAAAGACATAAGCATGGTTGTCTCTTAACCAATCTTGAAATTCATCCAGGTTTTTACCATGCTGCAGCTCAATGCTCGCCATGTTAGATAACCTTAACCCAATCCCCATATCAGCTGTCGCAGACACCTGGTTTTTTATTGCGGGAAATTTTTCTTTGAGGGAGTTAAAATGATCAGCCCACGATTCACCAGCATGAATATTGGTACAATAGGTTAAGTGTCCGGCAGAAAGTTTCATTAATAAGCTTTAAGTTTTCTACCTGCCTGCTTCAGCAGCTCCGCATCAATCTCATGAACTTCAGCACCTACACCTATACTATCAAGCAGCATAATAGTAAGCCTTCCGCCAAGGTGTTCCCGGAATTCCTCCAGGCCGCGGAGAATAGCACTGTCCTCGGCCTCAACTTCCATTAGGGGGTGAGTTAATTCAAATCCGAATTTCCTCAATAGAATAATAATCCTTTCTGTGTCGGCGTCCGACAAACGGCCGCAAAGATTTGAATACACAGTATCAAGAGCCATCCCCATCGCGACAGCTTCACCATGTAAAACTTCAAAATGAGAAAGCTGCTCCAGCTTATGGGCGCTCCAGTGTCCGAAGTCCAAAGGTCTGGATGAACCGGTCTCGAATGGATCACGGCCAGCAATATGCTTCATATGAAGTTCGGCACAACGGTGAACCAGGTATTTCATCGTAGCCAGGTCCCGCGCTACAATTGACCCGGAGTTACTTTCAAGCCAGTTAAAGAATATTGGATCCTTTATCAGTGCAACCTTAATAGCTTCAGATATTCCCGACCGCCAATCGCGATCACCAAGGGTTTTTAAAAATAGCTCGTCATTAAAAACTGCTACCGGCGGTGCGAAGGTTCCTAAGAAATTTTTCTTTTCAAAATAGTTGATCCCGTTTTTTACCCCTATCCCCGAATCATTCTGAGAAAGGACTGTAGTTGGGATACGGATATGCTTTATACCCCGGTGTGATACTGCCGCAGCATATCCGACAAGATCCAGAACAGATCCGCCTCCAATTGCTGCTATGTAAGAGTGGCGGTCAACCTTATGAATATTAACCGCTTCAAGAATCTGGTCGAAATATTTGGTATCATTCTTTACAATCTCTCCTCCGGGAACAATAATAAATTCTTCAACAAGCTTTACCGATGAGTGCTGAGCGAAATAAGCCTTAACCTGTGAAACAACATCTGTCCCCGCATCAATCACTCCCTGATCCAGGACGAAAAGTATTTTTCTCGGAATTTCAGGCGAACCAGTTTCGCTCAGAAAATCATTGAAAAGTTTATTGGAAGCATTAAAAAGACCCGAAGTGAAATAAACTTTGTATTCGAATTTTATATTAAATGACTGCTGAAGGTGTTCCATATTGAGTAAGGTCAGAGCCGGCACTCTTCCGGATAACAAATAATTTAAATGTTAAATATCTATTCACTAAGTAACGGCAAAACGTTTACCCAGCCAAATAGAAATTGGCAATAGACAAGCGATAGCAATTGCAGCGTAGAATGATCCAAAAGCTGCCGCCCATGCTGCATCCATCAGGATAAGTGATATTACTCCTGCTTTCACCGCCTTTCCTATATTTTTCCCTACCGGATCCTCAATTGCATTAAATAATGGCGAAAGAATCATATAGGCGAACGGCAGCAAAAAAATCAGGGTTAAAAGCATGTTATCCTGAATTCGTGAAGCCGTTAAAATAAAACAAATCACAATAAGGTATAACCCGCCTCCGATATAAAGGTTCCTGATGTTCCCTCCGTGAACTTCTCCCTGGCTAATCATAGTAATCGAAAAAATATAGATCAGCGGGATGACTCCCAGTATTTGCCATTGATTAAAACTATAAGAAATGATGCTTAATCCCAGCCATAAATTCATCCCCCGGCACAAACCCATATTTAATGGACCAAGAAATGAGTAATGTTTACTAAACTTATTATACACTAAGGCTGCAATGGCAATCGCTAGAGCAATCATCCCCGAGAATATACTCAAGCTAAGAGCGGAAAGAATACCGATTACAAGGAGTACGGAACCCAGAATCCATGCTTCAGTTAGTCTAATTGCTCCACTCGGAATCGCGCGCTCAGGGCGTTCTATCTTATCCAGATCTGCATCAAAAATATCGTTGAAAACTATACCTCCGGCGTAAAGCCCTATTGTGGAAATACATAGCAGAAGAACTGAGACGTAATTTATATTTCCATTTAAAAAATATCCGGAAATCGCTATCCCTGCCAGCACATCCGCGACCGATGTCACGATGTTCGCCGGGCGTACCAAACGCAAATAGGTATGGATCCTGCCCACTTAACTAATTATAATCGACGACTTATCTGTTCTGGGCTGCTGGCCGCCACGAAGAACCGTATTGCCTTCAAACTTCTGACTTTGATCTACAGAACCGGGCGTGGTAAAGTCACTTTCAACTATTTGCCCGCTTTGAGCGAAAGCAGTAATAGCGTTCGAATAGGTGATCAATTTTATTGCCTCGTCAGAAATCCCTTTCATCTTCATTAGCGCTGCAGTTTTCGGTACAGCAAGCGGGTCACTTATCCCCCAGTCCGCAGCCGAATTTATCATGATTCGCTCCGGTCCATATTGTCTGGCTACCTCAACCATGCGTTCATTACCCATTTTGGTGAATGGATAAATAGTAAACGCAGCCCAAAAACCTTTGTCGAGAACTTCCTTTACGGTTTCTTCATTGTTGTGATCAACTATTACTTTATAGGGGTCCAAGCCATGCTCAATGGCAATATCCATACTTCGCTGGGTGCCCCGTTTCTTATCACGATGAGGTGTGTGGATCTGTACCGGTAATCCAGATTCCTTTGCAAGCTCGAGCTGCGCACGGTAATATTTTTCTTCCGCAGCAGTTTGATCGTCAAAACCAATTTCCCCTATACCAACAACGCCTTCTTTGTAAATAAACAGAGGAAGCAGATCCATTACTTCTTCGGCGAGCTTCTCATTGTTAGCTTCACGTGAATTCAGCCCAATCGTGCAATAATGCTTTATCCCAAATTGCGAGGAGCGAAATCTCTCCCAGCCAATCAAACTGCTATAATAATCCCTAAAGCTATCGATACCGGTGCGCGGCTGTCCCAACCAAAAAGCAGGTTCTATAAGCGCTACAATTCCGGCATCAGCCATAGCCTGATAATCGTCTGTAGTTCTGGAAGTCATGTGAACGTGAGGGTCAAAAAACTTCATTCCCTGAATGATTTCCAGATCAAGTTTATCAGCCGTAGCTGCTACGGGCTTTCTGTCTTCAAATGAGTGAGTACAACACATTGTATATATGTTTAATATCTTGGGTAGCCAGGATTAAGGTATAAATTTTAAAAACACAAAGTCTATTTTCACACCTGATCCCAGGTTAATTCCTTCTTTTCTATAGCTGAGATTAATTCAGGATAACTTGTCAGCAGCTCTTTGGCTTCTATGGAGTCTGAATTATATATCGCCAGTGCAGCAGCCTGTTTTTCTTTAAGGTCCCCGCCCGCCAAAACTTTCTTAAGGTCGCTTTCAAGACGTGAATCAATAAATTTTGCTGTGGATCTCCACAACAAGGGGTTTACACTTCGGCCTGCAGCCCAACGCTCATGTGCGTAGTCTGAAAGAATTAGAGTGAGTTCCGAGTTTGCACGCTCGTCAAACCCGTATATTCTGTTAACATTTTTATCCGTAAAAAATGCCTTCATCACGAGTTGATTCCAGGCCCTTTCTTCGAGATATGCAGCTGGATAAGGGTTCTCATACATTATTGCCTCCAGCACATTTGCGATATTACTGCGGATACCATCAGCACATCGCATCGTCCATATCTCCGGATAAGCTAACACCGGGAGGGCTGAATACAGAGCAACCTGTTCAGCCATTTCAGCTGCAAGAAAAAGGTTCTCGACAGTTTTGAAATATTTGTCCCTATCTGTTGGATCGATATGCATCAACAAACAGATCCGTCCAAGCCGGTCTGCGGTCCAATCAGCTATCATGTACCCAGGTTTGATTTCGTTAATAATCTCACTTTGGGATACCAAAAGTTGAATAGGGTCTTTGCCAGTTTTCCTTGGCATTAATGAAAACGCTGTGTTTATTACTGATGGATCAGTGGAACCAAGTTTTTCATTAAGCCAATTCCAGGCTTCTGATGAAATATTTGAACGGGTAATCTGCAATATGACACCCCTTAATCGTTCTGCATCGTAATCAAACATGTCCGGTTATTGAATTATCCGTTTTGAAGAGCATTAAACTTCCGAAAATTAACAAAAACAATTAACAAACAGAATTAGAGGCAGGGAATCTAACAGTGTAACGAAAATATTAATCCTAAAATCCTGAAGAGGCAAAATAATTTATTGCCAGTGCCGCGGTAATAATAAGCAACCCGAAAAACTCCCTCGTTTTCTCTATGTAGGGCTTAGTGGCTTGCATGCTTTCTGTAATACTCGGCTGCTTGTATTTTACTATCCAATCCCTCACCCCATCCCGGGCGAAGAATAATATTATGGCATATATAAGATAAAAAGCCATAAGGAGCAGATATATAAGAGGGTAAAACATACCAAATCCTGCAAGCCCGCAACAAGCTGAGGCAGCCACATATATAGGAACCCACAGCCATGAATCTTTATCATTTAGATTGAACCATGCAAAGACCAGGAAGGATAAACAGAAAATAATATTGAGAATGTGCAGGATCATTATATATAGGCTTTATCGAAGACTAAGATATAATGTTCTAATAAAATTTGAGCAAAAGAAAAGAACTGGCCTACATTTTACTCAGTGAACAGCGAAAGAGATACAATACAAAAACGTTTTGATGATATCTCCTTGGCTCTTATGGTTTAAACATCTTTGTAATAATCTGCCTTATCATCATCTGGCGCCTCTCCAACTGATCAGCAAGATGTCGTTCCAGCACCATGCTTCCATATTCAGAATCCAGATCAGCATATGTCTCGCGAAGGGTTTGCTTAAACGCATCAAGGGATTGATCCTCTATTTCTATCGCCACAAACCCATCGAGGTTCTTTGCCGAGCCAAACTGTCTGCAATTATATTCTGAATTGAAGTCGTCGGCGTTGAAAGACGCTCTTTTAATAATGATTTCCATTTCACATTGTTACGTTAGCTAAACACGCTTACCCTTCCAATGTTCAGATCTCTGATCCATATTAAGATTCCTGAAAAGAGTATAACGTTAATCGCATAGGTAGATGCAGGGTGAAGTTGTCCTCTTTAACTGATCAAATATTGTAAATCACCGCTTCATATAAATACTGGAAAACCACCATTTTACACAGCTTTATATTTACCACACAGAATTTTAACAAAATTTAACAAAAAAAAAGAAGCTAGGTGTTGATTCGTACGAAAAATTTCCTACCTTTAGATATGGAAGATAAAGAATCGAAAAACAAAAAGGCTGAGCCCACAAAATCTGAACTTGAGATTCTACAGGTTTTATGGGAGTGTGGCCCGTCGACTGTACGACTTGTCAACGATAAGCTTAACGAACAGCGGGAGATAAATTATACCTCCACTTTAAAACTCATGCAGATAATGGCAGAAAAAAATCTGCTTCTCCGGGATGAGAGTAATATGAAACACATTTACAAACCGGCCGAAGAAGAAAATAAAACTAAGAGCCAGTTGCTGGACCGTTTTGTAAATACACTTTATCAGGGATCACCTTCTAAACTTGTTATGCAGCTTGTCGGCAATAAAAAAACCTCCAAGGCAGAGCTTGAAGAACTGAGAAAAATATTAAAGGATCTCGAAGGTAAATAGAGATTGCCTGCGCTTAAAAAATGAATTTATGGAAACTCAAGAACTCATAAAAGCAATTTATCTAACGCTCCTTCATTCCATGTGGCAGGGAGCAGCAATTGCAGGTGTGGCAGGATTGATCATTGTTGGGATGAAAAATTGTTCTTCATCTGTCCGCTATAATGTTCTGGCCGGCAGCATGGTGTTTTTTATCATGTGCACAGCAGTAACCTTTTTCAGCGTAATTAATGCTGCAATACCACAGTCAGTTATCGGCGAGCCAGTCGCAATGACTTACACCAATTCCCTTCAGTTAAGCATTCCCTCAAATTTACTTGACCAGGCCTTCCTGATATTGAGCTCATATTCGAATAACATCGTACTGGTTTGGTTCATCATAATTTGCTTTAAAGGCATTGAAATGTCTATTGGCCTTCAACGAGTGTCACGTCTCAAAACAAAGCAAATAGCAGAACCAGGAATACATTGGATTGGGCTTGTCAGCGAGTTATCCAAACGATTAGGCATCAAAACAGCAGTTAGATTTGCTGAGTCAGGATTAACATCCATACCCCTGACAGTGGGTTACTTCAAACCAGTGATATTAGTTCCTGTTGGCATGCTCGCTGCTATCCCTGCAGAACAGGTAGAAGCTATTTTACTTCATGAACTGGCGCATATTAAGAGGCAGGATTATTTCATCAATATATTCCAAAGCCTGGTCGACGTATTGTTCTTTTTCAATCCAGCTATCTGGTGGTTGTCCAGTCATTTGAGAGCTGAGCGTGAGAACTGCTGCGATGATCTGGCGATAGCTAACAGCAGCGGTAAAACAGACTACGTCCGTGCGCTTATATCGTTCGAAGAATACCGGACGCAGCATCCTCAATTATCTATCTCTTTTGCTGGCACTGAGAACACACTATTGAAACGAACCAAACGAATTATTTACAACCAAAACGACACCTTAAATCCAATGGAAAAATTCATTTTAACATCCGGTCTTGTAGTTTCAGGATTGCTGAGCTTCGCTTTCACCGATGGAGCCAAAGAACAGATCAGCAAAACGTTTACGCCTGTAGTGTCTAAAATATCAGCGTCACTCCCGAAAGCCGAAAAAGCTCTGGCATTACTTAGAGATACTATTCCCGCCTCCAGTATCAGGGAAGTTTCGATTAATAGCCCCGGCTCCGCGACTTTCAAGGCCGTTCACCGGGGAAAGACTTACAAAATTGTCATGCAGGATGATCAGGTCACAGACCTATACATCAATAACATGAAAATTCCACAGGAAAAACTAGCTGGGTACACTAATGATATAATCGAAATCGTGCAGTTCAATGATTCCATCAAACTCTCCGGCAGCGGTGAAACAAGATCTTCCCAGGAAGGTGTTTTCACAGCCTTTGAGAGATTTGATAAGCCAACAGTTGCCGTATCTTTTGGTGGAAAAAAGAGCAATATAACAAGCACAATTAGTTTTGATAAAGATGCAGCGCCAGATAAGTTTACCGCGTTTAGCACTCCATCTGAATCAGTTGCTTTCTCGGCTGTGACTGACACCATAGTTCCGACAACACCACCTGCACACGCAGCGCCCCGGGCCCCCAGAGCACTGCCGGCTTTACCGGCTATCCCAGCGAGGCCGCCCAAGCCACCATTAGCTCCGGAATCTGAGGGCAAAGCCTTGAAGGCGATTAGCGCAAAGCCTGCTAAAATGCCCAGGCTAAAACCAATGAAAGCAATTAATATAAAAGTAGCACCTGCAATAGAAGTTCATCCAACACCTGCTCCAAAGCCGGTTATCCATATCAGCCCGAAAGTATCACCTGCTGAAGAAATACGTGAACTGCCCGCACCAGAAAAACCGCAGCCTGCGGGAAAAGGTGAATCGGCGATGAGCTACTCTACCAGATTAAGCGGAAGCGCAAAGGTTCTGTACGCTGCAAACCTACATTTAAGCAAAAAGAATAGCGCCAAGAATTTTTCGGACCAGGTGAATAAACAATTGATTGCAGAGGGGCTTGTCAGAAACCAGGCTAACTTTTCCTACAAGCTAAATAATAACGAACTGATAATCGACGGCGTAAAACAGAGTGATGAATTACATAAACGCATAGTCTCTCAAGTGCTAAAGAATAAAAGTGAGAACATAGAATTTACTTACAGGAAGAACTAACAATCTTAATATTTTTTCGTGTGCAGGCAAGTTAGCTTGGTTGCTTCACCTGCACGCTCGGCTCAAATAATCATAATAAAAAAAGCCACACCTAATCGGAGTGGCTTCTTTTATTATAAAGGTTAAGCGTTATTCTACTTCCTGTGCGGCTGCCTCATTAACAAAACCTTCAGCGATCACAGTAAGACCTACATCAGTCGTTTTTTCTTCTTCGAGAGTGGTTTCCAGTATTTCTGCCGCATCGGTCAAGCCCAGGGTATTTGCCAAAACACGCAATGTACCATAGCTGGCTATTTCATAATGTTCTGCTTTTTGAGCTGCTGAAATGATTCCTGCATCACGGGTCATTGTTCCGTCTTCGGTATCTTCCAAAATGCTTTTCCCTTCTTCAATAAGTCCTTCCATTGCATCACACTTTTTGGCCTGAGGTTTAATTCCCAGGATACCGAATACTTCTTCAAGCCTGGTAACATGCACTTCAGTTTCACCGATATGCTTCTCAATTGCAGCTCTGAGTTGTTCTGAAGTTGCACCCTTCGCCATTTTGGGCAGCGCCTTAACAAGATGCTTTTCAGCCCAGTATAAATCCTTGATTTCGTCTGTGAATAGTTTTAGCAATGCTGACTTATCTTTTTCTCTGTCAGCTGCCGACATAGTTTTACGTTGCTGTTTCATAATAGTATATGTTGAATTGTTAAGGTTCTAACACCTTGTAATTTGAAAGGTTTATTGCTTTTTTAAAATCCCGTATTAATACCAGTAATCAGGTATAAATCCAAAGTTTACCGTTAAATTGAGCAAGTTTCGGGTTTTAAGGATGCTAGATCCCACATAACTTTGCGTAAGAAAAGAGAAATAAACATGACCACATCCGAACAAATCAATTACACAAGAATTGCCGAAGCGATTGATTATATAAGAGCCAATTTCAAAGCGCAGCCAGGACTTGACGAGATTGCCGAGAATGTAAATTTAAGTCCCTTTCATTTTCAGCGCTTATTCACGGAATGGGCAGGTGTTAGTCCCAAAAAATTCCTGCAATATATCAGTGTTGAATATGCAAAAGGAATATTAAAGAACAAACAAGCCACGCTTTTTGAGGCGGCTCATGAAGCAGGTTTATCTGGCACCGGCAGGCTTCACGACTTATTTATACAGATCGAAGGGATGACACCGGGAGAATATAAAAATGGCGGCGCTGAGCTAGCAATAAATTATAGCTATGCTGCTAGTCCGTTTGGGAATATTCTGGTAGCATCAACGTCAAAAGGAATATGCCATATGGCTTTCGTCGAAGAAGAAGCGGACGCATTTAACAATCTGATCAACCATTTTCCGAACGCATCATTTAAACAGTTTCTCGATCAGTTCCAACAAAATGCCCTTTATATTTTCACTCACGACTGGGCCAGATTGAGTGAGGTAAAACTTCATTTAAAAGGCACGCCATTTCAGCTTAAAGTTTGGGAAACTCTTTTGAAAATACCTGCTGGAGATCTAACAAGCTATGGCGTTATTGCTGACAAAATAAACCGGCCGAATGCGTCGAGAGCCGTTGGCACGGCTATAGGAAGCAATCCGGTTGCATTTCTTATCCCCTGCCACAGAGTTATCCAATCTGGCGGTGCGCCGGGAGGATACATGTGGGGCCTGACAAGGAAAAGTGCAATTATTGGATGGGAGGCAGCAAAAATAGAAACGGCCGGCTGAGATGGATTTAAATCAACAAGCACTATCTGCCGACTGGAACGCGGTGCAGGATGAATTGAATTTAAAAGGCTATGCTGTACTTCCCAAGCTTATCACAAGTGAGCAATGCGAATCTCTCATAGCTGATTATGACAATCCCAAAATATACCGCAAAACCGTGGTTATGGAGCGTTACCGGTTCGGATTAGGAGAGTATAAATATTTCGAATATCCTTTACCTGCCCTGGTTCAAACCTTACGTGAAAGCATCTATCAGAAGCTGGCACCGATTGCAAATCTGTGGATGAAAGTGCTGAACATAGACAAAAAATTTCCTGCTAACATCATTGAATTACATAACGAGTGCAGAGAGAATGGTCAACATAAAGCAACGCCCCTGATCCTAAAATATGGGAAAGGTGGTTTTAACACTATGCATCAGGACCTTTATGGCGATATCTTTTTCCCAATTCAGTGTGTTTTATTCCTAACTCAACCTGATGAAGAATTTACCGGGGGAGAATTTGTACTGATGGAACAAATACCAAGGGCACAGTCAAAGGCTATTGTATTAAAACCTCAAAAAGGAGATATGCTTATTTTTACAACAAACTTCCGTCCCGAAAAAGGTTCCCGGGGGTATTACCGTGTAAATATGAAGCATGGGGTAAGTGAAGTGACCAGCGGACAGCGATACACATTAGGTATAATATTCCACGATGCACAGAGTTAATATAATTCAGCATAGTGAAATTACAGACCTGGAATTACGTCTGAAAATAAAGCTGCGGGAAATTTGTTTAGGCGGAAACAGCAAGCTGAAAATCTACGGGGCACTCAACTGCAAATCCGGAAAGAGAATGACTCGAGCCAACCGCGTATTTTTCAAATCAAAAAGAGATGCAATAGACAACGGATATCGTCCCTGCGGAAATTGTATGAGAAGTGAATATTTAATCTGGAAGAATGGACCTGTTTAACTCCGAAACTGTTACCAACCTGCTGCCGTTTGATGGAATCGTGAATTACTTTGGCAGGATTATCGAACCACAAGCAAGTTCCCAATATCTGCAAAAGCTTCTTCATTCTATTGACTGGAAGAATGATGAGGCAGTAATTTTCGGCAAACATATTATCACAAAAAGGAAGGTTGCATGGTATGGTGATAATGACTTCGCATACACCTATTCTAATACCACGAAGCAGGCGCTGCCATGGACAAATGAACTATTGCAACTTAAGGGTATTGCCGAAAAGTTAAGCGCTTGCAGTTTCAATTCCTGCCTTCTCAATCTTTATCACGACGGCGATGAAGGTATGTCCTGGCACAGTGATAATGAAAGGTCCCTCGGCCGCGATACTGCAATTGCCTCCATCAGCTTTGGAGCTGAAAGAAAATTTATGTTCAAGCATAAAACGACAAAGCAAACGGTGCCTGTTATACTGGAGAACGGCAGCCTTCTGGTGATGAAAGGAAGTACTCAAACCAACTGGCTGCACTCTTTACCGAAGACTACCAGAGTTGCCACTCCCCGGATTAATCTAACATTCCGGAGTTTCCTTACGAAATGAAATTTTCTGGTCCCGTGATCTTGAATTTCTGACTCTGCTCCATAAACACGTACAAATATCACGGAAACAGGTGGTTTTAACTAAAACCACTTCAGCTTCTGCTTGTTATACTTTTAAACACGGAGCATTATGAGCGACAAAAGTAAAAATCCTGATAAGGACCCCAAAAAAACGTCTTCAGTTACTGAGCGCCAAAATGACGAACTGGATATAGGTAACGATATAAGCATGGGCAGTGTTACAGGCGCGGGAGTGTCTGACTTTGATCCTGACAGGGATTCGCCCGAGACCGAAGAAAGAGAATATCGGGAAGAAAGCAGCGACGGTGACGACCAGCGATCAGATGATAACGGTATCAATCCTTCTCCCCGCGAAATGGATTCTCAAAAATCAGGCTCACACCCAAGCATGAATATTGAAAATGCAGACGAGGACAAGATGAATCCCTACCCTGATGAGCTTAAGCCTGATGATGACGATGAACATTTCAATTCAACCTGGATGATGTCCGGACGAAATAAGAAAATTTAATCCAGCCTATATGGAGTTGAAAGAACCTGTACTTAAGGTGCTGAATAAAGTTTACGAACCTGATTCGATGATCGAAAAGCCCTTTAAAAAATATCACATGGCCTTCAAAACAGATGAGCTGGGCAGGCCAATTCTCTTGTTTCTTGGGCAAAAAGAACTTGATGGGAGAATTAAAGGTGACAGATTCTCAAGACGCCTTAAAACCAATAGTGAGGGAAAAATCATCAAAGACCATTGGGAGCATAAGGGAAAGGCGACATAAATGATCTATTCATTAAAATGCCTTTGCACTCTATAACGCACTTATCTCCGAAATTTTAATTCCGATAAAGCAATCATCCATGCAGTCCTTTGGAACGTATCCGCACGTTGATATCATTCCGTTATTCTTTTCTTCAAAATAGATCTCGTTTTTATCCTTGTCTGCTTTAAGCCAGATGTTTTTTGCCTTTTCGTAAACCTGGTCGAGTGTCAATATCTCGGCACCTTCAGAATGACTGTTCAACGATGATGCGTCTTCTTTCCAGGATGTTTCCAGGGTTTTCGGACCAGTCCAGCTGTTCGTGTTATATCTGTTATATATCCGCTCTTTTACAAGCCCATCTTTCACAACTATTTTGGTCTCCGTGCTAAAGCCAGTCCACGATACAGTGGTAGCAGTATAAGAATAACTGTTATTTTTCGCTTTTTTAAAGTCTTTCCAGCTACCATAACTCTCGTCAAGACTGGAGCGCAATTCGTCTTTGGTACACGATGCAGTTAATATTAAAATCACTGTAAAAATCCCTAATAGCTTCTTCATACGATATGTTTTTAACCCATACGTGACAACTTTACAATGTATTACAATAGATGTAATTGTTTATTGCTGGGCTCTCCACTTCGAGGTTCTGGCCAGTCTGCACATTCTGGCAAAAACGGCTATCTGCCATTTTCGTTTAACGAAATAACCTTATTGTACGCCGATTCATTTGCAATGACAAGACCATCGGAATCGTGCCGAAAAGGAAGGGATTCTGAAGGGGAATAGTAAAGTCTAAATAGGAGAAAGAAGGGGGAAACATTCGGGAGAAATTCGGCAAACATTCGGGTATTCCCCGAAGCTGTCCCGAAGCTTTCCCGGAACCATCCCGGAACTGGTACAAACCATTAGGGAAGATGCTGCGCCACAATCTGCAAGACTTTAATAGTTAGAAATGCCGGCGCATTCAGCTTGGATAAAAGAAACCCTGCATTTTACTATTAGTTAAATCTGCAACCATGCCGGTTTGAAGGAAAATTTATGTTTGCTTTGAATAAGTACTGTGGGGCTCAAAATCCAATATCCCTGAGGAAACTTTCCCGATAGTTGCTTCCAATTGGAATTTCATAGGTACCAATGAACACCCGATTCCCTTCTATATGGGTTATTTTCGATTTATTAACAATGAAAGAACGGTGAGTGCGAAGGAATATGGAAGCAGGCAAGGTTTCCTCAATGTTTGAGAAGGTCATGGCAGGAAGCAACACAACATCATTGCACACAATTTTGGTATTATTCCCGTTTGCTTCGGCATATAAAAGATCAGTTAATAAAACCTTATAGATCTTGCCGCTTGTCCTGATGAAAATAAAATCCTCTTCCCTTTTCTCTGGTGCTTCGGTGTTTTTGGGTACTTTTTGCGACAATCGATCGATAGCTTTATCTACAGCAATAATGAAACGCTCAAGAGAAAATGGCTTTAGTAAATAATCACAGGCGGATAAGTCGAAAGCATCTGAAGCATACTCCTTGTAGGCAGTTGTAAAAATTACCTGCGGCTGGTTCTTAAAGGTTTTCAGAAATGCAATGCCATCAAGGACGGGCATATTTATATCCAGGAATAGAATATCAATTTTTTGCTCCTGCAGGATAGCCTTAGCTTCCAGGGCATTTCCACAGCATGCCGCTACCTGCAGCGAGGGCAAATAATTGCAATAAGTTTTTACAATTTCCCTTGCGATAGGTTCATCATCAACTATAAGGCAGTTGTATTTACTCATCTATTTATCTTTAAGCTGCAGCATTACCTTATAAAAATCGTTCTTCATTTCAGTTTTCAGGTCATACCTACCCGGGTAGAGTAACTCAAGTCTCTTCCTGACATTGTCAAGTCCGAAACCACTATATTTATCAAACCCTTTTTCCTGATTATCCTGGAAGGAATTCCTGATAGAGAACAGAATGGAATTTGCCCAGGTACGTACCTCTATATCAATATATATATTTTGATCCGTTGAGTTCTTTGAATGCTTAAAAGCATTTTCAACAAATATAATCAATATCATAGGGGCTATCTGGATAGCTCCAGCTTCTTCAGCTATATCTGTATTAATAATCAGCCTGTCTCCTATCCTGATCTTTTCAAAATCAATGTAATTATTTATGTATGCCAATTCATCGCTCAAAGGCACAAATAATTCCTTTGCATCATACACTGAGTATCGCAGCAAATCTGATAATTTCAAAAGCAATGGCGGGATCAACTCGTGACGCGTCAATGAAATTCCGTAAAGGTTATTAAGGGTGTTAAAAAGAAAATGGGGGCTTATTTGTGATTGTAAAAGCTTTAGTTCGCTCTGACTTTGACTCGCTGTTTTTTTTGCATCTTCAAGTGCACTTTCATTCATTCGCACAAGTTTGATGAGCATTCCTAAGGAAAGCGAGAGGACGATAAACGGCACCAGGTAAAGGAGCAAATTAATGCCCGGTTTGCTATGCAGCGTATTAAAATCACGATAAATTAACAGGAAGAGTGCTGCCCATGCCACAATCCCGCTCAGTATAGAATATTGAATCTTCACCTGGAAAGGCAAGATACTATGCCATTTAAAAGCCAGATGACGCCCAAAAAAAATCAGGATTAAAAAGCACATTGTTACCCCCGTTGCTACTGCTTCAGGTTCACTGGGGCTAAAAATATTCACGTAACCCTCAGCCGCCCAGAACACCGGGACACTTGCAATAGCAGCAATTAAAAGATGCAGTTTAGTTATTCTCAATTTTTCCAATTCTTTTCAAATATGGGTGAGCAGCCTGGTAAAGCTAATTATATATTACGAACAGCTGAAAAACGCTGACGCAAAACGTTTTTCAGCGGATAAGTTTTTAATCAGCATAATAGACCGTTTCATCAGTTCCTCAAGCCTTTCTGTCAGTGATCTTTTATCAGAGTTTTTCTGAGGGATACTTTTGATTCAATATGCAACACGAAAACTATGAAAGCCATCTGTAAATTTATCTCGCTCTACATTCTGATGCTATCCAGCGCTGCTGCAGTTAAGGCACAAACCAGTATGCCTCTTTACAGCATTTCTGGCGTACTCAGAGATTCGGCAACTAATAATACACTTGATTTCGCGACCGTGAGTTTGAAAAACGCCGCATCACAAGTAATAAAAACTACATTAAGCAAAGCTGACGGATCTTTCAGTTTCGAAAAACTTCCTTCTGCGCAATATACCGTTGCTATTATCAGCGTAGGATATAATTCCAAATCGGTTGTAGTGGAAATAAATGGCTCTAATCAAAAGCTCGGTTCAGTTATTATTACTGCTCAAAGTTACAAGCTGTCAGAAATCACAGTAACCGCCGACCGTTCCATCATCAAACAAGAAACAGACCGCATAACCTATGATATGAAAGCTGATCCGGAAAGCAAGGGCAGTACCGTATTGGAAATTATGCGAAAAGTGCCTTTGTTGTCAGTTGACGGAGAAGATAATTTACTGATGAATGGCAACCGGAGCTATAAGATTTTAATTAACGGAAAGCCTTCGGGTATGATGGAACGAAATGCAAAGGATATACTGCGTAGTATGCCTGCATCAAGTATTAAAAACGTTGAGGCAATCTTTAGCCCGTCCTCAAAATATGATGCTGAAGGAATCGCGGGCATTATCAACATTACTACCGACAGAAAAGTCGACAATGGCTATAATGGCTCAGTAAATCTTAGCGAACGCTTCCCCCTTGGGGGACCGACTGCAGGCGGATCATTTACATTCAAACAGGGTAAATTCGGCATGTCGGCGCTGGGTGGAGCCGGCCAGTATCTTTCTCCACAAGCCGATAATTTTAACACTAGAAGTACTCCAGGACAGGATCCTACCAGCCTGACACAAACCTCTAACAGACAATCAGATGCAAAGAATGTGTACATCGGAACCGAGTTAAGTTATGAACTGGATAGTCTAAACCTTGTATCGGGTCAACTAAATATCAGCAGAAACAGACTATTTGGTAATGCATTTCAAAGTTCGTTGCTCACCAGCCCACTTATTCCCCCCCAGGCATACAGCGTGAATAACGATATATCAGAAAAAGGGAAAAGTGCAGATGCAGCCTTAAATTATCAGCTGGGTTTCAAATCCAGTAAGTTAAGGCTGCTGACTTTTTCGTATCGTTACCTCAGCTATGAAAGCAATCAGAATAACGGCCTTGGCTTCACTCAGCGCTTGAATTTCCTGAACCCTGATTACAGGCAAGTCAACCAGGGTGCTTCAAAAGAGCAAACTGTACAAATAGACTATGTGCATCCCGTAAAAAAGCTGAGCATTGAAGCTGGACTAAAAAGTGTTTTCAGAACAAATAGCAGCGATTTTAAACATAGTAAGCACGACTCGTCAACCGGAATTTATCAGGATGTACCAGCTCTTTCAAATGTTTACGACAACAGGCAAAATATAATCTCCGCATACAATACCTATCAGTTCAACCTTGGGAAATGGGGCATCAAAGCCGGCGCTCGAATAGAAAATACCATTGTAAGCGCAGACTTCATTTCCACTGCCTCAACGGTAGAAAAAAACTATCTCAATGTAATTCCTGCGCTTGCGGTCAGCCGCAAATTCCTGGACATGAGCGTATTGAGCGTAACATACACAACACGAATGCAAAGACCTGGTATTACGCAGTTAAACCCTTTTATTGACCGGTCGAATCCCGACTATTATGTTTCAGGCAATCCAGATCTGGCGCCAGCCTTTACCAACATGGTGTATATGGGTTATAACAGATCTAAGAAAACAACTGTTAGCCTGGCTGCTGCTTATATGTTTATGAATAACCTTGTAAATGCTGTGTCGGTGTATGACAACCTAACAAGCATTACCAATACCCGTTTTGAAAATATTGACAAGGCTAAGGTTTTGAGATCGAACATCTATATCAGCCATCCGATAAGTAACCGCATGAGCCTTACTTTTAACACCGACATCAGACACATCTGGTCCAAAACCCTAATTGGCGGAGAGTACGTGAAAAACAATGGCCCGATGGCGTATGTCAATGTCAATACCGGCTATAGATTTGACAAAGGCTGGCGGATTAATGCAAACTTTACTGCAAACACAAAATCTGTTGGCATACAGGAGACAAAGAATGGGTATATCGGAACATCCTTCAGTATGAATAAGGAATTGGTTAAAGACAAACTGACTTTCACGACACTGATATCAAATCCATTTACAAAGTATCGCTCGAATATCGAGGAACGTTCGGGGCAGGGTTTTACTCAGATCAATAACAGCAGAAATTACTACCGGGGCTTTTCGGCCTCGTTAAATTATCGCTTTGGGAAACTGAAAAGTCAGATTTCGAAAAGCAGGAGAGGAATTGTGAATGATGATGCGATTGATAAATAGCTCTTACTAATTAAATGGAGGAGGTGATGAGTAAGCGGTAAATTATTTTGGCTTAGTATAGTATCAGTTGTAAAAACTTATAACTTAGAACCTAAAACTTACAAGTTCAGGTTTGAGCAACACAAAAATAGCTATTGCCATTATAGACGATCATCGCCTGTTCAGAGCCGGTATATCTGAGCTTCTTTGTAACCAGGAAGATATCGACGTAATTTTCGAAGCAGACAATGGTGTCGAAATGCAAACTAAGCTTGAGAATAGTGAAGTTATCCCCCAGGTTGTCCTTATGGATGTAAACATGCCCCGGATGGACGGTTATGAAAGCACCCGCTGGCTGAAAAAACATTATCCTGGGATTGGCATTTTAGCCCTGAGTATGCTTGATGAAGAAGATACAATAACACGAATGCTTCAGTCAGGATCGGGAGGCTATCTTCTAAAAGATGCTCACCCTGAAGACCTGATAGCAGCGGTTAGGGCAATCGCGATGCACGGCTCGTACCTCAATAATATAGTCACGTCCCAATTTATGCGGTCAGTAAAAAGAGGTAATATTTCAGTGCCGCCCCTTTCATCAAAAGAGCTTGAGTTTCTGAAGCTGTGCTGTACTCCTATGAGCTATTCGGCAATCGCGTCGGCTATGAACATCAGTGTAAATACGTTAGAAAAGCACCGGGCCGCAGTATTTCGCAAACTGGACCTTCCATCCCGTCCGGGCGTGATGTTATATGCAATAAAAAACGGGCTGGTTAACGTGTGATATCCTATTGAAAAAGAGAGTACTGAACAAATTCAGGCACCGGAATATCCATAGGGAGAATTTTTGCACTGCCTTTTTGATCATTGTCAACGTTCAAGCCGATATCTATCGGCTGTCCATTGGCAACTGACTTGATATAATAAACCTCTGTTTCTTTATCCCTTGAAGCTACTACAATCTCAGTATCTCCTGCCGAGCGTTTAAATAATTCTAACACCAGCTCCGGAGAATTATTATCTCTTGATAAGTGAGATAATAGTAAATGACTCATATATGCTGGCTTGCAGGAAGTGAAAAGTTCCAGAGCCTGTTTATTTGACAAATGACCATGCCCTCCGCGGATTCGCTTTTTAAGAAAATACGGATATCGTCCATTATCAAGCATTTCATCATCATAATTAGCTTCAAGAAACGCAGCATGGCATTTTTTAAAATACTGTATGAGGTTTTCGCATGGGAAACCAATATCTGTAAAAACTCCTACCGTAATCTCACGACATGTTACAATAAAGCTGTGAGGTTCAGAAGCGTCATGCAGTTTCGGGAAAGCGGTAACCGCAAGCTCTCCAATATTGATACATTCATGAGCATTAAAGGTCCGTACAAGTTCGGCCTGTAATGTTAACCGCCCGCCTAATAAAGTTCCGGGAGTTATATACACTGGCAGCTGATATTTACGGGCTATGACCGGCAGACCACTAATATGATCTGAATGCTCATGGGAAATAAAAATAGCCCGCACTTTAGTCATGGAAAGACCCAACCTTGCCATCCGCTTCTCCGTTTCCCGGCAATTTAACCCCACATCAACAAGAATGGCATCTTCTTCATTAGCCAGGTAATAGCAATTTCCATTACTGCCTGAATTTAAAGATGTGATGTGTAATGACATGAATTGAAAGGAGATAAATTTCGTATGTTATTAAACCGTAAAATTATAGAAAAACTACTAAATAACTTAGCTATCTGTACGTATATTCGTAATTCTTAATGTTTAATTTACCCATTTCTCAGAACATGACCTCATCTATATTTAAATATCTTATTTTAATCTTCTTGTGTTTAGGTGCATTCGATTCTTATTCACAGGGACGGAAAATTATTAATTATACAGAGGTGGGGGGTTTGATCCACCTGAATAATACCTTCGGCGACAATGCAGAATTTAATGCATTCAGAACAAGAACCGGAATCACTAAAATTTTTAATGCTAATTATGGTATTGGGTTTGCGCTGGGAACAGATAATTACAAAAGAAGTACCGGTGCCACGTATAATACTCTTCCGATTACTTTAAATGCAGCATATTATTTCAATCCTGAACTGACCGGATTTAAGCTTGATGCTTACGGTGGCTATTCGGTTAAGCTTTTTGACAATCTGAATCGCGGTCTAACTGCCGGAGCCGGACTCTCCTACTCAGTGGCTGTTAATGATGGGCTGAACCTTGGTGTGCAAACCGGTTATAATTATCAGCAAATTGACTACCCTTCCACTTTTTTTCAGGAGAGTTTTAGCCTTGGATCGTTCCGCATCGGGCTTGGGATTACTTTCAAATAGTTAACAGACTCACATCTGTCATAACTGAGTATCTTTTTTGTTGGTTGTCTAACAAATTTTCAATGGCGTTGTTAAGCTTAAAAAACACTACTTATGCAACAACGCATCCTCGTGATCGATAATGACCAGGATATTCTAGACGCTGTTAATGCGGCTCTCACAATGGAAAATTATTCTGTTGAAACCAGCCCAATTGTTGAAGACATATTTCAGATGATCCAGGAGAAAAACCCGGATCTAATTCTTATTGATTACTTGCTTTACGGAATCAATGGTGGCGAGCTTTGCCATATGATCAAATCAGAGGCAAGCACTTCTCACCTCCCGGTTATAATTTTCTCTGGTTATCCAAAAGTTATCCAGTCGCTTGGCACCTATGAGTGCGATGCTTTTATAAGCAAACCTTTTGAGCTGGATAATTTCATGGCCGTTATTAAGGATTGCTTGTCCAAAAGTTCCGGAAAAGTTGCCGGACATGATGATTTGAGATAAAGAGGGCACTTACTTTGCCGCTTTAAAATCACCGATTTTTATTAGTTTAGGATAGTAATATTGCTGTAAATTGGATCTTAATGACGGCCGATACTCTCATCGTGAAATTAAAATCTCTCCAGTCTGAAAAAGAGCGCGAGAAAATTGAACGCTACTTTAAATCTGGTAAAGGCCAGTACGGCGAGGGTGATCAGTTTATCGGTGTAAAGATGGGCCTCTTGTTTGAGCTGGCGAAAGAAGCTGGAGATATGGATATCGCCGAGATCGAAAAGCTGCTTGATTCTGATATTCACGAAGTCAGAGCTGCTGGAGTAAGCATCATGGATAAGGCCTCCAGGAACAAAAAAATAACACCAGCCCGGCTAAAGGCATTTTACGATTTGTATATGCAGCGTCACGACCGCATCAATAACTGGGACCTGGTAGATCTCGGCTGCCTGCACATGACCGGAAGTTACCTGTACGGAGAGTCCCACGATATTCTTTACAAACTGGCCGCTTCAGAAAATCTCTGGGAAAGACGCACAGCAATCCTAAGCACCTGTTATTTCATCCGCAAAGGCGACACCAGCGACACGTTCGCAATAGCCGAAATCCTATTGAACGATAATGAAGATTTGATTCACAAAGCAGTCGGTTGGATGCTTCGTTTTGCCGGCGACAAACAGCCCGAAAGGCTTCTGGAATTCCTGGATAAGTTTGCCGCAACCATGCCCCGAACAATGCTCCGCGCCAGTATTGAGAAATTAGACAAAGTAACACGCGAATATTATATGAATTTAAAATCTGCAACTATCTGATATGGCAAAGCAAAAACTCTCCGATTCCGAACAGGTTACGGAACATATAAACAAACTCGAACAACCAGTTGCCGAAGCGGTAGAACTGATACGTCAGATTTTTCTGAACAGCGACAAGGAAATATCGGAACAGATCAAGTGGAACTCTCCCAGCTTTTATTACAGTGGGGAAATGAAGCCTTTTGATCCCAAAGAATACAAACGGGATATCGCGGTTACAAATCTGCACCGCGGAAAGCTTATGCTGGTATTTCCCACAGGTGACAAAATAAGTGACCCCGCCGGCCTGCTGGAGGGTAAATATACTGACGGCCGCAGAATCATCAATTTCAAGGATGCAAATGATATAAAAGCGAAAGAAGAAGACCTGAAAAGTGTGATAAAAGATTGGATTAGCAAGATTGAAAGATAGCCCGTTTGCTCCAAAAATAGTTCCACAGACCTGGCCACATAAACCCGACAGCAGCGGATACCGGCCCGTGGCTAAGGCCCGTGCTGTATGAGCGTATGGCGGAACTGAATTCACCCAAGTGATTCTACAAATGCTTTCCAAAAACATACCCTACTTTCTACAACTACTGACTTAAGAAGCCTCTCTCCAACATACATATGACTTCATCAGTCTAATACACAAAAAAGACTGGCGAAGTTTCTTTCCGCTCGCTTAGTAAACTTCGCAAGTCAAAGACAAGCCGTAACGAACTACATACTCCAAACAATATTTTCAGTAATTTTGTATTTCTTTATTGAGAGACAAATTATGCCCAACAAGAAATATAAAATTGCGGTTGTTCAGGTTAGCCTGAACGATATTCCTGAGAACAATCTGAAAAAATGCCTTAAATGGGTAAGTGATGCAGCCTCACAAGGAGCTGAAGTTATTTGCATTCCGGAGCTTTATAGTGCACACTACTTTTGCCAGGATGAAAGTACGGATGCTTTTGCTTTGGCAGAACCCTTATACAGTACTTCTTTCATAGCTTTCAGCGCGCTGGCAAAAGAGCTCGGGGTAGTTATTATAGTGCCATTTTTTGAAAAACGAATGGCTGGAATTTATCATAACAGTGCTTACATCATTAATACAGATGGAACCGAAGCTGGGTTGTATCGCAAGATGCACATTCCGGACGATCCGCATTTCTATGAGAAGTTCTATTTTACTCCGGGAGATATAGGTTTCAAAACCTTCCCAACCAATAAAGGTAAGATCGGCACGCTGATCTGCTGGGATCAGTGGTATCCGGAAGCAGCTCGTTTAACCGCTATGCAGGGAGCAGACGTTCTGTTTTATCCTACTGCCATTGGCTGGCATCCGAAAGAAAAAGCGGAGTACGGCGAAAAACAGCAAAATGCATGGATGACTGTCATGAAAGGCCATGCTGTTGCTAATGGTGTTTACGTTGCGGCTGCAAACCGTATCGGACTTGAACAATATGTCCCGGGAACAGATGGTATTCAGTTCTGGGGTTCTTCATTTATATGCGGACCGCAGGGTGAAATTCTTGCACAGGCATCTGAGGACAAGGAAGAGATCCTGATTGCTGAAGTAGACCTTGACCTTCAGGAGAATGTTCGTCAGAACTGGCCTTTCTTCAGAGACCGCCGAATTGATTCGTACGAAGACATCACTAAGAGGGCACGTTAACATGAGTGTCAATAACAGAAGATTTCCTGCCGAGTGGGAAAAACAAGAGGGTATTTTACTTTGCTTTCCACACAGCGGTAAAGACTGGCCCGGCAAGTACGACGCTATTAAATGGGATTTTGTCGAGTTCGTTAAAAAGGTCTCGCTGTTCGAACAGGTGTTCCTGATAGTTGCCGATAAAAAACAGCAGCAAACCGTTACCGGGATGCTGGAAACAGCCCACGTAGATCTGAAGAAAGTTTCCTTCATTGTTCATCGGACAAACAGAAGCTGGATGCGTGATTCTGGCCCTGTTATGGTTTATAACGGCACAAAAAGGGAAGCACTAAACTTCAATTTTAATGGCTGGGCGAAATACAAAAACTTTCAGCTTGACAAGCATGTTCCTGAAAAAGTTGCCACCTTCTTAAAAGCGCCGTTAACTCAGGTAACCTATAAAGGCAAGGCGGTCGTTCTGGAGGGAGGTGCCATTGATGTAAACGGAAAAGGAACCTTATTAACTTCAGAAGAATGCCTCATGCACCCAAGCATACAGGTGCGTAATCCCGGGTTTACAAAAGCCGACTACGAAGCAGTATTTAGCGAATACCTTGGAATAACAAACGTAATCTGGCTGGGTGATGGTATTGAAGGCGATGATACGCATGGACATATTGACGATCTGTGCAGATTTGTAAATGCTGATACTATCATCACGGTAGTAGAATCTGATCCTAAATCCGCAAACTATGCTCCCCTTCAGGATAATCTAGTAAGATTACAAAACGCAAGGCTCGAAAACGGCAACAAGCCGAACATCATTACCCTGCCAATGCCTCAAAAACTGGAGTTCGACAACCTAAGTCTGCCCGCCAGTTACGCCAACTTTCTAATTCTCAATAACTGCGTGCTCGTCCCGATTTTTAATGATCCGAACGATCGCCACGCCCTGAATATTATTGCTGACTGCTTCCCTGACCGGGAGATTATTCCAATCAATGCGATAGATTTAATTTGGGGATTTGGGACATTGCACTGCCTGAGTCAGCAGGTACCGGTGTAGTATCAAGTAGTTAGTAACAAGTATTGAGTATTGAGACTGGGCGGAGGTGAGCCGTTAAATTAAAACCCACTGGTTTCACCACAAATAATCCCTTTCAAATACGACCCCGATCTTGATACTTGATACTCAATACTTGCTACTATAAAAGCAAGCTATCAATCCTATGCGCGTGCACGATATCCTCGCATGGTGACCAGGTGAAGATCGTAAAAATGCCATCCTGTGATGCCACCAAAGCTATCGCATCCTTTTGATCGTGAACAAACTGTGCGGCTGACATATGTCTTGTTCCTCCAGTCATTGCCGGATTTACGATTACACCATCACCGCCAATTATTGGCTCAGTTACAAGCATCCGTTCCACTCGGGGACTTCCATCTGTACGTCCAATCTTTGCACCAAATGCAAGAACTTCATGCTTATCGGTGATAACAGTGGCGCCATCAATTGCCGTAAGACCGGCGATACTGTCTATTTCACGGGCTAACTCACCCTGCCAAACGCCATTGCTCCAATTCTTAATATCCTGTCTCATCAGGTTGGAAAGACCGGAGAATGCAGGCGAAATTGAATATTTCATGGGGTGAATAATCGACTCGCGCCATGCATCACTGCGCGATGGTACTACCAGCAATGACCCCCCATGTTTATGAGCTCTCATCGATGTTGCGATTTGAATCAACACGTTCACAGAATGGTTCGGCGATACAGATGAAAATCCTAATAAAGACGTCAGAAGAACGGGGCAATCAGGCAGATTACGGCTATCCTCATCAACGATCTTAATCTGATCGCCAATTAAAACAACAATGTTCGTAAACTTCCCAAAGCCATTTGCACGACGATGTTTTATTACCAGCAGCCCGGGCTCAGATACGTCAAGCACAAAGCAGTAATTGGGTATCTTATGGGTCGTGCCCCAGATATATAAGCCGTCGTCATCATACCAAACACCTAAATGGACGCCGGGTCTTTCAACACCTGGGCCAAGCTTGGTTAGTACGTTAGGACTAAAGGTAAGCTTATGCTCGAAGCGCAGAGGTAAACCTGCCTGTTCCGGAGATAGAAACGCAATAGACACTTTCGGGGAATTCCCCTCTTCCCTTCTCAGGCTGGCCCAAAAAGCTGTGTCGAGAATTTGCTCGATATGGTGAGCAGACGGCACAGATGCCAGATCCGTTTCACCCTTATCAACTGCTTCATCTAAATGCTTGGTAAATATATCAACAACCTGATCTGCGACAGCAGCTGCGGCCTTATAAGTAGTAGATTCCCCTGATAGAGTTTTTGCCTCATCCATACTTTAAATTCTTTAGGCAGATTTATGATCTAATATACGCTTCATTTTTTTGAAGCTGTAATTCTGAGAGGATCTTATAAGATTTTATCCTTGCATCATGATCGTAGATCATTCCTGCAGCCATGATCTCATCAACCCGGGTATCATCCGCGAAAGCCTGCAGCTTCGCTTTCACCGTTTCAGCAGATCCTACGAACGTGTAGCTCAACATTTGCTGCGTAGCGTAACGTTCAGCTTCATTCCAGATAGAATCCATTGAATCAACAGGAGGCTGAAGAGTGGTCCTTGTGCCTTTTATCACATTCAAAAATGCCATGTATAAAGACGTAGCGATTCGTTCTGCTTCCTCGTCAGTATCAGCAGCCATTACATTCACACAAGCCATTGCATAAGGCTCTTTTAAAAATTCGGATGGGCGGAAACTTTCACGGTAAACTTGCAAAGCCGTATAAAGTAAATTCGGAGCAAAGTGACTTGCGAAAGAAAATGGCAGTCCAAGCAGTCCGGCCAGCTGTGCGCTGTAGGTACTTGAACCCAAAAGCCAGATTGGAATATCCAGCCCCTCTCCGGGTATTGCCCTGACACGAGCGCCCGCATTATCAGCCGACAGGTATTCCCTCAACTCAGCCAGGTTCTGTTGAAAGTCTTCGCCAGCTCCCTCCAGATTGCGGCGCAATGCCATCGCGGTAAGCTGGTCTGTTCCCGGTGCGCGACCAAGCCCCAGATCAATACGTCCGGGAAATAACGATTCCAATGTTCCAAATTGCTCGGCAATCACCAAAGGTGAATGATTTGGCAGCATTATGCCGCCCGAGCCTACGCGGATTTTCGACGTTCCGCCGGCAACATGCGAGATCAAAATGGATGTCGCAGAACTTGCTATGCCGGCCATGTTGTGATGTTCAGCCATCCAGTAACGCTCATAACCAAAACGTTCTGCATGCTGGGCAAGATCAAGCGTGTTTTTGAAAGAATCGCCAGGAGTTTTACCAGAAACTACGGGAACCAGATCTAAAACCGATAGAGGAAGGCGTTTATTATCTTCAGAAATATTTACCATTTATATTTACCATTAGCCTGCCTATTAAGAGTTTTTGGCAGTTTGGTAAAATTAAGATTTAGCTAAGCCAAAGCTGAGAAAGGGTATAATTTGAAAGTCAAAATAAGATCGTGCAATTGTAAAATAGTATCAGGTACCAAGATATACGTCTCAACACTGCGCGCATATGGAAAGCGGATACTTCAATCGCGTAAAACTATGCTTTTTCAAACGCACAATTCCCAGCCCCGTAGCTTGACACTTGATACTTAATACTAATAGCCTAGTACCAACTATTCGGGGCCACAGGTTTCGCATCCTCTTCAGCCTCTACAGGTTTCGTTGCTTTGCTCTTAAGTGCTACAGAAGCAGCTGGCCGTTTATTTACTTCTGAAGGCCTCATTTCGGGCTTAGCAACAGGCTCAGCAAGCGGAATTTCATCAGGAAGAATATAAGTAAGGAAAGCAGGCTCCTTTGCCGTTGGAGAAGGGAGCCTGTTTTCAACTTTTTCGAGAAGATCACGTTCATCGATATTGCCTTCAACGCGGATGGATCCGTTTATTATGGCACCCGGTTCAATTGATATGGCGCTGGCACGAATATGTCCGTTAATTACGGCAGTACTTTTAATATCCGCATACTCCGTGGAAATAATATCACCATAAACTGTCCCACTGATGTAAGTTGTTCTGGAGGTTACGTTTCCTGAAATCTCAGCTGTACCGGCTACGATAACTTCTTTTAACGAGTAAATATTACCCCTTAATACTTCATCAAGGATGATGGAGCTTGATGAAATAAAATTATCATCCACACGAATAATTGTGGTATGAAAATCTGCAATAATCTCTTGCCGGCGGTGCTTTTTATTTAGGAACTTCTGAATAAAATTTACTGCCTTTTCTATCATTCTGCTATTGTGGTTACTACTGTAGTTGCATTACCAATATCAAGTCCTACGGAAGAACTCTTCTTGCCGCCTGAAACGCGAAGTGAATTCAACGCATACCCTTTGCTGGCAAGAGTAGCCGGATCGGCAACAAATTCCAGTTGAGCAACTTCTCCAAATTCATTTTTGAAACAATCAACAAGGTCCTGATAATACATAGCGCCCCCGCACAAAAATACCTTGTTAGCTTTCATTAAGTTCTGGTCAGTAATAACGTTTCTCAGGTTTGGAGAGATAACTTCATTGTAGTATGACCGAAGAACATTCCTTCTCATTTCTCTCAGATCGACATTTTTCCTATTCAGAATAATGTATCCTTTTTGAAAAGCCTCATCAACGAGGTGAGCATTTCTAAAACCGAGGTAATGAGTTTTCTCGAGCTCGCTTATCAGCATGTTAACAGCATATTTCAATCCGTGGGTACTCACCATCGTTTGTTCAACAATTCCTGAGTCCATACTTAACACAGATTCAAACGTGCCAAAACCACAGCTTAAAACAAAGAAATTACCTTCAGCCTGCTGCTCGCCTTTTCTCAGGGCGATGGTACAGCCAACGATTTCCGGGATAACTTCCACATTGTTCACATCAAGAATTACTGACCGCTTAGCACTGTTACTGTGCGTTGAGGCATCAAACTCAATGATATGTGTCTTTTTAAGAAAGTCCGTAGCCATATCTTTATAGATCCGGTAAGTGGAGTATGGAAATCCGGTGGTAATAGTAAGAGGTTGTTCTACCGAATCAGCTACGAGTAATAACCCTGCTTTTACCAACAATTGGTAATCGAGATCTGCGGGAGAAGAATTTATAAGTTTATGAGGCAACTGGCCCTCATTCAAAGCCAAATTACCACAGATATACCACTGATTTTCGTGGAAGATCTTTAAACCGTTTAATAGGTCCTTTGATGTATTGCTTAAGTTGGAGTTACTGTTTTCTATTAAGCTTGAAAACGACTGAATTGCAAACATTATAAGATTAGTTTAAGAGTTTATGTATACGTTAATTGATATCTGCGAGCGGTTTTTCCCTTCCTGATAGTTTATTTTTCTTGCGTATTCTCAGTCCTCTCTCCCTAAACAATCACAACCAATCTCTAAAATAGATATTATTATTGAATTGGGATAAACATACAAACAAAATGATAAAATGTTTTTAAAAAACAATTAAATGTAGTATCATAGCTTCTTATTAAAACAGCACATCTACCTGCTCTTTTTTTAATCTTAACTGATGATAGTTTCTAAATCTGATTTCAGCACTGTATTGGTTGTTGGCACCACAAAGGGCGAAACCAAGTCTCTTCGTGTCAAAACAAAACATATAAATCGTCTTAGACAATACGCGTTTACAATTTGCATTACCTTACTGCTGCTGACTGTTGCTATCGTATTCCTTTCCCTTGAAGTTAGTAAAATCAAACAGGAAAGATTAGCATATGCCCGGGAGATAGCCCATTTAAAAAGCCAAATCCCGGTAGCAAGTGACACCATGCAGGCAAAAAACTATATCCAGAATATAGAAGACAAGCTTAAAAAAATTAATCAGTACCTGATAAAAAGAGGAATCAAGGGATTTGCTGTTAAAGATGTAGGCGGAAATGATGAATCATCAGCAGAGCTTAGTCCTGAAGAAACTTATTCCTTGTATAGCGACAGACTCGAAGACATTCTTGTAGGTATAGCATTTACACCAATTGGTTACCCTGCAAATTTTGTCATGAATTCGCGGTTCGGATACAGAAGCGATCCGGTTAGGCGGGGCAGAGTTGAATTTCATCCAGGCATCGACTTTAAAGGACGCAGAGGCGACGCTGTAAAAAGCACCGCTGACGGGAAAGTAATAATCGCCGGATGGTTCCAGGGCTACGGCAAATGTGTAAAAATTCGTCATAAAAATAATCTGGAAACACTATACGGGCACCTCTCGAAAGTGAATGTAAAAGAAGGTCAGATGGTAAACACTGGTCAGGTTATAGGTCAGGTAGGTTCAACGGGCCACTCAACAGGAAACCATCTTCATTATGAAGTACGGAAAAATGGAAAACCCATTAATCCCGGCAGCTACTTAAGCTTTAATTAAACCAACATGGGAAATTCCAAAAACGCTCAGTCTTCTGCAACTCCCACACTTATCAGCAAAGGCTGTGTAGTTACCGGAAAAATAGAGTCCGACGTTTTTGTCAGGATTGACGGCCATATTAAAGGCGACCTTTTCATTGGAGAAGGGCTGATAGTTGGCGAAGATGGCCTGATTGATGGGAACATAAACACCCGCGAGATCGTTGTCTACGGCACAGTTAATGGAACCGTAAAAGCTGAATCTATTGACATAAAAAGCTCGGGTAAAATTCTTGGAGAAATCCAAACCAAAACCTTCCAGGTTGAACGCGGCGCTGTGTACACTGGAATGGTGAGCATGGCAAAAGAAGCCACCGTGGAACATTTGGTAGCAGTAAATTGAGTACAGACCTCAGGTCCGAAAAAGCTAACATACTCTTCATCCCTTGCAGATTCGAAATTTGAAATCCCGGATCTTATACGCTCCCCTTTATCTTGCTCCTCAATACTATTCAATATTTTACATTACAAAAGAATATTTTAGTAGATATTTATCGCAAATAACCTGGTAGAAAACTCATGAATTTTAGAAGCTTTTTAATAACCGCATTCGCCATTTCGACATTATCTGCAACAGCGCAACAAAAGAAAACCACGTCAGTGGTTCAAAGTTCAGCCGTACCGAGACCTAAACTAATGGTTGGCATTATGGTTGACCAAATGCGATGGGATTATTTATATCGTTTTTACGAACGCTATGGAAATGGGGGCTTCAAAAGAATGCTTAACGAAGGCTTTTCAGCTGAAAATACTTATATAAATTATGTTCCAAGTGTTACCGCTATAGGCCATGCCAGTGTGTACACAGGGTCCGTGCCGGCAATCCATGGGATGGCAGGAAATGATTTCATTCAGCAGTCAACTGGCAGAACGGTTTATTGTGTGGAAGACACCACTGTATCCACCGTAGGCAGCGGTACTGTTGTAGCAGGCCAAATGTCGCCTCGCAACCTTCTGACAACAACAATGACTGATGAGCTCCGTATGGCTACCAACTTCAGGTCTAAAGTGATCGCTGTAGCATCAAAAGACAGGGGAAGCATTCTGCCCGGCGGACATACGGCAAATGCAGCCTACTGGTATGATGAGGATACTGGCAATTGGGTAACCAGTACCTATTATATGAATGCGCTGCCTGCCTGGGTAAGTAATTTTAATGCGCAAAGACATCACGAAAGATATTTAAAACAAGATTGGAATACCCTTTATCCAATAAATACTTACGTTCAAAGTTCAAAAGACGACAACCTGTATGAGGGAAGATTCGCAGGAATGACTGCTTCTACATTTCCGATAAAAACTTCGGAAATGTCTGCCCGTTGGAACACCTTGATAACCAGTACACCTTATGGCAGCAGTCTGACGCTCGACCTGGCGAAAGCAGCAGTTGAAAATGAAGATTTGGGTGCAGATGCGATAACTGATTTCCTGGCAGTAAGTGTATCATCACCAGATTATGTTGGCCATCAGTTTGGACCCAATTCTATTGAAGTTGAAGACACTTACCTTCGACTTGATCGAGACCTGGCCACATTCTTTACGTATCTCGACAGCAAAGTTGGTAAGGGAAATTATACAGTGTTCCTGACCGCTGATCACGCTGTACAACACAATACGGGCTTCATGGCGGATAACAGAATGAATACAGGAATATTCCAGACGTCTGCGAATATGAGAGAATTAAATACTCTTTTGGAAAACGAGTTTAAAGTAAAAGGAGCCATCCGAAGTTTCAGCAATTATCAGGTGAGCTTAAACTATTCCGCAATAGAAGCAAGCAAAACCAGCGTTGCCGACATCAAAGCAAAAACAATTGAATTTCTTAAGAAGAAAGAGGGGGTTGCATTCGTGGTTGATATGGAAGATGCCCAAACAGCAAATATTCCAGCTAACTACCGTGAGCGTATTATCAACGGCTATAACCGTGAAAGAAGCGGTGCCATTCAAATTGTACTTAAACCGGCATGGTACTCCGGCTCAGGTATCTCGCCCACTGGAGCCACACACGGGACAGTTAGCCCGGATGACATCCATATTCCTTTTGTCTTAATGGGCTGGGGTATTAAGCATGGTAAAACAAACGTTTCACACAATATGACTGATATCGCTCCAACTATTACCGGTCTGTTAAGGATACAAGAACCTAACGGCAATATCGGAGTCGCAGTCAACGAAGCTTATAAATAATATTTGAACAGTTTCTAAAAATCAGGCGGCCTTAAGCCGCCTTTATTTTTTAGAAGCGAAATTGTAAAATGAATTTTACTTCGGCCTCAAGAACATGTTAATTTTCTTGGTAAATTGAACCGTGTAACCACAACTATACCCATTCCAAATGACCACATTTAGCACCTTGCTGAGCAAGAGATCAGCCCTCTTAGCTACTATTTTAGGAACACTGATTTATACCAGCTGCAAGGTATATCCAACATTAGTACGAGATAAGCCAGTAGATATAAATCGTACCTGGAGCGTATATAAGGCAGATAATGAAGGCACGGCTTACTCCGTTCTGGATCAGGTAAATCTGAGCAATGTAAATCAGCTTCAGGTAGCGTGGACTCATAAGTTTAATGATGCTCCGCAGGGTTCCAGAGGCGGCAGCAGCGAAAGCAATCCGATAATCATTGACGGGGTGATGTACACAATGTCAGCAAGGCACCGTATATATGCGTTAAACGCAACTACTGGTGATCAAATCTGGAGTTTTGACCCTTTTGACGGAGGTGCCGGCGGCGGTGTGGGGCGAGGTGTCACTTACTATGAAGATGGGGCTGATAAACGAATAATGTTTACCGGTGGTGATCAGCTTTTTTCTGTGAGTGCTGCAACAGGTCAGTTAATAACAAGTTTTGGTAATGGCGGCAAAGTAAGTATGAATGTGGGTATGCGCGGTGAGCCGGATAAGATATCTGTTATTCCAACTACTCCGGGAACTATTTATCAGGATCTGTACATTATAGGGAATGAGGTATCTGAGCTGTATGGTGCCGAACCGGGCCATATTCGTGCATATAATGTTAAAACCGGAGCTTTGGTATGGACTTTCCATACTGTGCCGCAGCCAGGCGAAGTTGGTTATGACAGCTGGCCTAAAGATGCATGGAAATATGTTGGCGGGGCTAACAGCTGGGGCGGCATCACCCTGGATGAGAAACGCGGAATGGTTTTCCTTTCTACCGGATCACCGACGTATGATTACTATGGAAAAGACAGATTGGGCAACAACCTTTTTGGAAATTCTGTAGTAGCGCTGGATGCGCGAACAGGAAAGTATAAATGGCACTTTCAGACGGTCCATCACGACCTTTGGGATTACGATCTTCCGGCAGCTCCAAACTTGATTACAGTGATCCACAACGGCAAAAAAATAGACGCAGTTGCACAGACATCAAAACTCGGTTACATCTACACGTTCAACCGGGAAACCGGAGTTCCTTTATGGCCTATTGAAGAACGGGCTGTACCCGCTTCAGACATTCCTGGTGAGGTAGCATCCCCGACTCAGCCATTTCCTACCAGACCAGCGCCATACTCCCGGCAGATCATCACAGAGGCCGATATCGCAAATTATTCGAAAGCATCGCATGACACCCTGATGAAAAGGTTTAAATCTTTTAGGTATGAAGGCCCTTTTACACCGCCTGCTGTAAAAGGCACGTTTATGATGCCTGGAAGTCGCGGTGGCTCAAGCTGGGGTGGTGGTACCGTAGATCCGGCAAAAGGCATTATTTATGTAAAATCTAACGATTCGCCGGAAATCGCGACCATGAAGAAAGTTGTGCAAAATGAAACGGCCAATCTTAGTGTTTATGCTCAGGGGAAAGCACTCTATAGCACTTACTGCGTTGCTTGCCATATGCCAGACAAGAATGGCGACGAATCAGGCAACCCTTCTCTGGTAGCTATTGAAACAAGATTAAGCCGGGAAGATGCCTTAAACAAGATTAAGAGAGGCGGGGGTAAAATGCCTTCGTTTGCAAGCGTTATTGCTGGTAAAGAAGAAGCTATTATCTCCTATCTTTTTGATAAAGAACCGGCAGCAGCGCGCCCCGGAAGAGAGCAAAGCTTCCTGAAGGAGATTCAGGCAAACAATGCAGCAAATAAGATCGCAACTATAAAAGAGGACGATCAATATTTAAATCTGACAGCATATGGTCAGTTTACAGATAATGAACGCAGGCAGGGCATTAAACCTCCTTTCGGCCAGCTGCACGCTATAAATTTAAATACCGGCGAATTTGAATGGACTGTGACACTGGGAAACACACCTGAAAGCCAAATGCCTGGTGCTCCTGAAACGGGTGCCAGTGGGTCGGCGGGTCCTTTGTTGACAAAAGGTCAACTGCTTTTTATTGGCAGCACACGTGACCGAAAATTCAGAGCTTTCGACCAGAAAACCGGCAAAGTTGTTTGGGAATATACACTTCCTGGCATTGCGAACGCCAATCCGAGCACCTATTGGAGTAACGGAAAACAATATATTGCAATCTCGGTAGGCGGCGATGCAGCTAATCCGGCCGGATATATAATCTCATTTGCTTTACCCAAATAATTTCAGGACCGATTTATTTCAGGTCAAAATTATTGAGGATCTTCAGGAAGCGTTCATCATGATAGGATGGACGCTTTTTATTAAGGGATGTTGAATGTTTTAAAAATGGCTGCCGATCCAGGCAGTGATTACAATCCATGAGATATCTTTCAACGAAATCCTTAAATGATGTAAGGCATTTGTCAATTGATTTTCTACAGTCCTTTTAGAAATATCAAGACGCGTGGCAATTTCATCATTGGAAAGCTCATCTCTCCGGCTCAGTGTGAATATTTCTTTGCAGCGCTTTGGCAGAGCCTCCATGTGCGATTCTACTTTGCGTTGTAATTCCTGCTCGCGAATATGCAGTTCCCCATGGTTAGCCGATACCCGGTCTCCCTCTTCGAGCTCATACCGATATTCAAGTACATTACGTTTACTAACCTTCATATGACGGTAAACATGATACTTAGCGCATGCAGTAATGTATCCCTGAAATGAGCCAATCTGAAGCTTTTCACGCTTTAGCCAGATATTCAGAAAAATGTCATGCACAATCCCCGACGATACCTCATGATCTTTTGATATCGTATAGGCCGTAGTATACAATCTTTGCCAATACCGGTTAAAGAGAGTGTTGAATGACACAGAGTCACCATTTTTCATGGCCTCTACCAATATCTCATCGGAAGATGATCTGTCAATCATACGGTTAGAAAGTTGTCACGTGTAAATCCTCCTAAATTTAAGACTAATAAACATAAAAACGAACTGCTTCTCAGCTTAGCTCAGATTTTAATTAAAAATAAAATTCTTAGGAATTTATGTGTGTTCGGGTCCGGAAATGTCTCCTTATATAAAATAGCCATAATGACCAAAGAAGAGTACGAAACCCTCTATCATAAATATATCCTTGGAGAATGCACGGAAGACGAATGCAGAATCTTTGAGGCATATCCAGATTCTTTTGAATTGAGCGATCACCCCTGGGATGAAGCGAATATTGGATCTGCCGAAGATATCAGGCAAAAGATAGAAAAAAACCTGCACAGGAGTATCGAGCGCTCCAGTCGGGGAAAGTTATCATATTTCAGACCCATGCTCGCCGCTGCTTCAATTGTACTGCTGCTCTGCTCCATATTCATTTATTTTAAAATTAATGAAGAAGACCAGGTCATCGCTCAGACCAGCGAGGCACCTGTTAAGACTGAAGATATCCTGCCCGGAGAGAATAAAGCAATACTGATCCTGGATGATGGTTCACGCATAAATCTCGACGATGCTGCAAACGGACTTATTGCGAATGAAAGTACTACAACAATAAAAAAGCTGCCTAACGGCCAGCTTCATTATGTTGCAGGCGTGCCGAAGCCGGGCGCCGAAATAAAATTTAATACTGTTGCGACCCCTCGCGGCGGACAGTTCCAAATCAGTCTCCCCGATGGCAGCCGTGTGTGGCTTAATGCAGGATCATCCTTACGCTTTCCTACTCTATTCACTGGGGGAGAAAGAAAAGTGGAGCTTACAGGCGAAGCCTATTTTGAGATCGCCAAAAATGCAGCTATGCCTTTTAAAGTACTGGCGAACAACTCTGAGATCAGGGTGCTGGGTACACATTTTAATGTAATGGCTTATAGTGATGAGAAACACATGAATACTACCCTGCTTGAAGGTTCTGTCCAGATTCTAAAGGGTGCAGATAAGATCACGATCAAACCCGGGCAGGCAGCGACATTAAGTAAGTCAACCGACAAAATAACTGTGGCTGGCGTGGATGCTGATCAGTCGATTGCCTGGAAAAATGGAGATTTCATCTTCGTTGATGAGAGCATTGAAAGCATTATGCGGAAAGTATCCAGATGGTATGATGTGGAGGTCTCCTATACTGGAAATATGAATAATAAAGATTTTACGGGCACAATTTCCCGGAATAAAAATGTATCAGAATTACTTCGGATGCTTGAACTAACAGGCGCCATCCATTTTAAAATAGTCCCTGAAGATTCGTCGGGTCGAGGAAGGAGGATAACTGTTATGCCATAAAATTACCAGGTAAATATTCAGGGCCGAAAAGATTACGCAGGAGAAAATTGCCCTTTAACAAATATAATCACCACTTAACAAACTCAAAATGTATGAAACTTTACATGTCATTAAAATGCAGAATACCCTGCATTCCGCTTAAATTCATAAGGGTTATGAAAATTGTGTTTATTCTGTCGCTGACTGCACTTTTGCAGGTTAATGCGGCTGGTTATGCGCAGCGAATCAGCCTTTCTATGAAAAATGCTCCTCTGGAAAAAGCATTTAAAGAAATCCAGAAACAAACAAAATATACTTTTTTGTATAACACACAGATGCTTCAGTCGGCTAATCCGGTGAGTGTTCAGGTGAGTAATGCCTCACTAGAAGAGGCTTTGCGCTTTGTTTTAGAAAATCAGCCTCTGAGTTCGTCAATCGTAGACGAAACTATTATAATCTCCAGAAAACAGCCTGCTGCAGTTAAGGTCCAGAAGATCCAGGAACAGGCTGCACCACCACAGGAAATAAAAGGCCGAGTGACGGACGCAAAAGGAGCTCCACTGCCTGGCGTGAGTATCAGATTAAAGAATACAACAACAGGTACTACGACGAATATTGACGGGAACTATACACTGACAATTCCGGAACCAGGAATATTGGTATTTAGCTACCTGGGATTTGTTGAGAAGGAAATTCCTTCCGGCACGCGTACAGCAATAAATGTCACTATGGAAGAAGACCAGCAAGCCCTTAATGAGATTATTGTTGTTGGTTATGGTACGCAAAACAAAAAAGACGTATCAAGTGCTATCGGATCCCTTTCTGTTGCAAACAAAAAGCTGGCTGATCTTCCCATCACAAGCCCTGAACAATTATTACAGGGGCGTGTTGGCGGTGTAAATATCACGCAGGATTCAGGTACACCTGGTGGTCGTACAACGGTTCGTATTCGCGGTGCAAGCTCGATAACTGGCGGTAACGATCCGCTTTACGTCATCGACGGAATACCCGTTAATACGGGAAATTATGCAGGTGCTGCAGGCGGTTCAATGCCGCAAAACCCCCTTTCAAATATTAGTCCGAATGATATCGAAAGTATCGACATTTTAAAGGATGCATCAGCAGCAGCTATCTATGGCTCCCGTGCATCTAATGGCGTCATCGTAATCACTACAAAAAGAGGCAAGCAAGATCAGACTAAGATCAGCTATAATGCATATGTGGGTTATCAGGAAGTTGCAAAGCGCATCCCGCTTTTGGGTGGACCTGAGTGGGGAGAACTTATCAATGAAGCAAACACCAATGTAGGAAGGCCAGCCCCTATCGCGAATCCGGCAGGATTACCAACTACAGATTGGCAGGAGGAAATTTTCAGAAGAGCACCCATCCATAACAATGAGATATCGCTATCTGGTGGAAGTCAGAAAACTCAGTATTTTTTATCAGGAAGTTATCTGGGCCAGACCGGCGTAGTTATTGGCAGCGGATTCAGTCGCGGTAACTTCAGGTTCAATTTCGATCAAACCATCAATGACAGATTAAAAGCTGGAATCAATGTGAGCATGAACCGTTCTAAAACTGATCGCGTAAGCCAGGGAGACCGGGATGGTATCGTTGCGGTAGCAATTGTTAAATCGCCGGCAGTTCCAGCACGGAATGCTGATGGTTCACTCAATCCGGATGATCCATATATCGCTAATATAGATAACCCGCTGATCATCGCAGACCAGGTTACCAATGACGCTTTCAACAACAGGGCACTCGGTAACGCATTTGTTGAGTTTAAAATTCTTGACGGACTTAATTTGCGAAGCAGTATCGGACTTGATTACTTGAGTTTAGAAGAGGTTTATTTCGTTCCACCGAACAAAATGACGGTATTGGGAAGAGCCACAAATGGATCCGGAACCAATAGCATGACCCAGGATATCGGCTGGATCAATGAAAACACATTGAACTACAGCAAGACTTTGTCAACAGACCACCGTTTCAATGTTTTGTTAGGATACTCGAATCAGGAGTCAAAATTCAGCCGAACAATTGCTTCAGCTACCAATTTTGCTCTGGAAGCAATACAGACTTTAGGATCTGCATCGATCAAAAACTCGACGTCCACTGGAAGCAGCTGGGGATTAACATCCTATTTCAGCAGACTGAACTATTCTTTCAAGGATAAGTTTAACCTTGCAGCCAGCTATCGGGTAGATGGTTCATCACGGTTCAGTGAAAACAACAAGTACGGAAGCTTCCCATCTGTATCTGCGGCATATCGTCTCGGACAAGAGGGTTTCATGAAAGATTTGAGCTGGATTGAAGACGTGAAAATTAGAGCAAGCTGGGGACAGACAGGTAATCAGGAGATAGGTAATTTCACATCGAGAGGATTATTCGGCGGAGGCTTCAACTACATTGGCCTAAGCGGATTGGCTCAAACTCAATTAGCAAATCCTGACCTGAGCTGGGAAAGTACTGAACAAACCAACGTCGGCTTAGACCTTAGCTTTTTTAAAGGCAGGTTAAACTTTACTGCTGATGTTTACAAAAAGAATACCTCAGGCCTCCTGCTTGCAGTGTCTCTACCGAGATCATCAGGCTTTGTAAGTTCTCTTCAAAACGTGGGCAACGTTGAAAACAAAGGGATCGAGCTTTCACTTAACACCGTGAACATCAACAAGACAGACTTTAAATGGTCTACCGATTTTAATATCTCGTTTAATAAGAACAAGGTAACTAACCTTCCGGGCGGACAAATTCCCCTTGGATTTAATGGTTACGCCAGTATTGTTAAAGAGGGTTACCCATTGGGCACTTTTTACGGCTGGAAAATCATCCGTGTGAATCCGCAGACAGGTGACTACGACTTCGTTGACATTAACGGTGATAATAACATTCCGCTTACCTCAACAACAGAAGACAATCAGGTACTTGGAAGTGCGCAGCCGAAATTCACAGGAGGCTTTACAAATTCTGTGCAATTCAAAAATTTCGACGCCTCAGTGTTCCTGCACTTTGTTTATGGAAACCAGATCTTTAATCAGGCAGAGTATTCTTACGGAAGGCTTCATACCTGGTTTAACTCATCAACACTGGCAAGAGAACGCTGGAGAAAACCAGGAGATATTACTACGCTGCATCGTGCCGCATGGGCAGATCCTAATAGAAATGGTTCGGTTTCAGACCGTGTGTTACAAGATGGCTCATTCCTGAGAGTGAAAAATATCAGCCTCGGTTATAACCTGAAAAACGATGCGCTGCGTAAAGCGGGAATACAAAGCATCCGGATATATGGGGCAGGGCAAAACATTTTTACCTGGACAGAATACCGTGGTTACGATCCGGAAGTTAATGCGTATGGTAATGATACCAATTTTGGATTTGACATGAGTTCATATCCTCAGGCACGCTCGTTCTCATTAGGTTTAAACGCAACATTCTAAATCAAAACTCATGAAAAAAATAATTCTTTTACTCTGTATATACCTGACTGTTGCGTCATGTGACGTAACGGAACAGGAACCGATAGACGCAGTTTCAACACAGGAACTGTTCGTTCGGCCGTCAGATGCGGAAGCTGCGATAGTCGGAACTTACCGTCACCTGGCCAATACCGGTCTTAACTATATAGTTTTTGCTGAATTGCCGACAAAGAACACCGTTGGAAATGCACTGAACAGGCAATTTGAACAAATGAATAACCTGATCTTTGTGGCTGATAACTCTCAGTTCGGTATCCTTTGGGATCAGCAATATGTGCTGGTGAACTCTGCAAACGTTGTTATCGCTAAAGTACCGGGCATTCCGGGAATGACGGATGCAGCAAAAAATGCAATTGTTGCGGAAGCGCGCTTCCTGCGGGCATTTACATATTTTAACCTGGTCAGATATTTCGGCAGCGTACCATTAATAACCAACCCTACCGAAAGCCCTGATGTAGCTGCTCTTCAGATTCCCCGGACTCCAACCGACGCGATCTATAAGCAAATTCTGGAAGATCTGGATTTTGCAAAGCTGAACCTTCCTGAAACACATGCAGGATTAGGCAGAACAGCCAGAGCAACAAAAGCTGCGGCGTTTGCATTAGGCGCCAGGATACATCTCCACAGAAAAAGCTGGGCGCTAGCTATTGCTGACGCTAATCAGGTAATTTCACGAAGAGGTGAAGCACTAACTGTTGCATATGCTAATCTATTTTTAACGAAAAATGCTGCAGAATCAATCTTTGAGATAAACTATGATACTCAGCTACAAAACAACCTGGCTACAACTTTCTTACCTGCAAGCTTAAGCGGAACCCGGACTATTCAGATCAATCCTAATCTTGTGGCAGCTTACGAAGCTGCAGATGCGAGGAAAGATGCGACCATAGGATTTGCCAATGCTGACAATTATCTTAAGAAATATTCAAGAGGCGGAACGAAGGACGACAATATCATTGTACTGCGTCTCGCTGAGGTATTACTAGCTAAAGCTGAGGCTCTTGCCGAAACAAGCTATCCGAGTGCCGATGCATTGAAGCTTCTTAATGAAGTTCGCAGAAGAGCTGGACTTGGCGCCATCTCTCCTGTTGATATTGCTGCTTTCAGAACTGCTCTGTACAAAGAAAGAAGGCTGGAGCTTTCGTTCGAAGGTCATGAGTGGTTTGATATCGTGAGAACCGGAAGGCTGCAACAGGTTCTTGGAATCACTGACGTGAATAAATCCATTTGGCCGGTGCCTTCAGCAGAGATTGCCCGTAACCCTAAACTATTGCCTCAGAACCCAGGCTACTAGTCTTCAATACACTTTCCTATACGGGGCATCTGAACTTTCAGGTGCCCCGTATTTGTTTTTAAGTTTTGCTAAGCGGCAACTAATTTATTCAAGAGATCATAGGAAGCAGGTTCGGGGCGCGTGCTGATGTAAATTAATTCGAACCATGAAAATTATCAATCGTATCTAAATTGAGACACGGAGCGGTAGACCGAACGTTGACAAATAGTTATCTTGAACTTTGATTATACAAATTGCTTGAAGATGAAAAAACTAATCCTGTCATTGCTTATTACCTGCCTGTTTGCATTCACCGGCTATGCGCAAACCTACACCATTGTAATAAAGGGGGGCCACGTTATCGATCCAAAGAATAACATTAACGAAGTAATGGACGTCGCTATAAATGGTGACAAGATCGTTCAGGTTGCAAAAAACATCGACCCAAAGTCTGCAAAACAAGTAGTCCATGCCGAAGGCTTGTATGTTACTCCAGGTCTTATAGATATACACTCCCATAATTTCCATGGAATACGTGCCGGGGACCCCGTGCCGGATGGCTTCACATTCAGAGGTGGCATTACCACAACGGTAGACGCTGGCAGTTCAGGCTGGAAATCATTTGACCGGTTTAAATCTGAGACAATTGACAAGTCCGAAACACGGGTGCTTTCATGGCTGAACATCGTAGGCGAAGGATTTAAAGGGGGCTCGGCTGAGCAAAATACCGGCGATATGGATTCCAAGTTAACCGGTGAATTCGCGATCAAAAACAAAGAATATATCGTGGGTATAAAAACCGCTCACTACAACGGTGCAGACTGGACCGCTGTTGACCGTGCTGTTGGAGCTGGTAAAATTGCTGATATCCCCGTGATGGTTGATTTCGGAGGCACACGCCCTGCACACCCGCTTGAGGAGCTTTTCTTTAAACATCTCCGTCCAGGTGATATTTTCACGCATTGCTTCGCCGAATTGGGCGCATCAAGGGAGTCAATAGTGGATCCTACAACCAAAAAAATAAGACCATTCGTTGTCGAAGCACAGAAACGCGGAATTGTATTTGATGTTGGATTTGGAGGAATAAGCTTCGCCTACTCCCAGGCAATACCCGCTCTTCAGCAAGGATTTTACCCGAATTCAATTAGTACTGACATGAATAAAGGCGCAGTAAACGGCGCTATGAAAAGCCTTATTGATGTAATGTCTAAATTCATGGCTATGGGAATGGATCTTCAATCCGTTATCAAAGCCACAACCCAAAATTCAGCAAAAGAAATTAAAAGAGAAGATCTGGGAACCCTGTCAGTTGGTTCTATTGCCGATGTGGCTATATTTAATATTCGCGAAGGCAAATTCGGCTTTTTCGACTATACAGGTTTCAAAATGGATGCTACTAAGAAACTTGAAACGGAGCTTACCATCAGAGCTGGAAAAGTAGTGTATAACCTTAACGGGATTAATACACCGCTTGTAGTCGATGGTCGCGGCAGGAACTAGATCAGCGTAGACAGATTTCGTAATTGTGTCAATGTTTCCCACTGCGCGAGTAATCATACTCAAATGGCAGAAGGTCTCCCATGCGCTGATTGGCCATATGCCCCGACCATGTGATGCCGGTAGGATCGTAAAAACCGCTTTTGGTTATCACTGTGAAATCTTTGTTTTTATCCAGGAAGGTAAGGTCTCCATAATCGCCTTTGTAAAAAACTGCAAGACGCGACTTCATAAATATACTGCGCCCCTGCTCAGTATCTACAACCAGCCCGCTATAATCTTGTGTCTGCCTTGAAAAATTCACAAGCGTATATCCTTCCTGTTTCATCCTGTCATTGTATAACGACCTAATGAAGTGCATTCTGGAACCCAGATAAGCGTCTCGTCTTCTCTTCTCGACGCGGTTTAGGTTTCTGCCGGATAATGTAGTGTCAGGCTCAAAAAAATAATTGCCTGAAAAGTAAATATTTCCGGGCGAGTACTTAAACTGTTCCAGGTAGTAGGTTATTTTGAAGCCAAGCGCCTTATTTTGCAATATTATAGGCTGCTTCGCAAAGGCTTCAATGGTTTTGCGTCTCCTGTTATATACCAGCTCAATGTCGTCAATATTCACAATTTCGCATTGGAGAGAGTTTGACGACACACCGATAAATTCTGCTTTAAAGATGGCTTCCTTTTCTTCTCTCGACATCCCGTCATAAGTAACAACGACCGCATCAAGGGAATATACTTTTGGCTGCAAATAAATCTTAATAAATTCTTCGCTGGTGTAATCCGGGATTGAAGTAGAATGATATCCTACGGCACTTACAATAATTGGACTTTTACCGGAAGCAGGGGGATCTAATTGAAAATTTCCGAGTGAATCTGATATCGCGCCTTTATAACTGCCATCGTAATAGACATTCGCATAGGGCAAATGATCTTCTGTCCCGTATATTAATATCTGCCCTTTTATTAACTGACCAGATACATCAAACGAGTGTAAAAGAATAAAAAGGGTAAGCAATCTCACCATGGCTTTGTCCAATGTCCTTTTCCGGAAAATAGATCACGATCAAATTTAGCGCCTAACTAATGATATGACTGTTGATATTATCTCCTTCAATCTTAAAAATACGATATCATTCTGTGTAGAGACTTTCCTGAATGTAATTTTCTCATTTCGTTTGAAATATTTCGATACTATACATTAAATTCATAGCTGATTAACCAGACATCATGAACATTCTCGAAAAGAAATATCTCTATTTTGCTGCCTTGCTTTGCTTCACCCAATGCAGTCTTGCGCAGACTGATAAGAACAGGATTGATTTCGAGACTTACAATCCGCCATCGTCACTCGTTGTACCCGAACATGTCGTTACCCGTGCAAAGTTTCCTTTTATTGATGTTCATAACCACCAGAACAACATGGCTTCTCAGAATTTGGGCAATCTTCTTTCTGAGATGGATAAATTAAACATGCGGATTATGGTAAACCTTAGCGGAAGAGGCGGAGATTATCTCGCTTCCGCAGTTAAACATGTAGCTGGAGCGACACCTAACCGGCTGGTGCTTTTCACTAATATAACATTCGACGGTGTGGGCGAAGATGGCTGGATCCAAAAGACAGTTAAACAGCTGGAAGATGATGTAAAAGCCGGAGCCAAAGGTTTGAAAATATTCAAAAGCCTGGGATTTTCTGTTAAAGATAAGGGCGGAAAAGTAGTGGCAGTAGATGATTCACGTCTCGAGCCAATATGGGAGAAGTGCGCACAATTGGGCATCCCGGTTTTAATCCATACCGCTGATCCAAAGCAATTTTGGGACACGCCTGATGCTAATAACGAACGCTGGCTTGAACTGCTCACACAGCCGGGCAGAAACCGCAGCGCCGCCGACGGTTTCTCGTGGGAACAGCTTATTCAACAGCAGCATAACCTTGTTAAAAAGCATTCAAAGACAACTTTTATAATTGCGCATTTTGGTTGGTATGCCAACAATCTTGATCATTTGGGAAAACTCCTTGATACCTATCCAAACTTCAACGTAGAGTTTGGGGCAATAATAGCGGAATTAGGCCGCCAGCCGAGAAGAGCGAAACTTTTTTTTGATAAATATCAGGATCGGATACTATTTGGAAAAGACAGCTGGGTGCCGGCAGAATACACGACTTATTTCAGGGTACTTGAAACAGAAGACGAATACTTTCCATACCACAAAAAATATCATGCCTATTGGAAAATGTATGGGCTGGGCTTAAGCGATCAGGTTTTAAAGAAAATTTACTATAAAAATGCGCTGCGGATAATCCCAGGATTAGACAAAAGCCAGTTTCCGGAATAGGCTAATCTAATAACTCAGTGTAAATATCTTTGTATTGCCCTTATCATCATCAGCAACCAGCATAAGCTTTCGTGGATCCCCGGTTAAAGACACGGACTCAATTTTTTGATCTATGAACTCAGGGCTTAGCTCACTCAGCATGATCAATTTTGTGATGGCAAGTTTATCTTCTTTCAAAGCTTGGGATGCATAGGTTATAATCGCCAGATAGCTCTCGCCTATTTCTCCGTCATCATAAGAATTTGAAGTATCTTCAGAAGAAAACGTAACGAATAAAACGTCTCCTTTTTCATCGTAATCCATGCCTGAAATGCCTGCGCCATGCAGTGGCAGTTGGATAGCTATTTTTCGGTTGTACTTAAAATTCAATCCGCCAAAATCTGCAAGAGCAATATAATTTTCAGGATAAGACTTGTTCGCCCGAAGGCCCAGAAGCAATTCGCTACCCGCCACAGAAGCAGCTTCAATGTTGAGGTCTTTGACTTCCATCCGCAACTCGTCAAAAAAAGTCCGCGTATCGATTCTTTCTACCTTTTTTAGTTTAGTTTCCAAAAGAAAGGCGCTATCGCGATGGGGTGAACGTGAGCCAGAGCCTAAAAAGAGAACAGAGGGTTTTCCATCATGATTGATAATCGCCGATGACTCCACGTCAGCTTTAGAATCCTTGGGAAGTCGTATATGTTCGCCGGCCGGAAAGATCCGGATACGCTCCAGCTCGTTCATATTATCATTCAGTACCAGAATCTCTGCCGCATCATCGCCCATGATATAGTATTTCCCATCCAGATAACATACAGTTGATCCCGAAGGATAATCTGTCAACACTCTGGAGCTTTCGAAAACTGGCTGTACATCTTTCATATTACACGCTGAAAACAGGCTGGCAAGAGCTAGCAATATCGATATCAATTTCATAATTATCAGTATTTACTTGCTCCCCAGACAGGCACTGTGTAGAAACTCATTTATATTTATCGAAACCCAAATAACTTGAATTTGTTGTACTTAAAACACCTTTTCAATGAAAAATACTCTTTAAAATCGCAATCAGAATAATTATCTTCCTAACTCACTAAAAAACTTTCTATGAAAAAAATCCTTCTCATCGTTGCCCTGGCCGGAATGGCTTTCGCGGGATGTAATTCAAACAGCAAAAAAGAAACATTAACAGACTCAGCACTCGTAGATACCATAATGCCGGTCGACAGTGTAATTGTAGATACGACTCCGCTGACAGATACTGCCCTGGTCGACTCTTTATAATCGGGTTTTAAAATCTTTATTTAATGAGCTTTATCTGAAGCTCATTTTTTTGTCCAGTGCAGGACGCAATATTCTTAAGGTAAACTGAATGTTTTTTTCCTTAGCTTAAAACAATCAAGTATAAATACTGGTTTTGGAGCGTATAAATCGATAGGATTACATTTACTCAATATAACTTATAGAGTCAAGTGATTAAAATAGTATTAACCGAAGATCATAAAATAGTTAGAAGCGGAATTAGGTCACTTCTAGAAAGTGAAGAAGATATAGAAATTGTAGGCGAGGCATGCAATGGCAGTGAATTACTGGAATTGTTTGAAAAAGGAGAGATCGACGCAAATGAAGTTTTGCTCATAACTGATATCAATATGCCGGGAATAAATGGAATAGATATGATTCCAGGCCTGCTCGATACTTATCCTAAGTTAAAAACAGTAGTTCTATCAATGCTTTCGCATGAGAAATATGTATTGAAAGCATTTCAGGCTGGCGCTAATGGATATATGTTAAAAAATGTAAGTTCTGAAGAGCTGCTTTTTGGCATCAGGCATATCTTCAATAACGGACAGCGGTATTTATGCACCGAATTATCAATCGAATTACTCGACCGTCAGCTCGGCCGTTCATATGTCATTACTGAAGACCTCCCTGCAGTTGACCTTTCCAAGCGGGAGAAAGAGATTCTATCATTAATTGCCGAAGGCTATACTAACCAGGAGATCGCTGATAAGATTTTCACCAGCAAACGTACTGTTGAAGGTCACAGGCAGAACCTGATCGATAAGACTCAGTCACGAAATTCGGCTGCATTGATCAGGTATGCGGTACTGAGAGGAATTGTAAACTAATAACCCCGAACTGGTTAGATTACCGGCTCCTTACTACTCCCGGTATGATTTTTTACAATATCAAGTATTTCGTCCAGGTCAAATGGTTTAGCTATAAATTCATCGCATCCATAATTCCCTAATGATTGAAAAATCTGCGGGTATGCAGACATCAATATTACGGGTATGCCGGCTGTACGTTCGTTGGACTTTAACTGATAACATACTTCGCCGCCATTAACCCCTTTTAACAGATAGTCAATCAAAACAAGGTCAGGCAGATAATTACCCTCAAACGCCTTCAGAAAAGAAGCAAGATCGGAGACTACCCGTACTTCAAACTTTTCATACAGCAATACCTCCTGAAGCATGTCCAGAACATTGGTATCATCATCGAGAATCAAAATCTTTTTGCTCATAACGGTACGAATTAGATAAAGAGAGCAAGAGTAAAGCGAGAGACAGCGGGAGCGCAGCTGCGGTAAGCAGAAATCAAAAATAACTAAAGCTGTTAAAAAAAACAACGAATAATATACTGGTTCACCGGTAATAAATACCTGATTATCCATTTTATTGGGTTAACTTGACGTGATAAAAAATCTAGCCGATATTTTAGCGTCAGTTACTAATAAGGAGAATCTCAACTCCTGTCCTACTTAATCCTGAATGACCAGAATTACGCAAAATAAAAAACCTTTAGAAAAAAAAACCCCCGCCCGGCGCAAGGTTAAGAACTTTCCTATAGCCTGCATTGGCGGCTCAGCAGGGTCGTTCCAGGGAATCGAAAAGTTCTTTACACACATGCCGGCAGACAGTGGGATAGCCTTCGTAATTATTATGCACCTTGATCCGGAGCATAAAGGGCAGATCGCTGAACTTATACAGAATTATACTGCCATGCCCGTAATTGAAGCCAATGATGGTGTGCCGGTAGAGCCAGATAAAGTTTACATTATCCCGCCAAATAAGGACATGGGTATTCATAATCGTAAACTGCTGCTTTTAAAGCCTTCAAAACCCCACGGCTTCAGGCAGCCCATCGATTACTTCCTCCAGAGTCTTGCGGAGGATCAGTGGAATCGTGCTGTGGCAATTATTCTTTCGGGAATGGGTTCAGACGGTGAAACCGGTGTCCGGATGATTAAAGAAAAGCTTGGTATGGCCATGGTACAGGATCCGGATACTGCCAAGTATGCCAGTATGCCTCTTGCGTCGATCGGCACGAATCTGATCGACTATGTTCTGGCTCCCGAAGAAATGCCAATCCGGCTTATTCAGTACTTAAACCACCCGATACTTTCCGAAGAGGCCAATGAGGAACTGAGATCAGAAATTGCGAATTCCAATTCTATCGAAAAGATCCTGATGCTGCTCAGATCTCATACCGGTCACGACTTTGCACTATACAAGAAGAGTACTATAACACGGAGAATTGACCGCAGGATTGCCTTTCACCAGCTGCATGACTATGCGAGCTATGTGAACCATCTTCGTGAAGATCCCCACGAGATTGATGTCCTCTTTAATGAGCTTCTTATAGGCGTAACGAAATTCTTCCGGGATGAAGCAGCATTTGACTCGTTGCAAAAGCTGCTATTAACCCGACTCTCGTCAAAGGAAAGTGACGAACAAGTAAGAATCTGGGTGGCAGGATGTTCCACTGGAGAAGAGGCCTATTCCATCGCTATAATTATAATGGAATGCCTTGAAACGTTACCCAAAAAAAAACTTCCACGGATTCAGATTTTCGCAACTGACCTTGACCCGGAAGCTATTGAAACAGCCCGGGCCGGGCAATATCACGATAATATTGCCGCATATATTACCCCGGCCAGATTAGAACGCTTCTTTATCAAGAAAAACAGCCATTACCATGTAAAAAAAGAGCTGCGTGAAATGATTGTATTCGCTCAACACAATCTGATTAAAGATGCACCATTTACCCGGCTTGACCTGCTGTGCTGCCGTAACGTGATGATCTACCTGACAACGGAGCTTCAAAAAAAGATAATTCCTGTTTTTCATTACTCGATCAGCCCGAATGGGATTATGTTTATGGGTCCTGCAGAAACTATCGGGGGTTTTACTGACATGTTCCGGGCACTGGATCCAAAGTGGAAATTATTTGAACGCCGGCAAGGAGAACTGACCAGTCGGATAACGGACTTCCCGTTTCACGTGTCAAAAGCTCCGTTAAAAACTGTGCGTACAGAAGAAATAGCGGGCACAATGCAAAAAAGGACTGCCGAAGAAACTTTTAATAAAATTCTTCTCGAAAATTTCACTCCTGCTTCCGTGCTTATTAATGAAAAAGGAGATATTCTTTACAGCAGCGGCAAAACAGGCAGATACCTGGAACTTCCGGGCGGTGAAGCGGTAATGAATATTCACAAAATGGCGAAGGAGGACCTTCGTTACGTGCTTGGCAATATCATACATCAGGCACGAAGCCAGAAAGGAGTGGCAGAAATAGCGGACGTCAGGCTTAAAGAGGATGGTCAGGCGAGAAGTGTTAATCTCAAGGCCAGCCTTTTACAGGAAAGCAGTTTCCAGGGTCTTATCCTGGTAATATTTGAAGACAAAGGACTGGTTAAAAAGGCGAGTCCAAAAATCGCGAAGAACGGACACGACGTAAAGGTTGTTGAAGAACTTGAAAAGGAGCTAGTTTACACCAAACAGCAGCTCAATAGTACGATTGAACAGATGGAAACCTCTCTGGAAGAATTAAAATCAACCAACGAGGAATTACAGAGCACAAATGAAGAGTTGCAGAGTACTAATGAAGAGTCGCTCACAACCAAAGAGGAAATGCAGTCTTTGAATGAGGAGCTCATGACGATTAACGTGCAGTATCAGTCAAAAGCTGATGAATTGACCCGTATTAACAATGATATGAAGAACCTTCTTGACGCAACCGAGATAGGTACTATATTTCTTGATAATAATATGGAGATCCTGCGATTCACACCGCAGGTGAGGAAACTTTTTAACCTCATTCCTTCTGATGTTGGCAGGCCCATCATGCATATTGCTTCAAATTTTGATCATCCGGAAGTTGAGAATGAAATAAGGGAAGTGATCGACAAGCTAACTACGGTAGAAGTTGAAATAAAAACTAAGGCGGGCGACTGGTATCGCCTTCGCGTTATTCCATACCGCACCATGGATAATTTCATTTCTGGGGCAGTGCTGACATTCACTCTGATTTCCACTTACAAAAAGATGGAATACCGGCTAAAGGGATTGCAAAAATACGCGGCTGGCACCGTAAGTACCATGAATGAAGCTGCACTTCTGCTGGATCGCGATATGAACATGATAGCCATGAATCAGAAGTTCCTGAAACTGTTCCGGATTAAAGAAGCATCAGTGAAAAACTCATCTTTTGCTGAATTTATTGCCGAACACGCAACTATGGTTGATTTCCAGGCCTGGCTGAACAAATGCCATGAGACCGGCAAACCTGCTTCATGCTCCCTCACTATTAACGACATAGGTGAAAAGAAATTTGAGCTGACCGCCAACCCATTCTCTGATGAGAATAAAAAAGAAATACTGCTCACAATGATTGTGATCCACGAGCACCAGGAACGATGAAAAAGCGAGCTAAAGAAACTGGAAGCTCAGCTTTTTCACCTCTCCGGTCATCTGCGGAAAAGCTCTTAAATGACATTGAACTTAACGATGAGCTAATCGACGCAGAGCGTTTCAAAGCTGTATTTCAGGAGCTGCAGGTTCATCAGATAGAACTGGAGATGCAGAACGATGAGCTTCGCTTAATTAACGTGGAGCTTGAAAGACAGCGGGGGCGTTTCTCTGCCATTTATGACGAGGCTCCAGTGGGTTATATTATTCTTGACCACGCGGGAGTTATTAAGGATGTGAACGAAACCGGACTTAGCTTATTAAAATCTTCCCATAAATCTAACGTTAAAGGCAATCGCCTGCACTATTTTATCAGCGGTGAAGATTCCGAAGATTACTACCGATTTTTCATCCAAATGCTAAAGTCGAGAACCCCTCAGCAATGTGAGTTAAAACTAGTCGGAGACGACAAGCTACCCCGATATACTCGTTTGCAGGGAACCGTGCAGCTTACCAGCGATGGCATTACCGAATGTTTTATTGCAATGGTAGATATCACCGAAAGAAAACGCGTGGAACATGAACTTGCAGCAACTAAAGAAAGACTGGAACTATCTTTGAAGGCCTCGCTGGCCGGAACCTGGGAGCTCGATATAGATACGATGACCTTCTTCATTGACGAAAGCAGTCACAGGATATGCAGTTTAAAGGCTGGAAGTTTTAAAGGCAAACTGACTGATTTCATAAATCTCATCAATCCTCAATATCGAAAGGATGTAGAGGAAAAGTTTCGCATAGCGATAAACAACGGAAAAGAGATTGACGTTATTTGCCGCTTCGGCAGCCCTGATGATAAAAATTGCTATTTAGTAATCAGAGGTCATACAATTCCGAATGATGAGGCCGGCAAAAAACTCGTTGGTATCATCATGGATATTACTGAAAAGACGCAAATGGAGAAGTACTCCCGGCGGCTTATGAGCGAGCAGCAGAGAAAAATTGCTGCTGCAACATTATTGACCGAAGAAAATGAGCGCAGACGCATCAGCGGTGTACTGCATGACAGTGTAAGCCAGCTTTTATACGGGATAAAGATGAAGCTTCGTCAGTTAGGGAAAGACAAAAATACTTCTGACGAAATTGAAGCTGTACACAGTCTGCTTGACGAAGCGATAGCTGAAACCCGTAACATTTCTTTTGAGCTGGCACCATCTATACTTGCCGATTTCGGGCTTATAGCAACTATTGAAGAATTAGTAAGACGACTCTCATCCAAAGATCTCCTTATAACATTCAAGACAGTTGGATTGATTAGTCGCATGGATCTTCTACTTGAGACAAACCTTTACCGCATTATCCAGGAACTCATTAACAATGTGATGAGACACTCATCCGCAAGCCAGCTGAATATTGAGATCCGTAAAAATAAACTGATCGAAATTATTGTAAAGGATAATGGCGTTGGCTTTGATGTGAATGCTCAGGAGAACTCGACCTCCGGCTCCGGCCTGAGCAGCATCAAGAATCGACTGAGTTTGTATAATGGTAAATTAAATATTAAATCCACTACCGGTACGGGCACCACAGTCCATATCAAACTTTCAGATAGCATAACTGAATAGTATCACTCCGCATATACACACGGATTTTACTGGCTTGACTTTTGTTTATTCATTCAAAACCATGAAAATGCAGAATAGAATCATATCCTTGATATTTTGTCTCGTAACGTGTTATTCATACAGTAACGCACAGGACAAGGGCAACAAACAATATCAGCTTCTGGAAAAAGCCTTACATCAATATCAGGTGCTTAACGATAAAGGACAGTGGTCGCCTATAAGCCTTGCTGGACGTAACGTGCTGAAACTTAAAGATACATCTTCAGTAATTCCGCTGATCAAGGATCGTCTGAGAATACTCGGAGACCTTCGCCGCGTCAGAGATGGCAATGCCTTTAATCTTCCATTTGAAGATGCAGTTAAACACTTTCAACTAAGACATGGCCTTGAAGATGACGGAACTATCGGGCCTGCATTTATGAAAGCACTTAATATGCCTCTTGAGAAACGGATTGATCAACTGACTGCAAATATGAACAGAATTCAGGATGATACTGCCAGTGCGAGTGGAACCAGAATAATAGCAAATATCCCGGAGTACAAATTATATGTTATGGAGGATAACAATGAGGTGCTCACAATGGACATCGTTGTTGGAAAAACCTCGAACCCAACAGTTGTGTTCTCTGATACGCTTGAAACTATCGTCTTTAGTCCATATTGGAATGTACCTGCCAGTATTGTTAGAAACGAAATATTGCCAGCAATGAATAAGAATGGGTCTTACCTTGACAGACAAAATATGGAAATTACCGGTAAGGAAGACGGTTTGCCAAAGATCAGACAAAGACCCGGACCTGATAACGCTCTTGGCGCAGTGAAATTTCTCTTTCCAAATAAATACAATATATATTTCCACGATACTCCGGCTAAAACACTATTTGACAAGCAAAAACGTGCTTTCAGTCATGGTTGTATCCGGTTGAGTCAGCCTTATGAACTTGCCCAATACTTACTGAAAGATCAACAGGAATGGACGGATACCGAAATTCTGCGTGCAATGGGTTCAGGTTCAGAAAAATGGGTTAAACTAGACAAAAAGATCCCTGTGTCTATCATCTATTATACTGCTTGGGTAGACAAGTCGGGAGTATTAAATTTCCGCGATGATATTTACGGACATGATACACAGCAAGCGGGTTTGTAAATAATTAGAAAATTAATCGCTGAGATTATTTTTGTTGGTTTCTTTCACAAAGAAAATACTTACAATAATCCCAATGATGATCAAAGCAATTGGGTAGATAAGCCCGGTATAGGGTGAAAATGCAAAGCTGATCACAACGGATGAACGGATTAACTCGGTAATAACTGGCGTTGAACCACCGATTGCGCCGTTACCAACATTGTAAGTAAAACCCATACTTGTATAACGGATTTTTGTCGGGAAAAGCTCCATCAAAAATGCGCCCATAGGACCGTAAACCAAAGCACTAGCCACGGTAAGTATGAAGATTAATCCGATAAAAATAAGCGTGGTCTGCGTATCAATATGCTGAACGGTATCTAATCGCATAGGGTTTCCCAACTCCAGAAAAGTATAGAAGGTGATGGGTATAATAAACAGCCCCAGAAAAAGGCCTGTAAGAATAACTTTCTTCCTTCCTATCCTGTCGCTCAATGCACCAAAAATTTGGAACAGCGGACCGGCCAGGAGAATACCAACCGCCAGAATCAGTATTGAGGTTGTATCAGTCAGCTTTACAGTTCGCTGTAGAAAAAATAAAGCAACAAACTGATTTGTCTGCATTATGGCACTCTGAGCCGCGTTGCCGCCAAATATTGCTGACAGAATTAACCCTACATTCTTCTTCGACTTGAAAGTTTCCTTGATAGGTGCACTACTCGTTTTACCTTCTTTCTTTAGCTGACTGAATACCGGACTTTCATGCAATTTTCTCCGGATCATGTAGCTGATTATCACCAGAACCGCACTAAAAAGAAAAGGAATGCGCCATCCAAATGAGTTAAAGCTTTCATCACTCATTAAACCGCGGGTAGCAAAGACAACCAGTAAGCATACAATTAGCGCTATGGAAGAAGTAGTTTGAATAAATCCTGTATAGAAGCCCCGCTTCTCAGGCGGCGCATTTTCTGCAACATAGATTACTGCCCCTGAATATTCGCCGCTGATTGCCAGACCCTGAAAAAGGCGCAGTACCAAGAACATGGCCGGCGCAAACCATCCCACCTGACTGAAAGTAGGGATGCATCCGATAAGGAAAGTGGCCGCTCCCATTAATAGCAGTGAAATAAGGAAAGAGCTTTTCCTGCCGGACTTATCCCCTATGTTACCAAAAAGCAGTGATCCAAAAGGCCGGATAAGGTAGGTGGTCGCCACAATTGCGAGCGTTTCGATAAACTTGTTTTCCCCTGCCGGAAACAACTGGTCCGAAAGGATGCTCGCCAGTATTACGGCCAGGAATAAGTCATACCATTCTATAAGCGTTCCAACACTGGACGCTATAATCACAAGTCTTAAGTTATTTTTCTTTTCGGTATTAAGAGGGGATTCGGCTACAGCTGCACTCAT
>JAZKIH010000074.1:0-23746 GCA_040384965.1 Bacteroidota bacterium | reverse complement strand
ATCAATTTTCTCAGGCTATTTTCGTCGAATCCGGTTAACCATTCAATTACCTGATGCAATTCTGTTATTGTTCTGCCTTTACCTTCAACTTTTTTGACGTAATGAGGGTAAACAGAGCTAAAAGTCATCTTAGCTACTCGTTCGTTATGTTCCGGTGTTGTATTCATTCTACTATTGTTTGAGCACCGTGTAGTTCATTTCGGTTACTCCATTGGTAAACTGATGGGTATTTATCAGATTCAAAGTTATTTTGTCCTGTATGTTTTTAAACAATGGTATGCCGCGTCCCAGAATGACTGGGTTAACAAACAGCCAGTAGCCGTCAACCAGACCCAGTTCGATAAGTGAATGGGTAGCTGTGGATCAACCTTTGATCCAGTCCATTTCTCCTTTGGGTCCTGCCACGAAACCGTCGAGGGATATGTGCATAAAGGAAATTAGGTTTCTCATAAGGCCAATTTACATTGTTTTGGATAATTTTTGAGGCGACATTTTTGGTGCGATTACTTGATTTTTCAAAGGTATAATTTGCCCAGGTTCTCCTGACATATTAATTTGTTTTGTGATCGCGACATTGGAAAAAGTGGTTACAGCATTAATAATCTGTACTCTAAACTCCGCTAATTAGCTTTTTTATCAACTTAAGGCCGGCTGTGTTATCCTGCTCAATCGTAAAAAAGTACTCTTGTTGCCAGTTCTGAGTTTTCTCAGCTTGCTTATTAGTTGTATTGTCCCAGGGAGGATAAACTCTGATTCCGCGTTTTCCTTTACTGCCATTTCGGGTGATAATTTCCTTTTCCGCCAGTACCAGCTTTGGGAAAGTAAATTGTCCGAGCTGATCTCCGCTTCTCGCGATGATGATGATGAAATCCAGATCGTCCGAAAAGTCGAAAGGTGCCGTTATCCCATCCCGATTCCTTTTCCAGACCGTTACAAACTGACCTGTTTTTGTTGGAGTTATTTTAGAAAAGCGCTGCTGAACTTTCTTTCCGCTAAGTACAAATGAACAGGCACCATATTCTGCACTTTCTGAATGTTGCTTCAGGTCGGTGAGCTCATAGGCGCATGGATCATAAATTAAGTCTTTTACAATATTCAGGTCAGCAGCAAATGAGTTCTCGGTCAGGGGCGAAGAACTCATTAAGGGTATATCATTAAGAAAATGAACGCGAATAGGTTCACCAGAAGCACCACTCCGTAAACAATATTTGACTTTCCTTTGCTCAGCGACAGCATTACCGTAAATACAGACAGGCCTAGAAGAACAATGGATTTAATATCTAAGCCTAGGATAACAGGCATGTCCAGTATAATACAAACTACCGCCACGGCGGGTATGGTTAAGCCAATACTCGCCAGAGCTGATCCTAGTGCAAGGTTAATGCTTGTTTGAAGCCGGTTCTTCCGGGCAGCTATAATTGCCGCCGTAGCTTCAGGCAATAAAATGATGGCTGCAATGATTACTCCCACCAGTGCTTTGGGCAGTTGATAGCCAGTGATGATTTTTTCTATCGTAGGAGAGAGAGTTTTGGCTAGTAACACAACAATCCCCAAGCTTACGATCAGGAAAATCAGACTTGTCACAAATACGCTTTTTTGAATGGGTATTGGTTGGCAGGCAGCTTCATTCTCATCGTCACCAACAGTAAGGAAATACTGACGGTATCTGCTGGTCTGAGCAAATAGAAACGATGAATAAATAACCAGACAAGCAATAGAGGCAAAGATGAGCTGGGGCATGGAATAATAAGAGCCCTTTACACTTTCAGTAAATGTGGGAAACACCAAGGTGAATACCACAATAGAAACCAAAGAAACCAGTGCTATAGTAACAGACGAGGCAGAGAAATTCTGTTCATAATGCTTTAATCCGCCAATGAGCAGACAAAGTCCTATGATCCCGTTTAGGATCAGCATTGTGGCAGCGTAAATAGTGTCCCGGGCGAGTGATGCAGCTTCCGGTCCTTCTGATAGCATCAGGGATACGATGATGGAAACTTCGATAACGGTTATAGATATAGCCAGGATAATGGTACCATACGGTTCACCCACTTTCTCAGCAATTATTTCAGAATGATGTACTGCCGACATCACGCTGCAGATCAGGAGTATGCTCGCTACAATCTGAAAAAGGCTGCTGTCAGAAACCAGGCCTGTAAAATATAGGATCCAGGATAGTACGGGAATTATGATGGTCCACTGAAGTAATGCTTTCATTTGTTTGCTGATAAAATGAACGTAAGGTAGCATTTTCAGCTAGTTTTGGCATTGGCTGTTTTTCGCTTTTACTTTTCCATTATATTTCCGGTCATTCAGGTTGTATTATTTTTTGTCTATCGATTTCTTAAAGAAGGTTTCAGCGTTTTGGAAGTAAATCTTCTCTTTTTGCGTTTTAGTCAAAAATGTCTGCGCTTCTACATTTTGGATGATTTTATTAATGTTCCCGTTATCGGAGCCAAACATCATTCGATCTTCTAATCCTCCTTCGATAAATCTTTTTAATGTTGATGCAAATTCAGCTGCCGGAAATATATACGGATTGTTTAGGACGGAAATATCGATATAAACATTTTGGTAATATGCCATTATTGCTATTGTATCATCTAAGAAAGGTGCGCCCGCATGCATTATCCAAACCCTTAATTTAGGAAATTTTTGAAGTAAAGGTTCTAAAAGCATTGGTGTTCCTAAACTCACTTTGAAATTTGGCGAGCCGTGATTCGGACCCGCTAAGCCTGTATGAATGCCAACTGGGATATCATATTTTTCAGCAAGTTCATAGTACGGAAGCATTCTCTCGTCAGACGAAGAAATTCCGTAATATTGAGTTAATACTTCGCCCAGGAAGTCAATTTTCCCGTCTTTCATTAATTGCTCAACCCAAGCGACGTCCGGAAATTCACTTTTATTTTCAAAACAGTATTGACTGCTATATGGTACTTTTCCTTCCGGGCACGGCACCATTAAGCCTTGTAAAATGGAAATCTTTTGATCGCTTTTATAACCTGATTGCAAATCCCAGGAAGAGCTGACTGCTGCTTTGTAAACTCCAGCGGTTGAAAGATTTTGTAATTGTTTAGTCGGCTCTTTATCTCCATGTAAATGAACGTCAAAAATTTTCTGTGCATTTGCATCAACCACTAATAATAACGTAAATATCCAAAAGGCATATTTTTTCATAGCTTTAGTTGTATCGTGATGGCTTTTTAAACATTTTCGGTTGAAAGTGGGCTTTCTTTAGCCGCGCTTCCATTTCTCCAATACTAAAGTACTTAAAAAGCAGGACAGGTTCGTTAGCGGGTAAGCCGGCATTTTCCCGATTTCTTCGGCATACAGTTATACCCTTAGTTTCTTATAACTGTATGCCGTATATCGGATTGTCGACGCCAGAGTTTCTTTACCAGCTATTTGTTCTTTCTTTGACCAACAGAAATACCTCACTATCCAATCTCAGATACCCATAATCATAGCAAAAATAATAGGTGTTTCCATTCCTGGTATTGTATAGATGAGTATGATACGTTAGGTCAAAACCATTCCGAAGCAGGTCATCCTTTTTTAACCTGATCTTGCTTCCGGAACAAAGCCTGGTCAGGATCGCATGATTTTTCCTGAGTATCGCGTTTACTTGTCGAAGTGCCGGACTGGCGTCAGCTTTCAAACGATTGTTGTAATTACTGCGGCATTGGTCATCGCAGAATTTCTTATCAGTCCTTCCCCGTAGCGGAGAAGCACAGTCTAAACATTCACGCTCCATGTTTTTTTATTATTTACATGAATTTAAGGGTAAGGCGTCTGGAAACGGTTATAAGCGTGTATAACCGTTTATTCTCCGGTTAATTTTCTTGCTCATAGCACCTTTGTTTTGTCGCTGGCCGAGGGCCGGTCAGTGTTCGTTAATGACCTATGTAAATTTTAACACCATGAGTAATTTAAGAAACAGTGTACGCCTGATGGGCTTTCTGGGCACAGAACCTGAGGTAAAGACTATCGGCGAGAAGAAGAAAGTAGCCAAAATGGCTATTGCTACCAATGATGCCTATAAGAACGATAAGGGCGAAAAAGTAGAGGAGACGCAATGGCACAATCTGGTTATGTGGGATGGGCTTGCGACAGTTGCTGAAAAGTATTTGCACAAAGGGTCGGAAGTCAGTGTCGAGGGTAAGTTGACAAGCAGGTCCTACACCGACAAGGATGGTGTCAAAAAGTATTTCACCGAAATAGTGGTGAATGAGTTACTCATGCTAGGCAAAAAGCAAGGGTAGATTTAGATGAGAGGGCAGGAGAAATCCTTCTCCTGTTCTTTTTAAAATTTGAAATTGGCTCTTTGATAAACCCCGGGACGTGCGTGGTCTCCTTCTTCAAAATCAAATTCAACAGAAGTGATGCCTTTCAGTTCCGTCAGGGAGTAGGTGGCTTCTGCCAGATAAGCCCGCGCGCCTTCACTGCCGGATTGCTGGGTCAGGTATGTGGCTTCTGGAATAGTAACAAAAGCTTTGCTGCCTTCTAATTTCACCCACTGCATCTTGATTTCGGGGTATTTTAGGTTCAAAGCATCAACAATATCTTCCGGCTTTAAGTTAGTCATATCGGCCGCTGGATCTCTTTTGATTTGCATGGCTTGAGTAGCATCATCCATTTGCACAGACCATGGCAGGACGAGAGTTTTCTCACTGTCCATATTTTCCATGTTATCTAGGGTAGCAGCTTTGTCCTCTACTTCTACGGTTTTGGAAGGTTCGCTCTGACAGGCTGCCACAACAAGGGTGGCGAGTGCTAAGTACTTGTATAGTTTCATTGCTTATGGGGTGCTATGTGCTACAGGTATTATTTTTCCATTAAAGAATTTGTGCCCGGTCAGTGCAAAATCGGCGATATATTTTCCCATTTCGAAAGCCATTACTGGCGACTGGTAATCTGGAAAAGCTTTTTCGAGCATTTCGGTTTGTGCCGATCCAAGTGCAAGGCAATTTACACTTATTTCCTTTTCTCCAAGTTCCATAGCGAGGCATTCGGTTAGAATATGCAAAGCAGCCTTACTTGCTGAATATGCTGATAGTCCCGGGAATTTGTCGCTTCCCTGGAAGCCACCCATACTTCCAATATTTACGATGTGGCTTTTAGGGGGCATCAGCGGTACAATATTCTGGATCATTTTAACGTGGCCCAGCAAATTATTTTGAAGCATCTCTGCAAAATCAAGCTGGATGATGTCCATGAAAGGTTTGTTTATTAATGAACCTGCATTGTTAATAAGAACATCTACCGTCCCAATCCTGTCTTTTATAAAAGGTATCAGGCCGGTTTCGTAATCGTCGTGAACTATGTCGAATTTTGCGCTATACAGGAAACATTCCGGATTGAGAGCAAGCGCTATTTCCTGTAACTTGCTTAATTTATCCTGCGATCTGGCCAGCGCAACGACTTTATGAGAACCTATTCCCGTCAGTTCTAAGACAGACTCAAATCCAACTCCGCTACTTGCACCTGTAATTACAATATTCATCTATCAGTTTGTTAGCTGGCTTACCGGATTTTTGATCAGGTAAAAACCATCGTGGATCAATTTAGTTAGAGACGGTTCGTTTGACGCTTTCATCTCAAGGTATATTTTTATATCACGGGCTGTTTCGCTGTAAATACTCTCGTGATCAAGTATTTCCAATATTTCCATGGAACACAACCAGTCTTCGCGAAAGTTATGTCGGATTTCATCCCAAACTAACAATAAATCAGGGTAAGCTTCATGGCTCTCCCGACAGTGACGAACCTTGCGGAAAAGGTCGTGATATCTTTTAGTGTCATTGTCGTACTCAGAATGGTGTGTCGCAGTTTTAGAAACCGGGGCTATTTCCTCAAATAAATCTTTGTCGGCAGCTCCGCAATAAACTGAAACAATCTTTTCGCCAATAGCCATATCATAAGTTCCCCAGCTTGGTTCGAAAAAGACATTGCCTCGCTCATCTTCAACAGTACAATCCGAGAAAGTAATTAGAATAATTTTGTTATTCCTTCTTTTGATAGATTGAACGGTGCCGTTTACGGTTATCCCACTGCGGAAATGAAGGTTTGTTTTTCCATCGACCAATATTCCCAAACTTTCTAGTTGCGAGTCAGATGCATTTTCAAGCGGATGGCTGAAATCGCGTAAGCGCCCTACCGGAGATGAGAATCCATCTTTGTGATAGGCCTTTTCGTGACCGTCGAGCTGCGCACTTTCAAATGATAATGCAGAAGGACCAGTAGTTTTGATAAACTGCAACTCGTCGTCTGCATCCATTCCCATATCGGTAAACACCCCCGTTACCTGGAGACCGGAACTGTAAACTGCTGTACAGATATTTTTACATTCAATAGCTTTCAGAATGCCTTCGGATCCGCCACGTCGAAAAGCCATAGTATCGGCAAACTGTTCTAGTACGTTAATCAAATTTTGAAAATCGGGTGTTACAAAAAGCTGCGGCTGGGGCTTGGTTATGTCAAAAGGGTAATTTATGGCATCGAGGGTATACCAGTCTTTCGTCACTTCGGGAGTCATGCAAGTTGTACTTTCTCCAATGGAGGAAAGAAGCCCTGCACCGTAAATCTTCGGATTTTCTAACGTTCCGATAAGTCCGTACTCAACCGTCCACCAATGCAGTCGGCTTAGTAATGCCATTTCGGAAGGCTCGCCGAGGTTCTTCTGACAAAAGTCTACGCGTTTTTCTGCTTTCCGTAATAAGCCTGGATCTGCATCGTGCATCTCTTTCAGAATAGAAAGCTCACGAATAGCCTCGTACAGCTCAAAGTCTTTTGAAGAAAACATGGCCTTTGCGCCAATGGATCCAAAATAGCTTAGGTATTCATGGTAATCTTTATCGGCAATAATTGGAGCATGTCCGGCAGATTCGTGAATGATATCAGGTGCCGGCGTGTATTCAATGTGATGAAGCTGGCGAATATCAGCGGCTATCACAAGTACACGGTATGATTGATACTCCATGAATGCTGACGGTGGTATAAAGCCATCCACAGTAACGGCGCCCCAGCCAATTTTCTTTAAGGCATCGTTCATTTCCTGCAGATCAGGAACTTTCTCGATAGTCAGCCCCGCTGCTTCCAGTCCGGGAATATATGGGTAGTACGCAATGTCTTTTAGATAGCTGTAATTCTGGCGCATCACATATCGCCAAACGGCATGATCTACAGGCGTATAATGCTCATAGTGCTGCTCAACAATGAATTGCCTTAGGTGATTGGGTAGCTTTTTTACCTGGGGATTATTGAAATCATTAAAGCCTGCCATGGTAGTGTTTTTGGGTGGTTAGTTGATTGTAAAGTTACGGATTTTTTCCGCGGCTTGTTTTTACACTAAGCCTTTTGTGCCGTGATACCATAGATAATTTTGTACTTTTGACGGTATTGAGACTATGAAGAAACGAATTCTTATTACTGGTGCCGCTGGCTTTATTGGAAGTAACCTCGTCCGCAGTTTATTAAAAGATGGCCGCTACAGTGTGGTCGGACTGGATAATTTTGATCCTTTTTATCCGCGAACTGAAAAGGAAAAAAATATAAGGCCTTTTTCAGATGACAAAAATTTCCGATTTTATGAGGGAGATATTCGGAACAGAGCAGACCTGGATGCTCTGGATGATATCGACGTTATTGTTCATCTGGCTGCTAAAGCAGGGGTAAGGCCAAGCATCAAGGATCCCATTCTTTATCAGGATGTAAATGTGGCGGGAACGCAGAATCTGCTTGAGTTTGCACGCAGAAGAAATATCACACAATTTGTCTTCGCATCGTCAAGCAGTGTTTATGGAATTAATGAACACGTCCCATGGTCGGAAGACGATAAGCTGATGCCAATTAGCCCTTATGCATCGACAAAATTATCGTGCGAGATGCTCGGCCACGTTTATAGCCACCTATATGGAATTCGTTTTTTGGCGCTGCGTTTTTTTACGGTTTATGGGCCTGGTCAAAGACCTGACCTTGCCATTCATAAATTTTTCAAATCAATTATAAACGGCCATGCGATCCCGGTTTACGGCGATGGATCTACCAGCCGCGATTACACATATGTAGAAGATACTGTTAAGGGAATTGAGGCAGCTATATCATATGAATCTTCAGATTTCGAGATAATAAATCTGGGTAATCACCGAACTATAACTTTGGGAGACCTCATTACTTCAATAGAAAACTCTTGTGGTAAAAAGGCCATCATAGACCGTCAACCGGAACAACCCGGAGATGTACCTCAAACATATGCGAACATCTCTAAAGCTCAAAAGCTGCTCAAGTATCATCCAATAACAGATTTAAAAACCGGACTAGATAATTTTTACTCCTGGTATCTTAAAACTCAGGACATTTAGAAGGCGGCAATCTCGATATTTTATCCATCGAGACTCGTGCTGCTGTACGGGAAATTGAATTTCATTACTTCCTGATTATTGAACCTCGATTTTTTTTTCACCCAGTTGTTTTGGGTAGAAAACAAAGTAGATTCCGCTGAACGACAGGATTGCAGAGATACAATAAAAGAGCAGGCTGATGATAACTGCAAGATGCTGATCCATCTGGAAATATTGTGCGCCGTATACAAATACAAGTTCTCTGGCACCAAGACCTCCCACCGTAAAAGGAAAAATCGCGACAAGTGATGATAAGAGAAACATAAAGAGATAGGGTGCAAATTTGCCCTCATGATTCAATGCGTACAGTAAAATTATCACAGAAACAACCTGCATTGATTGAACCAGAAGTGCTTTGCCATGAGTAAGAATGAAGTTATGGCTGTAATCTTGGAAATATCGACGCATGATAATGTAGTAAGCAATACTTCCGGTAATCACAGCAACGATCGGTATCCAATTAGGTATCCCCAAATATGGAATGAAAATTACCAGTATAGAGGTAATGAGCCCCAATGCCCATAAGCCGCTCAGCCGATCGAAGAATATAGCTTGAAAAAGGCGCCTGCCTTTAATCGAAAACCGTTTTCTCAGCAGAAATATCTTATAACCGTCTCCGCCTATTCCACCGGGAAGGAAAAGATTATAGAACATTCCCAAAAGGTAGATCTTGAAATTGTAGACGGCTGAGATATTTAAGCCAATACCTCTGAAGAATGTGTTCAGCCTTGACGCGGATATGATCTGTGAAAGTACAAAGGCAGCAAAAGCGAAAAACAAAAATAAAGGATTTGATTCGCTGAACGCATCTTTCAGGTCTTTTACCTCTACTTTCCGTGATACGAGATATAGCGATAATCCTGAGATCGATAATTTTAACAGAAGCTTAACTATTTTCCAGCTTTTCGTTTTGTCCATTAAAAATTCTTCTAACCTGGTAAGTTTTTCTGTTAGTTCCTTCGAAATAAGTACGTACGTTAATCTCAGCTAAAATCCCGAATGTTATAAGCTGTATCCCTGCCAGCAGAAGTATCAATCCCAGGATTAAAATAGGCTTTCCCCAGATATCCTGCCCCATTATCTTAAGAATAAGCAGGTAAATATTGATGAGGAGGCCAAGACCAAAAGAAATAAAGCCCATTGTTCCAAATAAATGCATTGGCTTTTGGATGTATTTCCTGAAAAAGACCATAGTGATCAGATCAGCCATGACCTTAAAGGTGCGTCCTAAGCCATACTTTGAAACTCCGTGGATGCGGGCGTGATGTTTTACGTCCACTTGAGTGATACTGGCTCCCTGCAGTTTGGCTAATACAGGGATGAAACGGTGAAGCTCGCCGTAAATACCAAGATCCTCAGCTATCTCGCGTTTGAATATTTTTAAGGTGCACCCATAATCTTTGATGTATACACCTGTCATACGACGAATGATAGCGTTAGCAATTTTAGAAGGGATCTTCCGGAGAAACATACCATCCTGACGGTTGGCTCTATTACCAGCAACCACATCCCAATCTTCATCTTTAAGCTTTTGGAGCATAGACGGTATATCGGATGGATCGTTTTGAAGATCACCATCAATGAGGGCTATATATTTACCGCTCGCATGATCAATTCCGGCTGTCATTGCAGTGCTTTGTCCGTAATTTTTGCGAAGTTCCACCAGATTATTCCGGCTATCGGCATGCTCCCTTATTCTCTTTTGTGTGCCATCGGATGAGCCGTCATCTACAAATATCACTTCATAGTCAATCCCGCCCAGGGCATTGCGGATCTCCCTTAGAAGCGGCTCAATATTATCCCGTTCATTCAAAACGGTGATCACAACAGAGAGTTCTCTCATTTTACCTGATAGAATTTTAGGTCCTTATATGTTCGAATCAATATAGCATTTGGATCATGCAAATCCCTGTCAAATGTAAAATAATAACCTGGCTTCACCTTATTTTCAGTGAATTTCACCTGCTCCATCCGTGTCCGTTCAATGTAGAAAATTAAGCGGTCGTGAAAGGGAATATTCAGTTCTGCAGGATGATATTGGTAGAAGTAGAATGGCTTCCCTTTGCTGATATTTCCCATTTCTATTGCAGCTGCTTTATAGTAATTCTCTATTTTGTGGTATGCGCGATGCGGTAGAACAAAGAAACTGAAAGCCAGCCTGACAGTTAAAAGCAGGCCTATAAACCCTAAAAATTTTTGAGTCCTAAATTTATAGATGAGCATTGTAAACAGGCAACAAAAAATGAAGACAATAATCACCTTAAGCTCCAGGTACGGAACATACAACGAAAGGTTGAAAAATAGTGCCGCCGGTACAGTAATACTAACCAGTATAGCCAGGCCGAGAATAATCCACTCAAACACCTTGTTTGTTTTGGGCAATTTATCACGATAGGTATAGTAAGCATGGCTCCAGATAATAAAGACCAGAGGATATAACATCAGCAGATATCGTGGTCGCGTCTGCGGTGATAACCAGTACACCCAGATGTTTGCTAAAAAAACAATCGCTATATATTTAAGGAAAGGATTGTCTTTAATGCCTGGAATGAAATTCTTGTGAAAGCAAAAGAGCAGGAGCAAACTAGCAGGAAGAAGGTGCCCCGCGTGCTCAAACGGAAACGATATCATATGTAAAGCCGTTGCAAGAAAGCCAAACTCAGCAGCTGTTCGCTTACTGCTTTGATCCCAAATGGTGCTTAGATACCCTTCCAGATTTGGATTGTACTGATAATAATTCAGGAAATAAGCGCCAATAATTATCAGACAGAAAACCCCGCTAATGATATGCTGCCAGCTAAACAGCTTTTTAAAATTTCCGGAATATGTAAGTAAGGCGATTAAAGTAAAGCCCTGAAAAACAACAGATGGCAGTCCTTTGCATAAGAAGGTTAAAGCCGTAATAAAATAGGAAATAAGGAATAACCAGAACCATTGCTTTTTTTCAAAAAAGTAAAAGATGAGCATGAAGGATCCGAAAGTTAGCCAGGAGTAGAAAATATCTATATGTCCAAGCATGGAGTCGTAAATAAGCATTCTGCCATTCACAAGGAACAAAAGCCCGCTTAATAAGGCAATTCGCTTGTCTTTGATAAAGTGGCGTACTGCGTAAAATATCGTAATGGCGAACAGGAACATTGGAATTATGGCGGGTAGTCTGGTTACCAATTCCGAATAGCTGCCTGTAACCTGATACAGGCCAGCGAGTATCCAGTTATAAAGCGGCGGTTTATTGTAGTAGTACTCGCCGCCTATGGTGGGAACAGCGTAGTTCTTAGAAATTATCATTTCCAGAGCCACATTTGCTCTGGTAGGCTCATCAGCGAAGAGAGGCAGAAGGCCAAGATTAATAAAGAAGACAGGAATCGCTAATAATAACAGAAGAAAAAAACTCTTTTCAGGGTTTTGGTTGAGGAATTTTTCAAGTTTCTGCATAAGGTATGCAAAGATATAAAAGCAAAAGGGAGATCTGAACTAACAGATCTCCCTTTTTATCCTGTGTATTATTCCCGGTTATATGCTAGCCTGAAGCGTATTTCCATTAGAGAGGAAATTCGAAACAGCTACCTCCTGGTCCAGATAGTTTGAGGTGTAATTTGTTGCAGGACCGTTAATAAATAAGCAAGTCTGGCCTTTAATAGTATTTATGATCGTCTTAGTCAATTCTACTGGTAAAGCAGGGCAACCGTGACTCCTTCCTAAACGACCTGTTTTATTTATGAACGACTGGCTAACGTAATCAGCTCCATGAACTACTACTGCGCGGTCACGGGCATTTGTGTTAAATCCTTTGTCCATCCCTTCCAGTTTCATAGAAAATCCATGCTTGCCGAAATAAGTTTCACTTGTTATATAAAAGCCAAGGCTGCTTTGATGTGAATTTTCCAGATTTGAAAAGCTTGTAGCCATATCACCACCGCTTCCTTGTCCGTGAGCAACCAAAGTGTTAAATAGCAATTTGTTGCTTGCAAGATCAACTATCCAAAGTCTTTTTTGAGAGCTTTTACGAGTAAAATCAATGATTGTTATGATCTGGCGTTCCGGAGAAACCAGATTGGTTTTTTTAAGATTATAATAACCCACTAGGGCTTTTCTGAATACTGCAGCATCTAAACCGCTGGCTGCAAGATTTGCTTTTTCATAAGACGAATCTACGTGTTGATCAAAAAGCTGTGTATTTGAAAAATTAGCTGTCACCTTTACGGATGCTGAATCTGCTGGTGAATCGAAAAATTGTAGTTGTGATTTTCTTACTGATACCCAGCTAATGGCTGGTAGTGTTGTTACAAGTAAGAGCATACCAATCGCCCAAATGGTGTGTTTCTTCATAAATTTCCTCAGTTAATGTTTCTTAAACGTAGCAGTTTACAAAAATATTGTAGTGAGTCAGAATAATTGGAACGGTTATAGCTAATCGTCAAACTGTATATACAAATATACAGTTTTAAATGGCAATAATTGTCACACGAAAGTAGAAGGGTTATATGCTTATGCTCCAGGGGGCTTCTGAGAGTTGTTTTAGATAACTTTTAGAGCTGCCGAAGCTGTCAACCCAACTTGCAATGTCTGCACACGAATTTTGGAAATTCTTAGAGGGGTTATATTTTAACTCGTTTTTTATTTTTGAAATATCAAGAACCGACGTGTTCCCCATTGACCTCAGGACAGGTTTACTAATACTGTTATCGGGGTTTTTCTTAGAATTCAATAACAGAAGAAGTTTCATAACAGCGCCAGGCAACGAAACAGGCAATAATTGTCTTTTTTCCACTGCGGATGTGCATTCTACTGCCAGTTCAAGGAGATGGTAAGGACGGTCGTCTGTAATGTTGAATATTTGAAGCTGCACCTGGTCTTTTTGCTCGAGGTAAAGCTCTATTGCATAACCTATATTATCAACATGGGTCAGCGAGCCTTGCGTTCCTTTTTTAAATGGACACAGAAGAAACTTTCCTTTTACCAGGCTTAGCAGCCGCGGTAGTAGAATTCTGTCGCCAACTCCATAGATTGCTCTCGGCCGCAGGATTAGCCTTTTTTGATGCTCCGGAATTTCCAGCTCCACAATATCTTCTGCAAGAAGTTTTGTTTCGCCGTAATTGCTCAGGTCCGATTGGATGCTGGCTTCTTCTTCCTTTACAGGGTGATTTGTAAACTGGTATACCGATGAAGAGGAAATATGTACGAAAAACCGACAGCCTTTAGCGGCCTCAACTACGTTTAACGTACCTTCTACATTACTTAAGATTAAATTTTTATAGGTGTCTGTATCAGATGATAGCGCTGCCGCGTGGATACAAACATCCGCGATAATAGGTTCAATGACATTTGTGATATCAGCACGAACATAATTTGCAACCCTTAACAGATTTCGATGAGGTTCTTCACGGTTACCGATAGCCTGAATCTCATGGCCTTTTTTGTAAAAGTACCGGCAGAGTGCTGCGCCAACAAATCCATTCGCACCCGTGATTGCTATCTTCATTATTGCGGTTTAATGTCTGAAACATACAGCCCCGTTTTCAGCAGACAGAAGCTACTAATGGCATTGATATCTTTCAGTCATTTACTATTACATACAAAAGAATAAGAATGTTTTAAATAAGATAAGTGATCTCAAAATGAGTTGTCTGTGATCTAAAAACGCCGCTACTCAGGAGCGGCGTTGCGAGCTTGTTCGTTATTTTAACAGATTCTTCCAGCTGACAAGGGTGCCTATTATACGTTCCAATTCGTCAGAGCCCACCCGCTCCTGTTCCATACTGTCGCGATGTCTTATCGTTACCGTGTTATCTTCAAGAGTTTGGTGATCAATCGTTATACAGAAAGGCGTACCAATGGCATCTTGTCTGCGGTACCGTTTACCTATAGAGTCCTTTTCATCATACTGAAGATTGAAATCCAATTTCAGCGTATCCATAATTTCACGTGCTTTTTCTGGTAAGCCATCTTTTTTAGTAAGTGGCAGAATTGCGGCCTTAACTGGTGCTAAGCAAGGATGCAGACGCAGAACAGTTCGTGAATCTTGTTTATCGTCTGTGCTAAGGTCTTGTTCTTCAAACGCATTGCATAATGTCAAAAGGAACATTCGGTCAAGCCCTATTGATGTTTCTATGACGTACGGAACATAGTTTTTATTTTCCACGGTATCGAAATACTGTAGTTTTTTACCTGAGAATTTCTCATGCTGGCTAAGGTCAAAATCAGTACGGCTATGGATACCTTCTACTTCTTTAAAGCCAAAAGGGAATTCAAATTCGATATCCACGGCAGCATTAGCGTAATGAGCAAGCTTAACGTGATCATGAAAACGATATTTCTCTGGTGCTGTTCCAACAGCAAGGTGCCATTTTAAACGGGCTTCTTTCCAGTGTTTATACCATTCCATCTCAGTTCCTGGTTTCACAAAGAATTGCATCTCCATCTGTTCAAATTCACGCATCCGCATGATGAACTGACGGGCAATAACCTCATTCCGGAACGCTTTTCCTATCTGGGCAATTCCGAAAGGAATACGCATTCTTCCCGACTTCTGAACGTTCAGGAAGTTCACGAATATGCCCTGTGCTGTTTCCGGCCTTAGATAAACCTGATCAGAATCTTCTGCCATGGCTCCCATTTGAGTGGAAAACATCAGGTTAAACTGTCGTACATCAGTCCAATTCCGGGTTCCCGAAACCGGGCAAACTATTTCATGCTCTTCTATCAAAGCTTTTAGAGCAGGAAGATCATCAGCAGCAAGTGCTGAATCCATGTCTGCCTGTAGTTTATTGGCTTTTTCAGTTTTACCGTCTTTCTCGTAGCGGGCTATTTTATCTTCAATTAAATTATCAGCACGATATCTTTTCTTCGAATCTTTGTTATCGATCATTGGATCGGCAAAACCATCGACGTGGCCGCTGGCTTTCCATATTTTTGGATGCATGAAAATAGCGGAATCAAGTCCGACAATATTCTCATTCAGCTGAACCATGCTTTTCCACCAATACGTTTTGATGTTGTTTTTTAGCTCAGCTCCAAGCTGTCCATAATCATATACCGCACTAAGCCCATCATAAATTTCACTCGAAGGGAATACAAAACCATATTCTTTCGTGTGTGATATAACATTTTTAAAAAGTTCGTCGTTGTTTTTGCTCATAACGGGACAAATATAGTATTGGATTTATATTAATTGACAATTGACAATGGAAAATTGACAATCAAGAAAGGGTTCTTGTCGTAGATCGACAATGACAACTGCCAATAATTGTCAACTGTCAACTGTCAATTGTCCATTGAAATACTAACTTTGAACCATGAGTATCTCAGTATCCAATCTTAGTAAAGATTATGGCCGGCAAACGGCTGTGAACGAGATATCTTTTGAAGCTTCAGCAGGCAAGGTGCTTGGATTTCTAGGGCCAAATGGTGCTGGGAAATCTACGACAATGAAGATCCTGACCTGTTTTATTCCTCAAACATCAGGAACTGCGAAGGTTTGCGGTTTTGATGTAAATGAATCTCCGGTTGAGGTTAGAAAGAATATTGGATATCTCCCTGAGCACAATCCACTCTACCTGGAAATGTATGTTAAAGAAGCACTTGGATTTATTTGCGATATCCATTGGATAGAAAATAAACAGGAGCGGATCAAAGAAGTTATTGAACTAACGGGTCTCGGCGCGGAACAATTCAAAAAGATCGGCGCATTGTCTAAAGGTTACCGGCAGCGCGTTGGTTTAGCTCAGGCTATATTACCCGATCCGAAGGTTTTAATTCTTGACGAGCCTACTTCGGGACTGGATCCCAATCAAGTTGTAGGGATAAGAAGCCTGATTCGTGAATTGGGGAAAACGAAGACAGTGATCCTTTCCACGCACATAATGCAGGAAGTTGAAGCGGTTTGTGACCAGGTTATCATTATAAATAAAGGCAGGATAGTAGCGGATAGTGAGTTAAATGAGTTGAGGGAAAGTCATCCTAATAAAAGCCTTGAGGAGATTTTTATTGAGTTAACAAGCAAATAGTACGATTGTCCGGGTTTGGATAAACAGATTTCTTTGTTTGCGGATTGATGGTGAGCATAAAAAATAAATGAAAAAAATATTTAGAACGTTGCCCGCGGGAGCGGGCCCGGGCTTTCCGCTTCAATCTTTTTTAGGCTCTGCCAAAAAAAGGATTTTCGCTGCAATCCCTAACGTAATACATCGTAGTAAGACAAATTTTAGTCAGTAATAACGTGTTAGCCATATTATATAAAGAGATATCCGGATTTTTCAGCTCGCTGGTGGCATATATTACTATTGCCGCTTTCCTTATCGTTACCGGACTTTTTCTTTGGGTCTTCCCGGAATCAAGCATACTTGACTACGGCTATGCAGGTTTAGATAGTTTTTTCAATATTGCGCCATACATATTTATGTTCCTAATTCCAGCTATCACGATGCGCTCGCTGGCTGAAGAAAGAAAGGACGGGACATTTGAGCTTTTGGCTACCCGGCCTATTACAGACTGGGACATTGTGTTAGGGAAATTTCTCGCGTCTGTTGTGATAGTTCTGCTAACCCTGATTCCAACATTGATCTACTATATTACCGTTTATCAGCTCGGGGTTATCAAAGGAAATATTGACACGGGAGCTGTGATAGGATCATATATTGGCTTGCTATTATTGGGTTCGGCCTTCACTAGCCTTGGTCTTTTCGCGTCCTCTCTTGGAAAAAACCAGGTTATTGCATTTACGATCGCTGTGTTTTTATGCTTCTTGTTTTTTAGCGGGTTTGACTCCTTTAGCCAGATTCTTTCGCTGCAAAGCGTCAGCAACTTTATAACAGGATTGGGAATCAACCAACATTATCAATCTATTAGCCGGGGAGTGCTGGATACACGAGACCTTATTTACTTTGTCAGTTTCTGCACCGTGTTTTTGATTTTCACCAAAACAATATTGGGAGGCAGAAAATGGTAGAACAGCGTAGAAAAGATTTGATTTACCTTGTAGTCTCATTGGTGGCGGTCGTTGTAATTAATCTTATTTCATCACAACTTTTTACCCGATTTGACTTCACAGCTGAAAAGAAATATACACTTTCGCCGATTACTAAAGAAATTCTTAAAAATTTGGATGAAGACATTCAGATCACAGTTTATCTCGAAGGAGACGACTTCCCTGCTGGGTTCAAAAGACTAAAGAGCTCTACGTTTGATGTCCTTAGTGATTTTGAAGCGTATTCGGGTAATAAGCTGAGCTTTGATTTTGTGAATCCTATGACCGGTAATGAACAGGCTCAGCAGGAAAATTATCAGAAGCTCATGGAGAAAGGGATTGAACCCACAAGTTTAAATGTTACAACAGAAAGCGGGAATTCCCAGAAGATTATATTTCCAGCGGCATTAGTGGCATACAAAGGGGTGCAGATACCAGTTAAATTATTGCAGACTCAAAGCGGGGTCGACCCTCAGGAAGTGTTGAACAACTCCATACAAAATCTGGAATACGCCTTCGCCAGCACCATTAAGAAAGCAGCGAGCGGTGGCCGTCAAAGGATTGGATTTACCGAAGGGCATGGAGAATTGAATGACCTTCAATTGAGCGATGCAATGAATTCTCTCGCTGATTGGTCGGAAGTGGGTCGGGTGGATCTTGCTACGATAGGGTTTGAAGGCTTGGATAAACTAAAAATGCTGGTGATCGCAAAACCTGAAAAGGAATTTACTGAAGCCGAGAAGTATAAGATCGATTACTTTGTGATGAAGGGAGGGCGGGTTTTATGGTCAATTGATCAGGTAAGCGCTGAACTTGATAGTTTGCGGGGTGCGGGTGAGCAGCTGGCATTTGCAAAGAAGCTTAACCTCGATGATATGTTATTTAAGTATGGAGCACGCGTAAATTATGATTTGATTGCAGATCTTAACAGCGCTCGTATTCCATTGAATGTTGGCGCAGTTGCCGGACAGCCGCAGATTCAGCTTTTACCATGGATCTTCTATCCCGTATTTATTCCAGTTTCAACTCATCCGCTGGTTAAAAACCTTGACGGGATTCGATCCGAATTCCCATCAACCATAGACCTCATCAACGTTAAGGGCGTAAGGGGAGAGGTTGTTTTATCCTCGTCACCATATAATCGTAAGATTGAAGTTCCCACTATGCTTTCGCTCCAGATGGTGGAGCAGGAGCCAGATCCAAAACTTTTCCAGGGCGCACCTAAGGTCTCAGGAGTACTATTAGAGGGTGAGTTTCCTTCTGTTTTCCGAAACAGGCCAGTCCCTCCCGGTATTAGGGGAGCAGCAGCAATACCGGCAACCAGCAAACCTGGGAAGATGCTGCTTATCGCTGATGGAGATATTTTTAAGAATCAGGTAAACGTATCAGACGGATCACATTACCCTTTGGGCTTTGATCGGTATACTCAAGAACAATATGCTAATAAGAATTTTTTGCTCAATGCCGCTGACTACCTTATGGATGATTCTGGGATAATAGGATTGCGGAATAAAGAAATCAAACTTCGATTGCTTGACAAGACAAAAATCAGAACTGATAAAACCTTTTGGCAGGTGATTAATCTTGGCCTGCCCCTCATAATGTTGATAGCCTGCGGTATTTTTCAACATTACTTCCGTATAAGGAAGTATGCTCGTTAAATTGTATATTTTTACACTGTATTATTAATAATTTACCTGATTATTACCGTTTAATAGCTGATTAGGAACTACCGAAAAGCTTTACTATTATTGTTTTTCAGATATTTTTGAATATGAGATTTATAGTTTCTACATCTAACTTATTGAAACAGTTGCTTGCCGTTAATGGCGCGTCCAGCAGCAGCACTGTTTTGCCTATTCTAGAGAACTTTTTATTTGAGATTAAAGACGGAACATTAACAGTTTCTGCGACTGATCTTCAAACCAGTATGACTACCTCATTGGCTGTAGAATCAAAAGAAGATGGTAAAGTTGCCATCCCATCCAAAATTCTATTGGAGACTTTAAAAACCTTACCCGATCAGCCTATATCTTTTTCAGTAGATGATAAAACCTTTTCAATTGAGATAAGTGCAGGTGATGGAAAGTATAAATTGAGCGGAGAGAACGGAGAAGATTTCCCAAAGATACCAGTTGTTGAAAATGCTTCATCAGTAGCTATGCCAGCTTCAATTCTGGCGGAAGCAATTAATAAAACACTTTTTGCGGTTAGCAGCGACGAACTTCGTCCGGCAATGACCGGTGTTTATTGCCAGTTGAGTCCCGAGCACATTACTTTTGTTGCTACCGATGCTCATAAGCTTGTTAGATATCGCAGATTGGATACAAAATCAGAGTCAGCCACAACCTTTATCTTGCCCAAGAAAGCACTGACCTTGCTTAAGTCCTCATTACCATCTGATGAAGTGCCTGTTGCTATTGAGTACAACAACACTAGCGCATTCTTCAGATTCGGTAATATTAATTTGATTTGCCGCCTGATCGATGAAAGATATCCTGATTACGAGGCAGTTATTCCTAAAGACAATCCTAATAAGCTTGTCATTGATCGTTCGTTATTTTTAAACTGTCTGAGAAGGGTGGTTATTTTTGCTAATAAGACGACACATCAGGTTCGGTTGAAGATAAATGGCAGCGAACTTAATATTTCTTCAGAAGATATTGACTTCGCTAACGAAGCCCATGAGCGATTAACTTGTCAGTACGAGGGAGAAGATATGGAGATTGGTTTTAATGCCAAATTTCTTATTGAGATGCTTAACAATCTCGGCGGTGAAGAGGTGCTTTTGGAAATGAGCAGCCCTAACCGCGCAGGTTTACTGATGCCGCAAACACACGATGATCAGGAAGATGTTCTGATGCTTGTAATGCCGGTGATGCTAAATACATATGCCTGATCAAGTCACTGATAATTAATAGATTTTGCAAAGCCCGGTTCTTGAACCGGGCTTTTTGTTTAGATAAAGTGTAATATTTAGACGTATCGAAGCGTAACATACTATATACTTATTTATATATATTATGAAAACACTACATTATTTAAACAAGATCCGGTTTGTTAAAATTTTAATGAGCTCTATCGCATGCGCAGTAATTCTTTCGTCTTGCACTAAAGGAGATAATCAAGACGTACTTACAGGAGAGGCAAAAGTTATGGTCGTGAATGGTGCCTCTGGCTCCGTTGCACAAGATTTTTATCTGGACAACACCAAAATCAACGTGCAGGCAGTTGCTTATACGCAAAACACAGCCTATATATCTACACCAGCTGGTTACAGTCGCAAAGGTGAATTCAAAAGTACAGGTTCTGAAACAGCTAATTTTATCGGGTACGTTGATATTCTTCCAAATAAAAATTACACCTTTTTTTACATGACTAAAGCAGATGGAACTGGCAGCAGTAGCGGTGTTTTTCCTGATGAAATAACAAGCTCTTCAACCACCAAAGCAAGAGTGAGGTTTGTGAATCTGGCGTCAGGATTCAATACGGCTAACTTTTTAATAACTGGTGGAACAACCCTTGCTTCTAACGTAGCTTTTGGTGCTGCATCTATTTATAGTGATGTTGATCCCGGAACAGTCAGTTTGCAAACTGCACTGTCAGCTGGCGGAACCGCATCTGCTAATCTAGGGAGCTTTACATTGCAGGCTGGTAAAATTTATACAATTTACACCAGCGGATCTTTGACAGCTACTGTTTCAGCGGGTTTAATTACACACAATTAATATAATCCATTTGCAATAAAATAGAAAACTCAAGTCTTTTGGCCTGAGTTTTCTATTTTTGTGAAAAATTAAGAAAATACTTTTTGGAACTAATTCAGCAGCTTCTCGATTTCATTCTTCATATTGACAAGCATTTAATTGAAATTGTCCAGGACTATCAGACCTGGACCTATCTTATTCTTTTCCTGATCATTTTTGCTGAGACTGGTTTTGTAGTGACTCCTTTTTTACCTGGAGATTCGCTGCTGTTTGCTGCAGGAGCAATAATAGCAAAACCTGAAAGCGGCCTCAATATATTTCTTATGTGCGCGTTGCTGATAGTAGCTGCAGTTTTAGGAGATTTGGTTAATTATCACATTGGAAACTACATTGGTCCGAAGGCTTTTAGCGGGAAATACAAGTGGCTGAAAGCTGAATATCTTGAAAAAACCCAGCAATTTTATGTCAAGCATGGCGGCAAAACTATCATTTATGCCCGTTTTATTCCTATTGTAAGAACATTTGCTCCCTTCGTTGCCGGAATTGGAACCATGAGTTACTCTAAGTTCGCTTCGTATAATATTGTAGGCGGGGTGCTATGGGTAGTCTCATTCCTTTTCATAGGATACTTCTTCGGTGGATTACCCGTTATTAAGGATAATTTCACATACGTCATTTTCGGCATTATTATACTCTCGATATTGCCTCCAATTATAGAGCTAATCCGCGAAAAGCGTAAAAGTTCTGCAGATTTATAACGGGCTGATCATTCATATTAACACATTTAGTACTAGACATTGGAATTTATAACAGAGCTTTTTGATTTTATTCTTCATATCGACAAGTACCTGGTTAAAATAGTAAGCGACTATAGAACCTGGACTTATCTTATTATTTTTCTTGTGATCTTCGCGGAAACGGGGTTTGTTATAGTTCCTTTTCTTCCGGGAGATTCCCTTTTATTTGCCGTAGGAGCGCTTATTGCAAAAGGAGACACAGGACTTGATATATATATTATGGGCTTGCTGCTAATTGCAGGAGCTATATTAGGGAATACGGTTAATTATTTTCTGGGCAATTATTTTGGCCCTAAGGTATTTAAACCCGAGAACCGGATACTTAAAGTTGACTACTATAATAAGACTCAGGATTATTTCGATAAGAAGGGTGGTAACATGTTGATAATAAGTCGATTTATGCCTATTTTTCGAACTGTAGCTCCTTTTGTTGCGGGCGTAGGGAAAATGAATTTTGGACAGTTTACCTACTACAATGTTGTAGGTGGTGTATTGTGGATCGTAAGTTTTCTCGGTATTGGATTTATATTCGGCAACATACCATTTATTAAGGAGCATTTTACGTACGTTATGCTGGTGATCATCGTTCTGACAATTCTTCCCGCAGTATTTGCAGCAATAAAAGCTCGTAGAACAATGGGTCAGGAAGATCTTTAATTTTCATCCCGCCCGATGATTTTGCCGTTTTCATATGATTTCTGTTCATTATCCTCGACTTGTTTTTCCCGAGCAGTGGTCTCTATTTTAACTAGCTGGTTCAGGCTGGGCTGTCCGGCGTCAACCCATGCGGAATACCAATAGCTTGCTGTCTTTAAGATAGACGAACGCATCTGCGATTCTACCATTCCATTCATCGCCTCGTGATACGTCCGGGAGTAAGCCTCAGAATACTGCCTCTCGATACGCCCTTTCCTTAGGCTGTATGTGTATTTTTGGTCTGATGGGAATATTCTGTTTAAACGCGCCTCTATTAGCAGAACGGAATCTTTATGACCCTGCGCTTTCTTTATTATTGCCCACGCTTCTTTGAGCGGGTTGGCTATATACTGGGCACGACCGACAAAAAAATCATACTCACTATGAAACAGTTCAGGTAATCGGCTTTCCCAAAAACCATGGATGCCAGTCTGACCAGTAAGCTGCCCATTATAATTTTCTGTCGTATGTAAGGGAACATGTGCATCTGAAACATAATGACCAAGGTCTGCTGATAATCTCAAAATCCGCAAAGAATCCTTTGCGGTAAATGCATTAACTAAGGAATAATACGTTCGCTCGATTTGCCAGGGAACGATCCCGTTTTCATTCAAAATAATCTCTCCGTATTTTTCTACGGCACCTTTCCAGTTTTGAGGGATACTGTCAAAGGGTGCATTACCGTATCTATCGACATCAATGAAATGTCGGGGAGCTTCTAAAGTATCTGCATATCGGCGTTTATCCGGATCCACAGCATGTTCTGAGATGTACTGAATATTGCCTTTGTAAAATCGAATCATTCCTGATGGAAGAGTATAAACAGCCAGCCTGTTAATATTTTGATGAGCAAAGAATCCCCATGCAAAATTCCATAAGAATGGGATCAAGAGGTTTAAGATGAGGTAGTTTTGGCGCATGGATTGAAATTACGCAGCTATAAGGAAACTATTTCCTATTGTGCAGAGTAATTAGTTATAGGTCACTTCAGGAAGGAGGGTTGGAATAGCAAGAAAAGCATGAAAAGCGATGAAGTGATTTTTTTAATTTTAGCTTTGTATTTTAAAAAAATCAGCATATATTTGCAGTCCTTAAAAGAGGGACAGAAAAAACAAGCTTAACACATGGCAAATCATAAATCATCGATAAAAAGAATAAGATCAAACGCAGCTAAGCGTT
>JAZKIH010000073.1:0-75512 GCA_040384965.1 Bacteroidota bacterium | reverse complement strand
CGATGCTCGGGAATACTGAGGTGTCTTATGCGCTACCTGCTGGGACCAACATCGTTGTTGGGTCGAAGGAAGATGTAAAGACAAAGAAGATTTATGTTTTTGTATATAACGATGGGTTGGCTCATAGGATACTTGAATACGATTATGTAACGAATGCTATTACGCTGGTTTTAGCTGAAGCGGCTTCTGCTCCGTACTATTTAAATTTCAGTCCAAGTTTTTTGATCACAGGGATCCCTGACGTAATTGAGCTGGACGCTGATAATCACTTGCTATACTGGTCGGCCTATAACGATGAGCCAAAGAAGATTAATATAGAGAAGGCAAAAGCATATTCTGCAGGAGATTATGTGAATGGCTATAAGTCTCCTTTCGATCCGAATATTGTTTATAAAATAAAGAAGCCTCAGTTGTGTGCTCCAACTTACGTGTGGTCAACCGATTCGAATCAGCTTTTAAATTATCTTTTCAAGAAGATTGTCACGTTCAGAACTCAATTCGGATTTGACGACAAGGAAGTAAGCTCCTGGTCACCGATTAGCAAGTATATTATGCCATCTACTACAGGTGATGGGCAGAGCGGAGAGGATTTGGCGACTCAGAACAATAAGATCACGGTGACGGTGGAAACGGGCAGTTCGATTGTCACGCATATACGTATCGCAGCGAAAGATGTGAACGAAGCTGACTTTAAAATTGTAGCCGAGCTCAATAAGGCGGATTTGAATATAGCCGACAATACGACTTACAATTTTGACTTTTACAATAATGGAAACTATGTTATATTAAATGTAGCAGAGAGTAATAAGCCTTTTGATTGTATACCATTTCAAGCTCAGGCCTCGGAGAATTTAGAGGGTCGAATCGGAGACGGGAATATCGTTGAAGGGGTTGATCCTGTAAATATTGATATAAGATTACCGATATCGTATGTGCCAGCGCCTACTCCAACGAACATTCAGTTCCCGGCAGATTCACACCTTAAAGAAGGCGGTGGATACGTGACAGGCATTGCTTATATGGAAGGGAAAGGTAATCGTAGCGGGGCAGTGAATGTTGTTACAGGAAAGTCCACTGAGTTGATTAACGATCGTTTTGGTACAACTTTATTTGTGCCATTCATCACCGATCCATTAAATACTTCTCCTCGCGTAGCTCCTGATATGGGGCTTAATTACATTCCGCAAGTAGGAGTTCAGATATATAATCCTCCTCCGGCAGGAATGACTCATTACCAATTTTACAGAAGTAAGAATCAGGTAATGGATCGCTCTATTCAGTTCTGTGCAACAAACGTGTTGTACATGCAGCAGGATAAAACTTCCGTTGCCACTTCTGCGGCAGCATCTGTTTATGTTCGTATTGAGATCGGAAATATCACAGGTCGTTATAAGCAAGAAAATCCTAATTCAATTTTGGTTTATGATTATGTGGCAGGGGATCGTATCAGATTTATAGCAAACAGAACATGGTCATCTTTAACTCCGTCTTCAGGCAGTTTGGCTCCTGCCGGTGGAAATTGGGTGTTATACTCAGCAATATCGCTTCCATTTTCTTCAACGAGTGTTGACACTCCGTTTAGTTTTAATGACGCTGAAGTTATCAGCTACGATAGTAGCACAGGAATTTTATTATTGAAAACTAACTCTACGGTGCCGAATAATCTTTTGCCAGGAGTGATATTTGAGATTTATTCTCCGGCAGAAAATGTGATTGATAACAATCAGATCATGTTTGAGACCGGAGAGTGCTATGAGCTCGTAACTGATATTCACGGGAATCTTGTTCACGATGGAACTACACCTCAATTGATAGTAGATTTGTCAGGAGCAGCTTATATAGGATCGATTTTAAGCACGAATCTTACTGCTGGTCACGGATTATCCATTGGTGATCCTGTTAAAGTTGTCACAGATGATTATAGTGTATATGGAGTAATGACCGTTGCAGGTCCGATTGCTGTTGAAGTCGATACTACAGGTTATATGATGGTTGGGTCTTTTAATCCACTGGCTGCAGGAACGATCACTCGTGCAGCTCAGTTTAATCTTGTTGGTGGCGACTCGTTTAAGCGTTATCAAAATATGCCTTTTCAGATTCCAGGATTAACAAATATTTTCAGGACATACGCATGGGTGGATTGTGAGAACGCAAGCAATATGTTTCCTTCTAAGGCTTGGAGTGTTGGCAGACCCAACAGGATCGATCCAAATTATAAGCGGGTGGCGAGATCCACTACGGTTTATTTCTCTGAATTATTTGTTCCGGAAACTAACATAAATGGGCTCAGTACTGTTTACGATACATCGTTTCAGTCGTATGATTTGAAGCATGGAAGCATCCAGTTATTGAAATTTAAGGATATAGGATTAGTGATGTTCCAGGAATTGAAAACTTCTATGATCCCGGCTGGCCGAATTATTTATGAAGATCTTACTCTTGATGATACCGTTGGCGCATCAAGAGTTGTTATGAGTCCACAAACATCTCCTTATGCTGGAAGGTGGGGGATTTCAAAGAATCCTGAGAGTCATGCATCGGTTGGAAACGTTGATTACTTTACTGACCTGAATAATGGTGTGGCGCTGAGATTATCTACAGATGGGCTCACTCCTATTTCTGATACAGAGGATATGCATAACTATTTCAGCGACAAGTGTAAGGCGATCTTGGAGACTGGCGAGAGCCCTCATATTTACGGTGTATATGATGCAAAATTCGGGGAGTATATTGTAGCTTTTGAAGAGGTTACGCGACCTGAGCCACTTGCTCCTATTCCTGCTGAGACACTGGCATTCAACGAGAAAAAGAATCAATGGAGCACTTATTATCCATTTGCTCCGGAAGGAATGTGCACGGCAAACACCGGAATTATAACATTTAAGAATGGGGCTTTGTATACGCATAACGACAATCCTTTGCACGGGAATTTCTATGGTGTTCAGCATAAGGCGGAGTTTTGGGTGTATCTGAATGCGAATCCAAGTAACGTGAAGGTATTTACTGCAATTTCTCAGGAGACATTATCTCCATGGGAGGTGTATGAGATCACAACTCCAGGAGGTCAATTAAGTAACTTGTTGGAGTCGGATTTTGATGGAACTGAAGGGAATCAATACGCAGGCGTTTTAAAGGATGTAAATACCCCGAACATCGCTTTACCTCTTTTAGAGGGAGACGAGGTGAGGGATAGGACATTTTTAGTTAAATTCCGGTATAACGGAACGGATTACAACAAGATCAATGCTGTGAACTTTTACTATATAGCTTCAAACTTGAGTAACCGCAATTAACTTTCTATAAATTTCGTAACTATAAAGAAGTGAGAAATACGCTTCATTACATTTGTGTTATGCAAGAATTACTCGTTTTCATACTATCGGTGTCCGGGTTATCGTGGATTCTCACTAAGGGATCCGTTTTTATGCCGTTACGAGTTAGGGTGACATTCAAAAGTGAAGCATACATATTGCTTGTCAAGGATCCGAACACGAATACCGTAAAAAATAATTTCTACAGACAAATTTATTGGTTTTTGAATAGTATCTTAAATTGTCACGGGTGCATGGCATTATGGTCAGGGTTATTGTGCTATGGGCTACACTGGATAGGGCTAGATGTGGTCGTGTACGGATTTGCTGGAGTTTCAGCGAGTCTTTTAGTTATTTCATTGATTAAATTTTTAGATAAAAGATAATATGATACCAGGTTTAGCAGGAGGAGTTGCCACGGCTGCACTAGGTGCGGCACAGTTGGGTTACGGACTTTATCAGCAAAGTAAAAATAAGCGTCCGACTTATCAGATTCCTGATGAGATCAGACAGAATTTAAATCAAGCTGAGCATGGTGCTACTCAAGGAATGTCGGAGGCGACTCAGCAGCAATATCTTTCTCATTTGGAGCGAGGATCAGCTCAGGCGTTAGCAGCGTCAAAAACTCGTGGCGGAGGATTGGCCGGCATTGGTCAGTTGAATCAAAACATGAATGATGGTTATTTGAACTTGGCTGTGCAGAACGATCAAATAAAGCAAGCAAACAAAGATAAGCTTTATGGAATGCGTCAGAATGTGGCGGATTACAAGGATCAGCAGTTTCAGATCAATAAGCAGAATCCTTATTACGAGGGTGTTGCGAAGAATGATGCCATGATGGGTTCGGGAATACAGAATGTTTCAACAGGGTTGCAGACGGGATTTGGCGCTATGGATTCTTCCAAGCAAATGAATCAGTCGAATAACGCAATGCAGTCTAGTTTCTGGAATAAAAAGATTGGTCAGAATTACAACCAGTCCTCTCAGAATGGATTTGGAGATTATAATTATCAGGGTGGTCAATACGGTAATATAGGATAACGATATGTACAAAGTAAGTGCTACCGATGCGAATACAGGGCTCTATGGAATAAACAAAGGGGCTGCTCAGGTTATTGATACTTCTATTCTTCAGGATCAAGCGAAGATGAAGCAGCAGGAGCAATTTGCTCAAAAGCAGATGAAATCCAAGCAAGAGCAGGCGCGCGAACAGGATATAATGACAAACCTGGCTGCGGCTGGTAATGTTGCTATTATGCCAAAGGATCGCGGATTGATCGCTGGTAAGTCAAAAGCAGTAAGAGATTTTGTTATAAAGAATATCGATGGATTGAAATCTGGAGACGCAGCACTTCAAATGGAGTATCAGAATCTTTTAGGTGATGTTACTACCTCGGCAGAGATGTCAAAGAATTTTCGTGAAGCTTGGGAGCAAAGAGGGTTGGATATAAAAAAGGATCCGCAAGCATACCGTACTGGTGTTCTTGAAAATCATTTGGGTCGGGCCGCTACGGAAGATGAGGGGAATTGGAATATAGACGATTCTATTTACAAAAAGAATATTAACTATAACGATCGTGTTGTAGGAGATCTTTCTACTTATGCTCAGAGAGCAGCTCAGGATACTCCGTATAGAAAGACGTTTACTTTAAAGCAAGCAGAAGAGGTAATTGCAAGCGATCTTGAAAACCCGGAATTGTTTGATCAGGCGGCTTTTGATTTTGAGAATGCTGTAGACAAGTTGGGAGCGAAAGATCCGGCTGACTATTATAAGAAGAAGTATGCTCCGAAATTGGTGATCAGTGATACTAAGGTCGGACCTCAAGGTGACGGGTCTGGCACTAAGCCTAAGCGCGCGGCAGTTTCTGCTGTAGTTACAAATGATAAAGGTGGAAACACTACTGCGTCAATTAACTTTACGGATAAGCCGGACAATCCATATTTAACGATTGACAATCCGGGAGTTCTTGGCGAGACGATAGAATTAAGGCCAATGGCTGTTGTAAGGAAGCCTGATGGGAAAATTGTTTTAAGGGGATCAACTAAAGCAAGCGGAGAAGGTGCGAACCGGACAGAAGGCAAGATAATGGAAGTTGATTATTCTGATGTAGCTGATGTCATGAATAATACATTCGGCATAGAAAACCCTATTTCATTGTTGGAAGGAAGTGTTCCGGAGCATGTATCTTTAAAGAAGTATGATATCGACACAAGGAGCGCGAAACCATCCCCTACTGATTTTAATACAAAGTGGGCTCAATTGAAGAAAGGTCAATCTCTGGTTGGTCCAGATGGAAAAACTTATACTAAGAAGTAATGGAAGAAAAAGAATGGACACCCCCAACCGATGCGGTAGTATCAGAAGATAAGACAGAGTGGACTCCTCCTTCTGATGCTGTTGAAACGGCTGAAAAAAAAAAGACCTTACAATCGAATTCGGGTTCTGGTACTTCCGTATCAACGGTAGAGCCTTGGGATTACGCAGCCCGTTCTATTTCACAGATAAAGAGTGATAACGTAAAAGCGGTCGCTAAAGATAAAAATGATTTTGCAGTCGCAGGATTAGAATCAGCATTAAAAGATAATAAGAATCCGCGTTATACGCAGATGGTTGTTGAATCCATGGTTAAAAAGGGGTTCGATGCCGATAAGATGTGGGAGGTTGCCAATAGAGTGAATCCATCTCCGAATACAGAAGCTCAATTGCGTAAAACTATCGCGAAAGCGAATCCAAACACCACAGAAGATGAGAAGGTTGATTGGAGCGTTCTGGATAACGTGCAACACGTTATAAACAAGCATATTGTTGGAAGCCAGGAGGGAATTGTAGAAGGCGGAAAGCAAATTGCTAAGGGAGTTAATAAAATAGGCGGCATGCCTTCAATGGAAGAGATGACTGCTTCTGAGGACGGTGTTCCTACACTGAAAAGTAGTGGTGAATCAATGCTAGTTGGGTTAACTGACGTGGGTGCTGGATCTGGAAAATCTGTATTTTCAGCAGCGAACTTAGTAGCGCCTCCTTTGATAGCATTTGGTGTGGGTGTTACGGCTTTGCACGAGTTGCCATCAGAATATAAAGCAAATCTAGTGAAGCTGGCTGTGCCGGGTATAGATAAGTTTCCGCAGGCTGACCAGGCAAAAGTATTTGATGAAACAATTGACCTTCCTTTTGCGATGATAACTACTATCGCTGAAAAAGCTGGGTATACTCCGGAGCATGGATCGTGGCAAGCAAATCTTATGGAAATAGGTAATTTATTGGTTCCTGTTGCAGCGCATAAAATTGGGACTAGTGTAGGTGATAGGGTTAAATCGATCACTGATTTGAAAGAATTAACTAACAAAGTTTCAGAACAAAAGGCCACCCCTGAAGATTTTCAGGATTTAAAAGATATTTCTGATGGGATGAAAAACTTGACTCCGGAAGAAATAAAAGCTGCTGCTGAAGGAAAGCCTTATGAGACAAAAGTGCTTCATGAAGACCTTCATAGTAAGCTTGCGGAGCTGGAGTCTAAGACGCATGAGGAATCATTTGCATTGTTACCTGAGGAAGCTCAGAAGGGCATCCTGGATGACATGAAAGCGACCCAGCAGGAGATTATCGCAAAGGAGCAGGAAACGGTTAATATGCATCTTAATGAGGCCGCAAGCCAAGCAAAGATATCTGAGATCAATGAAAAGATCGGTCAGTTGCAGGAATCTTTGGAGGGCCAGCCGGACGCTGTTCGGGAATCCATAAAGAAAACTATTGAAGGGTTGAAGCAAGAGCGCAATCCTTACGAATTTGAACAGAAGCAAAAAGTTGTTGAATTTAAGATTCAGGAAGCGATCGATGCCGGAGAAATTGAGGCGGGAACTATTCAGGAGAAAATGGCTCGTGAGAGTTTAGTAAAGAAATATGAGAATGCCGTTGAGTTGGAGAAAGATTCAATGGAAATGTTTAAAGCTGACGAGGCGGATATCGCTGAATCATTCGTGGAGAGATCTGAGAATAATGGAGATTTTGTTTACAAATCAGACCGAAATGAATATACAGTAAAGCGTGACGGCCGGGAATTGAGTATTTTAGATAAAGATGGCAAAGAGCCTTCTCCTAACACGAAATTAAAGATCGTAAAGGATTACGAGAGCAAGTTTGATTACAACATGGGAAAGAGCGCTTTTGAAGGCGTAAAAGAAGGAGAAGTATTGTTTGAGGAAGCCGATAAGTTGGTAGCTGAGAGGTCGGAAAATCCAGCCGAGATCATTGAGGCGCACGAGAGACTGATGTCCGAAAAGGGATTTGAACAAGGTGATGCGATCGATAATATTATTTCAGAGAATATTGGTAAAGTAAAACAGAAAGGTAAATCCGGATATAACAGTTTCGGTGATCAGAATAATGTAACTGATTCAAAGGCCCGTGCATATTTTAATGAAGGGAAGGGTGAGCCTATCGATACCCTGGCACAACGCTTGTCGGAAGAATCTGGATTAGATGTAACCGTACAGGACATTATTTCGTTTATAGATAGACATCCGAATGGAATATCTGATTATACGAAAAGTCTAAAAAATCCGTTACTTTTGTCATTGAAGAATAGATTCAAGGACGTAACTGGTTTGTCGTTGAACGAAAGAGTATTAAGAACGTATGCTGAGAAGGCGCTTTCACAAGCGGAATTAGCACTAATAGATAAAAGTTATGAGTCAGCAGAGCAAGCAAGAGAATCCTTCTGGGGAGGAATCGAATCCGGAAAAATCAAAGAGCCTAACGTTTCGGCAGAAGTTGCAGATATTTCTGCAGGTGAAAAAGGAGAAGGCGGCTCAAGACGAACCGAAGTATCTGAATCAGTTCCACAAGGAAAGCTCGGAGAAGTCATTGAAGGCAGTCGAAGAAATGAGGAAGTTGCCGTTGAACTACGAAGAGGAAGTGAAAAGGCACAGGGAGATGGCGGAAAGGGCGAAGGAGGAGGATCGAAAGACAATCGAATCCTGGAAAACAAAAAACAATTAAAATTAGGTGAACGAATCCTCGATTCATCTGAGATCAGTCCTGAGATAAAAGCCGGGCTCAAAGAAAAAGGAATTGATTACATTCCAGTCGATCTTGATCTCACACAATCCCAAGCAAAAGAATACGTAAAAGCATTCGTTGAAGCGGAGCATCTGGATAAAGCTATTGCGAATGTTACCGACATGAGTAATAAGATGCCAGGCGTTGTTCGTGGTGCTATTGGCAAGGAATTATTTGAAGTATTGGCAGATCGATCAAAGCAAGCTGAAAATTTAGCGGAGCAAAAGAAGTGGCAGGATAAAGCCGTTGACATTGCGCGTTTTACTGCGGAGAATTTCAAGGCCGCTGGTCAGGAGATCAACGCTGCTAAAGCATGGAAAAGAATGTTAGAACGCACTCCTGAAGGAGCAATCGCATCCATTAAGAAAGGAATATCCGAAAAGAATGAAGGCGCCTTAAAAGCGCACAAAGAAGATATTTCTTCAGCAAAGGAATTGATCGATGAATTCATTAAGTCGGATGAGTTCGGAAAGATCGTTGGCGAAAAAGTTCAAAAGGAACTGGAGCGATTAGGTAAGCGATCTCCTAAAAAAGAAAACATATTTAACAGTAAGAAAGTTCGTGACACTCGTTTGGAGGAGTTGCGTGAACGCGCGAAGAAAGCAAAAGATTCCGGAGCATCCTCCTCTATCGTTGGATTGAATAAAGAGCAAATTGAGATTTACGGTGAGATGGGTGTGATTTATTTGATCGAAGGAGCTTATAAGTTTAAGACTTGGGCCAATAAGATGAAAAAGGAAAACCCTGAGTTTACGGAGAATCAATTGGAGGAGTTGTGGAATAAATCGAAGGTTGGTAAGGAATACGATCCGCAAGGTCGCACGTTATCGGAATTTGCTAAGTATGGTGTATTTGAAGTGATGCCTCCGGAAGCGAAAAAAGCTTTCCTGGATAAGTGGGAGAAGAAACTTACTCGCCTGAGTCCGGAAAGCAGAAAGAAACTTTTAGGCAATGCGCTGGATGAGATTCAGAAGTTAGGCGGATTGAGCAATGAGCGATTCAAAGAAATGTATGCTAAGGAGCTTGGTTTGCCTGGAGTGGATATTATTGCAGAAGCAAAGATCAGAACGCTGATTGATGTGATCAATAAGTCGGATAAGACTGCGAAAGAATTACAGGATTTATTTGATAAAGGAGCTGATAAAAAAGAAATTGCTGCGAAGCAAAAGCAGTGGATGAATGAGGTGTTTGAGGGACAGAAAGCAAACGCGGAGCTCTCTGATTATTTTAAGAATGATAAACGTATAGGAAGTACATTGTCAACGATCCTGCAAGGGAATTTGCTCGGGCCGCTGTCTTTAGTAAAGAATATTTATTCAAACAGTTTGATACAGCCGCTTAGAATGTTGTCGAGAGGAATTTCATCTTCAGCGGATTTCGTGATGTCAAAAGCTGCGATGTTGCCGTTAATGGACAAGATGATTAAGCAGGGGCGCACGATCGATGCGCTGGCATATTGGAAAGGCGAAAGCAAGGGGGTGATGCCTGGACTGAAAACATCTGTAAAGGAATTGATCAGAGGTATTAACCCGGAGGAGATGATCGAACGCGATCTTTCTCAGCAGTTACAGCCATTAAAGTCCATGGTGGATTTCTACGCAGGATTAAAGGGAGAGAAAAAGATCTCGGCATACCAGCAGATTAACAACTTCGCTGAGGCAACATTTGGTGTACCGGCTGAAGTAATGTTCCGCTTATTGAATTTAGGTGACAAGCCATTTCGTAAAGCAGCTGAGTATGGTGCAGCTTATGAGATTGGTTCGCTAAAAGGACTTAAAGGGAAAGAATTAGAAAAATTCGTTCTGTTCCCTGACGCGGCAAGCGCGGAGCTGATTAAGAAACGTTCTGAAAGTGCAGTGTATCAGCAATCAGAGGGATTGTCGAAAGTCGCTCAGCAGGGATTAAAATCTGTAGAGAATTATCTTTCTGATCTTCCTTATGTAGGGGATATCGCGAAGGTGGTTTTCAAGTCACAGATACCTTATGTGAAAACTCCGCTGAATATTTTAGGAGAAACGCTACAATATACATTCCCTAAGTATACGACTGCAAAAGCAATATATCACGGAATCAAAGGTGAGCGAAGACAGTCGCTAGAATATTCTGGAAAGGCAGTTGTTGGTGCTGGAATTCGATATGGAGTGAGTCAGTTGATACAAAACAATCTTGTGACAGGGAGTAATGATCGTAAGGACGTTGAGGGGTCTGCTATTCAGTTTCAGAATGTTCCTCCAAACTCATTAAATATCACAGGCCTACAGCGAATGCTTGCCGGTGGATCCACTAAGATAATGGATAACGATGTTTGGGTGAATTATAATAATATGGGCGTTGTCGGGCTTCTGATCGGAGTGCATGCGAATCAAAAAGACACTCCCGATATAGGATATTTGGAAGGATTGTCTGGCGACATAGCTTACACTGCAAAAGCCGGTATAGAGCAATCATTCCTTTCAGGCGCGAATACATTCCTTGAGGCATTGACGGGAGATGAGAAGAGTAAACGAAAGTGGGCAATAAACACATTAGGAGCTCTAGGAGCGATCTTTTATCCCAACACCTTTACAAACATCAGTAAAGCAAAGGATGACACTTCCCGCGTTACAAAAGCTGATCTGTTTTCGGATGAATTAGCTAATACGTTTAAGACAAAAATGTTCACTGGTCATCAGCTGCCTTCAAAGGTAAATCTGTGGGGAGAAACCATTAAGCAGGTTCCGGAAGGCGATAATAAATACGTGTGGTATTTGCTGGATGTTACAAAGGGCAAAGCCGTGGATACTGATTCTTTTAATTATAAGATATATGACCTATGGGAAAGCGTTGATAAGGAAACAAAATCAGCTGTGCTGCCGAATATTCCGCGAAATTATCTGACGATCAAAAAGGAGAAAGTGATCCTAAGCCCGACAATGTATGAGACTTATCAGAAGTATGTCGGAAAGAATCGGGCCAGCCTTGTTGAGAAATACACGCAATCTCCGGAGTGGAAAAAAGATAGCCAGGAGAAGAAGATTGAGAAGCTAAAGAGGCTGTATGAATCTGGCGCAAATAATGCGAAGAAAAAACTGCTACAGGAGCATCCAGAATTGAAACCGAAGAAATAATTTTGTCGTATATTAGCAGTATGGAAGTAGATGTTAATTTTTGGAACGAAGGGCCTTTAGTTCAGATAATGTGCTTATTAGCTGTTTTAACGATGATGGTATGTGCCGTTTTCTATGGCAGGTATCTGAGATCACAATTGTATTCAATCCGCAGATCTCGGTATAAAGTTGTAGAGCGGTCTTTGGCGAATGTCTTTATCGGTGTTTTGGGAGTAGTTCTGATTTCGAGGATGTCTTCCATGCTTCTGGATGTCAATATTTATACTTCTATTATAATCTCCTCAATAGTTTTTATCATATCCTACCTGAGCGCGAACCGAATAAAGGTTTAGCTGCTGTGAAAGTTTCGTAACAATATTAAGATAGGCTTCTCTAAGATTTATTTTTGAATAAAACTTAGAAGCCATGTCTGGATACAAATACGAGATTATAACGACCAAGCGGTCAATTCCCGAAAACATTAATAAAACAGGCACAATCGCTACGTTTGGCGTGGCGATTGTCGGAACCGGAACGCTGTTCCTGACAGAGATGATCGCAGGGTCCTACCTTGTAGATGAAGCTCAGGATGAGGTACGCAGAGTGATCCGCGTTAACAGTAATACGTCCGCATTCCTTTCTAAGGCGTTTTCGTCAAACATTGCTGCGGGAGCAACTCCTTCGGTAATCGCAAAGCAATTTGCTTCTCCAAAAGAGATTTCTATAAAAATTGATTCAGCAGATCTTGCTGGAGAATTGAATGGAGTAGCCTTTACAGGTGTTCTTACAATCTCAAAATCAAGTTCGGATCGATCATCTCAGTGGGACACAGTACCCCCTGTTATTGTAGATGGATCAGGTACTTCAATAAAAGCTTCAATATTATACTAAAATGGGATTCGAACCAGAAGGTGGAAGTGGTGGCTCAGGAGGGTCATCTTTTCAAATAGCAACAGCAGGTGGAACGGCAGATGCGATCACTGCTACTTACACAACACCAATGACGCTCACAGATAAGGCCGTGTGTGCATTTGTGGCAAGTGCAGCAAATACGTCAGCAACTCCAACATTTGCTCCAGACGGATTGACAGCCCATACGATTACAAAAAATGGTGGGGCAGTATTAGTGGCCGGAGATATTCCGGCTGCATTAGCAGTTGTAATTCTTGAATATAATCTGGCAAATACGCGTTGGGAGATCATCGGAATGCAAGGCGATACTCTTGTGACAGAAGGCGGGTTGATCAACTCAGCGACTTCAAAAGCTGCTCCTGTGGATGCCGATTATGTCGGGTTAATGGATTCGGCTGCTGGAAATATTCTTAAAAAAGTAAGCTGGGCAAATGTTAAATCAACATTGAGTGGCGTTTTTCAATTATTAAGTGAAAAGAATGTCGCTAATGGTTATGCCGGGTTGAGTTCACTAAAAACCATTGATCCGGAGCAAATAAATGGATTTAGTTACGGCAATATCATAACAGAAACCTTTTCAAGTCTGGCAAATTTTACTCAGACCGGATCAGCTTTTAGCGCTGTTGGAGGGGTTTGTGAAATATCTTCTGCTCCTGGAGCCATTTCTTTTGCTTCATATATTCGGCAGACAGCATATGGTAACAGTGACTTAGAGAATACAACAACGACCGCAGATCTTACAGTTGGAACCATAAGCGCAACGTCTTTTGGTGTTGGGTTTGGGTATAAATCAAATGGCGGTTTTTTTCAAAAAAGCTTAACGGTTGCCTTCTTAATGGACAGCACCAACAAGGGAAAAATTGCTTTTTATTTTGATAATGCAGTGACCGGTGGCGTAGTAAGCAGCTCCTCGATAACAATAGCTTCCGGGGATGTCACAACAATAAAAATAAAACAGAACAAAGGGCTAATTACTGCAACATGGACGAATGGAACTCAGATTATGTCTTCCTCTTATTTATATTACGGAAGTTTATTTTTACTGAATCCTACATTTACAAGCATATTGCCAAATGCTTTTAACTATTCAATTTATGCCCTTGGCGGATCAACTCACAAGGTCGATAACTATTTAGTCAACAATGATGAAAAAATTGGCGCAGACCTTTTGATTGTTGGCGATTCAATTTGCAAAGGTTACAATATGGGCGATTTTACCAAGCGACCAGCAGATATTATTTCTGCTAATTCGCAATGGAGGTGCGCTGTGGTGGCCGGAGCAAATGACCTAATAGAGGATATGAATGCTGCAGAGATAATAAACTTAGCACCTGTTAGGATTCTTTTATCAATCGGAACAAATAACTTAGGAAATGGGGATAGTGCTGCTACAGTAATGACTAAGCTTGCCACGCTTATTGCAAGCTTTACCGGTGCAGGATATGTATTGGGAACTACGCTATTTATAACAACATTAAGACCAAGAACAACCTTTGATGTAAATGCAACGAACGCACTTATAAGATCAACATATACAACTTCATTTATTGAATTGTACTATCCGATGTGGAATGGTACATCATTTATTATGAACACAGCATATGCTAGTACGGACAGCCTTCACCCAAATGAATTAGGCGCCCGTATTGAAGCAGGTTTATATATTAATTATTTTGGAATAAAAACCAAAAGCTCTTTTGGTTTTAGTAACGGTCAGGTATTGCAGGATCCTAACGGAAACACCGGAATTGGAAGAGGAAATATTGGAGCTAAATATACATTAGATGTCTACAACAGTAATAACGGATCTGCAATAAGATTTGGGTCGCTAGTTTCTGGATCAACAGACGGTGGCGGGTTTTTAACATCAACAGTAACAAATGATGCATGGGTTTCTGCTGGATTGTCGTTTGTTGGCAATTCATGGATAGCAAAAGCAACTAGCTATTCTGTTGTTGGACAAAACGCAGGAAGCATTTTGTTTTATGGGGTTACGGGCGCAACCATTGGCGCAACACAAACATTAACGGCATTGGCAACAATCACTCCCACAGGACGGATGTTTATTGGAGGGTCAACCGCTCCAACCGCTAGAATGCACTTAGCCGCTGGAACAGCAACAGCTAGCACAAGCCCATTAAAGTTTACTAGTGGCACAAGTCTAACAACTGCAGAGGCGGGATCAATGGAGTATAATGGCACTAATTTGTTTTTTACCCGGGCAGGAACTACTCGTGAGAGTGTTATCTGCGCGAACTCGGTTAACTCGGTTTCCCCAACTTTACCAAACAGGACAATAACTGTCGTTATTGATGGTGTGACACTTTATTTATCAGCTAAAACAACAAATGATTAATGGGATATAAACACCTTATTTTAACAGATCAGGAAGTAAACGAACTTATTGAAACTATCAATGTAGCATTGAAGACAATCGGGCTTCCTTATGCAAAAACAGCGTTGCACTTACTTGAAAAGATAAATAACGCTGGCACCGAAGGAGATGCTGGAAAGGAAAAAGTCAAATAATATACTTTTATGGCTACCTACACTGACGAACAACTAGAGAAAACTATGACACCACAGCCAAAAAACAAAGTGATAAAAGTTCTCATATTCATTTGGGAGAAGGTTCCTAAGACAGTGTTTTGGGGACTGATATCAACGATAATTGTTGGATCCGTTACCTTCTCCTATGCATTCGTTGAAGCAACTAAAAAGACGAACGAGAATCTTCCTATTGAGATCAATAAGACGAAGGAGCTTAATCAGAAGGTTGACCGATTGGTGATCGATGTTGAAGTTATGAAGACGAATGGAGCGAACACGAGCGCAAGGGTGATAGAAATTTATGAGGAGCAGATAAAGCAGCGCGATCTATTCATGGAAATGTACGCTACAATGAAACAAATCAATAACAACACAAAATGATGGATAAGGTAACACTTGACAGGATTCAATTATTGCATCCGAAATTGAGAGATGAAGCGTTGGTTATTTATACCGAATGCTGTGAGCAGTTAAAAGGAAAGGCGTTGTGTCGGTTCTCTCATACACTGAGAACTTTCGCGGAGCAGGATGCTCTTTTTAATACTAAGCCTCAGGTTACCAAAGCAAAAGGCGGTCAGTCTTATCACAACTACGGACTTGCTATCGATATTGTTTTGATAATTGACAAGGATGGCAATGGGTCTCACGAAGCGGCTTCTTGGGACGTCATGACCGATTTCGATGGTGACGGGAGAAGTGATTGGCGGGAAGTGGTATCGATATTCAAAAGGTACGGATGGGAATGGGGCGGAGACTGGAAGTTTTACGATGCCCCGCACTTTCAGAAGACATTAGGTTATTCAATAGCTGACTTGCAAGGGTTGCATGCAAAGCATATTGCGAATAAACAAACAGGGTACTTAAACTTGTAATATGAAAAAATTTAAACTAACGAAGATCGAAAGGCTGGTCCTTATCGGAATTTGCATTGAGGCCGGAACGGGAGTGATCGGAGTGAGTGTTATCCTAACGGAGGGGCATCCATATCTGACTATTGCTATTCTGGCATTAGGAGCCATTGCAACAAAGGCTGTTGCGTACATTGAAAAGAAGCAGCGTCAGAGTGACCAAGAGAATGAATTAGATCCAACAATGGAACAAGATGAAAATAACAACAAGCTATAGGGAGATTGTATATGTGATCGGGATTATCATACTGATCTATTTCGTTTTCCAGAAACCTCCAACCGATACCGTTGAATTAGATCGTGTAAAGTTCGAACGGGATAGCATTATCTCAGCGGTGATCGATCAGAATAAGTTGGAAGCGGATAACTATCACAGATTAGCTGATAGTTGCAGGAACGCGATAAAAACCTACGAGAAAGCGGATTCAATAAATCATTACAAATCAAGATATGAAAGAAGTAAAATTAAGAGGTATACTCCTACTGAGCGTGATCGTGTTCGCGATTCCATCTATCGCGCAGCCGGTATACAAACAGGTTCCCGATAGTTTAACGTGTATCACGCCATCTCAGGATGCGTTTAATATAGAGCAGGCATTCATTATTAAGGAACTCGGGACATCGAATGTGCTGAAGGATAAGACTATTTCGCTGATGAATCAGGAGAGTGGATTCCTGAGAGCGGAGATCGAGAGGAAGGATGTGATCATTGATTTACACCTCACGCAGCTCCAGCACAGTCAATCTGATAATAAGTACCTAAAGGAGGAATTGCATAAAGCAAATCGCGGGAAAAGGCTGTTTAAGACAGGCTTTGTGATCTGTGCTGGAGTGGCTGTTGTCGAGTTAGGTGTTATTGGGGTGATGCGGCTGACGCGGTAGTGAAAATTATCGCATTGCGCCACCCCGTTTCTGTCGGCTCAAATCGAGCTATTGGAGAAAAGTATTTCTTGTTCTCCGAAAAATGAGGATCTATTAGTTTTTGCTTTTTTAGAGCATTCATTGAACAATTTTCAAAAACAAGTATTTTCCGTCCTTCATAATTAACACAATCCAGATACTTAATATCAACGATCAAATACTGACACATTGCTGTTGACTTAATTATTTGGTAGTTATTCGGGTCAGGGTTTGGCAACGGAATTACGGATGGATATACGGACTCGGCATATCTTGTGTTGTTGCCTTCCTCTTTTAGGTTAGAAAAAATGCTTGATGATTTTTTATCGTGAGAGCTTGCACTGCTGCGAAATATTCCTATTCCCATGTTGTTTTTATTATTAAAGTTAATTATTTATTCGTTAACTGATACATTTTCCCGACAAGTTCCGAATTGGACTTCATCAATCGTTTGTTGTCGGATTTCAGATTACCGTTTCTCTTAGTAAGTTGAACGATCATTTCATCTTTTCGCAATTCAATGTTATCTGCCTTAGTGATGACTGTTGACTTCTTCAAAAGATCAATTTGCGCGTTCAGCTGGTCGATCTCCGACTGCAGCTTGCCATTCTCTATTTTGAGAGAAGAAATCTCCGCAGAGGCAAACATTAGCTCCTCCCTGGCGGTGAGATTATTGCGAACGAATATTTGGTCAGGGTAGCGGTCTGGTTTATATGTCATGATTTAATATTTCAATGCGTGGAGTTTTAAACTTTCCTCTAAACGGATAGCCAACTATTGATTTAATGTGAGTTATCTTAAATGTTTCGTGAAACAATTTGCGAGGCATTCTTTTCAATTTAGGGTTTCCAATATCCTTTGTTCCTAATATTGGTGCTTGCCAGTCTTTTGAAACGTCTGTGATCATAACAAGCGGATTTTTCCCAATTGGAAAATGGCACTCAGCGATATATCCATTTTTAAAGTTTACAGGCTTCCTGAACTCTAAAATCAAGACTACTTCTCTTTTATCTGTCATTACACATCTATGTTTTTTGAGTATCGTGAAAGAGTTCTTTTACTTCATCATCAGTTAGCCTTATCAGGTTACCAAAGTCAGTCTTAATAAGATTGTAGACTCCTTCATGGCCATCAATAATAGCGTTGCCAACAACTCTTCCGTCCCGGGTGCGCAATACACTCCCTGTTGGATGTTCTCTTTTTTTATCTGTCATATTTCAAGCGTTTAAATTCAGGATCTTTCTCAGAGAGCTTCTTGAAGAGTTTATCCTTTATGATCTCAAATAATTTAGTCCCTGCTGAATGAGCTGTTAATATAGATTCGGCTTGCTGAGATGTGATGTCTTCGTACCGGTAATAAGTACCCTTGTGAAAGAATACGTAAAGCGTGTTGTTCTCGTGCCCTATAGCAGCTATTGTTGAGGAGTCTACCGGAGTGAGGTTAATCAAAGAAGTGTTCTGTTCCATATTTTAGAATTGTTATTTTGTTAGAGTTAATTGCTGTTTGTACCTGGGAGGGTTTTGCTCCGAAGGGTTTTATTTTAGGCTCCTTACTTTCGATATCTATGTCGATGAAGATGTAGCAGTGCTGATCTTTAAAGAACCATCTCTCAACTCGGCATTTACGTCCTTTGATCAGCACGATAGCATTCTGCAGGAGAGGCTTTATTGACGTAGATTCGTAGAAAGGTTTCATGGAGAAGGCGAATTCGTCACTCATCTTTTAAAGAACAATGACACCAACAAGTGCGTCTATTAGCAAGGAATTGTCCCAAACGTTAACTTCAGAGTCTGATTTTCGGTACAAAACATCCTTTACCATGTCTCTAATTTCATCGGTAGACATGACTGGCGCAAATGGCATTAGGATAGAAACAATCTCCATCTTATCCCAATTATTTTCATTTGGGTCTATAAAAATTCCGGCTTGTTTGTACCACTTTAAATAAACTTCGCAATGAGGAGGCTCGGGGCCTAGTGGTGTTTCGTCATTTATGTCATAGGCTGTACACAAATATGATTCAAAGTTCTCGAGTGTGTCAAAATCAACTTCCTTGATCGGAACGAATTTGTAAATTTTTGGCAGTGTCTGTATTTCCATTTTATTTAGTTTTAAATTATTCGAATTATTACTCCTCCGAGCTTAGGATCAAACCCGTATGGAGGATTTCCGGGAATTACAAGCGCCTCGTCCATGTTGTCATCTGTGAGCCATCCGTGCTTTACCATTAAGTCCATTGGTAACTGACAGAGATTATGGTGATCGGCTTTTCTGCGAGAGTCCCGAATGAAGGTCATTTCAATTTTGTACGGCTTTGATTTACCGGTAAGCATTTCTTTAAATCTGGTCTTAAAGACTCTCCAATGAATATCGGTTTGCTCTTTATAATCAGTTGTGGGTTTACTGTAAACCATTCCTCCTTTAAACGGAACCATGGCGTTCTTTGAGGAAGGAACATTCCCCTTAATAAAGATTGTTCCTTCACGCTCACATTTGGCGTATACATCCTGTATGTCCATCCCGTTGAAGTATACCAGTGGGATGACCTTCGCTTTCTTTTCCGGTTTACTGTTGACAACTATCAACTGAGCGGAAGTATTTTTTTCAAATAGTTGAACGTTGCTAAAGTCTGCCGTTCCGGTTAACTTATGGTTATTTCTATATTGTTGTGGATCAAGTGGATTTGAAAATTTTTCTTTATCCCTCGGCTGCAATACCGTTTTCGGTTTCGAGAAGGTTCCGTCACCGTTGTCCTTTAATTGGAGCTTATCCATATCTGCTTGCGTCCAACTCATGATGCAACCTCCTCCATTCTGTCCAGTGAAATCGACAGATCATCGTTTGACTTTAAGTAAGCAATGTATTCCGGGTACATTTCCTCCTCATTGATTTTCCTGAATAGTGGAGAGTAGCCATGAATTATCATTATATCGTCCCAGGGTGTTGTTTCAATGTTTACTGGAAAGAAATTTGAGAACAATGCTTTTAATTGCTTCTCATTGGGATCCTCCCTGATGAGGTATCTGTTCAGTTTGATTTTACCTTTTCTATTTTTAAGGTCATTTTCCGGTGCTTCCATGTTGTCGATCATGCTGCTATAAATTTTAGTTTAATTGCTAATTGTCTTATTTCTTCGTTATCGGTGACGAGGATAAATTCAGGAGAGGATTTGTTCGCTTTATTTATGATCGATTGTGTGGCGATTATCTGCTTTCCGATCGTCTCATCCCGTTTCGCCATGTAAGCAGAAATCTTCGCTTCACGCATCTCGTTGATTACTTTCTCAACGAAGGGCTCATTCGTGCCAAGATCATCAGAAATTGCCTTGTCGGTCGCTCCTTGGTGATGCCTTTTTAATATCTCCGTTCGCAGAACCGTATTGTCATGTCCCATTTGCCTTCGTTCGTTTATGTTTTACTTTCAATTTTATCTCTATCCCATATTTATCAGCTAAGTAAATGAGATGCTCTGCTGTAAGAGATCCTTTCACGTTCCCCGATTTAATGTACCTGGAGAGAGATGCTGCTGTGAAGTGTATTCCGTTATCGTTGGCATCTTTCAGGATTGCCATCTGACGTTTACCTTTCCACTTTGTAAGCAGGTGCTGCCTGAGAGAATCTGATTCCCGGAGAAGGCAGCGGGGGAGTTTTGAGTTTGTCATAGATAGTATTGATAGTCTAAGTAATGATATACCTTTCCTTTATGCTTAATGGTTTGTGCCCAGATGCTGCAGTCGAACTGCTCCTCCCAGAAAAATGGAGAAAGGCATATCCCTAACCCAGCCATGCCACCACAAAATATGGAAATAGGCATAAAATTGAATATTGAAGCAATTAGTAGTGCAGCTACAATCAAAGCAGGAATCGTGAGTAGTACTAAGAGAACAACTATAATTCTATTTCTTATAGCCTGATATCGCTGCATCTTTTCTATGAGCTTATCAAACCTCCTTTCCGCCTGTGTCTTCTTCCTGTAATACGAACGCTGCAACTCTATTCTTCCAATCCTGTTCGGATTAAACATTTCGAAACCTCGACTGCTTTTAAAATCGAATTCCTTTAAGACTAAATTTCTATCTCTCATTTTATCGTTTCAGTTTTATAGCGTCCAAGATGCCATGCCTCGGAAGGAGGAACGACAATGTTATTCTCGGCAAGCCAGATTATTACTTTATCAGTGAACTCCTTCATTTTCTTTGAAGAGAACCCGTTTCCTTTGCTTTCGATCTTCCGGACAGTGTAGAGATCATCGTCACCGGAATCCTGTTTTAAACAGAGCGTTTTCGTGTACGATAGGAACATATCGGAGAAGAAATCATCTACTTCATCTTTTGTCCATCCTCCGAACATCTCAAACTCAAGCGCTGTTCCGATCACTGCTCCGTAATAATACCCGAAGGCATCGTGGGAGACCGGCTTGTGCTTGAGTTTGATCGTTTCCTCGAACTCCTGTCCTTCGAGCTTGTGGAGGGCTTCTTTGTGCAGGTCCGCGTTGTAGTAGAACCGCTGACCGTTGATTATTTTTCCAAAGTGTTTTAAGTGCATAGTTATTTTATATTACAAAATTCTTTAATGAAATTTTTTAGACTCTTTCTTTTTAATCCGCCTAAAGGTTTTTTTGTGACAGAAAAAGTTATTTCCTCCGTTTCGGTGTGAAGGATGACGTTGAAGTTGTTCTTCATAACATTGCAAATGATTTTACTCATGATTTCGGTGCGGAGATCAAATTCATATTTATCCATAGAATGAATTATATGCCGCAACTCGTGAGACAATTAAACGCAAGGGGGTCCATATTCTTTTATGCAAGACAGAATATCAATTTTTGCTTTTAATAGTTCTAAATGTTTTGTTTGGTTCATGTCGTTGTGTTTTTAAAGATCATCCCAATCAGAATCCGCAGAAGGTTTTTCTTTGGTCTTTTCGGGGGTTATATTATTTAATTCTTCTTCGAAGGGATCGGGAATAAATTCTACTTTAGTTTTTGCATCATCTGTCCACTCCATCTTTCCGTTTGTGATTTTGCCATCAGTCTCTTTAATGTGAACAGTATTTTTCTGATTCAATGAAGACATATCTTTCTTCTCTCCCTCAGCGATTATCTTTTTGCCGAGAGCAAGTTTTGCTTTCATGTTGTTTTCAATGCTATCAATTGAATCTTGTAGTGGAACCATTTGTTTAATTAATGACTCATCGGCAGGTAATGGATTCCCTGTTATCAAAGCCACTGCTAATTCCAACTTCTCATCTCCATTAACAGCTTTCCCCGTCTTTTGATTCACTCCGAAAACAACATCTTCTGTGTATCCTTCCGCTGCAAGTTTATTTGAGAACGATCTTGTTTCCTGAGTATGAACATCTACGAAATCATTAACCGACAGAGCATCTGAGCCTACCCAACTCGTTTTTGTCCCCTCTACTTGCTCATAATCGACAAATACTCCCAGTGGTGTGTTATTAGCTCTCTGACAAGGATCGCCTGAAACGATCGGCTTCTGCAACACATCGACACATTCTATAAAATCGAATATCTCATTACGTGATCCGACCTGCTTATCGCCTGACATTAATTTTATCTCGCGGACACATATCCATAACGCCTTACCGATTACTTGTTCGCGGAAAGGTTTTGAAGTGTCCACGGACATCGCTATGCAGAATTTAGCATACTGCGAAGAAGGAACCCAGAAATCGTGATCTGTGAGATGTCCCTCTCCGGTAGTTTCCCCGAAGCGGATTGTTACTCCTTTTGCGCCCTCTTTTGTGACCACAGGGAGGTTATCGTGTCCTCGGATGACTTCCGCTGTGATAGGAGCGACTAAATGTGTCCCGCAGGGTATTTGTGATAGTTTTTGTTCTGTTGATCTTGACATTGTTTTAGGAATTAAGATTTAAAAATAAGGGGAGACAAAGCACCTCCCCTGTTAATGTTAAAAAGGTAAATCGTCATCAAATGGATCTGCTTCACTTGATACTGCCGCTTGCTTCTCCATTGCGATTTCCTTCGCTGAGCGAGTTTCTGCTTTAGGCTCCTCGATTGTTTCTGCGACAGATGTCTCAGGCGCAGCGGTTTCTTCTGTTCCAACAGTGCTATCCTTCCACTGATAAGCGAAATAAGCTTTATGGTACTCAGATAAGGTAATTGTTAGGTCGATGGCTTTCTGTTCCGTTTCAGGTTTTATCTCTTTCTGAATAAACATTGGAGGGTAATACCTCGTTTCTCCATTAATTAACTCTTCTCCTTTGCTTAAAACAACGGCTCCTTTGTATGGATCATTTGGAGAAGATATTCTTTTCTTGGTTTTTGGATCAACTTCTCCGTTGACATAGTTGAACCATGCTGTTAATGAAGACCCTGACATTCTGATAGCTCCGATATGGAATTCTTTTTCTTCCACAAAAGCAATGTACACGACCTCTGTGTACTTCAATCCTGAAAGCTTTCCCTTGATGTTCTCATAAAGACCTTCTGCTTCAGCACCATTCTTTGATCGAACTTTAAAGATTGCTGTTTTCAATTCATCCTTTTTTATCTCATTGGAATAATATCCAATCGATTCAGACTTGTTGTATCCTCCAAGCGTAATCATTCTGTCAAGAACGATGAAAGTAAAGGGTGTTTTCACTGGAATATTGTGTGAATCCTTCTTCTTTTTTAGATCGTTGATGATGTCGTTAACGGCTTTTTTAGCTACATCAGGTGTTGTTGCTAACGAAGCGGTAAGATTTGCGATCTGCGCTTCAATTTCGGCTACATCTGGGCGCGTTTTCTCTTTGTCGTAGTAGGTAAGCTCTCCGTCTTTCCCACTCCATTCGAAGAAGTGTCTTGCTGGATTAATTGGTCTGTTTTGTTCTGGGTCAATTCTGCTCATAATTGTTGTTTTGTTTTAAGGTTAAATTATTATTGATTATTATTAAAAGTTTTTTATTCCCAATCTATTTTCGGGCAGTAATTGTTGTATTTGGCTTTGACGAACTCCTTTAATACGCTGTCTTTTGGAGGGGAATATTTTCGGTGCTTCCGTATCCAATACGCTATCAGAGACCATATCAAACATATTGCTATGCCAGAATCAATTATTCCTCCATTCACTGCAGCGCCATGATCATACGAGTAGTAATTGAATAAAGCTTTGATCAAATGATAGTTCGTGAATCCGATAAAGCTTAGGATGGTTATTGCCACATAAATTACGAACCCAACACCCCGTTTTTCATTTAAATCGGTAAATGTTTTACTGAAAAAATTCCATATTAAAGCGGGAGTTTGTATTACGAAATTTGGTATAAAGACAAGTGTGGCAAACACCAGTTTCCAGAAGTAAGGACAAAGGTTGTTTGGCAAGTCGGTTGTATATGTGAATGTGTAAAGTTTTGCGTGAATTGATTTTGTATTTGCTTTCATTTTATTTTACAATTAAATTTTTACATTTTCCTCGATATAGAACTCTATACCTGTTACTACCTCACCATTGCTGAGGGTTTCTTTATTCTCTTTCTGGTAGGCTTTTACTTTAGCGTCATCCACCATCAGCCATTCTCTTGGGATAGCTGCTTCATCGATAATCCGGTAGCGGGGCAATCCTCTGAACTTTGTGGTGGTTGTGAACTCCGCATTAGCGACTTCTTGAATACCGACCTCGGCTACTTTCTCCTCAAGGGCTTCTTTTATCGCTTCTGAAGCGGTTTCATCGACCTGAGCAGGAGTTTGTATCTCAATGCGTCTTTGCTTGCAGTAATCGTTGAGAACGACTCTTACATTTTGATAGTCTGCATCGAACTCCGCCCATGTTCCTGGAGCGAAATAATTCTTAATCAGATCATCTCGTTTAGCGGTCAGGTCCTCAATCGTTTTACATTCGTTGAATGCCTTCATTGCATCCGCAGAATATTTTGAGATCTCAGATTTGATTCCGTTGATCCGGTTTTGTTCTGCATTCGCAGCGGCAAGTTTATCATTGTTGTATTTCAGGATTTTCTTTTTCCCGGCATCAAGAGATAGAGCTAATGGCTTTGATAACTCTTTTGCCAGAGCATCAATCTGTTCTCCGGCTTCTTTGTAAGGCTTTTTCTCCGCTACACGAATTATCTCTATTTGTCCGATCGTTGAATTTAGGTTCCGAAGATTTTGCGTTGCGAGTTGCAGTGAGGTGTCGTCTGTAATGGATATTTTATCACATGCTGCTGCGATCTCCATTGAAGATTTCTTTAAAGCTAAAAATGCTTCAGCGGAATCTTTTGTCGTTAATTGTTTTGAAGTTGCTGTCATAGGCTATTTATTTGCTACAAGCATGAATATTAAATCGTCTTTGTGCTTATATCTGGTGTGGTGCTCTCCTGATAATGCATGGTTAACCTTGAATTTCATTATCTCATCAAACAATACGCAGTTTGTATCGCCCGTGAAGCAAGTCTTCAAAGTGGGGTGATCTGAATTGACAGCTCGGAGAATATCGATATATGTGTCATCGCCTAAAAAATCATCGTCATCTCTTTTAATTCGATACGATTCCCTGGAATAATATTCCTCATCATATTTATCTTCCCCTTCTCTCCTGTAAGGCTCCATTCCTTCAACGCATTCAAAAGAGTCGGAATCATATGGAAGAAAAATGTCAATATCGTGAGGCTCTCTTCTTGTTAAAAATCCCTATAATTGTAATGCAAGGCTTCCTATTAAAAATCCTTGCTTGTTTTTGGCTAAAATGATTGTAGCCACATCTAATAATTTTTTGTTTGCCATAGGTTAGTTTTATTGAATTATTTTAATTGATTTCTGATGATTGATGATGTATTCTTTAGAGAAGAATCGTGAAACGAAGTACTCTTTATTGCTCGGACAGTAGCATAAATGTATCCGGTGGTTCTTAGGCTTGTCCGCCTTTAAATACTCCGCCATTGCTTCTGTGTGGCGATCACCTACATGAGGTTTGATTTCCACTTCTATCGCTAACTGACTCATTTTACAACGATTATTTGGTCGTCTTCAGTGATTCGGATGAAGATCGATTCGGTTACTGGTACTATTATTTTTGCCATGGTTTTTAGGAATTAAAAAGGCTCATCTTCTGATGGGCCCGGTTCACTTATAATTTCATTTGTTTCGAATAATTTCTCCTGAATAGTAGGAGGTGGAGGAGGTTTGACGATCTCCAGCCCCGTGATCCAGTTTTTTGTCTCGGGGTGTAGTTCGTTGTAATATCTAAGAGATGTTTCGTCAAATTTGTACTTACTCATTCCTTTCCACCCCCAGTGATCAAATTTTATTTTTTGCCGATGGACCTCAACTTCGCCTGTTTTCCAATTGACGTATATTGAGAGTCCGTTATCAAACATGTTGTAGAACATCGCTCCGCCAGAGATATTATAAAGCGTAGGAACGGGGTATTCGTCAGTTCGTTTATCCTTTTCTATTTTTGTAGGATGCGCTACCATAATACAGTGTAATTGATTCGCCTTGCAGAACTCGCTCAGGTAATTCAATTCTCTTCCGATATAAGCAGGGTCATTGCCGCCTAAGTGCTCCAGTTTACTCCATGCATCGATCACAAACCATTTGATGCCATACTTTAGTTTTGCTTCAAGCGCTTTATCGCAAATTGACTTGAGTGTGAAATCCTTTTCCGGTAAAATAAAAAAGACCTTCTTGTCGAGAAAGTCTTTTACTTGTTTGTAATCTTCGGGAGTCATTTTGTTGTCTCCATCCCAGTGCTTTCCTGTGAGATGCCGGGCAAGCTTACTGAAGTGCAACTGTGTCGGCCGATTCTCCGGAGAGTAATAAGCGCCCTTCCATCCATTGTGGATAAGCAGCCTGAGCGTGATCTCATCAACAAACGCTGACTTACCCATCCCAGGAATTCCAGTTATTACAGTCATGTACCCCAATACAAATCGTAATGGAAAATCCCACAATTTAGTAGAGACTCCTCGATCCAGTCCATTTACATACATATCGTCAATCTCGTATCCGAAATCGCTGACAGTATAGATTCCTTCTACTGGGAAGTTTTGGGCCGAAGAACAGCAATCTATCACACCTTGTATGCCGTATTCCTTTAAAACATCGTTGGCATCCTTTTTATCTTTCCATTCGATAAACTTGCACCTATCCTTACCGTATCGATCAGCTAATTCGTCCCTGAGCTTACGTCCGACAATATCATTATCAACGGCAATGTAAATGGTTTTTATTTTCTCAAAGAGAGATATAGAGTTGTCAACGTATGCGGTGTTGTTGTTCTTTACACTTGCACCGTTCGGAACGGATACGACTCCTCGAGTCTCATTATCATAACCGGCCTCAATCAGTGATAACGCGTCCATCTCACCTTCTACGATAAACACTTCTTTTTTGCCCTTGACCGAATCGATGTTGTAATAGATCAGCTCGGACTTTGGATGAAGTGCGAAGTTCTTTTGATTGTCCCTGTATTTGACGTTCGTTAAAACATCATCTCTGAAGTAGTTAAATTGGACTGTGTTGACCTCTTTCTCTAGTTGCGGCATGAAGTGTACCCCTTCAGTGACTTTTGCTCTTAAAAGCGTTTTCTGAGAGATCTTCCGGGACTCAAACCATTTAACGATCTTCTCTGAGAGGTCAGTCTTATTTCGCCATTCCGGGAGAACGAATACCTTTGACTCTTCCTCTAGAGGGATGTTGTATTTGTTGGCTAGATGCTTCAACGCTTCAGGATAAGACATCTTTTGGCCCTCCATCAGAAAGAATATCGCATCGCCACCTTTACTACAGCCAAAGCATTTACAGATCTGCTTAGAAGGAGAGACGTAGAAGGATGGTGTTTTCTCAGAATGAAAGGGGCACAGTCCTATGAGGTTGATACCCTTTTTGGATAGTGTAATGAGATCCTGGACAACTTCCTCGATGACCATCTTATCCTTTATCCGCTTTACTGTATCTTCTGAAATTGTCATAATATCGTGTTATTTATTTTGTCTTAATGCTATTCAGAATAAAGGTTAAGGATTGAATATGTTAAAATAATACACTCTATATACTCCCGCCTTTAAATCAAAAACAACATACGACTTCCATGTTTCAATAGCAATAAAGAGTAGCATAAATAGAATTATTGTTTTCATCTTACATATTGTTAAGTATTGTTCTTACTTCCTGCCAAGTTCCCGTGTTTGTGTTCCCATTCCCAGAACTTAGCGTTATTTATTTCGGTTCTCTTTCTGCTCCACCCTCTCCTGTACCAGACTAAAGTATACGGGTTCTTTTCCTGTTCTGTCATGCTCATCTGTTGTTAGGGTTTAATCCTTTTGTTCGTTTTTAAGTTTCGGAATAATGCGCTTCAAGCCTTCTAATTTTAGCTTTTTTACTAGAAATCTCAGCTCCTTTAAATTCTTTTTGGAATAGAAAACTTCTACCGTTTCAAATTCCCGGTGCTCTACTCTCATTTTTATTTCTCCTTTAGATTGGCTGGATTTCTTGTTAATTCCATGCACGTTTCTTTGTGAGGGCAATCGCATACAGATTGCGGAGGCTCATCGCCCTCTCTGTATTTTAAAATCCATGTCATTAATCCAAAACAGTGAGGCTTCCCGTCAGTTCTTGGTGTATAAATATTATCCATTCTTTCCCCCTTTCTTCCCTTCATATAGAGATCGCAAATCCTCAACAAGCTTATCGCCTATTTCCATCGCTTTCGTGCTATCAAAAACTTGTGACGAAGGTCTTGGAGTCCAACACATAGATACTTCTCCCAAAGACTCAAAAACAATCCTTTTTAATTCATCCGTCACCTCTATTGCTTCTTCTTTTAAAAGTTTTTTATATTCAGAAAAAGCGTCTTTTAGAGCAATTAGCGCACCTCTTTTTTGATCTCTATCTATCTCCAACATGGCTACGTTTAAAATTTGATGTTCGCAGAATCTGATCTCTTCATCCAAATACTCCTGAAATCCATCCTTAATCTTTGCTTCTTCTTTTACAGGAATAGGAGAGAAGTAAAGGGGCTGCACAATTTGGTCTCCTGCATAACTATTCATTTCCTTATGAAAATTACCATCTATCAAATATCCGTCCGGCTCTCTGCTCTCTTTTGATGCAGCTTCTATTTCTTCAATTTTATTCCTTAGTTTTTCTATGTTATTGGGATGTTGAATGAATCCATTTTCAACTGTAATCCAACGGATTAAATCTTCTTTCGCTAGGCTTGCTGTTTTCATGTCTTAGTAGTTTATTTGTTAGCTATTGGTTAGTAGTTCAGGTTACTGCAAGGATGGCGTTTTTTACTTCAAGGAAAGTGAATAAATCGTTTAAGTGTTTTGGATTTAGAATGTACTCAACCTTCTCACACACTTCCTCCATCGGTATCTTTGCCTCTTCCGAAACGGGTCTATACGTGCCTAAAAATGTTCCAAGCATTGCAATAGCGGTATTAATATTGCTTCTGCCGGAAATTTCTCCCGGTTCAAAGCAAAAGGTGAGGAGTTCCGTAAGTGCTTCTTCTTCTTCTGTCTTCATAATTTTATTAGTTTAAAGGTGGTTGATCTTTATTGTTTCTCTTTAAGGAATAGCTGGTAAAACTCGAATGGCGTTAAAGACGATTGGTTGTTATCATTAATTTCTGAGTTTATCCATAGCCCATTAACAAAACTCCAGCCTTCATTTGAAGCCCAATTAAGCATATCCACTGCTTCGCTCTCTTTACTGATGTTAGGAGGGAGGGAGCAATGTTGTTTGATGAAATTTTCAAACTTTAGATTTTCGTCCTGTGAGCCATATTTTCCATGTATAGGGTCTTGATAGTACCCCGCTTTATACGCTAACCTTAAATCCTCCACCTCTTTCCCGCTCTCTTTCGGAAGGTTGGATAAGGCGTAGGAGTCGAGAGATTCCGTCAAATCGGACTTGTATTTTTTGTATGCGATTTGCTTATCAAAAAAATCTTGACTTAATCGGTGGATGGTTTCGATTATTTCCTCTTTCCCTTTAGCGGGAACGAAAGGAAGATTAATAGAAACAATTTCATGTGAATACCATCTTGCTTTAGTTTCATCGTCAATGAATTTACCAGCACCACAATAGCGCAATTCAAGTAAGCGGTGTGGTCTTTCACTTGGAAGCATAACCTTTACTCGGCAATCGTAATACTTGCCATCTTCTAATTCATCAATTTTAACCTCCCTTATCGGAGTAGCTACGTAGTATGTTTTCATGCGTCTTTATTGTTAGGGGTGGTTAAATTATTCTTCATACATTGATCCACCTGCTGTAATTGATTGACCAATATCATTAATACTATAAACTTTGTTCATTAGCTCAACCAAAGAATATTTATTTTTCGTCCCTGTATTCTCGCGCATTTCTAAATAGGCAACCTCTTTTTTAAGATTCTTTAATTTAACCTTTTTCTTATTTACTATCTCTTGGGGAGTAGATAAATTTTTTATTATTTTATCCGTTCTTCTCATTTATTCTCTCCTTCCTGTTTATCTCTATCTGATTGGGGAGCACATTTACATTTTGGATAATCGCACTCTATAACAGGACATTCATTTATGGTATCAATAACATGCTTCGTATATTCCTTACTCCATTTTCCCTCTTGATGAACAGGAGATGAAAGTTTTTGGTATTTTGAAAGTATTGATCGAACAATTAACACAATCGTTTTAGCCTCTCCTGTTTTATCTTCATTCTTTGTAATTATGTTTTCTAAAAACACCTCAAATCCATCTTTCACTTCCTCTTTCTTATGGGTTTGAGAGGCGAAATCAGCTAAAAGAATTTCTACAACCCCTTTACTTATTTCATTCTCAAATTCATATCCTCTATCAATTAAAAAATCTTTCACACTCTTTCCTTCTACTGGTTGTTGGGAGGCGAACACTGATTCTATTTTATTAATCGTATCTGGAAATGTAGATTTAGGACTGTTTTCAAACTCTATAAGAATAGAATGAATGTCTGCATATCTTTTTTCCTCTGCTGTTAGTCTCTCTTGGTCGTTTGTTTTCATTTTGTTTCTGTATTAGTAAGGGATGGGGTTAAGGCTGGTGGATAACGTTTATTCCGACCTTTAAGGCTGTTTCTATTTCAATCATTCCGCCCGGAGAAAAACGAACGTTGCGCTGGGCATAAACAGCATCGCATTGAAGCAAGGCTATTAAATCCTCTTTCATGTACGCTCCCCAAGATTTACTGTGATTGTGTGGCAGATCGACAGGAGAAACAGGCTCAAACCCCATTTCACGCACTTCTGCTTTTGCTTGTTCAAAGTTGGCTTTGTATTCTACTTCGGTAAGGTCGCCTATCTTTCCGGCAATGTAACATTTCTTCATTTCGTTTGTATGTGTTTTAAAAGTTTAAATAATAGCTCCTTAGTATAGATCTTCACTGAATAATCCAAGTGCGCTGTTTCCTTCGCCTGTGATTATTTGCCCTGCTTCTTTTGCAATAACAAGGGCTTGTTTTCTTGTAACGAACTTATTCGTGTTTGTCAAAAATCCTTGCACCTCTGTTCTCATTATTCGTAATCCATTTTCATCGTAAGGAAAACCAACTATTTTAGCAAAAATAAAAATGCAGTTGTGATGCCTGTGACCACAAACAACAAATCCGGTAGACGGTGTTCCCGAAGGTTGGTTTTCGTATTTCTCGCCATCGTTATAATAATTCGCAGCGCAAATGATAAATTCTTTCATGTTTCAGTTGTTAAATAATAGCTCCAATGCTTCCTATAACCAAGCCGATTAAGAAAACCCATATAAGAGATGTTTTGTATTGTTCGTTGTAGTGCTTGTGTATTCCTGAAACTCCTTCGTTTAGCAGGATGTCGTTTAGGTCTTTCATGCTGATTGATGTTTAATAAAGTTTTGTAGTAATGAATTTATATTTTCTTTCCCTGCTGGATTTGCCGACTGTATATTATAAAGCGGTAATTTCAAGTTCTTATCCATGCAATATTCAACCAACCAATTAGCGCAATCCTTGCCCGTCTTTTCTTCTAAAGGATAGTCCACATCTTCCATTAGTTCAGGATAACCGCTTTTCATTGCCTGGAAATCACTTAAATCGTGATCAAAGCAAATTCCTGTTGGCAATCCGTTGTTCGTAATCCATCTTGTAAATTCTTTATAAGTTTTCATCCAAACAACTTCAAAAGGCTGTTCAATGGGAGAAAAAACAAGCCAATTATCCTCTAATGGATTTCTTATATCGTCAAGCCAAAGCAGTATTTTCATCTTTTCTATTTGTTTGTGGGTGTCGGTCATGGATTAGAGATTTGTTAGCTTATAACCAAATAAGGCATTCCACCAGGTAATGATGACCAAAGTTCGCGCGGCAATAAAAAAGAAATCTTTCCGGTAGCAACCCCAAGCATTACAAGCTCGTCCATTGTTTTATGAAGATCTGCCCACTGATTGCCGTTTTTGTCGTGACACAGGTTTAGGAAAGACCAGCCTCCGCCACCAGCATTCTTTTTAAATTCATCCGGCATTTCATCTAATATTTCAGCGATAGTTGGCTCTGCTGCTTTCAACCGCTCTGGATGAAACCCGACTTTCGTTTGTACGCCTTCGCCAATAACGTGAATATCCGTTGACTCTTCGTCTGAAAAAAGGCAATTCATAAATGTTTCGTGGACTCTTTCTGATATTTTTTTCATAGTTCTTATTTTAATTTATGTTTTCTAATAGGGGTGGTTAAAAATCAATTACTTCGCTTTCTAAGACATCTTTGTTTTCATTAAGCCTGTCTGTAAAAAGCTCTTCGAAGGTGTCCCATATATCATCTGTGTAACCTTTTTTAATTACTTCTCTGACATGATAGAATGTATCAAAGTCGGTTTCTTTAAAAAAGATGCAAAGAGTATTCTTTATTCTTACGGTTTTTCCTGTTTTCAATTCGCATTCAAAAGTGGTCGGGGAAAAATAAACGTCACCGAAATACTTTACAATAAAACCGTTTACGATTCTGGCAATTCGCCACTCAAAATCATTTTCATCTTTGTAAATTATCTCTTCTGTGAATTGATCTGTTTTTGGATAGTTGTCATTCGGAATAGCGTAAATCATCTGTTTTTCAATTATTTAAGTGGTTAATATTAAATCTTGTTTTCTCTAAGGGGGAAGAACTAAACTGTGTTTTCTCAAAAGATCAATAAAGGCTATCTCTGCTGCATCTTCCACGACTCCATTTCCCGATAATCGCAAAAGGTCTTCTCTAAAGTTGTACCCATTAATTGAAAAACCCAATTTGGATTCAATACGTGGGTGTTCCCATTCGTGCTGATCTTCGCCTGGTCTTGCTGGCCATTTCTCTGATGCACTACTCGTCCGAGTAGTGCATTCTCCGGAACATTCTTGCAGCTCTCTGCTGTTCCATCCTTGTAGTCCCGTGTCGTTGGAGTCGGCCAATTCATTACCTGATCCTCTAACCGTCCTTTGTCTGAATTTTTCGCATAACCGTGTCCCGCATTCGTTGGATTTCGAGGAGTGCCACAAATTTGAACCTGACAAGCCAGCGGTGTTCCTCCTTGCTGGTATTTCACTAGCTGCTGGTGAACCGTTGGCGTTGTCCAAAATTGCGAGGACAAACAACCTATCTCTCTTGTGAGGCGCGCCTGTTTCTTCCGCTGAATAGATTCCTTCCCTAACTGTGTAACCAAGTCCTTCCAAGTCTGCTTTAACTTGCTCGTACCCGATATTGAGGTGGTTTCTGACGTTTTCAAAGAAGCAGAAAACAGGTCTAATTGTTCGTACTCCTTCTTTGATGTATGGCCAGAGATGTCGAGGGTCGTCTGTGCCGCCTTGTTTTCCAGCAACTGAAAATGGCTGACAGGGATAACCTCCAGTGATTCCGAAAACTTTTCCTCGAAAGACTTCCCAATTGATGGTTTTAAGGTTCGTGTTAACAGGTGCGGGAACCAATAAACCTTGTTCCATTTGCTTAACCAGATTCCAGCAGACAAAGGCTTCGATCTCCACATAAGCGATTGCTTTCGGCTCAGGCCAATTAAGTCGAAAAAATGCTCTTTCAAGTCCTCTTTCGAGGCCACACATTCCGGAGCAAAGTGAGAGTATAGAGAGTGATTGTTCGGCATTATCCACATTGATATATTTTTAGACTGTTATTTTTCATTTTTACCTCTCCCTTATATGATTAAACTAAAACTACATGACAAGCCCATTCAATTTATCTGCAACCACATTATCGGGCGCCCATTTATACTTGGACTGAGCATCGTCCCGCGAGGCCCAATTGTGAATGGTCCTGTCCCAGTTGACATACTTATTCCCTTCTCCCGAATATGTATCAGCAGAGTCGTAGTAGTGCTTCAATTTAGCAAGCGGCCAATCGGGGAACGTCTGCTTAAACTTCTCCTTGTCGTAGATCTCCGATTCATGAAAGAATATCTTTTTAGGAGCAGGTCCGCGTGGGGCCTTCCTCTTTTTAAGAGTGATCAGGTGTTCGTATTTCTCCTGGAGGGATTCTCCTGGGAGAGCATCAAGGATCAGTTGTGTGTAGTTGATTTGTGTCATGCTGTTACAAGATTTTCTTCGTTGATCTCTATTTCGAGTTCCTTTACTAACTTCTCTGCGTATTCGATTGAGTCGGTGAGGAGGGGGCGGAAGTGTTCTATAGCGAACCCTTCTTCCGTGTCATATTTATTAAAGCCTAAACCAAAATCTCCTGGGGTATAATCAAGAAAATCAACGATTAATATTTCATCTTTTTTAGGTCCAGGGTCTTTTCTGTCATCATTAGCCGAATACCAACCACCACTTGCGATGCACACCACTTTTTGTCCTATGTAAAAATTCATATCCTTAAGTTTTTAGAGTTTACCTTCTTTTTGTAATCTGATAGTATTTGCTTTTGCTGCTCGTGCTGCGATCTGTTTTTTTGCCTCTACCGCTTCTCCGATCGTCACAGGGTCACTGATTGAGTATCCGTTGTCGCGAAGTATCTGTATATCTGATTCGGGTGCTGGAGAGGCGAAAAACAGCGTTAAAAACTGATGTCTGTTGTAGGATATATTTACCGTATCGTAATTATTCATCTTCAGCCACTGCTTCTGACCGGGATTAAGCGGATCGTCTGACCTGTTCCCAAAGAGTACTTTTACCCTCGGGATCTTGAATAATTCTACTCTCTCATCTTCCTTCCGGTCGGCAATCCTCACCATGCGCTCCCGAGCAGCGACAACATCTCTTATCTTCTGCCTGTCAACATCTGATATGAATATCTTATCCTCCAAGTCCCGCTGATCATCTTCCGAAGCGCAGGTAATGACGCGATGCTTCGTGGTGTTGTCAACTATATCGAGGACCAAGCAATTCTGCCCGAACTTCTCGACAAAGGCTTCCGACTTATTGCGTAGCCCTCGGCCGATCATTTGGTAAAATTTTGTCTTTGATTTAGTAGGAGATGCTTGTATTACGCACGCTGTATTCGCAAAGTCAAATCCTTCCGTGGCGATCATGCAGTTGATCAATCCTTCGGCTTCTCCGTTAATAAAATTTTGAGATTTAAATGACTTGATCACTCCGATCCGGTCGGGAGAAAGATTCTTATCTCCTACTAAAAAGTTCGCTTTAACGCCTCTTTCGGTGAAATGCCTGCACAGGTCTATTGTATGCTCCACGTTGCAGCAGAACGCTATAAAAGGCCTTCCTGCACCATACTCCAAATACTTAGTAACAATCAGGTTGTTTCGCTCTGGTGTGTTCACCTTATCGCTCAATTCCTTTTGATTAAAGTCGCTCCCTGCCATGTGAACATTGTCCAGATTCGCGGAGGTCGCAACTTTAATTGCAAAAGGCTTGCTCAGATATCCATCTTTGATACCTTTTTCTATCGGGTACTCGTAAACAATCTCTTCGAACAGATCATCTAGGGATAGATCGTCTACTGCTCTCCATGGAGTTGCTGTCAGCCCAAGTCTTAACTTTGGTGTGAAGTGATTTAATGTCCGGGTCCAAGTAGCAGCTCCCGCGTGGTGAGCCTCGTCTACTACTACAACATCAAATGTGTCGGGCGGTATAAGATTCAGTCTTCTCCAAAGTGTTTGTATAGAAGCAATCGTGAACTTCTTATCAGTGATTAATGTATCCTCTTTTATAAGCCCGATCGAATCTCGTATTGTTTGCGTGAAATCGTCCGCGGGGACTTTCGATGTTAAAACCGATACAATGCCACCTCTGGCAGAAATATTCTCCTCCAGAAACGGAACCTCCATTGACAGGTATTCAGACAAAAGAGCGATTGAGCTTTGTTCTATCAGCTCAATGTTGTGTGTGATCCACAGAACAGAATTAAATTTCTTAACGATATCAACGGCTGTTTTTGTCTTCCCTGTTCCGGTTGCCATAACAAGCAGCTGATGCTTAATATTTCGTTTCAGTGCAGAGAATACAGCGTCATGCGCTTCCGTTTGGTAGTAGCGTGTTTCTCTCATAATACTTTTAAAATAGTGTTAAAATGAAATAACCAATAATAGTTGTATGCTTTACTGGTCTTTGCTTGTGTGGGACTTGGTTTCAAAACAAATGGGGTCACTTTACCAAAAGAGGCAAACTCCAATAAACACGGGCTTTGCCTTTATTTTTGCCCTCCTCAGAAGGAATTAGTACTGTAAAGTTCTGTAATGTTTTGTTATATTTGTTTGGCAAACTTTTAAAATACTTTTAAAATGAAGATCAAGGCAATTCTTTGGGACCATCGTCCTCTGGCAGATAAAACGTTCCCGATTAAGATCAGGATTACTATTGGATCAAAGGTAAAGTATTTCCCGGTAAATGCAAGCGCCACCGTAAAGCAATGGGACGCTAAGTCTCAACGGGTGAAAGTTGATACCAAAGATAATGCTGCAGCGATCAACGAGAAGATCCGTGAGATGCTCAATGCGATCGAGAGCAACTACCTCAAGGGTGAAACATTGAATCCGATCCCTCCTACCGATGATTTCTACAAGCATTTCCAGGATCGTATCGATTATACTAAAGCCAAGCATTCATTCGGCCATTACAAGCGATTAAAAACTGTTCTTCAAAAGATGAAGGAGTTTCGATCTGAAGCAAGAATACAGGATATAAATCACGACTTCCTAAAAGCCTTCGAACTGTTCTTATTAAAAAGAGGCAACTGCGAGAATACCATATATGAGAATTTCGTCCGGGTAAAAACTGTTGTAAAGGAATTAGTAAGATCCGGTAGGATGGAATACCATAAGAATCCTTTTCTTAATTTCAAGGTTGATAAAAAACGTGTTGAGCGGGTCCGGTTGACAATTGATCAGATACAGGCCCTTGAGAGTGTAGTCCTGAAAAAAGATCAGGAGATCAAAGCAAGGGATATGTATATGTTCTCATTTTATTGTGCCGGGGTTCGCTTCGGTGATATGTGCCGGTTAAATAAATCCAACTTCATTGATGGGAGGCTGGTGTATACGATGCATAAAACCAATAAGGAACGCAGCTTAAAATTAATGCCCCAGGCGCTTGAAATAATCAAGCGATACAATTATACGTTCAACATAAAAGATACTTTCAATTCGATCTCTTCGGCCAATGCTTCGCTGAATGGTTTCCTGAAGGATATCGCTAAGCCGTTAAATATCCCACCGATATCCTTTCATACCTCCAGGCATTCATTTACAGACTACGCGATAAAGAATGGTGTTGACATCCATACGATCAAAGATATGCTCGGACACGCTACCGTAACGATGACTGAGGTATATGCTAAGTCATTCTACACCGAGAAGACCGATGAGGCAATGGATAAGTTGTTTCCTAAGAAGTAGGAGCGAATAACCCTATTGAATTAAATATCCTTGTTTCTGCAATCTTTATATAATCAGCATTCAATTCATAGCCGATATAGTTGCGATTCAATTTCTTTGCGACCAATGCTGTTGTACCGGCACCCATAAATGGATCCAAAACAATTCCGTTTTCAGGACATCCTGCTTTAATGCAGTCTACAATTAAGTCTTCAGGGAAAGTTGCAAAATGAGCCTCTTTAAATGGTTTTGTCGTTACAGTCCAAACCGATCTTTTATTGGCCTTTGTGCCTTCCCACGGAACGGATGAGCAAACATTTGATCCTGTACCTTCTGGGCAACCCCTATCTGATCCGCTTTTTCGTTCCTTGTTACCGCTCTTTCTCGGTCGAAGGCCATTTAAAGTTTCGGTCGCAGCATACTTGTTTTCTGATTTTTGCTGACGCATCCTTCGTAGATCATCTTCAGGATTTTTAGCTACTACTTTTATGGATTCAGCATCGTAATAATATTTATTTGATTTGCTTAACAGGAAAATATATTCGTGTGCCTTTGTGCATCTATCTGTAACTGATTCAGGCATTGGGTTTGGTTTGCTCCAAATAATATCCTGTCTCAAATACCATCCGTTAGCTCTTAAAGCAAAGGCGACCATCCACGGAATGCCGATTAAGTCTTTATTTTTTAGTCCGGAATATTTGTGTCCTGATGAAGATAATGGCCGGCCAGTATGCATATCGTTATTGCCACCTTTTCCGCTTCCAGAATAACTATCTCCGATATTAAGCCACAGCGTTCCTTCCGTCTTCAATACTCTTTTAACTTGTGAAAAAACATTTACAAGCTGCTGCACAAATAATTCAGGAGTTTCTTCTAAGCCAATCTGCTCAGATGTTCCATAATCCCTCAATCCGAAATAAGGCGGAGAAGTAACGCAACAATCAATAGAATTATCTGCAAGCATCTTTAAACCTGAAAGACAAGATTCATTATGAATTATATTAATGTCCATTTTATTATTTCCCTCCGTAAAGTGATAGTTTCTGATTATCTGTTAGCCCTGCTTCTTTTGAATCGAGCAAGAGTGCGATTTTCTTACATTCCGCTTTCTTATACCTGAAGCCGTTATTCTCCCGGTAATATCGCGGGAGCAAATTAAGGTCGTATAGCTTCTTCACATACCTGGTATCTTTAAAGCCAAGGATCACTGCAGCTTCTTGTGTCTCACAATATTCTGATGCGTATGCGGTGAGGGCCTCTGTATTCTTATTTAGCGCCTCTATGAGTTTTTCTGTTTCTGACATGAGTATTATTTTTAGAATTATATTCATTAAGCACGTTATGCCAATAATCAAATCCTTCAGGAGAAGGTTCCCAATGGAATGATCCTGCGAGGGCCTGCTTCATGTTTTCGAGCTCATCGTCATGTCCGTACATCTCCGGAAGGCCATCCTTTAGATTTGCGCTTTGAAAGTTCGCCAGGGCTTTTTGGTATATATCCTCCGGCAGTTGTCTTAACCATTGCAGTCTTGTTTTCATAATTGGAATATTTTATTGTTTCTCTTTTCCTCTTCGGAAAACCATAGTATAGGGCTGGTCATGGGAGTAATTCAGGGTTCTCGTAAATGTTACTGATAATCTCTAATCCACTAAAAAGCTTACAGAGATCTTCAGACGTTTCGACTTTTGCTAATTCCATTAAGTAAATCAAATCGCCCGATTCGGGATCATCAAACATTGGATCGCTTCCCGATTTATACCATTGAATAGCCTCTTCAATGCCTTTCAAATCCCAAAGTCTATCATATTCGCTGAGCGTAGAAATAAAATTAAAAACGTTGTCCTCTCCGGTTTCAAGACGAAATGCTCCCTCATTAAATACGACCACTCCTTCGTCTGTTTTTATTCCCGCTTCCATTGGCTCCGTGTAACTACCATTAGGAATGTTGTCTCCGGTGTGGGTTTGAGTGGTTCTGTATGGATACAAAGCGCGAACTACATCGCCCTCATAAATCTCTTTTCCGTTCTTGTCTTTTAGTCCGGTGTATTGCATTATTTGGGTGTTTTCATGATACTTTGTATTAAACGGACTCATGCTTGCCGAATCTTTTTCATCCATTCCTTGAACGTAAAACCCGCCTAAAAAGCCAGCCATTACTTTGTGTTCCATTTCAACTCCGTTGAATACTCTAAATTTTATTTCTCTGTTCATTTTATAATAGATTTAGTAAATATTGTCCCCCTGCCTACTTTCGAGGACACACCTTACAGATTAAGACACACAAGCCTAATTTCCGTAAATGAGCAGGGGGGTTGACCGGAGTAGGGTCAATGGGTAATAAAAATTATTTGCTTTCAAGTTGGTCAGGGCTTAATGTGTTTGATAGCCTCGTTTATTGCGTTATTCATCCCTTCTTCGTATGTGACTGAGTTGGGCAGTTCAACGTATTCGATGCCTCCACCTTTTTTGCCAATCATTAAGCACCATTCCCAAGAAGTAAATTTCACCCCGTTGCTACTCGGCATTGCTTTAATATGTATCAGGTGTTCATCTCTGAGGATGTCAGCCTTTTCACTCAGTATTCCCATATTTTCATTTATTAAAAGGTTTAAAATAAATTCCTGTCCGTTACCATAGGAAGAAGAGGTTGTGTGTATTGGCCTCCATTACATAGTGGTTAGCAGCGCCACACAACATTCTCTCTCTATTAAACTGGCTTGGATTGCCGACCGTGGGTGTCTAAGTGTTTGCCCATCTAATCTGTTTAACTTCAAGCAGGAATTGTTTTTTGTTTCCCCATAGGGGGGTAAGGAAGAGGCTACTTAGTCCAAGGCTTTACAGATTCCAATACTGATACAACTTTTTCTAAGTCGAATCGTTGGTCACTGTCTGAGCGAATTTGTGTTTCCATATCAATCCACAATTCATAGTTTCCAACTTTGCTTTCAATCAGCTTTACTTGCTCAAAAACATTCTCAGGTGAAAGACCGCCAGCATATCCACATCTTACACCATCAATGGGAATTAGCCACTCTTTCGGCAATACACCAGCTCCATGAGACATATCAAACAAGGTTGAGCAATCTACTCCGCCTGATATCGCAATGTCAAGTATGGTCTTGTTTGCACCGTCAAACTGGAAAATTATTTCTTTGTTAAAACTTTTTAAGTCAACAACCGCCTCTCGCTCAAACGGGTGCTTGATTCCGTGTGTGTTTATTTGAACCCTTTTGAATAAGCTCCATATTTTGCCTATTTCATCAGCAAAGCGGTCAGATCCAAGAAGCACCTCGTTCACATATCTCCCGCATAAATGACAAGACAATTTCATCTCTGGATTATCTCTTTTTACAAGTTCCGCTAACTCATCCATCCAACTCTTTGAAGGGAATCTATTATTTCCTTGACTGTTTCTTGAAACAAGAATCCCCCATTCTACAAATGGATATCGCTCCGATATACTAAACAAATCTTTAGGGCTAATGCTATCATCTGCACCTGTCATTGTAACTTTCGTTATTTTCATTTCATTAATTTTTAAGGGGTTAGAACTCCTGACGGGGATCGAACCCGCGACCTCAGACAACCACATCAGCTTTCACTTCTATGGCAACCTGTGCTCTACCAACTGAGCTACAGTAGTTACAAAAACAAACTTGAAAGCGACCGGGGACAACCCAATCCAAAACTTCAAGTCTGCAATATTTTATAAGGTTTGATAGCGCACGTAACACCTTATGAATTAAGCGCCTGTTTTATATTAAGAAGCGTTGGCAAGGACGTGAATTAAAAACTCCCTCTCGTTTAAACTTTTGGCGGACAACCCTTTACAGTTCCCTACCAACGCTTATGTGTTTTGTGTTCAAATTAAATCCGCATATACTTCTTTTCATTGTACTATACAACTATCTCAAAGTCTCGGCAAAAGGCAGTATCTACTTTGATAAACTAATCAATGTTGACTTACCCACGGGATCACCTACCCGCGATATTGTTCTGTTTGTCGCAGTTTCACCTACGTATGCACCATTGCTTTAAGTCGCTCACTCAGTAATATTAGAGGTCTTCGCGCTGCCTATGCTGCACCAGATAAAGGCTCAATCGCCTTTAATGATTTTATTTATGTCAATGAACGTGTTAGTTGTCGGGATAACTGGGATCGAACCAGTGACCTACAGATTATGATTCTGCCGCTCTACCATCTGAGCTATATCCCAATTTATTATTTATCTCGCCACACCCCCAGCTTACCTTTGTCGGTTTTTGCGCAACTAAACTTTTTTCTGCTGTTGCCCGGTTTTCTTTTGAAATACTGAATGCTTCCGTGTATGCTTCTTAATGCTTCGTTTGAGTATTCTCCCGCTTCAAACATTTGTCCGACCTGCATATCATCAAAGGGATATTTTTTTACCCGGCCTGTAGGCTTCTTTACTGAGTTCTTTAATTTAATTTCCATGTCGCTGAAACCTTTTTATGATATATTTGTATAACGCCTTATGACGAATTATGACAAATGTAAGTATTTATACTCATGTTGAAAATTTTCTTATAAGTATTTTTTGTTGTATTGGTCAACTAATTGAATATCAAACAAATAAATTTTAAACATCCCATGAAAAAATCTACATCTACCAAGTCACCTATTAACGAACGATTGATTGAGGAACTCATTAATAAAAGAAAACTGACTAACTACGCTATTGCCAAAGCCCTCAACGTGTACATCAGTAATGTTGACGCTTGGCTGGTAGGCAGGAGTCCTGGGAAGGGAAAGCCCAAGCAATTTGTTGTCCCGAACATTGATTACCTGGTGGCACTATGTAAAGAGTATGACATGAATCTTCATTACCTTGCAACTGGGGAGCAAGCACCCTCTCAAAAAACATCCAAAAAGGTGGTAGAGTCGGAGCAACACAAGGAGTCTACACAACAATCGTATGACAAAAACGTTCCAGAGAAAGCTATGGATGAGTTATTTAAGCAATACACTGAGATGTACAACAACATGCAAAAGTCTATCGATGAGTTGGAAATGAAGTACGTTAAGCTCAAGGGGGAGGTTCATCAAATTCAGCGTTCGACAACGATAAAAAATTAGCTTCATTACATCATCCCCTTACACATAATAACAAAGGCACTCCTAGCTTATGAACAAATGTGATCAGTGTAAACTAGTGGCTCTTATGACGCTAGCTTTAAAAGACAAAGAAGAAAGAAATAAAAAATTGACAATTCAAAACAATAGCCTCCTTCAGGTCACCCAGCTGCAGATGGATTTCATCATAGCGAATTAAGGTAAAACAGTATTTCAAGGAACGGTGTAAAAATTAGTTCTGCGGGATCGTGCGTTCTGACGGGTAATATTTCTCAGCTACGTACCCAGGGTTTTGATGCGACTTCTGTTTTATCCTGGAGATCCTCCGGGATGTGGCCTGTCCGGTAATCCTTCTTTAGGAGGCGCTGCGAAAGAGATCTCTGAGTCAATTCCCCTTAAGAAAGCTATATCTCCCATTACCTGCCCAAACTCCGCTTTCGTGAGGCATCCAGCATGAAATAGTTTTCTGCGGGCCTTCTCAATCTGACCCGAGAGATAAGCGCTAAGAATTGATTTTTCAGCCGCTGTGTAGGGGTCGCTGTGTGATGTCTGGTTGTCGTTGTGTCTGTGCATTTTTTAGGAGAATTTGTAAGGTTTAATTTTCTTTCTAATATTTCTTGCATTAAATATTGATCGTAATTGCCATGATTGCGCTGTTCCCACCAGTTCATTGAATGCTGCATTAGTGCCTGATTCATGTATTCGGGCTTGGGTTTGTCGCTGTTCATTTCTTCCGCTCCCTTCTGATTAACTTGTTCAGCTTATCTTCTACGGTTCGATAATCAGCCGATAACACGTCATATAGCATTGATCCTTCGATCATTCTATCGCGTAATTTCTCTATTAATCGGAGCTTGTCTTGCCCCTGCTCAACAGTTTTGAAGTCTAGGTAAAAGGATAAATAGTTCATGCTTTCAGATTTTAGTATATAATTACTGTGAAAAGATTTCACGTTTACGCGGATCTCAGCTAAGAGAATTATTTTATCAGGTTCGCATTTGTCCGGAGAAATCTTTCGGAGATCTCATTGGACGGTGTTACTTCTTTAGAGGCTGATTTCTGCGGCCAACTGTGTCAATATCTATCGTTCTACAAAAAAGCATATCGATTTTCCCGGGCGTATGTCCTTCGGCTTCTCTCAGTTGATTTTGCAGTGCCTCAAGGGTGGCTTTTTCTAAGAGTATAATCGTTTTACTTGCTGCAATGCGCTCTTTTAGAGTGCTGATACTTTGGTTTTTCATATCGTTACATTTTAAATGTATGCTTGTTAGTTATCAATCGCGGGACTGTTTCACACCATGCCGTCTCCATTGCGGTGATAAGCACCTCAAATACATCTCCTACGCGATTAATTCGGTAGTCCTTGCGGTTTACTCGCCCTTCGGATAGTCCTGCTGATAGGATCGCTTTTATATGCTTCTTTTCGGTGGCTGTGAGATGCCCGGTTAATGTTGTCATAGCGTTAAATTTTTGAATTGATGTTATCCTGAATATTCATCGTTATGTATCCACCGCTCATTGCCCTCGTCATCTTCGTATTTGTGCTTATAGCAGAACTCTGTACTCTCACAGCCACACTCTTCGCAATATTCCCTGCTGCAGGTTTCCTCTCCAATTTTAAAGGGGTTGATTGATGTACTTGAATATCCTTTTATTCTCAATGGTTTTTCAAGTTTAATACCGTTGGATTTGCCGTTTAATTTTACCCCTGTCACTAACCAGTACTGCCCTATAAATTCATCTATCCAGTTAGATGCTTGTATTTTTTTTCGACTTCCGCCAAATCCTGAATTATAAAAACGAATGTCTGTTTTGTCTCCGTTGTTGGCGAAGAAATCCCATGTGTATAAACAGCCGTTTTCAACCTTAACCGTATATACTTGGTGCGGAACGCTACCCTCTTGGTAGTCGATGTATACAACCTCGTGCTCCTTGTTATTTATAAATGTTTTCATTTCCTTGTATCTATATCAGTTTAAATGCTTCTTCTATTGCTTTGTCGAGGGCTTCGTAGTAAACTGTTGATGTGTATTCACTACCGATGGTTTTTCTTTGGATTACACTATACTGATATGTTAGATTCCCCCCATCAAATGAATGGCAGACTTCAATCAATACTTTATGTCTCTCTCTGAACCAGTCTACTATCTGCTGGTATAAGGGAGCAGAAATGCCTGAACACCCCAGATAATCAAATTCTTTGTTGCTCATGTAAAAAACCTCTCCTTCATTAACAGGTATTTTGGCAAGGTCTCCGTTCTTGTGAAACGAGGTTAAACACGGCTCATTAAATCCTTTTTCCTTTGCAATTAATGCAAGCGGGTACGGTAGAAATAGATGTTTCATAGTGCGATATTTTAATGATTTGTTAGTACTTATTTCTTCGGTGCTCGTCTGAGGTTATTTGGTGGCTTTTTTGATCAAGTCGCCAATTTTAGAGCACAAATCGTAATTTTTCCCGTATTTATTGTTGGGGACTGCATTCATAAACTTAACAGCTTCTTGTAATGCATCCAGCATTTCTGGTGCTGCTGCTATTAGCTTTGCGTTAGCATTGCCTTGTTCTTCATATTCGCCTTGTCTTAATACAGTGCAGATGTTTATATCGTCTGCATAAATTGTTAGCTCTTCAAAATTTGGCTCTTCAATTTCCCATTTTCAGGGGGTGTGTTTTAGATTTTTCATAGCGCTGAGGGTATTTAGTTAGTAATTTATTTTAGTTGCTCCGCGCAATGGTTAAATTTCACTTTCAAAAATGCACTCGGCAATTATCCACCCTGCTTGCTTTCCGTACATATCAACAACATTGTTTAGGCCATCGGCTATATTGTCTCCTGTCATCTGAGTATATCCATAGGAATTAATAATACTTTCAACTTCCTTGGCGGGGTATTTTGATATATCAATTATTGTCGGCTCAACGTCTTTTTGTTTGAACTCAAATATTTTCTCTGTTATTTGTCTTCCGAACTGCTCTTCATCTGCATCGGTACAAATCCATTTTATATCTTCCTTTTTCATGATTTCCTGTATTAAGATTATTATTAAATGAGTGCTTTTCTGCTGATCCTTTCGGAGGTGCCGAGGATGCACTACTTCCCCGGCACCGTACTAACTAAAAAGGTTATAATTGTGCTTTTAATTCTTTGATGATCTTTTTGATATCTGCCGCTGTAAGTTTTTTGTCCCATTGTTTTTGAAGTGTTGGGCACTTATGCAGAACCTCTTCCCCTTTGATGTATGCGTACATGTTTGCAACCTTTTCACTGCTTCCGCAATCGGTGTTTACCTCTCCGAAGTTGTCGTTTTCGTATTCCTGTATTTCGCTGATTGCCGCGAATACTCCGGGGCCATTTACAAGGAATTGCTCCGCTTGGTAATATCCGATTATGAAATAATCCCTATTATATAATTCGTGGTGCAGGTCGCTCGCCTCTTGTCCGGGCTGTATGCTTTCCATGTTATCTAATCCATGTTGAACAATTTGCTGTAGGCTGTTGTCTTGATTTTTCATAGTTAGTGCGGGTATTAATAATAGTTAGTACTGAGTGAGTTATTTATAGATTATTTTTCAATGCTTCCTTTGTCAACTTTTTAATATCATCAAGCGTGAATGGTAGACCGCTCTTTTTCATGTCTTCATATAAATCATATCCAACAACATCTTCGTAGACGTTCCCGTACATCTTCATCAATTCAATTTCTGTGCGCTTTGTGTCGGCATTTGGATCGGGACAACTTAAAAGGTGATTCAGCATCTCAGCGGCCTTGTAAACATCTTCTTTGGTTTGACAATCAGCGACACAGCTAACGGTGCCGCCTTGATAATGTACATATACGCTCCAAAAATCAGCTTCTGATTCTTCGCACACTTCTACTTCTTTTTGGTGCTCATCGATATAGTGGCAAGGGTCAACTTCGATCGCATCTACTATGCGCGTTGTGTCGTGGGGAAAGAGGTCTATTTTCATCGTAGTGCGATTTAGTAGTAGTTAGTATTATTATTTATTATGTCAAATATACTTCTTTAACGGTATATGATAATAATTTGTTACACGAAACAAGTATTTATTATCATATATTTTCATCTATTCAATGTTTGCAGGTATCGTAGAGGCAAAATAATTTATAGATTTATTGCAAAAGTGCGTTATTTTGGTGTCTTTTGGCGAATATTTTGCAAAAAAAGTCGTATTTATTTGTAGTATATGATAATAAATACTTATACTTGCACCATTATTAGACTTGTGATGGGGTTCAATAATGATGATTTATAAAGATTTTTATCGGTTCGTCCGAGCAAAACCCTTACCGAGAACCCTATCAATTAAATTTGGTGGGGTTTTGTGTTTTATACACGCTGAGAAAATGATAATAGGAACACAGCATTTATATAATAATACTGGCTAGGCGTACCCGACTAAAACGGGCTTTAGCTGCTAATGCTCTCCACTTAACCAAAACAGCTCAACCGATTTAAACAAGAGGTCGTGGGTTATCAATTACGAATCTGGAAAGAAAACGTAATAGCTCCCACAATAATAAAAAGTGTTTAAATTCAGGTAGGTTGGTAACATTATCCGCCTGGAGCAAAAAAATAAACGAGAAACTCATTCGACAAGTAAACTTTTGTACAACTTTGTTAGCCTTTACTTTTAGGGGTAGGGGTTAACATTTTGTACATTTTTTCACTCCAAATCTAATCTCGAAGTAACCAACGTTACCCAGAAATACTGAGTGTAAATAAAAGTATCTTAAAACATATACAAAATGATCTCAGGCGATAAAGTAAGAATAAAAGGATCTCAGAGCACCGGAACAATAGATAGCTCAGAATTGAAGCGATTTCCACACATAAACAACGGCAAGCAAATACGTATATACAACGTATTACACGAGTCAGGGAAAATAATGGAGTATGAATTAACTGATCTCGTGAAGATATGAATCAAATGATCTTAAATCGAATACAGGAATTATTCTTCGCAAAACTGGAAACAAAGACCGGCTGGGGAAGAAATGATATAAAAGCCGCGTATAAAGATGCCGTTTTGGAAGCCCTGAAGGAATATCTTGATACGGTTTAAAAATCTCTCCTGAACTCGCGCGGCTTTTTACAGAATTGAAGGAGTGGAAATCCTTGCGCAGCAAGATTGTAGCTCCGTAGATGTCCCCGCATTTTCGCGGGGCTGTCCAAATCATTATGCTATTTCATAGAGAGAGAACACTAAACACCTTCCTCCTTATTTACCCTCAATCTAATATCTTCTAAATACCACTTACCAGACTTTGGAATTTGTGGCTTATTACGCAACAGACAATAGAACAACTCCTCAGCAGGAATCCCAAACAAGCCAGCCATAACAATAACCTTACCAAGAGGAATGATAGAAGGATCATTTATCCACTTCATCATAGTAGGCTCAGTGACATGACATAGCCGACAAAGGTCGCTTTTTACTAAGCCTGCTCGCTTCATGTGAAAGAGTATAGGATGGAATTTGCCGCTTACATAGTTCTTTGCCATTCAAAGTACATTCTTAAATCGTTAAAAGTCAACTAATAAGGGAATTCGGACAGGGGAAACTTCTTTCATTTGCCCACAAATATAAGTATTTATTATCATACTACAACGCACATTTATTCTCCATTACAGAGTAGATGATCAATGAGTTTGCCACTCAAAAACAAAACAGGGTTACTTTATGCCTCAGAATTAGTAGATGAAAGCATTGCTATCATTGAATTGTAGTTGATTTGAAACTCAAAAGTAAATCGGAAACAGACCCACCCGGTCGAAAGCAAAACGTTTCGCGGAAAGTTAGCAGCCCCCTCTTTCCCTGGGGTTACCTCCTCCCTCCATCCCTATAAATTACTTTTTGGAGAATAAAAACAGGGGGTGTCTTTGAATGGGTTGTGCCTATTGGTCTAAGGCACTATTTTTTTTGAGAATTGAGCACTTTTGACGGAGGATTCTGTGATGAGATCGTTATTATGAAAACATTGAGGTGTAGAGGACCTGTTTTTGTGGGATAGTTGATTTCAAAGGGAATTCGCAATGAGATCTATGACATAAAAAAAGCCTCTTTAGGAGGCGATTTTGAGGTGTTCTTTGTAGATTTGGTTGTTGAGGATATATTTTATGGTGGTATCTCGGAATGGGAGTCCTGTTTTGGTCCGGTGTCCGGCTTGGTTGATTGTTCTGGCGATGTCGGTATGGCCTAGGGTGTCTGATAGGGAGAATATTTGTTGGATGATGGTTTGTTCAGAGGGGTTTGGGATGAGTTTTCCGTTGACGTTATTGAATCCGAGGATTGATCTGCAGTATGTTCTTCTTGAGTCTTTTCTATCGCCCAGGATACCTTTTACGCGTTCACCTGTGATGTTTCGTTCGAATTCAGAGAACGATATGATGGTAGAGAACATTAAGCGTCCTATGGCGGTGTCGGTACGGAATTGGGCACCTCCCATGTCAACGATGTGGAGGGCGATGTTATCGGAGTTCCATTGGTCGACTGTGATGAGGGCATCTTTAAGGTTGCGAAATAAGCGGTCTGGCTTTGTGGCGATGATGTTTTTGGTAGATGATAATAATTGCTGCAGCTGATATCCGTTTTTGCGTTTGTATAGTTCTTTGAATCCGGAGACATCTTCATCGATGATGATTTCCTTGATGCGCAGGTTTTTGATGCTGCAGTATTGGATGAGGGTTTTTTCCTGGAGCTCGAGGGAGTTTTCCTGATCACCGGTTGATACGCGGATGTAACAAATAGCTGATTCCATGTGTGAAAAGTTTTAGCGTTTGGATTTGTAAGTGATTGTTATTTTATTTAGCAGGCTTGTCAGTTATTGAAATTCCCATGATGTCCCATTCCAAACAGATTGGCCCATTGGACTGCCAGCGACTTTTTTAGGTGTCCAAAGATCTTTTTCAGATTTCGATGGTTCTCCAATAGAATGGATTGTTACATTTCCTATTTTTGTTTCAACAAAATCAGGATGGTTGCGTATTCTATCTGAATGCGCTTTGTTCTCTGCATTAAAAGCATCCAACAATCTCTTTCCTTCTGCTGTAAGTGTATTCGCGTGAACCCAATATGTGTTTGGAATCCATGATGATTTGATCTGCTTGGGAGTGTTGTTTTCATTTGTTAATGACCGTGCCTTTTCATAGGCTTCTTCCTGATCGTCAGTTTGAAATACAATTTCCTCATCAACATAGTTTGCCTCCATTACTCCAAATCCGGAGCAGCGCATTATTACGTAAGCTTTATCGTAACCTGGGTGATCTTGGTATCTCATATAATATAGGTTTTATAGTTTATTTAAAATGTTCTAGTTGTTGTTCGGAGAACCATGCTCCGGATTTAACGAGGCTGTATTGTGGAACCTTTTGAGTGGTCGTCACTTTTTCAATTACGTCTTCGTTTCCAACGATGCTTGGATTGATGTCCACTTACCAACAGTGTTCATCTTCCGCGAAAACATTTTTTGGTTTTTCGGGATAATGGGCCTTATTGAAGAAGCACCAGCCGCCATAATTGACGATCTTTATTTTATCTCCGGTTTTGTATAATGGAACTCTTTCTTCCTTTTCCATAGATTATTTTATGTTTAATTGCTGCATGAGTTTTTTGAGCTCAGACTTGTTGCGGATGGTTCCGTAGAAAGTATTTAGTCTATCTTTGTCTACTCCAAAAGCGATCTCAACTAATCTGGTATCTTCGAATATCCTCAATGAGTATACGTTCATGCCCGATTCAACTGTATATATAAATGGATTTCTGTTTAATGGCTTCCACCCACAGCTTTCGATATCATCTCTATCAAGGCATTTGACGCGGATTCCGCATCGGCCATTTTCAGCGTTTTTGCCGTTAAGTGCGCGGTCGATGTATGGATCTCCGCTAAGGCTACAGGTTCTTTTTTCCCATTCAGCTGAGTCGAAGTCTTCTTGCGATTTCACGGTTCCATCTTGAAACCCTCTTTTCATTTCATATTCAAACCCAACGTGAAACTCGCTGATCTCCGGGGTGTAGTATTTACTGTTTTCCATGTTCTTGTATTTTTTTGATTTCAATTATCGCGTCCCCTTTTGGAAGTTGTATTATCTTAATAAACTGACTTAGCGTGATTTTTCCCTGAGACAACTGGTACTCAAGAATGTCACGCATTGTGATGTGTGGGGTTACATAAGAGGCCAACGATCTGTTTTCCATAGTTATGTGTAGATGATTATTTATTCCTGGGAACGGCAACCAAACTTTCTGTGAGAGAGAACGCATGCTCCTTCGTATTAAACTGCTCAAATTTCACTGCAGCTGATTCGCATAGGATTATGGTATTGGATTCCCTGCGGATGATCTTCTTGTCGGTGAGCTTCTTTATGCAGGCCCGGTAATTAACGTGCGTTATGCCGAACTTTTCAGTGATGTGGATGTGCAGCGTGTCGGAATCGGGTATATTGCCATTCTCCGCGATCTTGATCATTTCTCCTAGGATCTTCTGGATTGGTAGTGGCTCGAATACAGTGTCGAGTAGTTGCCCGGCATAAGCTTGGTGGACGTCAGGTACTATAAAGGATATTTTTGTCATAGTTTAAGCATATGAGTATAATACGGTATATGATAATAAATGTTGCGTGTTGTGTGAAATAATTTCACGTTTAGATGTTTTTGTGCTAAGATAATTATTTTATCAGAACATTTCTTTATCTGGTCGCTTATATGAATTAATGTAATTGACGCTGGCTGCCGGAGGCGCTCCCGTAAGATGATTACTGACAGTTAGGGTTGAGTTGGTTTTCTCGTGTCCGCAACTGCGGCATCGAATATAGGTGGACATGTCCCTGTTAACGGTTTCTGTGTTGTTAATGGATCCGCACTTGCTGCACTCCATATCTTGATGAATTTGTATATACATTGTATTACAGTTTTTTATATTGTTCTTTTAAGGATGCCTCTAGTTCAAAAATTGGCGCCCACATTGGATCGTCTTTTATCTGCATGCGGCAGTGGTCCCATAAATAATGTTCATCATCTGTCCCCAGGATAATATTTTGCTTATTCAGTTTGAATAATGGGTACTTATTCTTGCCTTTTGGGAGCACATGCAGGAAATTGGACGGAGTTGGATAAAGAATCGGATTCCCGGATACCTGAGATGCGTGAGGCCGCTCCTCGTAGATTTCTTCGAAAACGGCTTTTTCCCCAGTCGGTTTTTTCTTGAAGATGTATTTCTTTTTCGGCTTGTCGATTTTCACCGGCTTGGGATCTCCGAATTTCTTTTCTCCGTAATATGTCATATCAATTAGTGGTAAATTGTATAATTCTTATATGTTCTTGCAAACATTATGGGAGTTAGATTATATGTTCTAATGAATTCCTTCGCGCGAATCTCTTCTATGATTCTTTCATACATCAACTCAATTTCTGTGTGCAGACGGTATTTCGCGATCGTCAGCTCGGCATCCATTTTTTCTTCAAATGTCATTGCTCTTCAGATAAGAATTCAATTATTTTTTGCTCGATAGCCTTTTTTACTGTTTCTGGATCAAACATTTTTCCGATTGAAATGTGTCCTCGATATTTTTCCCAAGAATATTCATTCATTTTTTCTACTCCGTTAACGTATCCAACGATCGTCTCCAAAGCAGGATTTTTGCACGGAAATGATGAGTTTAGCATAAGCGATGACATTTTTTCACCATTGTACTCAGAGGTGTGTATGTCGATCTGAAAGGAGTGTTCTCCAACTTTAATTCTGTCTGATACCCTAACCTCGTTGTTCGGACTGCCGTAGATACTCCCAGGTTGCTTAGAATCCTGAACTTGCTTTTTCAATTCAGTAATGTCGGACTTAATCATGTGTTCAGCCCCTCCATAAGTGCTGATTATGCATGTGTTGTTGGGACCTTTTCTTGCAGCTATAACTGATGACAGGTCAATAAACCCGTTAGCCTCTGACAATCCATTTATTATTGTGAAATCCTGTATCATAATTTTTAGTTAAGCGTTTATAAATCCCACTCGTCATTTACGAATGATTCAATAGCGGATGTTTTCTCTTCCGGTTCGGTAGTGATCACAGTAGCATTTTCTTTCCGCCAGGCGATCATCGCAATTATTTCATGCTTCATGTATGGCACAGGTAACTGAATGTTGATCAGTGGGTTTATCGGGTTAATCCAGTGCGCGAATAACTTACCAATCTTTCTTCCGGTCGCTTTCTGCAGCATGTATGCGTATAACGATAATTGCAGCGCTACTTTGTTGTAGGAAGAAGCTTGTAGATGATCTAAGCAGTGCAGCATGTATTTGTTGCGCGGCTTACCATGCTTGTCGAGATCTTTCTGATTAATTCCGTTGCCGTAACATTTCCAATCTCCGATATCGATCACAGAGTTCTTGTGAGATGTTGTTACGAGCGGATGATCAGCGGTCCCTGCAAGGAATTCATCTTTATCGTAGAGCACGACCTCGTTGTATCGCCTGTAATAATCTTTGTATTGGAACGCGATGTTAAGTATAGCAGGGCGGAGATATTCATCCTCCGGCAGCATTTCAGTGGTGTTGTTGTATCTCTGAATTGCTTCATGTATGTGAGTCCCTAGATCGGTTTGCGCTTGCCAGCGGTCGAGTATTACTTGCTTTGGAACACCTTCAGAAGCTGCGACTTGCCCGGCAATAAAGTTCGCATCGAACGGTTCGTAAAAGAGCCCGAGGAACTTTGACGCACTCATGTATTCTCGACCATCTTTGTCGAAGTACCGGTGATCGGATTCGCGGAGCGTGACGTAGTTATCTAATCCGATGATCATCCGTTTTTCGCAGCTTTTTTAGCGGTTGATACTTTAACGGGAATTTTCACAGGCTCCAGGATGAAATCGTTTTCGGTTTCTGTGAGGACCGCTTTCTCCGGGATCATTTGGATGACTTTAGCTTCCACCAATCCTTTAAGATCTAAGTCTTTTGTTGTTTCAGGAATTCTGCTAGCCACTCCGAAATTATCAATACCGCTCGTGAATGTAGTCACATCTGAAACTGTCATTGTTTCTACTACATCCTTTTTAGTAGTATCAACTACGAATTCCGGTTCTTCGTCCAGGTCCTCCTCCAGTTCTCCCAGCGGAACGATCATGCATTTATTCTTTGTCATGATATCGGTAGCGATGCGGAACTGCTCATCAGCCGGAAGATTTTTGAACGTCTCGATGTCGAAATCTTCTTTGTTCTTGTTGAACTTAATTACATACTGCTCATCGGACATGATCTTGTTTCCGCCCATGTATTCTTTCGTTTCCGCGTAGATCCCGTCCATGATAGCGGTTATCTTGTTGTAATCTACGTATTCGTCCTCAGCGCAAATTAAAGTAGTATTCAGCGCGAATACTTTATTCTTAATAGTAGTTTGTTTCCCTGAGATAATGAATCCCTTATCGTTGTATGTGACGCCTGTTACCTCAGTAGCCTGCAGGAGCACTTCGCGCTCGGTTGGATTGTCGGAGTAATTACACAGATCAAGTAAATGACCTTTTAGCCATCCGAATGTTTCTTCTAATTCGTGGTGTATAGGATATTTTTTCTTCACGCTGAATGCTGTGAAAAATTCGCGGTTGTTGCGGATCTCAGTTTGTTCGTATGTTACTACTATTCCGCTCAGCCCTCCTGATTGAAGTTTTACTGATCCGATTCTTACTTCTTTTGTTACTGTTGTCATTGTTATAGTTTATTTATGAGATTAATTCTGTTTCAAGTGAATTGACGAAGTTGATAAACGCGGGCAATACCTCCGGGCGTTTTGCATTGCTAATCCAATTGTGAGGCATTCCATCGACCGCTCTTCTTATTATTTCGTCATACTTAATATTAAACTTGTTGACGAACTGCGATAGCTCCCACCACCCAATTTCTTTTTTTGTTTTCCCTTCGAACAAAAATAATATTCGATCTTTTAATGGATCATAATATACTCCAATGCCTCTGTCTATGCAATAGCTCCAGATTAAAATCTCTAGCGGATCATAGAACGGGCAAGTGCCAGTCTTCATGGTATCTGCATAGTGATTTATTTTTTTCCAATCAAGCATTTTTGTTATTAATAATTATCCGGGAAAATAAAATATACATTCCCGGCCTTGTTTTCTTTTTGTGGAGCAACCGTTACGATGTTGCCGATTCTAAATGTCTCGTCATTACCCCCTCCTGAGTTACACAGCGTTTGCGCGTAAGCAACCGTTTCTATCATTGCGATCTCAATCATTTACTTTTAGGTATAATGCGTGAGAGGTTGTTGGAATCAATTATTTTGCCCAGCGAAATCGTGATGATCGATCCGCTTAATTTAAATGATGCGATCGTGATATCTATGTAATATTTGTCACACCTTAACCTTACAAATTCGTTATTTTGATTTAATCTTTTCAAGAACCATTTATTCACCTCAATGTCGCTTGTGCCGCCATCTCCAACCGTTGACACCCTCGCCACTCTGTTGTATGTTTTAATATCTATTTCGACTGATAAATATCGGACAGGTTGTATGTGCGGGAACTTCTTTTTTTTCTCCTCTTTCTTCTTGCTATATAGTATTGGCCGCGCCACGATGAATTTATGGTCGGACAATATGCTGTCAATGCTTTTCTGAGAGAGGGTGTGTTGCTTGTGTCGGTGTTTGTAGACAAGGAGTTTCGCGGACAAGGGTTCCTTGTTGTTATCAAAGATTTCTTTTAAAGCGTCTTGTAGCGTGTATTTCTTCATCTTCGGTGACAAATATAAGTATTTATTATTATAGTATGAGTATTTATTATTACAATTTTGTAATTATATGATAATAAATACTTACATTTGTCGCATGAGTTTAAAAGGAGAGATTTTTTTGATACGGTGGGGCCTGTTTCCTGCACCTGCAGACACTTTTAATGTATCGGTTGGTCAGTTCGTTGGCAAGAAGGTCAAGAACGCTGCGGGAATAATGATTTCAAGCCTTCAGGTGTTGGCTATTGAGCGTGAAAGGATGGATGATGGATCTTCAGAGTTTCATATACAGTGCTCAAAACGAGACGAATACGGCAATCCTAAGGGGGAGCCGTTTGTTTGGAAGACTTTTGCTAAGAAACCAGACGAGGTTATTTATCAGATTCCAGATGAAAAACATGATTATAAAAGCATATAATTTATGTTAGTATCAAAAAATAATTTTCTAGTAGAGGTTGATTCTCAGTTCGTGCAACCTGCGATGAAGGGATTCTTTATCGATACCGACTTCAATCCAAAATTACTTTCCACAAAAATCGGGAGAATTCATACTGAATCTATTGGTGTGACCGCTCCTAGTATATATGATGTTCCTCTGCATCAAGGCGATGTTGTGGTGTTCGGGCATCTGGTGTGTCAAAAAAAGAACATGGTGCACGATAATGTTTTCCGTTGCGCGTATCATTCAATATTTGCGAAGATCGTTAATAATGAATTGAAGCCGCTGGAGGAGATTATGTTTTGTGAGCCGATGAGAGATGAGGATCAGGAGTTTGGCGGGATGATAATTCCTGGTGGCGTGTCAGGCACCCGCGCGAAAGTGTTCGAATTAAGCGAAGCTTGTAAGAAAGCCGGGATCCAAAAAGGCGATATAGTATTCTTCACAAAGAATGCTGATTACGGGATCGATGTGCTTGGTAAGGAGTTGTATATGATGAGAATCCGCAATGTGATCGGAATTGAGCGGGATGGTGTTCTGAAGACTTTCCGGAACAAGTTGCTTGTTAAAAATGTGACTCAGTTGGGATCAATCGGAAGCATTGATAAGATATATCACCAAACAAGCCTGCAGACCGGAGAGGTAGTGGAATCAGGCAAAACCGGCATAGTGACCGGATCGGTCGTGACGTACCTGAACGGAATTGCGAGCATTGTCCGTTGGAACGGAGTTGATTACGCATTTATAGATGAAACCCACATAAAATATTTCAAATGATGGAAGATAAAAACATAAGTACAGCAAGGCTTGTATTGGATCGTATTTTAATAAAGCAGGACGAGGGCCGCGCGGAAGTTTCCGGCTTTGAGGTTCCTGAATCCGAAAAAGACAAGCCTCACTCCGGGACAGTAATTGCTGTTGGACCTGGATTAAGAAACGAGGAGGGAAAGCTGGTACCCATGACCGCTAAGGTTGGCGACAAAGTTCTTTACAGTGAGTTTGCTACTACCTTATTGGAGGTGTATGGCGAAGACTATATTTTAATCAAAGAGGGGGACCTTCATTTAATTCTATAAACGATGTTTAAGTGGCTTAGTAGAGGAAAAAAGGTTATGCGGCCGACTCTTAAAACTTGGGTTAGCAGCGTAACAATTTTTGATATAAGACGTCATGTTGATAAAGATTTGCGCGGTAAAATTTTTATTGGATATCGGGATGAGTTATCTGCATCTGGGTTGTATCAAATATTTTTTAATAATGCACTCGTTTTTCAAAAAAACATAGCAATAAAAGATCCTATCTATTTTGAATTTATACATAATCATAAGGTTTGCTATCGATGGTATTCAAAGGAGCAATTAGATGAATTTTTAAAATATTATAAATCACAACAAATAACAAACTAAAACTATGAGCAAAAAAGTATTTTTTAATCAGGACGCAAGAGTAAAATTGCAAAAGGGAATTAATATTGCCGGTGACGCGACAGGATCTACGTTGGGCGCACAAGGCAAGAGCGTTATTATCAGTAGTGGATATGGCCACATGCCGACTGCCACAAAGGATGGCGTAACTGTTATCAAGTCCATCTTCCTTGAGGATGAAGTGGAGAATACTGGCGTTATGCTCGTTCGGGGCGCGGCAGAAAAAACCCTTGATCTTTGTGGAGATGGCACAACTACGAGCGTGGTGCTCGCGCAATCAATTCTTAACGATGGACTCCTTGAGTTACATGGGGGTAACGGGTTTTTCGGCAGATTATACCGGAAACTGTTTGGACACAAAAAGTGTAACATCCAGGAGGTTAAGTCCGGGATTGATAAAGCGGTTTTAAGTGTAACTGAAACGCTAAAGAGTATGGCTGTTCCGGTGGTGACCAACGCAACAATTAAGAGCGTGGCGACCGTGTCTGCGAATAACGATGTCGAAATCGGGAGGCTGATCGCTGACGCTTATGATAAGATAGGCCTTAATGGGCTGCTAACGATCGAAGACTCTAAAACGATCGATACGCATATAACGGTTCTGGAGGGTGCTGAAATGCCTCGCGGATATGCTTCTGATCAGTTCTGTACTGATTATGAGAAGATGCTTGCAGTGTATGAGAATCCAATGATACTTGTGTTGGATTACGAAGTGAAGCGCATGAAGGAGCTTGAGCCGATTATGAAAAAGATCGCTGCCAGCACAGAAGAGTTTACTCGTCCATGGATTATTATTGCAAGAGGTTTTGATGGAGAGGTTCACAATACATTTATTGTAAACAAGAACAGAAATAAGGTTCCTGTTTGCTTGATCTGCGCTCCGGTGTCGTATCAAAAAGAGGCGCTGCGCGATGTAGCTTGCTTAACAGGAGCGACAGTGGTATGTGATGAGAAAGGTAAGAAGATCGAACACGCAACACCTGAGTTTATGGGCACGTGCGCGAAGATTGTTGTGTCGAAAACATCTACGATGATTATTGGCGGTGATACGGATATTATTGAGCGTGAGCAGATCATAAAGGAAGTGAATCTGGAGATTAAGGAAACGGATAACGCTCAGGTGAAAGAGGTTCTAGAGAAACGTTTGGCGAGATTAACCGGTAGCATCGGTGTTATGCACGTTGGCGGAGTAACTGATGTAGAAAGAAAAGAGCGCAAGGATCGCGTTGATGATGCTGTGAGAGCCGTGAGATCTGCTATTGAGGAAGGTATTGTTGTTGGTGGCGGGGTATCTTTGATTCGTTGCATAGATGAACTTGACAATATTAGTGTTCATGGAGATGAATCAATTGGTGTTGATCTTATTCGCAAGGCTTGTATGGCTCCCTTAAAGAAGATGTTAGATAATGCAGGGTTGGATGACGATCTTGCCTATGAGGTATTGAATTACAGCACCTCTGAGAACTACGGGTACAATGTGAAGATAAAGGCGTTCGGAGATTTGTTTGAGCAGGGGATTATTGATCCGGTGAAGGTGGTGAGATGCGCGATGCAGAATGCGGCCAGTGTTGCTTCTCAGGTTCTTACTGGCGATGTGTTGTTAGTGGAGATGCGCCCAGCGGGATAGTAATTGTTAAATAGTGCTATATTAGACCGCTGGAGATTCTGGCGGTCTTTTTTTATGATAATAAATACTCATAGGTGTAACATTACAATATTGTAATGCGTATAATTCTGTAACCCTTTAAAATCAGCTATATGAAAAATTCAATCTTATTATTCGCAGTCGTGTTTTCTGTATTAGGAACAAGTTGTATGAGTAGCAGAAGTTATGTGAAAGAGACAATAAATATCATCGTAGTTGATTCAATGGTTGTGGAGAATGCGTCCCTGGATGGTACATACCATATGGTGTATGACACTCTGATTGTTTCTAAAACAAACACAGGCGTTATGCTAAACAATAAGAAGGATGCGCGAGGGTATAATATTGTAAAGAATGAGAAAACCGTGTATTCTGTGAAACGCAAATAAATAAAAATTACATTTGCTTAAACTTAATACCATGGCAAAAGTACTTCTAAAGAAACAGGATCCGAATAAAAAAACTCCGATAGTTGAAAAACCAAAAGTAAAGTTGTCTTTAATGACTCCTGCTGAAGGGCCTCACCCAGACTCTGTAAAAATGGCTGATAATCTTTTAGAGTCATCAGCATACAAAGGGAAGACTGGATTAAATCCAACGGATCCTCGCTATAATCAGCGAATGATAAAACTTATGGACAAGCACGTTGTGCCAACGGTAATGAAGCACAAGGAGGCCGCAGATAAATATTATAATGAGCAGAAGGTGCTGAATCCTGAGTATCAAGGTTCCACTGCAAAAGAACTTGATGCTGTGACTGGTGGAGAAGGCGCGAGTCACATTTATGCTCACAAGGTGTATCAAAAGAATAGAGCCGTATTCAGTCCAAAAAAGCTTCCAAAATTAGCCGAGACAAAGCAGGGGCAGAAAGTTCCCTCTCAGCCAAAGTTTGGCGGCAAGGCCAAGGGGACAGAAGATTTATATGTACCTGATGAAAGGCTCGCGGAATCAAAAAAAACACCTCCGGTTCAGCTGGCAAAAAAATAATCCCTTTCTCGTAACAAAAAAAAGAACCCTTTATTTAAGAATTAGTTTTGTGTAAAATACTAACCTAATTCTTAAATAAAATGGCTGTAACACGCGCATCTAAAATTATCTCGTTAACGAACTACGCCACTGGAGGCGCAATGACGTTATCCACGAACAAGATTATCTGGTTTAAGGCCCAGGGAAGCAATACATTAATAAAGTATCTTGCTCAAAATAGAACCTTCAAACAGGTACTTGTAACGGACACCGTATCTGACATTCACACTGCTACCTTAAGCAACACATTATATGCATCTCAGGCGATCACATTGACTGATGCATCTTCAACTGTACTTTATGTAATGAGCGACCGAATCATCTATATGGATGATCTTGCGACTGATTATAGTTTGGTATATGATGAAGGTAGCGAAGGCAATATCGCGCCAGTAAAATATACATTCTCAACCCCTGCTGTGGCTACTTTAAATACCGCTAACGGAAATACATTTACGATTGTAACACAGCCAACGGATTCTATTCCGAGCAAAACTCGCTGGATCAATAACTTATTTGTTGATCAAATTGTTGGAGAGGCTGTTGGAGATCTTCCTTCAATAACATTTACCACAAAAGTTAAAACCGGAACAGGTGCTGTAACAACAGCGGGTACTGGATATACAACGTTGGTGGCTGCGATCACCGGTGGCGGTGGATCTGGAGCAACTGGCACTGTAACTGGAAAAGCGATTACTGGCGCTGTAGCAGCTCCTGGAACAGGATATGTTGCGGGGACAAGTGTTATTACTATAACCGGTGGAACAGCTGCAACAGCATCTTCTTTCACGGTGACAAACACTCAGGTTGTTTCGGCAACTGTAGCGGCAGGCGGAACCGGAGATCTTGGTGCCGGAGCAGGTGTTATCGTAGAAGGAACAACTGGAACGGGAACTAAGTTTAGAGCCAGTGTAACGATTGCTGCAAATGCAATTGCATCTGTTCAGTCGATCACTGTTGCAGGTAACTACACGGTAGAGCCTACGGTAATCGCAGCCGAACCGGTAACTTACATTAGTGGTGCAGCGAGTGGAACTACTTTAACTGGTGCACAATTATCTGTGGTTATGGGAGCATTAACCCTTGCAACGAATGTCGCGGGGAACTACTCCGTTTTACCTGCGAATCCGGCAGCACAAGGATCTGCGGTTGGTGGCGGAACAGCAGCAACTATCACAGTGAGCTGGGGAATTTTAGCATTCACAATTACTGCAGCAGGAACAGGTTACACATCTTATCCTACATTCTCTGTAACGGGAGCTGGTGGGACAGGTGGAGTGATCACAGCAGCAATGCAGGTTGAGACTCCGATGACGATAGTTGATGCTGGAGAGAATTTGAATACAGCTCCAACATTGACGTTCTCTGCGACAACTGGAACGTTGGCCACTGCAACTGCAACATTGGATGCTGCGGCTCAGAATATTTCTGGAACAACTCTTACAAATGCAGGATCGTATCTGAAGGGAACTGATACATATCCATCTCTGGCAATTTCCGGAGCAACTGGAGCACAGATCATTTACGATCAGAAGACTGGACCATTTACTACATTGCAAGTTGAAGCAACAGTCGCTACTGTTAAGGCAGCGATAAACGCACTATAAGTTTCATAGTTTATAGTTTTAGTGGGTTAAATACGAGTGAGAGGAATGCTGTAAAAGGTGTTCCTCTTTTTCGTTCTCGTAACATTACAGATAAGTAATGTGTATGCAAGTATTTTTGTAATACTTAAATCAAATATAATTTAATGGAAAGACCTACCTGTAAAGACAAAGCAATGAATGCTTATGTCGATCACATAGAAGCTAAGCTTAAAAAATTTACTACTAATCCATATTGTGATCCATACATTACCTTGAAGACTCTCGTTGATAGCGGGAATCAAAAAATGAGGAAGTTGGACATTGATTTTATGTCTGAGGAAGCAGAGAAGGTAATGGTGGCTATTGAGAAGTTTGCAGATAAGCAGAAAAAATATGCCGAGCAGCTGGAGTTTTTTAAGAATAAGATGACACCTCCGGAGAGGAAGGATGTGGAAGCTCAAATGGAAGAGAATGCTGGAATCGCAGAGAAGATGGCATTGAAAAATAAAAACGGATAGTGGGCCAAATAGAATTATACGAAGGACTTATTTATATTATCCCGGACGCTCCAAAGCGGGATCAAATTCTTAATTACAATAAACCAAGAAAGGATCAGAAGTGGGTTCGCACCGAGCTTCCCGAAAACTACGATTATCTATCAAAGGAGGAGCAGGAAGCATTTGCCTTTGAGGAGGATCGTAAATGCAGAGAAGGGATTCATTTGTATGTAAACGGGATAATTACATTTATCACCGGTGATCACTATCACTATTTAAATTGGTTCAAAATTGATTCTGGATATCCGGAATACAGAGATCGAGATAGGCGGTGGTTTTACCACTGGCATTTATGCGACATTGATACTGATTGTATCGGACAGTGTTACGGCAAGCTCCGAAGAGATGGCTACTCCTATCGAGTGGATTCAATTATTTTAAATCGTGCGCGCGTTACGTTTGATTCTAATTATGGTATTGTTTCTAAGTCTGGTGATGATGCGAAGGAGATGTTTGCAAAGCTTATTCATGGATTTCTTGCATACCCTCCATTCTTTAAACCACAGGTAAGATCCGCTGAAGATGTTCAAAAGGAATTGATCTTTAAAACTCCTCAGCAAAGAATCACTCAGAAGACCCGGGTGACAAAAAAGGAGATCAGCCTCAATACAAAAATAAATTACAAGGCTACTTCTGAGAATGCATATGATGGTATGAAGCTGAAGATACTAGCAGCAGATGAGACCGGGAAATGGATTGATGCGAATGTGGAGAAGTGGTACAACATTGCGAAGACTTGTGTTACTCTTGGAGGTCGCATTATCGGAAAGATGCTGTTTGGGTCTACGGTAAACGAGTCTGCGAAGGGTGGTGCGAATTTCTTGGCGATATGGAATAAGTCAAGCATTTTAAAGAAAACAGGGAACAATAGAACCGATAGTGGATTGTGGCGATATTTCGTGCCGGCATATGACGGGTTGGAAGGGTTTATAGATGAGTACGGGATGAGCGTTATTGAAACGCCAGAGACTCCGGTAATTGGCATTGATGGCCACTTAATTAAAATTGGAGCGAAGCCGTTTTTAGAAAACGAAAGGCTGGCAAAAAAGAATTCAGGAGACATGGTTGGTTATTATGAGGAGTTGCGTCAGCGCCCTTTTACTGAGGCGGAAATGTTCATGAATCCGGCCAACGATAAACCGTGTTGGGATATTGCAAAGATTCATCAGCAGATTGAGAACAATGCGATCGTTATGGTGGACCGAACTATTGTGCATGGATATTTTGAGTGGGCAAATGGCGTAAGAGACTGCGGGGTTGTGGAATGGCACCCTCTTGAAAAAGACAACCCGATGTGCAAGCACTCTTTTACCTGGCTTCCGGAAGTGCAGGATCGTAACAAATTTGTAATGCACCTGGGTAAAAAAGCACCGGCAAATACTCATGTGGGCTTATTTACGCTGGATCCTTATGCAGCGGTGAACACTGTTGATAAAAGACAGTCAAAGGCAGCTTCTCATGGATTTAAAAAATTCGATTTCATGGCGCCAAAGAACTTGAGCGATGTCTTCATAATGGAGTATTGGAATAGGCTAAGGGATCCATTGCTTGTGTATGAAGATATGATAATGCAGTGTGTTTTTTTTGGATGGGCGTTGCTTCCGGAAAGAAACATAAGGAATGCGAACGATTATTTCCGGAACAGAGATTATCACAATTATCTTCTCCAAGCTCCGAATATGACGCAAGAGGACTACATTAAGTCGGTAGGTAAAGTCCAAGATGCAGGGATTGCGAATACTGATGGGAAGACTCAGCAGCAGATGATCGAGTATTTAGCAAGTTACATATCAAACAATGTCGGAGTAAATGAAAGAACTGGAGAGATGGGTTACATGCCGTTTGACAATACATTAAAAGACTGGTTGGAATTTGATATTGATAAGTGGACACCATACGATTTAACGATCAGCTCCATGGTTGCTGTTGTCGGATCGCGAGGAATCGTTCAGCCGAAGAAGAAAGTTACTCAGATTAATCTCTTCCCAACATATAAGCGAGTTGGTAATACAAGCACTCGAATACAGTAGCTATTTCGTAACAAATCTGTAATACGCTTCATAGGCTTTTATTTTTGTTGAATACAATATATTGATAATGTATTCAAAGCCAGCAGACGTAAAACAGCCATTCAGCGCCTTCCCTTCAGACTTCGTTTCGAAGGAAGAAAAATTGACAAAAACATACGGATTAAAGTATGTTAAAGCGATATGGTCATTACACACGATAAGCAATCCTGTAAACAATCCACAATATTTAAGATATATAAATTGCCGACAGTTCGCTGAGGGTAATTACGATACAGGGTTCGTCTGGAATAGACTTGGAATTGAGGGAGATACCTCCTTCATGAACTTGGATACAACTTCAATAAATCGTATCGCTCCGATCGTTGACAGCATGGTTGGTATGCTCACTAATCGTCAATGGAAACTGGAGTGTAACCCTACCGATACTGTATCAAAAACAAAATTTGATAATTATCGCAGAGAGATTGAGGCGGACATGTTCTTAAAAAAACAGTCCGATCAATTAGAGCCGTTGACAGGAACGCCATTAGTTCCTAAGGGTAAGTTTATTCCAGCAGATGATCAAGAGAAAGAGCTCCATTTAAAGATGAACTTCAAGCTTGATGAAGCGATAGCAATGGAGCTCGCATTGAAGTGGGTTCTTGACAATAATAATTTTACTTCAGAAAGTGTTCCGCAAATATTCAGGGATTTAATTGAAACGAAAAAGACAGCGGTATTCAGATACTACGATGAGAACAGAAATATTCGCGTGGAGAGATGGGATCACTTAAAGCTGATCACTCCATATTCCGTCTATCCGGACTATAAAAACATTCCATACCAAGCTCTCACTCCTACCTATACTATTGGCGCAATTGCAAAGATGAATCCAGGATTCACTGATGAGCAGTTGTATGACATAGCAAAGAGTTGTACTGGAAATAATAATAATGGTGAGTGGGATTCTGCCTGGGGACTAAACTATGCCGAATACAATCGTTATCACGGAGAGACAGCTGGTGCACGTTTCAATAATTTCAATATCACTGTCGTAAACTTTTACTTCTTAACTCCGGTAACAAAAACGTCTGCTGTTAAGATCAGCGCTAAGGGCCGCGTGAAAGTAGAGGAGAAAAAAGACGGATACACTAACGATAAAGGAATTGAAGTAATAAATAAAAAGAAGCTCTACAGGATGGAGGGGTACTGGATCCCGACTACCGAATACATGTGGGGATACAAGATGACTGAGAACATTGAGAGAGATCCGGTTCCGGGTGGATATTCTCCTGAGTGTGAATTGCCTTGTAAGATCATTGCTCCGAATCAGTTCAATATGTCTAACAAGTCATTGGTGGAGAGAATGATTCCTTTCGAGAAGCAGTTGCTCCTTGCGTGGTGTAAGCTGCAGCAATTTTTAATTGAAGCGATGCCTCCGGGTATGGCGATCAATCAGGATGCTCTCTTGGATGTTATCCAGGGGATGGGTGAAGGGAAAGCCAAGCCTACCGATTGGATGAAATTATATAAGCAGACAGGATCATTTGTGTTCAATGGTCGCGGAGAGGATGGTCAGCAATTAAACATGCCATTTAAAGATTTAACTGGAGGGATCAGTCCGGCATTCGAACAGTTTATGAAGGTACAGGATTACTGTATCAACAAAATGAATGAGGTGGTTGGATACAATACTGCTGTAGATGCAAGTTCTCCTACCCGTGACAATGGGCTTGGATTAAATCAAATGGCTCAACAAGCTACTTACAATTGCTTGCGTCCACTGTATATGCACGGGACAAGCATTATTGAAGCGACAGGTAAAAGACTTGCGCTGATGATCCAGGATTCAATAAAATTAAATAATAGAGCTTTCATAGATGCGATCGGACAGTCGAATACTGATGTGTTGACGATGGGCAAGAACATGTCATTTAGTTCGTCAGCTATTGGCATTTCGTTGATGCCTGATGAATTTGAGCAGGCAGAAGTTCAGCGATTAATTGAGTTAGCGATCGCAAATAAAACGCTTACAAGCGGCCAGGTATTAAGTGTTCGTCAGCAATTGAAAACTGACATCAAGCTTGCCGGGCAATTACTGTCTTACTACGAATCAAAAAATCAGAAGGACGCTCAGGCGCAGGCGATAGAGCTGCAGGAGCAGAATGGTCAGATACAAATACAGTCGGCTCAGGCGGCTTCTCAGGCACAAGCTCAGTTGGACCAGGTTCTTACTCAAAATAAAATAGCGGTAATAGAAGCTCAGGCGCAATTCGATATTCAGAAGATCCAGATGGAATTGGAAGCGAATATAAAATTACAGATGCTGAAAAATGATGGTGCGAACACGGTGGCCGTGATCAATAACGAAGGGAAAGTTGATGTTCAACAGGCCGCTAATGAAGGTAAAATTGTCTCTCAGCAAGTGGCGACCGAAGGAAAGATGGTTGACACTCAGGTAAAAAGCATGAGTGATCACGCGAAGGTTGACAAGGAGCATCAACATCAATTAGCGAAGGTTGAATTAGAGGCGAAGGTAGCACCCAAACCGGTTGAGAAGAAAAAGTAATTACAGTAATGTAATGATTCTCGTAACAATATTAAGATAGGCTTTAAAGCAAATTATTTTTGTTTCAAATTAAATAAAATCAAATCAAATGACAGAACTAAGTGATGATCCAACTATGCGGCTGATGCAGCAATCATTGATAGATCAAAAAGAAGGAAAGGTTGAAACTAAAGTAGTTGAAACACCTGTTGAAAAAGTTGAAACTCCAATCGTTAAGGTGGAAACACCTGTAGAGAAAGTGGAGACGCCAATAGTGAAAGTTGAAACTCCTGTTGAAAAGGTGGAGACGCCAGCAGCAAAAGTTGAAACTCCGGAAGCAAAAGTAAAGTCATTTGATGAAGAGTTGTTTGAAAAGACTGGTGGAAAATTCAAATCAGTAGCGGAAATAGAAACGCTAATGAATGCTCCTAAGACAGAGTTCGCAAATGAGAAAATCGCTCATTTGAATGAATTGGCTGCCAAGGGGATTGATGTCACAAGCAGAGAGTTCCTGGACCTGCAGAGCAAGGATTTCGCGAAAATGGAAAACGCGGATGAGATCCTTTACGAGAAGTGGATGATTCAGGAAGGAAAAGGATTGTCTGCAAAGACGATAATGCATGAGATCAATAAAAAGTACAATGTCGATGAGTGGAGAGATAAGGCTCCAGAGGATTTAACAGCAGACGACATTGCTAATCAGGAGAAAATGTTGCGCGACAAGGATGACGCAAAAGCATTCCTAATTAATTATAAAAACGAACGAGTATTAGAGAAAGCAGTTGACCCTACTGTTTTAAAGGCACTGGCCGATAAGCAGGAACAAGATCAGAACACCTGGGAAAAATTTGTTGACTCTGATTTAGTAAATAAGATTACCAAGTTCAATGTTCCTGTAAATGATAAAGGCGATTCATTTGAGTATGAGGTTTCCGAGCAAGATAGCAAGGAAGTCGGAGAAATAATGAAGGCTTTGACCAAAGATCCAATGGTGTTCTTCGGTCAGTTTTTGGAAAAAGACGACAGCGGTAAAGTGAGTCAAAACCATGCAGCATTGGTTAAGATGATGCTGAAAGGCAAAAATTTCGATAAGGCAGTGTCCTTATCATATGCTGAAGGAGTAGCGAAAGAAGCTCTACGAGCAGAGAAAGAGGCTAAGAATACCAATTTCGCTGTAGTAGAGACAGGAGTAGCAAACCCAACGTTTGCAACACCGCAAGAGGCATTAGCTGATGCGTTTGGCAAGCAAAAAATGTAAAAACTAATAATTAAAAAAACTTAAAAATGCCAATATCATTTACACAACCTTCAGAGGTTCAAGTAGCAACCAGTTCAAACTGGATCGCTTCAAACTCCGCATTTGACATGCGTAAGATCGTAATGGATCAGAGAGAAGCAAAAGTATGGGGGTCTCAGGACATCACCGGCTTATTCGATAAATTAGCAGGCGGAAAGAATTATGTAGCGAACAATTTTGGTCGCCACATTGAGGAAGACCGTTTACACGCAGTAATACATGCAACAGGAACAACTCAGGCTGCGTTAGGTGCTGTAGTATACACTTTGGTAGCAGCTGACACAATCACTTCTTATCCTGGTGTTTACGATCCGTATATCGCTGCAGGTACAACTTCAACGTTGGTTCCTGTACGTGTTCACGAAACTTTGGTTTTTCCTGGCGACATTCGCGGAAAGGTAACTGCTGTTTCAACAAACACATTTACTGTTACTCCAACCGGATCAGCAGATTTACCAACAACTATTTCCACAGACGAAATCTGGTCATTAGGTCTTTCAGTTTATGAAGGATTCGAAGGCGACCTTACTTCAAACAACTGGAGAGAGAATATTGTTAAGTGGAAGTCTGAGATCATGGTGGATATGAACAAGTCAACTGGAACTGCAATGGTTCAGGAAACTTGGGTATCATTCACTGATCCGAACAGCGGAAAGACAATGCACTCATGGTGGTTCAAGGGTCAACAAAACGCTTTTAAGCAATTCAACAACTATCGCGAGATGAAGTGGGTTCTTGGAGAAGCAGTGACCAACGCAACCACTTTGGCGACAAATTATAATGCACAGTACTCACAAGTTAGCGGTCTTATTCCTTTCGCTGAATCGTTCGGTAACACTCCGACATACGACTTAACTACAGGTATGACATTGGATGATTTCCAAACAATCGTTATCGATAACTTGAACAAAAACGCAGGCGCTACCGAGAACTCGTTGTTTGAAAGTATTTCATTCAAGAAAGTGATCGATTCTTTTATCAGAATTGAGAACATGGCTGGCGGAATTGAGTATGCAGCTTTCAATGGTAAAGAAGATCAGTATGTGAACTTCGGTTTCAAATCATTCAAAGTTTTGGATTACACATTCCACAACAAGGTATATGAACTGTTCAACAACCCGACATTAGCCGGTGCAATTGGATCCCGTTACAGAGACTTCGGATTCTGGGTTCCTATGGAAAACAACATGTACAAAGTTGATGGTCAAACCGAAAAAGTAGACTGCCCTCCAATGCGCGTTAATTACCTGAAATTAGGTGATAACAACCGTGAGTGGAGAGAGCGTTTAACAGGTGGTGCAATCAACGCATACACTAATGCTAAAGACGTTGCTCAGATCGATTTCTTGTCAGAGAATTCTCCTCAATTCTTCGGGAGTAATAGATTTGGCACTATTGAAGGCGTTAATCTCTAAATCAATACTGGAGAGGGTTTCGGAAAGATTCCCTCTCCTTTTTTTACAGTAATTAAATCAAATTAAATCAAATAAAAATGAACAACACTCCAAGGCCGAGAGGCACGTATGCCGATTATTTAAATGGCGACACAGAAGGTAAGGTCTTTATCTTCGAACTGATCAAAAACAATAAGAACAATCCTCAAGTGGTATCTGCAGAAACAGGAAGACCTGTTCCATTTCCATTGTCCGTACCATTTCCTATGGTAGGCAGGATATTTTGGAAGGATCCAAAAAGTGGAAAGGTTACTCCTCGCAAGATTCGTTTTGCTGAAGGCGAAGGTTCGATCTTTGTGGATGAGCAGACTCCAGATAAGGATAATCCAAAAACAAAAGTATTTGCAAAATTTATAAATGGTAAAATTCAGATCATGGGCGAAGAGTCTGTGCAGCTGAAATTTATTATGAGTTGGGATATTAACGCTACGAAATCAGATCGCGATGAGAAGAAGCAAGCTAAATTCTTTTTAGTGGATAGCTCTAAGGCTATTGCTAAATCAAGGATCGCTCACAAGGAGAGATTCGCGGTAGAGAAATGGTGCGATGAAACTGAATTGGACAAAGTATTGGCCGTAGCTGAATTAAAGTTAAGCAGTGAGCAGATGGTACAACCGGCAGAAGATATTCGATTTAATTTATCGTTGATAGCTGCACGGAATCCATCGGAGTTTTTAGCGATGCTGGAGGATCCGAAAACGGAAAGGAGATATATCATTAAAAAGGCGATTAAGAAGGGATTTATAACAATCAACGATCGCAATAATGGTGTGTTTTGGTCCGATAATCCGAGCAGTCCATTGACGGTAGCTGCGCCTGGTAAAGATATCATGGAAGACTTCATAGCTAAGTCATTTTCCGGTGACGGAGAGAGATATTTTGAGGCAATTCGTCAGGCCGTTGAGCCGCAATCAGTAGTAGTTCAAGAGGCCGCTGTAAAAAGCGAGTACGTGGAGCGTAATTCTGCTGTAGAGCCTCCTGTATTAAAGCCGGAGATTCGCGCAACAGGAGAGAGCGAAGAAGAATTAAAGGTGCTTGTTACGAAGGCTCGTGAAATGGGCTTAGTGACGGTGAATAAGACAAATGTGTGGTGGAAGTATAAGGATCACAACTCTCAGGGAGAGGATAAGCTGATACAAGCGCTTCGCGATAATCCGACAATGTTGGCAATCATGAAGAGTGAGGTATTGGGATAAAATAATTACTGATCACAAACCGCGAAAAGCCTTGGGGAAACCTGGGGCTTTTTTCGTAACAATATTAAGTAAGGCTATGTAGGAAAGTATTTTTGCTTCAAACAATAATACTACCATGGCAACCATATCATTTACTACCAAATTTGACCTTTCCGTAGCGACTCCGATATTTATACTTGAAGATACTTCTGCGTATGTTGCTCAGGGAATTGCGCTGGTAAATGTAAATAGCGTGTTCAGCATCACTTCCCCGAGCGGGACAGTGATCTACAATAATACCGATTACTCGAATGGTGGTTGCGATATAAGAAACTCTGTTTCACGTATTAATCAGACAACTATTCCATTACCACTTGGCGCGGACGGTTTCCCGGAATCCGGAACATATATCATCACAGAGTCTACATACGATAACAATTTACTGGTTTATTCAACCGATACAAACACATACGAATACGATTACGTTCGTCCAGAAGTAGCGATCACTCAGACGACTGATTGCGTTTCTCCTTTATTTACTTCAACTGATTCTACAACATATACTGTAAACAGCATTGTTCCAACGATCACTCGTGAGCACACAATTACATTCCCAGTAGGATCTGGACTGAGCCCGTTGGTTGGAACGGCAGCGACAATGACTCGTGGATATGAGCAGTTTGCAAATGGAACTCAGTCAACAACGATCGTATCTGATCTGATTTATGTTTTTACGGATGGACTTACAGTAGTAGATGAAATTACCGGTTACCAATCTGTGACGGTTGACTGTACAGATTCTTGCGCGATATATTGTTGTCTTAGATCAGTTGAGCAACAGATGATCGGATATAGCACAACAAATACTGCCCTGTTCGCATCAACAAGATCTTTGTTTACTGAGGCGATGGGAATAATTGGAATGGTTACTCTTGCGAGAACTTGCAATAAGTCAGCAGATATTTCCGGGTACTTAACTGAAGTTAAAACGCTTTTAAATTGTACTGATGATTGCTCTTGCTCAGGCGATGCACCCGCATTGGTGACTGGATTAGGAGGACTTGTGAACAACGTTGTTGTTAATAGTTCAGGATCCCCGATTGTGGTGACACCGGTTGTCGTTGGAACCACTACAACTTACACGATCACTTTCAATGCTGCGCTGCTTACGACAATAAACAGCCTGTACAACACAGTGGTTGTAGCTGGGGCAAATACAACGGTAACTGATTCTGGTATAGTTGGGTTAATAAGAACATTCACTGTAGCTACGACTGCTGCATCACCAATCCTGTATAACACGACTACACCAGTTTCAACGGTACTGGGTGCGATGACTGTTCTGCAGAGCTATACGCTGCCGATAAACACGCTGGCAACCAACGGAGACGTTCTGGAGCTGAGCGCAGATTTTGATACTGATGGGACCACTCAAGCGAAGGCTGTTGACCTTAGAATCGGTGGAACGGTTTGCCATACAAAGGTGACTGAATTTCGCCAGACGATGAGCCAAAAGGCGTCACGACTGGTTGTGAGAGTAACAAGACAGTCTACAACAACTTTATTCATAACATTCTTACAGGCGAACAGCAACGGGTCTTATCAGACTCTGGGTGACGGGAAGCTTTTCTATGAAACAGGATTCTCTGTGTCGGACTTATCCGCGAACACAACTCTGTTTGAAGTGAGAGGACGTAATCTTGATGGCGCTCCTACCGAAACGATCAACTGTGCTCAATTAGTGGTAACATATTATAAGAAATAAAAATGGCTATAAATAAAACATATCAGACAGTTACTATTACTGCTGCGGGTTTAACTCAAGCATTTGCTGTTAATGATCAGGTAGACGAATACAATATTGTAGCTTCTGGGGGCGCGGTAGCTCTGGCCGCAGACGTTGTTATTTCATCGTCAGGGACTCCGGCAATTCAATCAACATTTGTTTTCCGATTTGGCGGAGGATTTACTTCTGGTGCTTTCCGAATGTTGTTTTTTGGAGTTGAATTAACCGCAGCTCAGGCGCTATACGAGCAAAGAATCACTGCGGTATATAACGGGTCAACATGGGATGTGAGTATAAATTCCGATATGTCGAATGGCCGGAAGGATATCCAGGGAGCAGACATCGTTGACGGAAGTATTTTAAATGCGGCCCTTGCGGGAGGTATCACACTTGCGAAGTTAATTGCTTCTGCAGCTCGTGGATACTTTCTGAGATCAGGAGTTAATGGGGTAATTGAATCTGTAACAGCTTCTACCAACGGGACTTTTGTAGGTGGTAACGGAACGGATGTTGGTCCGCTTACGATGAGCGGAGACGCTACGTTGAATGGTGGAGCGATCACTATTGCAAACAATGCGATTACTACAGTAAAGATTCTAGATGCTGCTGTTACGGTAGCGAAGGTGAGCACTGATCTTAAAACTGAGTTGGTGACAGTTGCTTTCTCTTTTGAGACAGGAGAAGTTGGCGCTATAAAATTCAAAATGCCTTATCCCGGATCATTAGTTAATGTATATGCAATCGCAACAAAAGCAATTGCTGCCACAGACAGCGGAACAGTGGTGTTGAAAGATAACGCAGGTACAACAATGACTGTGACGACACCTATTGTGTTCGCAGCGTCAGATGCATTCGGGACCGCTTACGATTCTGCGGTAACAGCAAATAACACATTTGTAGCAGACGATCTTATAACTGTGCTTACAGCCAAGACAACTGCTGGCGGGAAAGGCCTTTTATCATTAGAGATACTGAGATCATAATAACACGACATGGTAAATGTAAATGAGTTTCGGTTATTTACGCAATTTGTGAGCAATAAGGCACAGAGCGGAAATACTATTCGCACTACTGACTTCAATCGTATTGCAAATCAAGCTCAGATGCAGGTGTTTGAGAAAGATTTTCAGACATATCTGCAGACCGATATGGTAACAGAATTTCTGGGATACTTTTTAAAGAATCAAACTACATCGGTTCCTGTGACAGGAACACTTCCATATCCTTCAGACTTTCAGCACGTCTCTTCAATCAGATCGTACTATGTGCGTCCAGGTGGAGCGTCAACTGAGATCCCTGTAATAGAAGTTAAGAACGCTTCCTGGGGAGATATCAGCACATCACAATTATTGGAGCCGTCAAAACGCTTTCCAAAGTTTTCTGAGTTCGGGAACGGGATAAGATTCCTTCCAAAGAATATAGGATCAGTGATGCTGGATTATTTTAAGACACCGGTTGCTCCTGTGTGGGGGTTTACTGTTGCGTCTGGAAGAGAGGTTTACAGTGCTGCAGCGTCAACAGATTTTGAATGGGATATATTCAGCATGAATAACGTGGCCTCAGTGTATTTGCAGCTTATCGGGTGTAATTTGAAGGATGGAGAGTTGTTGCAATTCTCGAATCAATTTCAACAGGAAACAAACTCCGTACTCTAAAAAATGGCATCAACCTCAATATATAAAATTGCAGAGAAAGTTCGCGATATTCTTCAAAAAGGAAATCTGGAGGCGATTATTTCGTCATGCATTGACTGCTACGCTATTGTTGCAAAGAATCAGTTTTATGAGAATAAGAAGGATGGCGTTGGTGAAGTCGATGGTGTTTTCATTTACAACTTCGGAAAGACAGAACCACTGGCTCCGACATTAGATGTTTCTACGGACATGTATTACATAGTGATTCCAAGTTCATATCTGCGTTTGCCATGCGAATACGGTATTAATTCAGTGAGCTTCTTAAAAGGTCAAACAAAGCCATTTGTGAGGGTTGGCGCTGGCAGTGTCGGGATGTGGGTCAATTTAAAAGCAAACTGTCTAGGTGGTCACCAGACATATTTTGTCGAGGGAACACAAATGTTTTTTCCTAAGATGACTGCTTCTACAAAAGGCAATATGATGTTGAAGCTGACTGTGGCTCTTGACACTATTGATCCGGAGCAGGATTTAAATATTCCTCCGGATGTTGCCGGGATGATCGTTGATATGGTAGTAGAGAAATATAGGGGCAAGCCGGAAGTTAAACCTGAAACATTATAACGATGGGATATCTATTAAGTGATGTGTGCAACGAATGGTTGGTGGCAGATAAAGGTGAAAGCCAGAACAACTTGTTCCCAAGGATTTACGCTATCGCGGTAAGTGGTATGCGTGAACTCCACATGGATGTAAATGGCCTTGTGAAGATCGCTGAATTAACGATAAATGATACCGATACAGTAGATCTTCCTTCGGATTACTTACAGTACAGTAAGGTTGGGCTTTGTGGTGCAGATGGCCGCATTCATAGCCTGGGGCTTGACAATGATCTTTGTTTAAATAAAGCATATAACGATTGCGGAGCAAGAATCGCTCATTCAGCATTCCCAAGTAATAATAATATCAGTAATGAAAATTTACTGTTTGGAGACAGTGTTTTGATTGCTGGAGCATACAACAATACTGGCGGTTTCTTCGGCTTAGGCGGAGGGAATAATGATAACGGATACTTCAGGTATGATCGCGCGGCAAATCAATTGCTTTTAGCGAATATGAGGATACCGTCTGAGTCGATCGTGCTCGAATATATCTCGGATTTAACTGCAACGGAGGATGGCGACTTTATCGTTCATCCGTTTGAGATAGAGTGCATTAAGAGATGGATTTCATGGAGATATGTGCTCGATAACAATAATGTTTCCGGAGGAGAAAAAATGAGCCGTGAGCGTTTATTTTATTTGGCCCGAACAAAAATGAACAAGAGATATAATTCTTCAACAATTCAAGAGTGGGCGGAATCGCTTAGAAAGAGCAACACTGCAGCTGTAAGATTCTAAATATGCAACAGAAGATCGTGTTTTCAGCAGGAATGGATTCGGACAATAGTCCGGAATCAGATAAGATGCAAATTCCAGGTAAAGCTCGGAAGCGTATCGGTGTCCGTGTGTTGTCATCTGATGGTGATCAGGCCGGAGCGATTGAGACGATGCTCGGGAATACTGAGGTGTCTTATGCGCTACCTGCTGGGACCAACATCGT
>JAZKIH010000072.1:0-52368 GCA_040384965.1 Bacteroidota bacterium | reverse complement strand
TCCGCTCGTTTATTAAACTTCGCAAGTCGGAACTTGACTTACGAAGTCTCTCTCCGACATGAAATGACTTCGTAAGTCTAAAACTTCAAAAACATACTGGCGAAGTTTCCTTCCGCTCGTTTATTAAACTTCGCAAGTCGGAACTTGACTTACGAAGTCTCTCTCCGACATGAAATGACTTCGTAAGTCTAAAACTTCAAAAACATACTGGCGAAGTTTCCTTCCGCTCGTTTATTAAACTTCGCAAGTCGGAACTTGACTTACGAAGTCTCTCTCCCGCATGGAATGACTTCGTAAGTCTAAAACTTCAAAAACAGACTGGTGAAGTTTCTTCACGCTCGCTTATTTAAACTTCGCAAGTCAGCACCCTCCCTAATTTTCGCACACTATATTCCAATCATATTTTTTATATTACTCTTTCAAACCAATTTAAACCAATTACGCATTACCACTGTGCATCTCCGCCCAGCCTAACAACTAATAACTAATAACTAACTACTTAAAACTGTGAGAAGAAGAGACTTTATTCACCTAACCGGCTTCGGTGCGGCGGCAACCATGATCCCGGGCGTTGTCTGGGGGCATGATATCCCGCTCGAGGCATCGCTGGAAAGTATTGATCCGGCACTTAAGAAACGGATGTCGGATGTGGCACTGAATGCCGCACGCTCCAAAGGGGCAACCTACACTGATGTACGCATCGGGCGCTACCTCAACCAGTTCGTAGTAACACGTGAAGACAAAGTGCAAAACATTGTCAACACCGAATCCTATGGAATGGGCGTGCGCGTTGTCGCTAACGGAAGCTGGGGTTTTGCAGCTACCGACAAAATGGACAATGATAGTATCGCCAAAGCGGCAGAGCTGGCCGTTGCTATCGCTAAAGAAAACTCGCGGCTGCTGACCGAGCCCGTTCAGCTTGCTCCTCAGAAAGGATACGGCGAAGTAAGCTGGAAAGCCCCGATTGAAAAGAACGCATTTGAAGTTCCAATGAAAGAAAAAGTTGATCTCCTGCTTTCGGTAAATGACGCCGGAATAAAAGGCGGAGCTAACTATGCTAATTCAATCCTTTTCCTGGTAAACGAACAGAAATATTTTGCCTCTACGGATGGTTCCTATATCGATCAGGATATCCACCGTATCTGGCCAACATTTACCCTGACTAAGATCGACGCGAAGAGCGGGAAGTTCGAAACCCGTAACTCCTTGAGCGCTCCAATGGGAATGGGTTATGAATACCTGGAAGCTCGCCCGCAGGACAAGATAAAAGGAGTAACAACTCTTTATAAAGGTCGTTATGATATGCTGGAAGATGCAAAATCAGCAGCTGTACAGGTCGGCCAAAAACTAACTGCCAAATCTGTTGAGCCGGGTAAGTATGACCTTGTACTTGATCCGTCACACTTATGGCTCACTATTCACGAATCATCAGGCCACCCTACTGAACTAGACCGGGTGTTAGGCTATGAAGCCAATTTTGCGGGAACCAGCTTCCTGACCTTAGACAAATGGCAGGCAAAGAACTTCAAATACGGCAGCGACCTCGTAACCATCCAGGGCGACAGAACCCAGGTCGGATCATTAGGAGCAGTGGGGTATGACGACGAAGGTGTTGGAACCAAGAAATGGGATATCATTAAAGATGGTGTATTGGTAAACTATCAGACCATCCGCGACCAGGCGCATATCCTCGGATTGAAAGAATCTCAGGGCTGCTGTTATGCCGACAACTGGAGCAGCGTTCAATTCCAGCGCATGCCTAATATTTCATTGATGCCGGGCAAGCAAAAGAAAAGCATCGACGAGCTCATCAAAGGCGTAAAGAAAGGAATTTACATTATTGGAGATGGCTCCTTCTCTATCGACCAGCAGCGCTACAACTTCCAGTTTGGCGGACAGCTGTACTACGAGATCATCGATGGTAAGATAGCCGGTATGCTCAAAGATGTAGCCTACCAGGCCAATACCCAGGAGTTCTGGAATGCCTGCAGCGATATGTGCGATGAAAGCGATTATCGTTTAGGCGGCTCCTTCTTCGATGGTAAAGGCCAGCCTATGCAGGTTAGCTCCGTATCACACGGATGCCCTACTACCCGTTTCAATGGAGTTAACGTAATTAATACAGCTAGAAAAATCTGAGGATAAAGATCATGTCAATATTAAGCAAAGACGAAGCTCAGGCTTTATTAAAGAAAGTCCTCAGCTATTCAAAAGCAGACGAATGCGAAGTAAACCTGGATGGCGGCGACAGGGGGAATATCCGCTATGCGCGGAACTCTGTATCCACCAGCGGAGGTATCAGCCAGGCAACCTTGGTTGTATCATCAGCATTCGGCAAAAAAGCAGGAGTTGCAACCATCAACGAGTTTGATGATGAATCACTTAAAAAAGTAGTGCAGCGTGCGGAAGAGCTTGCTATGCTGGCCCCTGAGAACCCGGAATATGTTCCCATGCTCGGACCGGACAACTTCCCCGACTCACCCACTTTTGTACAGGCTACCGCTGATATGGGGCCAAAAGAACGGGCAGATGCTGTTGCTGCCAGTCTGCAGATCTCAAAAGACAATAAGCTTACAGCTGCCGGCTTCCTGGAAAACAACACCGCTTATTCTGCGATGATGAACTCCAAAGGGTTATTTGCCTATAACACCTCTACCAATGTCAGCTTCAACGTAACGCTGCGCACCGAGGATGGCAAAGGCTCAGGCTATGCCACCAAAGCATATAACGACTATCGCAAACTTGACGTTAAGGCAGCAACTGCTACAGCAGCAAAGAAAGCCAGTGCCTCCGCCGCAGCCCGTGCAATTGAGCCCGGAAAATATACCGTGATACTCGAGCCTGCCGCAGCGCTTGTCTTATTGGAAAACCTTTTCTTCGGCATGGACGGACGACAGGCAGATGAAGGACGCAGCTTTATGAGTAAACCCGGCGGGCTAACTAAGCTTGGTGAAAAGATGGTAGATGAAAGGGTAAATATTTACTCTGATCCTTATAACGTTGACCTCCCGTCGGCTACATGGGCAGGTGATGGCCGCTTACAGGAAAAGATTAACTGGATAGAAAAAGGCACTATGAAAAATCTTTTCTATTCCCGCTATTGGGCATTAAAGAAGGGCGTTAAAGCCGTTCCGCAGCCCAACACCGTGATCATGGAAGGCAGTAACCAATCTCTTGAAGACCTGATCAAAGGCACCGAAAAGGGCATCCTGGTCACCCGCCTCTGGTATATCCGCAACGTGGACCCGCAAACTGTCCTGCTAACCGGCCTTACCCGCGACGGTACCTTCTACATTGAAAACGGTGAAATTAAATTCCCTATCAAGAACTTCCGTTTCAACGAAAGCCCGATCATCATGCTGAATAATCTGGAAGCGCTGGGAAAACCCGAACGCACCGTAAGCGGCGAATCGAATATCAATGCGATGATCCCGCCAATGAAGATCAGGGACTTTACGTTTACGAGTTTGTCGGATGCGGTGTGATCGGTTGCCGGCTGTCTGTTGTCAGTTACCAGGCTGGGCGGAGAAATAAGCGTTGGTTTGAGCCGGTGTAATTTTTATTGGGTCTAGCCATCATGTCATCCCGAATCCGCCTCGGGCAGAGAGGGAACTTCTGATTAGTAAACGATTTCAAACATCGCGAGAGCATAGAATACCGGGCAATGTAAATTGTACCGGTATTTTTATTTAAAGAATCTCCCGCTGGGTTAGGCATCCAGTGTCCCCCGCTGGCGGAGGTTAGGGGGTGGAGGGCTTATTTTTGAAAAACAACACCTACACCCTTCTGCGTTTAATCTAGCGCATCGTTTAGAAAAATAAACTTAGATTTAAAAAGCCAAAAGCACACACCCCATCAGTTACTATTACCATGGACACCCCCCACCAAATCCAAACCCACCTCCTCTCCCTCTCCGAGCCCAAAAGCTTCGAACTCCAAACCCTCCATCACCGCATCTCAACGAAGGTCCTGCCCGGTTGTAAACTATGGTTCTCTGATGGCAAAAACGACGAAAATAAGGTTGTCACTAATCCAACTATTGGCTACGGCTCTCACTTCATAAAATATGCTAACGGCACAACCCGGGAGTTTTTTCAAATTGGGATGAGCGGAAACACAACAGGGATTTCTATCAGTATTATCGGCATCAAAGACAAAACCTACTTAGCCCAAACGTTTGGAAAAGATCTGGGCAAGGCAAGCGTAACCGGGTATTGTATCAAGTTCAAAACCGTGAAAGATATCAATGTCGAAGTACTGGAGGCGGCAATACGTTGGGGCGCCGCGCTGACGAGTGAAAAGTAAATTCCCTGGAAGAGACGCTTCTACAAGAATCAGTATAGATCAGCGCAGATAAGACACCATAGTTCTTGTGGCTATACCGCGTTTTTATAGCGCCATCCCCTTCTCAAAAATTCACATTCCCTATCTAAAAGTTATCCTTACGCCAGGTTAAAAAAATCATTCCTAGCCCAGCTAGTCCTTCGGAGATTCTTCGGAGATACTTCGGACATTCTTCGGAGCTTCTTCGGATATATCCGAACATTCTCCAACTATCCTCCGGTTAACATCTGAATTATTTCACAATTAATGAGAAACAAATTTTTCAATCCTTACGTATGAGGCTTATACACCTTAAAAACATTATTATGGCACGTTTAACTACCGGAATTATGGGCGCCTTTCATGGAAAGGTTGGAAGTGTTGTTGGTTTTACCAGGAATGGCCAGGCAATGATGCGAAGTCTGCCGAAAAAGATTTCAAAAGAGCCGAGCGAGAAACAGCTCGAAAGCCGCAAAAAAATGGCGGCCTGCCAGGAGTGGCTCAAGCATATCACGCCGTTTGTGAGGATAGGATTCAAAAAATTTTCAACACAGCAGCATGGATTTGGGAGCGCTTTATCTTATCTCAAGCTCAACGCGATTACCGAAGAGCTGGAAGTAGACCCGTCTAAAGCGTTGATCTCCTGGGGTGATCTGGATTTGCCTTTATCGCCGGGAGTAAATAACACAGATCCGGGAGTATTGGAAATTACCTGGGAGGCGATTCCGGGTGATACAGACCGGGCAATAATTCTGGCTTATGACGGGAAGCATGATTATGTGGGAGAGATTTGTGGTGAACGCCGGAGCGAGGGCAAACAGACGCTGAACTGCAGCGACCTGAACGGAAGGGAATTGCATGTTTACCTCGGTTTCGTGAGCGAGGAGCGTGATAGGTGCAGCAATAGTGTGTATTTGGGGAAGGTTGAGGTCTGAGATCGGAAGCCAGAGCTCTGATGGATTGCTGAGGTTTAAAATTCAAAGATGACAAAACATCGCTTAGCGATTTGAATAATAGGTTTTTTGCATACTTTAGTATAAATACTAAAGAATTTTATGCCTGAGCAAAAACAGGTTTGCAGGTCGTGCGGGAATAAAGGAAGCGGGAAATATTGTAATTCCTGCGGGCAGCCTTTCGGAGTTAAGCGCCTTACTGTTTCGGGCATCTGGCACGAAATATTCCATTTTTTTACACATCTCGATAAGGGTTTTCCTTATACCCTCAAAAAGCTCATCACGGAGCCGGGCAAGATGCAGCGGGAGTATATAGAAGGCTCCCGTCAGAATCATCAGAAACCTTTTTCGATGTATTTTCTTTGCCTCAGTATTGCGGCTCTGTCGATCTACTGGATCAATTACACGCTGATGCATTATTTCGACGCAGGCGACACCCATGAAGGTGCGTTCTTCGATAAATATTGGGTTATCCTGCAAATATGCCTATTCCCCCTTTTTGCTTCTATCCCATATCTGATATTCAGGCGGTTTCAATATAATTTTGCAGAGATCTCTGTGATGATGATGTATTTTTTTTCCTTCATTTTCGTCCTCCTCATAGTTATACACCTGCTGAAATTTATTTGGCCGGAGCTGCAAACCAGGTATATTGAGCTCCCAATGTTTTATCTCTATACCACTATCACTTACGTGAATTTCTTCAATAAGGGAAAGAAATTGTTCGTTGTTGTAAGCGCTATGATCTCGATAACCCTGGCCTTTATTTTAGCGATGTGGATTCAGGATCTGCTGGTGGAGCTATTTACGTGAAAACGACGATAGAGAACTTCATAGAAGATCCGATTGTTGATCAGAAACTACTACTCCAAAAGTTTCCCGGCAAGGGCGGCTGGACCTACGCTGAAGTTCCTGAACTTGCTGGTATAAGCCGTGCAAACTTTGGCTGGTTACGGGTAAAAGGCAATATAGACGGGTATGAGCTGAGCGATTATAGTTTAGCTCCCATGAAAGGCGGAAAGCTGTTCTTACCAGTTAAAGGGGATATCAGGAAAAAGATTAAGAAGCAAGCTGGCGATTTTGTACACGTCGTATTATTCCGTGACCATTCAACCTTTATCATTCCCGATGAGCTAATTGATTGTCTCCTCATGGAGGAAGTAGCTTACGAAAAATTCAACGGCTTAAGTAAAAGCGATCAGCGTCAGCATGTCAAGTGGATCTATTCGGCAAAACGGGAGGACACAAGAGTGCAAAGGATAAGTGTGTTGATTGGGAGGTTGATGGGGAAGAGCTGATAGTCGGCTCGACCCCTCAGTCAGCTGAATTAGCTGACAGCTCCCCTTGAAAAAAGGGGAGCAACGTACACACCGCGTGCCGCAGGCATGCACTTCTACACCAGCCAGCGTCAGGTACGCTTCTTAGGCCAACCCACTGAATCTCCGTTCACTGTCATTCCGCCTTGACTGTTGCGGAAAGCACAATCCCAGCCTATTCAATGCCTTTGATAGCAACAGGCGCAGGGGCGGCTTTTTGGTACTTTTCAGCTGAAGGAAAAGTACTAGGCCCTTCCGCGGCCATGAGCGGAATAATAAATCCTGCTGGTTCTCGCATACCTGAAGGGTATAATGGGCACCTATTTTAAAATAAATTTGCACAGTTCATTCTTTCTCCTTTACTTTGAAGCGCAAAGTACTTTTGTATATATGAAAACAGTTCGGGAACAGCTTATTTTTAGAAACAGTAGAACGAACTATTTTTTTATCTATATACTTTGTATTTCAAAGTACTTTAAACAACATTAGGAACAATTTATTAAATTAAAAACTAAAATCATGGTACACACACAAAATCCAGGAACTCCGGCAAGTGAACAAGGATCGCTTGCTCTTCCAATGATGATTGGAGCAGGAATCGCCTTGGCTGTAATCTCTTTATTTGTATTTGGTGCAGACAATCCCGATCCGGCATGGGGTAAATTCTGGATGATTAGACCTCTTATAATTACTCCATTAGCTGGCGCTACAGGTGGTGCTTTCTTTTATTTCATGAACCAGATGAGAGTCAAAGGCAAGATGAATGGAGTTGTCGCCATTATACTGAGCGTACTTGTATACATAATCGGTCTCTGGCTGGGCATTGTTCTAGGGCTGGACGGAACCATGTGGAATTAATCTACAAATACAATCTTAAACAATCGCTCAATCCTATATCACCAAATCATGAGAGACGAAATAATCGCTAATCAAAAAGATCCGAGAGTACTTGAACAAATGTACCGGATTAACAAAGCTGGTTTCAAACGCGAGTTTACTTCCGTATACCCAGAACTTAAGGGGAACGCACTTGCCGACTTCTGGAATGAGCGGCTGAACTTCGAAAAAGAAGAAATTAACTGGGGCACCAGCCGGGAGCTCTTATTTGTGTTAATCGCAGCACTTATCGCCGGCATTATAGCGAAACTGCCTGCCATCTTCTCAATAGATGAAGAGTTTTTCTATCCAAGAAATATTGGCTTCATCGTTTTCCCGTTAATCTCGCTCTACTTCGCATGGAGAAACAAATTGTCGACAGGAAAGATTGCCGCTATTCTTGGAGCAATCTTAGTCGGACTGGTCTTTATCAATTCCCTTCCTAAAAAAGAGACTGATACTCTCGTGCTATCATGTATTCATTTGGTATTATGCCTATGGTCCGTAATGGGCTTCGCACATGTAGGCGGGACTGAAAATAACGAAACGCGGCGCCTTAGCTTCTTAAAGTATAATGGCGACCTGGTTGTAATCTGTGCCCTTATCGGGATATCAGGCCTGATCATGTCGGGCATAACCGTTGGTCTTTTCTCCCTCATCGGTTTCAATATCGAAAAGTTCTACTTCCAGAATGTTGCAGTTTTCGGCCTTGCCGCTATTCCTATTGTTGGGACTTATCTTACGCAAACCAATCCGAATCTTGTTGGCCGAGTTTCTCCTGTAATAGCTAAAATATTCAGTCCGTTAGTTTTAGTGATGCTGATAATTTATCTGGGAGCAATGGTATACTCTGGAAAAGATCCTTATAACGACAGGGAATTCCTGATGATTTTCAACGCCCTATTGATTGGGGTAATGGCCATTATTTTCTTCTCCGTAGCCGAGACTGCAAAAGCCAGCAAAAGCCAGGCGGAGATTTGGGTACTTCTTCTGCTTTCAATTGTGACGATAGTAGTAAATGGCGTTGCCCTCTCAGCTATTATATTCCGGATTTCAGAAATGGGCTTTACTCCAAACAGAACTGCTGTACTGGGTGCGAATGTTCTCATCCTGATAAATCTGGTGCTGGTAAGTGCTCAGCTCTTTAGCGTGATTTCAAAGAAAGCCGGGATCAGCAGCGTAGGAAATGTAATTGCAAGATACCTGCCCATTTATCTCGTCTGGTCAGTTATAGTTACCTTTCTTTTCCCCTTCATATTTGGATTTAAATAATGCTTTAAGCCTTTAGCCAAAGGCTTAAAGCTCATACCTCATACGTCCTAATTATTCTTCAAAACCATGAGTCTTTCTACAACCCTGAGCCGGATCCATTCCAGGGCGAAGAGCCAGAAGCGCCTTAGATATTTCGCAGTCTTTAACCGGGTAATGCTTGCGCTTGGCTTTATACCTTCGGGTTTCGTAAAAATAATGGGTGAGCGATTCACTGATCTGCATGTAAATACTCCTATGGGAAACTACCTGGAAGCCCTGCACCGAACCGGGTTTTACTACACATTCATTGGCGTGCTCCAGGTAGCAGCTGCTATTTTACTGCTGATTCCGCGCACGGTATTACTTGGTGCCCTGATCTACTTTCCGCTCATCCTGAACATCTGTGTTCTTACCTGGGCGACGCGATTTGTCGGATCATGGCTAACAGCACCTTTAATGGTGCTGGCGAACTTGTATTTGCTTTGCTGGAACTACGATAAATTAAGGTTAATCTTTCCGTGGGAAGATTAAACCCAAATTTATCGGTTGCCCGTTGTCAGTTACCTGGTGCCGGGCTAGACGCCCAGTCTGGCAACAGGTAACTGGTAACCGGTACCAACTCATTCTAAAACATGTAACCTTAAAAGAGCAATGAAAACACTCTCATTAATATTCCTCTTATCTATCTTCCTGCTCTCAGCCTGTGAGATTATGCCGCTGAACACCTTGCCCGATTGCCAGGGACAATGTAAAGACAGCAAAAAATCTAAAGCGTGTTATGATTTCTGCGAATGCATTCATAAAGATGGTCAGCAGCTGGACAGCTGTCTTGCGAAATACGACAAAGCTCCGGCAGATGTTATTCTGAAGAAATAGGTGCACATCATTCAGCATGAACAATGAGTAAGCAGACCGAAGATTTCTACGCTTGTTTTTCATTTTTCTACCCTCTCGTAGACATCTTCCTTCGTCCGCAAAAGCGGGTATTATTCAGGGAGATTAACAAACTACCTACCGGGAAACTGCTGGACGTTGGTGTTGGAAACGGAAGTTATCTTTCTTCGTACGAAGTTCATGAAGTAACCGGGATTGATACCTCAGTAACCATGCTGAAAATCGCTGGGAAAAAGAATTGCAGGAATGTTGAGCTTCTGCACATGAATGGAGAATCTCTGTACTTCAGGGACGGCACTTTCGATTATATCGTCCTCTCCCATGTTATAGCGGTCGTAGACAAACCTGATAAATTACTTGAAGAAATTTTCCGGGTATTAAAACCCGATGGCAAAGTTTTCATCCTGAATCATTTCACTCCCCGGAACTGGCTAAGCAACATTGACCGTTATTTTCAATTCGTTTCCAGAGCCTTCCATTTTAGATCGTTATTCCATATCGAAAGCCTGGAAGCGATAAAAAAGTTTAGGCTGCTAAAAGAATTTGGCTTCGGCCCTGTATCCTACTTTAAGCTTCTAATCTACACCAAGCCATGAAAAAACGTTACTGGCTTGTGGTGACTGCCTTACTCGTCAGCCTTTTTATCTATGTTTTTTACCGCACTGAAAAGACGGTAGTGAATGAAATGCTCCTTACAATCATTTCCCGGGATACATTTTTCGGATTGCGAAAAATCATCATTAATGTTCTGCCCCTGAACGAACACTTAATTTATTCGTTGCCCGAGGGGTTATGGGTCTTCTGCATCACTTTCACATCAAAACATCTCTTTTTAAAACTAGCCGGACGTGCCATCAACCTCGTGTTTGTGCCGCTTGTATTTTCAATTGGTCTCGAATTATTCCAGCTTCTCAGACTTACCAACGGAAGATTCGACTTTTGGGATATTGGTGCATCGATAGTATTCTGGACCATTGCCAACTATTCGATGATTGATAACAGAGAGCGGCAAAACGTATTAAGCCCATTTAACTACCGAAGTCTTATTCTCATTGCGAGTTACCTGATTGTGTACCTGGCACACGTTTTTGTTTAGCGATTAGCCAGCTATTTTGTAGATTTATTTCACAGGAAAAACACTGGATATCAATCTTCTAAATCTTAAGAGCGATGAAACACAAGATCACCCTATTTCTTTTGGCCATCTTCTCCCCTTTGACCATTTTTTGTCAGACTTACATAAGCGATGTGACAGTCGTGGATGTGCTCACCAAACGCTTATTACCCGGACAGACTGTCGTTATAAAAAAAGATCTTATTTCAGACATAAGGCCGGTTGGTGAAATAAAAGCTCCTGAGAATGCTAAGATCATAAACGGCACTGGCAAATTTCTAATTCCCGGCTTAACTGACGGGCATATCCATTTCTTTCAGAGCGGAGGCCTGTACACTCGCCCAGATGTTATAGACCTAAGAAAATACAAATCGTATGAAAGCCAGGTAAAATGGAGCATGGGTAATATGGACGATCTGATGAGGCGCTATGTCCGGGCAGGCATCACAAGTGTTGTTGATGTCGGCTCGTCGTACAATTTCCTTAAGCTGAGAAATGAGTTATCGAAAGGTGAGCACGCACCTACGATATATATGACCGGGCCTTTGCTTACTACATGGGTACCAGACCCATATAAAGATTTAAAAAACGACAGTCCATTTGAGCTGCCGGCGACAGTTGCCGAAGCGAGACAAATTGTTCAGAAGCAATTAGCTTTTCGTCCTGATTTTATAAAGATCTGGTATGTGGTAGACAGCAAAAATGTTGAAGAAAGTGCCAGAAAGCATTTACCTATGGTAAAAGCTGTAATTGATGAAGCACATAAACATAAGTTAAAAGTGGCCGTCCACGCTCCGGAAAGATTTGCCGCTCAGCTTGCTGTCGAAAACGGATGTGATTATCTGGTTCATTCGGTAGAAGATGAAATAGTATCAGATGCGTTTGTTCAATTGCTAAAGGTGAGAAAGACCTTACTCTGCCCAACCCTGATTGTTTACGGAGGTTATAACAAAACCTTAGGACAAAGGAATAATTATTCATTGTACGAACTCACCAAATCAAACCCGGATCAAATAGGATCGTTGGATGATCTGAAGCATTTACCTGTGCCAGACGCACCAAAAATGAAAGAATTCCTAAATTCAAGTCAATTCATCAGCAGTTCCGCAAAAAAAGATTCCATTATACTCCACAATCTGAAAAAACTTGCTGATAATGGGGTACTGATTGTCGCCGGCACAGACGCAGGAAATATTGGCACACAGCACGCTACCTCTTTGCTGGCCGAGCTGAAAGCGATGCAGCAAAGTGGATTAACTACCTGGCAGGTGCTTGAGTCAGCGACCATAAATGCTGCGAAATTATTTGATAATGAAAACCAAACCGGAAGTATTTCTGTGGGAAAAACTGCCAGTATGATATTATTGAATGCAAACCCCTTAACCGATCTGGGTAATCTCACGGATATCGCATTAGTATTCAATAAGGGCATAGCATTCCAACCTGACACGTTAATAAAAGAGACACCGTTGGCGCTGGTGCAAAGGCAGTTGAATGCATATAATGCCAGAAATATCGAGGCTTTCCTGGAGCCTTATGCAGATGACGTGGAATTATATGAATATCCAGACAAGCTCTTTTCTAAGGGAAAAAATCAGATGCGCAAAGACTATCAGGGTATGTTTGAAAAGCTCCCAAATCTCCATTGTGAGATTAAAGAAAGAACGATCAAGGGCAATGTTATAACCGACAAAGAGATAGTAACGGGGATGGGACCTAACAAAGTTGAAGCCACAGCAATTTATCACATCGCAGATAATAAAATAAGTAAGGTGTATTTTGTTCAATAAAAAGCTTCGATTATTTGCCAAAGGGAGATTCTATTAATCATCTTATTGCCATCAAAAGTGCGAGTAACCTTCCACATTAGCATATAATCACTACAGCTATTTTGTATGAGAACTAAACATAAATAGTTCTCGTAAGTACTTTAAATAGCATCTTACAACATGAAAATACTTCTCACTGGTGTTACGGGATATATTGCACAGCGGCTGCTGCCTGTATTGCTGGAAAACGGGCACAAAGTAATCTGTTGTGTGAGGGATAAGAGCCGATTCAATAAGGAAAAATACAACTCCCCGGAGCTTGAAGTAATTGAGGCCGATTTTCTCGACAGTAATACCTTAAACACCATCCCCAACGATATCGAAGCGGCTTACTATTTGATCCATTCCATGTCCACCGAAAGTGGAGAGTTTGATGAAATGGAACAGACCTGTGCGCTGAATTTCGTTGAGAGAATGAAACATACTTCTGTAAGCCAGGTGGTATACTTAAGCGGTATAGTGAATTCCGATGATCTGTCTAAACATTTAACATCCCGCAAAAACGTTGAAGAAATTCTGTCTACCGGTGATTATTCGCTTACTACCTTAAGAGCGGGAATTATTGTTGGCTCGGGCAGTGCCTCCTTTGAGATTATCCGGGATCTGGTAGAGAAACTGCCATTTATGATCACTCCTCGCTGGCTAAAAACAAGGTGTCAGCCCATAGCCATCCGCAATGTTGTTGAATTCCTGTATGGCGTACTCGGGAGGAAAGAAGTTTACAACAAAAGTTATGATATTGCCGGGCCTGATATTTTGAGTTACAAAGATATGCTGCTGAGGTTTGCAGCTATTCGGAAACTAAAACGGAAAATTGTCATCGTTCCGTTAATGACACCGAAGCTTTCTTCCTACTGGTTATATTTTGTTACTTCCACCTCCTATGCACTGGCGAAAAATCTGGTTAACAGCATGAAGGTTGAAGTTATCGGGAAAGCAAATAACCTGGCTGAACTTCTGGGGATCAAATTAATCAATTACGATGATTCGCTCAGACTTGCATTTGACAAGATAGAACAGAACCAGGTATTATCGAGCTGGAAGGATGCACAAACAAGCGGTTTGTTCCGCAAAGGACTCACCCAATACATAGAAGTACCTGTCAACGGATGTTTTAAAGACGTTAGGACAGTGCAGCTTAAAGACAGCGGTCATTCAATGGCTAAAGTATGGTCGATTGGGGGTGATACGGGCTGGTATTACGGTAATCACCTCTGGAAGATCCGGGGCTTCCTCGACCAGCTGGTAGGCGGGGTTGGAATGCGACGGGGACGAAGAAGTGCTTCCGAGATATTCCCCGGGGATGCTCTTGATTTTTGGCGAGTATTACTTGCCGATAAAAACGATAAGCGATTACTCCTGTATGCTGAAATGAAGCTTCCCGGAGAGGCATGGCTTGAATTTAAGATCGATGAGCATGATGTACTTACTCAAACCGCAACTTTTCGGCCTCTTGGCTTGTTAGGCCGTTTATACTGGTACGGGGTTCTGCCTTTTCATGGCTTTATATTCAATGGGATGATTAATAAGATCGCTGAGGAAAAAAAGCAGCTCTTATGACTCTGCCATGAGAATTCAGAAAATATTAGCTCAAATTCTTGCTGGTAAAATATCTTTCGGATATTTAAGCTGAATGTAAAGCTAGTATTTAGTTTTCTCCCGAAATATGATCACAAACGAAGACAAGTTATTAGCCAAACAATTGTGGGACTATCACCACGTAAATCACACCCTTCAAAAGTCGGATTGCATTTTAGTTTTAGGAAGCCATGATACCCGTGTAGCAGATCGCGGTGCAGAATTGTATCTGCAGCGCTTCGCTCCTGTTCTGATATTTTCCGGGGGACTTGGGAATTTCACAGAAGGATTGTGGGATGAAGCCGAGGCTGATAAGTTTGCCAAAATCGCGATCTCCCTTGGCGTGCCACCAGAGTCGATACTCATCGAAAATAAATCTACCAATACAGGCGAGAACATTATGTTCACACGGCAATTGCTACTGGAAAAAGGACTGGATCCCCAAAGCTTCATTGTTGTTCAAAAACCTTATATGGAGCGGAGAAGCTTTGCCACTTTTAAAAAGCATTGGCCTGATAAAACCCTTTACGTTACATCACCTCAAATTTCGTTTGAAGATTACCCAACTGAAGAAATATCTCTTGAAAAGGTTATCCATATTATGATTGGTGATCTCCAGCGAATCAAGGAGTATCCTGAAAAGGGTTATCAAATCTTTCAGGAAATACCGGATGAGATTTGGGAGGCTTTTAAAAGGTTGGTGGAAAGAGGATATACGGAACATTTGATGTGAGAGTCTAACCGCAAAAACGCAAAGTTCTACACCGAGTAAGCTAGGCGTAGTTTGAGAGAAACTTCGTCATCGCTGCGGTTAATTTGTACAGCGGTCAGACACCATCGCCGTATAAAGAAAAAACAGTATTTTACATTTGGATTAACCGCCCCGGAATGAAAGCCTTTGTTTCAAGTATCATCTTCCTCATACTTTACACCCCATTTTTACGTGCTCAAACAACAGCTTCCACTCCTATTCCTGCGCTCTTTAAGAAAATAAAAGACTTTGAGAAACAGGAATGGCAAAAGGACAGTGCGGGAAATTATCCTCTTCGTAGGCAAACGGAAGAAAAGTTTCAGCGGGAGAATAGTTTTTACAAGCAGCTTAACGACCAGCTGTTACGCATTGACAAGAATAAGCTTGCCTTTAAGGAACAGATCAACTATGAGCTTTTGCAGCATGATATACTTGACAACTTAGCGGGGTATAAATTCAAGTCGTATCTCAACCCTATTATATCATATGAAGGATTTCATACCTCTCTGGCAGGGCAAGGCAACAGAACTTTAAACAATAAAAAAGATGCTGATCAGTACATTACTGTTCTAAAGGATATTCCCAGATATGTAGATGAAAATCTCCAGCTCATGAAGATTGGTTTATCACTCGGTATAAGCCAGCCGAAAGTGATCATCAGAGAATTGGAAAGCACCTATTTGCAACATATCGTTGACAGTGCAGAAAAATCAGCATTCTGGAAACCGTTAACAAAAAAACCTTTTGCGATCAGCGACAGCGATTGGGAGAATTATCAGCAGCAAGTGAAGGAGATTATCAGCAGCGATGTGATCAGCAGTTATCGGAAGATCAAAGTATTTTTTGAGAGCGAATATCTGCCAAAAACAAGAGCAGCTGTCGGAGCATCAGTTCTGCCAGACGGGGCTGCATATTATGAAGACCGCGTACGCCATTACACCACTACATCCTTAAGCTCTGAAGAAATTTACAATATCGGTCTGGCGGAAGTTGATCGTATACAGACTGAAATGAATAAGGTAATGGCCCAGGTAGGATTCAAGGGTACTTTTAAAGAGTTTATCAATTATTTGAGAACTGATCCGAAATTCTATCCTAAGACCAGTGATGAACTATTGAAGGAAGCCTCCTATATCGCAAAGCAAATTGACGGTAAGTTACCCGCCCTCTTTGGGAAATTGCCGCGCTTGCCGTATACTGTTACTCCTATGGTTCAAGCGGCAGCCCCGCCCGGGCTGTATTCACGCGGCTCTGGCAATTATCCGGGCACATATCTGGTTAATATTACTAATCTTTCCAGCCGGACGCTTTACACGCTGGAAGCTTTAACATTACATGAATCGGTACCGGGTCATCATTTACAAATATCACTGGCGCGCGAGCTGGATAGCCTGCCCGACTTTAGAAAGACGTTATATATTAATGCATTCGGTGAAGGTTGGGGTCTGTATGGTGAATATCTCGGCCATGAAATGGGATTTTACAAAGATCCGTTCAGTTTGTTCGGGCGGCTAACGTACGATATGTGGCGAGCCTGCCGTCTGGTGATTGACGTTGGATTACATAAGAAGGGCTGGACGAAAGAGCAGGCTACAAATTACCTGGCAGACCATACGGCGCTTTCTCTTGTGGAAGTAAATACGGAGGTTAACCGGTATATTTCATGGCCGGGACAGGCGCTGGCCTATAAGATTGGAGAGCTGAAGATTCGCGAGATGCGTAAGAGAACAGAAGATGCACTAAAGCAGGACTTCGATGTTCGCGCCTTTCACGATATGATATTATCGAACGGATCGGTCACTTTATCGCTGCTTGAAAAGATAACAGACCGGTTCATTGAAGAGAAGTTAAAAAAACGGAAAGCTGAAAACTGAAAGATAAGATTTTGAGAACAACGTATGTCCTTCGCTGCGCTCGGGATGACCTGTGAGTCAGCATACGTATAGAAATGAGATTCAACAATATGACGAACACTATTTTAGACGGATCACCGTGCAGAGTAATTGCCGGGACACATAAAGGAAAGACGGGCATTATCCGGGATATTAATACCAGCAAAACGGGACAAGTGACTATTACAGTAGTCCAGGATAGCGGAATACGATTTAAAACCCTTGCCAGAAATATTGAACCCGCCCATTAGATAAGATTTATGAAGAAACAACTGATTACAGGACTCTGCATTTTACTTTGCTCATTATCTGCTTACTCCCAAAAAAGCGTGCAAAATGCATTAGATGGTCTTCCTACTCTCCGGGAAAACAAGCCGGCGCAGATAATGATTTTGGGGACGTTCCATTTCAATTTTGCTCAGAACGGAAGCGATGTCAAAGGGGAGAACAATTTTGACATAACTAGTGAAAAGAGTCAGGCTGAGCTAAATAGCATTATAGAGAAGATCAAAGTATTTAAGCCTACAAAAATTGCTGTCGAAATGATGATGCCAGACCAGAGAAAACTGGATTCATTATACAAAGCATATTTGAATGGCACGTGGAAGCTTGGCAGGAATGAAACGTATCAATTGGGCTTCAGGCTGGCGAAAGAACTTGGATTACAGGGTGTCAGCTGTGTAGATGTACGTCCCCCGCAGATTGAAATTGACACCACTGTATCAGACTGGGATGTGTATGCAAAAAATCGGAACGAACAGATCAAAATGGACGCCTACAATAAACCCAATGCAGAAGCTAACGCATATATGGATGATCAGCGAGGACAAATGCATTTGAATGATTATTTAGTGTTTTTGAATGATGAGAAGACTAAGCTCAGGTATAAACAATTCTTCCTTACCGGTTTAGTGAATCTTGGAGCTGGCGATACGTATATTGGCGCAGATCTAACAGGCTATTGGTATAGAAGGAATACACGGATCTTTACTAATATTAAAAATCTGGTGCAGACAGATGAAGAGCGTATTCTGGTAATTTATGGCAATAGCCACGCATGGGTTTTACAAGAGCTGTTTAGCGCTTCGCCGGAATTCCGTATAGTCAAGGTAGAAAATGTATTAAAATAGCGGTATTTATTAGCCACATGAAACTTAACCTGATTCCACTTTTCTTCCTTGCTATTTGCATCTCATGCAGCACGCCAAAGGCCCTGACGAAATCCGCGGGCCAACGGTCACTCAAGCCGGTAAATAACAATGAGATTCCATCGGGACAAAACACCGTGGCTATCATTAACGTCAATGTTATTGATGGAAAAGGCGGAGCTGCCATCCCTGATGGCTTCGTGTTAATCAGAGCTGGCCGTATAGAAAACGCCGGGCGAATGGGCTCGGTAAAGATCCCGGACAATGCGGAACTTCTGGACGGAAAAGGTATGTCGGTACTTCCCGGATTTATCGATTCTCACTTTCATCTAGACCGGGTAAAAGATCTTCCAGCTTTATTCCTTCAACACGGAGTGACTTCGCTACGGGATCCGGGCGCATGGATAGAGGCCTACGCTGAAGAAAGGAAATCAGGCAAACAAATGCCGCGCTTATTTTTAACAGGGCCTCACCTGGATGGTTCGCCACCTGCTTATCCTTATGATGCATTTGTAGTTAGAGATGAAACTGAAGCCATAAAGCAAGTTAATGATGCCGCAGACGAAGGGGCTTCAGCGATCAAAATATACTTCCGCATTGCACCCTCGCTGATAAAAGCCATCACTGAAACTGCGCATAAACGGGGCTTGCCTGTCACGGGGCATCTCGAAATAACCGAAGCTATGCAAGCCATAGAATCTGGGCTTGATGGCATTGAACATATCACTTCTTTCGGCCTGTCTCTTTCCCAAAAACGAGATGGAGAAAAATATCGTCAGGGAATGCTGGCCAACAACGATTTTAGAAAACAGGGGCGTTATGCTATATGGGAAACACTTGATGTAGACGGTACCCGGGCAGACAGTCTTGCTCGCTTCCTGGTTAAAAAAGGAACATTTGTAAGCCCCACTCTCGGTGCATTTGAATACCAGGCCGGAACAGGCACCGTCGACAAAACAAAGCTTCAGGGTTTCAATAATATGAAAAAACTGACCGCGGGATTAAAGAAGGCGGGCGTTAAGCTCGTCCTGGGTTCACATTCTATGATTACCTACGCTGAAAAAGGCTGGGCATACCAGCGCGAGATGGAGCTTTGGGTGGAAAGCGGCATTAGCCCGGCTGAAGTCATCGTTGCAGCCACGTTAGAAAATGCCCGATTCTTCCGTATAGATGATCAGCTAGGGAGTATTGAAAAAGGTAAACTAGCCGATCTCGTGTTGGTTAAAGGCAATCCCCTGGATGATATTAAAGCAACCCGGAACATTGTAAAGGTAATGATCAACGGGGTGTGGGTTCAATAGAGCTTGCATCTGTTGGATGAACTTTCGACACATTTCCAAACTGAGGTAAAAATGTAGATGAAGTGCTCAGCGCCATATCAAGCTCATATTGCGATGGATAAGGTGTTTGAACAAGGCTTCCTTCTGGTATTTCAGGATACGTTTCAGCAAGCGTTTGGATTTTATTAGGGCCCACCCGCCGGTATACAAATGTACGCTGGATCTCTTCCGGATGGCATATACCGGCAGCTCCCATGAGTTGAATGGCACTAAATACAGACTGCTTGTGATAATTATACACTCTGACTTTCTTGTCGGAAACCACTAGACCCCTGCTTAAGGCCGGGTCCTGTGTAGCCACCCCGGTTGGACACGTATTTGTATTACATTCTAAAGCCTGGATACAACCAAGGGCAAACATCATTCCCCTGGCAGAATTGCACATATCGGCACCCAACGCAAAATTCTTAACGAGGTCAAAGCCAGTAGCCACCTTACCAGAAGAAATAATCCGGATGTGTTTCTTTAAACCGAAACCATTGAGAGCATCATAAACAAATGCCAGTCCATCCCGCAGCGGCATACCTACGGAGTTAGAGAATTCCAGCGGTGCAGCACCTGTACCACCTTCGGCACCATCTACAGTCACAAAATCAGCATATATGCCTGTCTCATGCATGGCTTTACAGATGGCAAAGAACTCACTTTTATTTCCTACACATAACTTGAAGCCAATAGGTTTTCCTTCTGAAAGGTCACGGAGCTTTTTAATAAAATGCACCATCTCCAGGGGCGTTGAGAATTCGGTGTGAGCAGGTGGCGAAATTACGTCTATTCCCGGGGCGACCAGCCGGATGCGGGCAATTTCAGGAGTTACCTTACGAGCGGGTAAGATGCCGCCATGCCCGGGTTTAGCACCCTGTGACAGCTTAATCTCGATCATTTTAACTTGTGGAAGGTGCGCGCGCTCCTTAAATGCTTCATCGTTAAAGGTACCGTCGTGATTACGACAGCCGAAATAGCCTGTACCAATCTGCCAAATGATATCACCTCCAGGTTGCAGATGATAATCGCTCAGGCCCCCCTCGCCCGTATTATGTGCAAAATTTCCAAGTTTAGCTCCGCTATTCAGGGCCAGGATTGCGTTTTCACTTAACGACCCAAAGCTCATCGCTGAAATATTGAAGATACTGGCCGAATAAGGCTGCAGGCAGCCAGGGCCGCCTACCACTACACGCGGGTCCTGATTCAGGTCTTCGGGGTGAATTGCGGCGATACTGTGATTCAGCCAGGAATAACCGCTGTCATAAACATTCAGCTGTGTTCCAAAAGGCACTGTATCATCGACAGCTTTAGCTCGCTGATATATCAGGGAACGATTTATACGGCTGAATGGGCGGCCATCTATATTTGATTCGACAAAGTACTGCTGTATGCCAGGCCGAAGAGATTCCATCAAAAAACGAACTCTTCCTGCAACCGGGAAATTCCGCGAGATACTATGCTTCGTCTGAAAGATATCGTAAACTCCAAGCAAGATAACGGGCAGGATAACTAACAGCATCCAAACAACGGGCGGCCAGACCAAGCTTATTAAGAATACAACAACCAGCAAAGTGACGGACGTAATGACGAAAAGTTTTCTCATGAGATCTTGGATTAATGAGAGGAGTTACGAAAAATCACAAGGTACGGACTATTACCCTGAGAATATAGAAAAGCAACTTTTTACTCGCAAGTCAGTATCCCACAGTCGACTATTTTTCCTGATTTTCTAAACTTCCCTTACAAACCTCACATTAAACCTGTACCCGGCATTCGGGTTATCGCTGTCGGCATAGAATTGTATTTTAAGAGCATTCCTGTTTCCCGATTCCATAATACTGAAAGTCTTACCATCTGACACCCAAAATTCTGCGATATCACCATCAATTGCCTTACCATTATTGAAAACGTATCCTGCAGGCATCGCATTAAAGCCTGAAGTGTTAGTGCCATTTACATAGTTCCACAGGGTGACCGAGGTGATTTTTTTTGTATCTGCGGTTACCTGCGCATTGATGTCGATCCCGTTTACAGTCAAAAGGTCGCGGTAATCTGTTTCCGTCGGTATTCTCCAGCCTGCGGGCAGTGTGAATGCTCTCATCTCGGTTACTGAATAATATTTTCCATATTCCGGCCGCGGAATGGTTCCGCTATAATCTACACCACCCTGTCCGTTGAAATTGGCAGCCAGCCAGTATTTGCTCCCGATTTTAACGACAGGATACAACTTGTTATCAATTGTGATTTTTGTAAGTGAGCCGTTATCGGGAAGCGGCTGCGGAACAGGTCTGGGATCTTTTCTACAAGACGTAAAGGTTGTAGCTACTAACAAAGGAATGATAAAGTAAAATAAAGGTTTCATTGTTGCGGTTCTTGTGTTGAATTATTTTTTCAAGTACCTAGACGAAACGAAAAGCAAGTTTGTTACAAAGAGCCTCTATTATCGGTTTATGGGGATTCTGGTGATTGTGATATTGGTTTTTACATTATCGCAATCCTGGTTAGCTTATGGCATTCGCTTTTATTCCTTCAAAGATGCATTAATAGGGTCGTTAAAAACAAAACCCGACTCGTTACACGAGCCGGGCTTCAATCAACACTAAAACTAAATTCTAGACTTAACCAGCCCCCGTAAAGGGGCCGATCTCGTCATCTGGATTAATTCGTTGGTAAAGGGAAACTGGCGAGCGGTTTTTTATCCCACCATACCCTTGTTTTCATATCGTCAGGTCCACCTAACAAACCTAATGCAGCGTCGTAAGCCACTTTATTGGTTGTTACTTCAGATGGTGCATAGATCACCCGTCTGGCCAGCTCTGTTCTTGCGAGGCTCGCATTGTCAGATCCAAGGAGCGCATAACCACGCGGATAACCGGTACGGCGTCTTTCTGCCCATGCCTCATAACCGTCCGGATAAAGTGCGATCCATTTTTGAGTAATGATCTGCTCCAGCTGCTTTTCAAAACCACCGGCCGCATCGTATAAGACTGGAATATTACTCATCGCAGGGGAATTCCACTTATCAGCAAGGGCAACTGGTGTTGCTGTACTTGTTTGATAACCTGTAATCTGCGGAGTGGTAGCTGCAGGCACATGCTGAGCTATTGACAAAGCGATGCCTGAATTATAGAAACTTGCTGCAGTTCCGCCCATATTCCAACCTCTTAGGGCACCCTCTGCACGCAGGAAGGCAACCTCAGAAGCCGTAAGAATTACGGTTGGATTTGTAGTTCCAGGCCGTGGAGGATTACCTAGCCATTGCGGTCCGACAAATGAATTAAGAGGCGCCAGGGTAGAACCTCTGTCAGACGCTGGTAGCCCATTACGTAAGGCTGTATATAATCCCGTGCTAGCCGCCGGACTGTAATAAACCGGTAAACGAGGATCTGAATATCCGCGTAAAGCGCTCATTAAACTGCTGCTTGCCCGAAAATCTCCCAGGTAAGTTATGCGCGACAAAATATTAGTATTGTTCAGCGTTGAAGTTAACGCAGCATTGTCAGCGTTGGTCAGGATTAATCCATCGGCCACAGCTTTCTCAGCTTCAGTCTTAGCCTTTGCCGCATCAGCGTAAGCTAAACGCATTGCCAAACGTAAGCGAAGTGAATTCGCATATCTTAACCATTTTGCTGAATTTCCCTGGTAAACCTGATCATTTGTGCCGAAGGCATAGCCGGTGGCTCCTGACTTCAGCACAGCAACGGCTTCGTCTAATGTTTTGAAGAAGTCGGTGTAGATGTCCTTCTGATCATCAAAGGCGACACTAGTTTGCTGATTACCAAACTTAGAATAGATAATGGGACCGAAATAATCGGTCATCCGGTGATATATCTGCACACGCCATACCTTGGCAATAGCGTTTGCAAGCACCATATTATTATTAGCAGTTACCTTCTCAGTAGTGTATTGCATTAATGCAGGATTGCTGTAGAAATCTTTCCAGAACAGATCAACCCAAGTGCCGTTGGCTGTATAACGCTCGGTACTGAAATTTGCTACCGTGCTTGTAAAGTATTGTGCATACAAATCCGCGTGCAAGTTCTGTTCTACCTGAACGTAGGTAGCACCTAAACCATAATATTGAGCATAACCGAATGCCTGCCCTATAGTAGCACCGTCAATCTTATCATCTGAGAGAAGATTCCCTGGTGTATTTATCTCATCAAATTTATCTGTACAGCCCGTGAATAAGATCACTATCAGCAGAACTTTAGCGATCATGGGAAGTCTGTAACTATTTAAAATCCTTTTCATATTCTTATATTTTAAGATAGTAATGAGTTAAAAGTTGAATCTCAGGCTTGCTCCAAACGAACGGGTTGTTGGGGGAGCAAAAGACTGGAACCCTTCTGAGACTGTAGCCACGCCCTCTGTGAAATCAGGGTCAATATTGGAATCCTCTCTGTACAGAAAGAAGAGGTTACGACCTACGAGAGAAATATCAACTGATGATACCGGAACATTTTTAAACAGCGTCTTCGGAATAGTGTAAGTAATACTCATTTCGCGCATCCGGGTATTGGTTGCACTACGTGTGAACACCTCGCCAACCGGCGCCGTTCTTGCGCCCATCCCTCTCCACAATGCCTCAGCAGTAACAGGAGTACTGTTGGCTGTGCCGTCAGCTTTTACTGCTGTATAGCCGGAGAAAATGTTTTGTCCAAATATCAAGCCTCCGCTACGGCCTTCAACCGTTTCCTCAACCAGGCCCGCACCATACAGTATTGCGTCGGTAAATGAAGCAACAGCTCCGCCCTGTTTGTGGGTAATCACGAAGTTAGCACTCAGGTTTTTAAATCTCAATGAGCTGGATAAACCTCCGACCCATTTTGGATTTATATTCCCAAGCAATACTGTACGTCCCGCAGTAAAAGTTGGCAGGCCGTTAGCTGCTACAATTACCCTTCCCTGAGCATCCCTCGCAAATCCCTTTCCGTAGATCAGACCAAAGGGCTTCCCTTCTTCCAAAACAAACTCGCGCATATACGAGTCGCTTCCCAATACCAGCCTCGGAAGGCTTGAAGAAAGTTTTTTTACGGTATTGCGGTTAACTGCATAATTCAGATTCAGATCCCAGGTAAAGTTCGTCGTTCTAACAGGGGTTGTTGTCAGGATCGCTTCGATGCCCCGGTTCTCAACATCTCCTCCATTGGTAAAGAAACTAGCAGCACCAGATCCAACAGGCAGAGCCTGGCGGAACAGCTGATCATTTGTATTGGTCTTATACAAGGTAAGGTCAAGGCCGATCCGGCTGTCGAACATTCCAAGTTCTACACCTAACTCTGTAGATGTGGTTTTCTCGGGCCTCAATTCGGTGTTAGGTAGTGTAGAGTCTAGTAATATATAACCAAGTGAACCGCCAGCAAGACTTCTCGCTGTTCTCTGGAGAAGGTATGGCGAAGCGCCATTACCTACCTGAGCCCACGATCCCCTTAGCTTCAGATAATTCAGAGTTTCAGGCAATTTTAATAGCTCTGAAAGAACCGCACTTACACCGGCTGCCGGATAAAAATATGACCGGTTGGCTGCTGGTAATGTAGAGTTCCAGTCATTCCGGGCACTCAGATCAAAAAACAGTGCATCTTTCCATCCGAAAACGCCATTCGCATAAACCGACTGAGTTTCAAATTCGCTTAGTCCGTTTGTTCCAGTCGGCAGACTGGTATTGCTTATTGCAAAAAGATTTGGAACATTAAGTGCGGAACCTGTTGAAGAACCCACTGAAGTACTGCTGGTATTCCTTATTTCAGCACCCAGATTAGCCTGGATAGAAAAGTCAGGGTTCATTTGCTTATTAAAACCGAGAAGCATATCGCCTATTGCCTGCTGAGATTCACCGGCTCCCAAAGCATATCGGCCTGAGGGATCACGGAAAGTACCGTTGTAAGACTTCTCTTCATTGCCCGTTGATTCGCCATCATAAGACCCACGCACCATCAATTTGAGGTAATCTGTAAACCTGTAAGTCAGGGCTGTCATCGCGATCAGCCTACTGGACTTAGTATATTTAAGATTTCTGTACATCGCCCAATACGGATTAGCCGCGGTAACCGCACCGTCTGACCAGTAATTCTGACGCGCGACACCGGTAGCGGGATTAACAAACTCGTAATCAGCAAGGTCTTGCTGACGAATGTTTGGTGGCATCGTATAGATATGACGAACAGGATTAAAGCTCGATTCGCCTTCAGCAATTTGATTATCAATATTCTGCTTAGCATAGTCGAGCTTACCATCAATGCTGAATTTCTTTGAGATCTGGTTCGTTAGGCGCAGTGCAATATTATGTCGCTGCAATGCATTATTGGGTACTATCCCGTCGGCATTTGTATAGGTGTAGTTGAAAGCCGTTTGAGTTTTTTCATTACCTGCACTTACTGTAAGATTAGTAGCCGAATTATGACCGCGCTGAAAGAGGCCCTCTCTCACGCCAGGCTGCCCTGAGTAAGAATAAGTCTGACCGGCGGCGGCTGGATTCAGTGACCATGTAGCAACCTGTGAACCATCAAGTGCCGGACCCCATGAATCTTCGGAAGCTCTGTTATAAATACCACCGGCTCCCTGTCCGTAAGAATACTGGAATGGAATGGATTGAATAGCATCCATCATCATATAAGTTGTATTCAGGCCAACATTAACACCTTGCTTGCCTTTCTTTGTCTCAATAACAATCACACCATTTTGTCCGGCGCTTCCGTACAAGGCCGATGAGTTTGCTCCTTTAAGAACATTTATGGAAGCAATGTTATCGGGGTTAATATCCGCTGGGTTACCACGAACAGGAACACCATCTATTACGTAAAGAGGCTGGCTGTTGCCATTGATCGAACGGTTACCGCGGAGTATTACACGGGAAGGCGAACCAACTCCGCTCGAACCTGACCCTATATTCAATCCAGCTACCTTGCCCTGTAAAGCGTTGACTACATTAAGATCGCGGGATTGAGTTAGTTCTTCCACACTCACAGATTGTGTGCTATAAGTAAGAGTTTTCTTCTGGCGCTCAAGTCCGAGGGCTGTAACTACGATAACTTCATTAATTGCCATAGCGGCTTCCCTAAGACTTACATCAATCACTGTCCGGTTATTCACCGCAACCTCCTGAGTTGCAAATCCAATGTAGGTGAATACAAGCGTGCTGGTTTCGGGAACAAGAATGGAATACGAACCGCTTGCATCAGTTGAAATACCTGTCGTGCTATTCTTAACCTTTACACTTACGCCAGGCAGCGGCCCTCCATTGCCATCAGTGACTTTTCCTGTTACCCTGATATCGGCTGCTTCAATAGCAGGCTTTTCAAGATCCTTGATTACCACAGTTTTTAGAAGTATTTCGTAAGTGAGGGGCTGACCATCAAAACAAATCTTCAGCGCATCCTCGATATCAACATTCTTTATATTGATACTTACGGTTTTTGCATTCTTAAGGCTTTTTAGATTGTAAACGAAATTATAGTCGCTTTGCTGTCTGATCTGTTTTAAAACCGAGATCAAAGTAGCATCATTTTTCGCCAGGGTGATTTTTTGGGCATAACCTGCAGCGTTGACCTGCATTAGTGCGGCTATGAGTAAAATCATCGTTAGTTTCATCACTAAAAGAAATTTATAGTACAGGCGATAACTCTCGCCTGGCAAACCAGTTAGATTAAATTTCATACTTTTGTTATTTGAGTTAATTAAATACTTGTCCAAAGTTTAATGAGAGACTCAATTGCCAGGGGCGCTCCAACGCTCCTGGTTTTTTCTCATTATGATGTGAGTAATTGTTTACTTCATAACGATTATTCTCCTTCCTTTGCCAGAGTCGTCTCCCTGTACAATTTTAAAATGAATGGTTCCGGTTACTTCCAATATTTTTAGCACCTGAGAAACGTTCTCAAATTTGGATACAGTTCCGCCGAATTTCTCTTCAATGTTGTTCTGTTCATACACTACATCCACACCGTACCACCTTGATATTTTACGCATGATGCTGTGAATTTCCTCGTTTTCAAACATGAACAAGCCATTCTTCCAGGAAATTGCTTCTTCAACATCGACCTCAACAACATCCATCTTTTCCTTTGTACGGGACAAGCGGTTCTGCTGGCCAGGTTTTATGATATTATTTTCGGCTCCCGCTGATATTTTCACTGAACCTTCGAGAACTGTAGTTTTCACAGAAGCCTCGTCGCGGTAGGCATTCACGTTGAAATGAGTTCCAAGAACTTCAATTAGTTGATTATCACTTTTCACTTTGAACGGACGCTTCTTATCCTTTGATACTTCGAAATAAGCTTCTCCTTCTATCTCGACAAGCCGCTCGTTCGATGTAAAAGCGGTAGGGAATTTGATTGAAGATCCGGCATTGAGCCAAACCCGGGTATCATCAGAAAGAACAACCTCATATTGCCCGCTGGCAGGTGTTCTAATTGTGTTATATTCTGGTTCCTTCCCAAAGGCTGATTGCCCGTCTTTGCTAACCTTATAAATTAGTTGTCCGTCCTTACTCTTGTTTACAGATATATTTCCCTGAGTAGTCAGTGTTCCGTCGTCAGCGTTATCAAGGATTATCTGTGTCCCGTCAGCGAGTGTGAGTACCGCTTTGTTCCCGCCAGGCAAAATATCCGCAGGCACCGGGTTATCCTTTTTTACGATGGTCGCCAATTGCGGCTGGCTTTTAAGAGAACTAAAATATACGGCAACTGACACCAGAGCCAGAACAGCAGCCGCAAGACTCCATCTTACCAAAGTTCTGACAATAGTTTTACGATCAGATCCTTGCTGGCTGGCAATATCATTCAGTGCCCGTTTGTATAATTTATTCTTTACCTCCTCCTGCACTCCCATTATGTCCTCATCCCAGAAAATTTCCTTTTCCTGAAGTGAATCATAATAGTCAAAGAGATATTCTTCTTCTTCAGCACTTGCCTTACCCGAGAGATATCTGTCAACTAAACTCTTAAACTCGTTGTTATCCATGATTTATTATAAGTGCATTGTGAAGACCGCAACCCCCAAAGGCATGCGATGATTATTCGTGTCTGAAGCCTAAACTTCGGAAACCGGCAGACAATCAGCGATAGAGGAATGTGAGGACAACCAGCAATACCAGAACCTCCTGCATCGCAGATCGAAGGCGGCGCAATGCGATTGTTAACTGGTTTTCGACTGTTTTAGGGGAAAGCCCCAGGCGGAAGGCTATTTCTTTAGTAGTAAGGTGATCTTTACGGCTGAGAGTAAAAATTTCGCGGCACTTTGCAGGTAATTCTGCTATACCTTCGTCAAGTAATCTCAGAATATCTTTCTCGAGGATAACACTATCAGCATCACTAATGGCTTCACTTTGATCTACATCCAGCGGCTCGAGTCGCTTGCCAGATCGAACGGCTTTAAATACCTGGTATCTTACACAGGAATATAAATAGGCTTTTAAAGACCCTATATTATTTGTTTCGCGTTTAATCCACAACTGAACAATTATATCCTGGACAATATCATCACTCACATCCCGATCACGCATAACATTGTATGCCTGAAGATATAATTTAGACCAGTAGCGATCATAGATAGCAGTTAATACATTCTCATCCCCCGCTTGAAGCAATTCAAGCAACTGCTGATCATCCAGTTGGCTGTAAGTGTTAATCATGATCGGGACGAGCCTGTTGATATGGGCGAAAACAAACTGATTTCCTGATTTACAATAGTAAAAAAGGAAAAACGGTTACGTACCCGAATATGTAAATAAAAAATGGAATCTGCAAAAGAATTATCGGAGATATTATACCCCTGGCTTTAACGCTGGCACATGTGTATGCTGATGTACATGCTGAATAATGATTAGACCGAGCGTTCAAATAATAAATTCTAAAAAAATAACTAACAAATTAGTTGTATAACTAAAATATTAGTTTTAATTTGGTAATACCGATTCGAATCAGGTTAATAATGTATTTAAAAATAGCTTTCACATGGAGATAAAAGAATTAACAAAAGCGGAAGAACAAATCATGCAGGTATTGTGGGATTTGGATAAAGGGTTTGTAAAAGATGTGGTGGATCAGCTGCCTGAACCGAAACCTGCATACAACACTGTGTCTACAATTATCCGCATCCTGGAAACCAAAGGTTTTATAGACCACGAAGCTTTCGGGAAAAGTCACAGGTATTTTCCTCTCATCAGCATCGCAGAGTACAGAAGCTTTGCCACTGAAAAATTGTTGAACGGATATTTTGACAATTCAGTTGAAAACATGTTTTCGTTCTTTGTAAAAGAGAAAAAACTTGATTTGAAAGAGGCTGATGAAATTCTGAAATTAATTGAGAAACTCAAAAAACAATGACTATGAACGGATTGAACTATTTGCTCCAGACCAACCTCTACTTATTGCTCTTTATGGGCTTTTATGTATTGGTACTTAGGAATGAAACCTTCTTTAAACAAAATCGTTTCTTCCTGAACACAAGCATATTTCTCTCTTTCCTGATCCCCTTCATTAATTCCGACTGGTTTCGCAGTCTGTTTATTACACAAAAAGTCCGGGAAGCAGCGATTGTGCCGTCTCAAATGATTTACGAGACCGTCATTGTTGGAATGAATGATGAAGCCAATGGCCTGACTGCCTCTGACGCAATTGTTTGGATCTATATCATCGGGGCGATTATTCTCACCCTTCGGTTAATACTAAGGCTAGTGCTTCTAAAATCCAACCTTAAAGCTGGAAAGGGGGCGGCCTTTTCATTTTTTAAAACCCTGGTAATAGATAAAGACATGGCGAAGATCGATACGATCATTGATCATGAGAAAGTGCATATGCGGCAATGGCATTCTGCCGATATTATCTTTATCGAGCTCGCGGCAATTGTTAACTGGTTTAACCCAATAATGTATCTCTACAAAAAAGAGGTCAGGCATATCCATGAGTTTATCGCAGATGATGAAGCAGCTAATCTGATGCAGAGTAAATCTGATTACGCGCTCCTACTGTTCAGCAATACACTTGGCGTGGATCCGATGCATTTAGGTAATAATTTTTTTAATAAATCACTTTTAAAAAGAAGAGTTCTTATGTTACATAAAACAAAATCACGCAGCACCGGGCTATGGAAATACGGTTTTTCTGCACCATTATTTATGCTGATGCTGGTAGTATCAGCAGCAACAGTAAGCGCTGAGAAAAACGCATTGAGTGTTGATGCAAGGAATAGTATTGATCCCTTTAGTGCAATTTCATCGATTAATATCTTGTCTGAAGGGGACAACAACGCAAAACACCAACGAGCAGGAACTGGTGAATCTTTTATTGAGGACAGCAAGGAGCTTAAAACCCATATTACAAAGAATATAAAATACCCAGCTGCCGCGCGCATTAACAAAATAACCGGATACGTATTGGTGAACTTTACGGTCAATAACAACAGGATCACAAAAACTGAAATAGCCAAAGGATTACATGTAGACATCGACGCTGATGTATTGAAGGTTTTCTCACTTTATACAGATCCCCTTCAACTTGAGAATAAGGATTATTCCCTTGCAATATATTATCAGATAACCGGCGTCCATAATGCTGCTGAAGTATTGCCCGCAGTACATAATACGTACCTGGGACAGGTTGTTGTTAGTGCAATGGGGATACCGGAAAATCGCACATCCAATTATGAAATCGCTGTAACGAAGTCAACAGGGGAATCCATTAACGACTTTGCATCAGTCGAAGTATTACCGGAATTTGAAGGGGGAATGAATGGCTGGGGAGAGTATTTGAAGCAAAATCTAAAATATCCGGATGCAGCTAAAAATAATAAGATAGAAGGCCGGGTCATTTTAGCTTTCGTTGTACTCAAAGATGGAAGTATAACTGATATCAAAGTGTTGAGAAGCCTGGGTAGTGGCCTGGACGAAGAAGCGGTACGCATTGTGGCCCAAAGCCCTAAATGGAAGCCAGGCATCTCAGGCGGTCGGCCTGTAAACGTGGCTTATACCATGCCGATATTTTTTCAGCTTGGACAGCCTGTAACTAATCTTACTGTAAATCCTAAACCACCACTCTCGGCTGGTGTCGCCGACTTCTCCACAGTAGAAGTTCTCCCGGAATTTGCCGGAGGGATGGGAGGCTGGGCCAGATACCTGTCACTAAACCTGAAATATCCACAACAAGCTCGCGATAAAAAAACTACGGGCAGGGTGATTTTATCATTCATTGTTGAAAAGGATGGCAGTCTTTCCGATATCAAGGTACTTAGGGGTATTGGTGACGGCGCGGATGAAGAGGCTGTTCGGGTGCTAAAAAGCAGCCCCAACTGGAAGGCTGGAATAATGAATGGCAGACCTGTTCGGGTAGCTTACACCATGCCGATATTTTTTCAGCTAAGTGACAACAAAGATGCTCCTAAGACAGGGGAGGTAAAACCTAACAACTAGCAGGAGTGGCGTGGGGAACAATATGTTCTGACGCATTGCTCCATCATGTTGTTATGGTATGAGAATTAGTTAGATCAGGAAGGCTCAACAGGCGGCGTATTCTTTGCCTTATGTTGGGCCATTCCTTTTTTGGCCTTTCTTAAAGCTACAAAATATTGCAGCATAGCAACTGCGATGTAAGCAAATGGCAAGGCTTTTTTACCCATATGGAAATAATCATATGAAACGATGAGTGACAATGTTCCTTCGATAACGAAGAAAACACCATCGATCCAGGGATACCGCTTTTCCAGCACAGGATGCAAAATCGCCAGAGTCACAAATATCAATCCCGCAATAAGGAAGAATAAAAAAGGACCATGGCCTGTCTCGTATTTTTCCCAGGCATGGATAAGAATTATAAATCCAAAAACGATGTGAATAATGCGATTGCGCTTTTCCGGGTTTTTTACAAATCTGTTGAGTATCATAGGGAAATGCGCGTTATAAGTTAATAAGCCTGAGCAAGGTGATATGTAATTTAGCAAATTTTCTCATAGGCCGTCAATCAGCTGGCTGGCTCATTCTTCCGACTGGAGTTCAAACCAAAATGTAGACCCTTTACCAACTTCACTTTCCACTTCAATTTTACTATCGTGAAACTTCAGGATCTCTGCTACCAGGTAAAGTCCAATACCAAAACCTGACACAGTTTTCATTTGCTCGTTCTCCACCCTGTAAAACCGTTCGAACAAACGCATTTTATCCGCATCGTGTATCCCAACGCCCTCATCGGCCACAAAGATCTTCACAGCACTACCATGTTTTTCACAACCCATAGTTATAGTGCTGCCCTTATGCGAATATTTGATGGCATTACTAAGCAGATTTATCATGATCTGGCTTATCTTATCTTTATCAGCGTTGACTATTATATGTTCGCAATCTCTGAGTTTAATAGTATGCCCTGACGCCAGGAACTGGGCATCATTTGCCAGATCTTCCATCAGGGGATGTAATTCAAAAGGCTCTTTATTGAGATAGATCTTTCCTTCCTCCAGCCTTGCAAGGCTCAGAAAGTCGTTGATCATATAAGTCATTTTATTGGTCTGCACCTCGGCACGACTAAGAGCATTGATCGTAAAATCACCACCCTCCTTTCTCGCCTTGGCCAGTAAAACCTGGATATAGGATTTTATTGACGTGAGCGGGGTTTTGAGCTCATGACTCACAATAGCAATGAAATCATTTTTCCTGACTTCCTCCTGTTTCTTACTTGTGATATCCCTGGCAATTTTTGATATCCCGATAATGTTGCCACGGGAATCTTTTACAGGTGAAATTGTTAATGACAGGTCGATTATTTTATTGTCTTTGGTAATCCTTTTAGTTTCAAATTGTTCAATACGCTCACCTTTATTAAGCCGTTCATTTATCAATGATTCTTCCTTTTTCCTGTCGTCAGGAACTAAGGTGAGAATAGACTTGCCAATAATTTCGTCGGCTGTATAGCCAAACATTCTCCGCGCCGAACTATTCCAGCTAGTAATTATTCCATCGACAGTTTTGCTTATAATAGCATCATCTGAAGATTGAACAATTGCTGCAAGTTTAGCCATATTCTCCTCGGCCTGCTTGATCTCATGAATATCCATCGACATGACTAAAGCCCCGTAAACTTCATCGTCATCATTTCTTAATGGCACCAGATGAACTATAAAATCACGTTCTTCAAACGACTTTGTTTCTACTGAGAATTTCTCCCCGGCAAGTACCCGTTCAAAAAGGGGCTTGGCTACTTCATATCTGCCCGGAGGCAGAACATCGGCAGGATGTTTGCCTTCATATTGAACAGTGCTGTCATAACCGAGTCGATCCATTATATCCCCTTCGACCGTGACAAACCGATGATCTTTATCAATAATGAGAATTAGTGTCTTAGGAATATTAAGCGCAATTGTTTTAAATAGCTTTTCGTTCTTTCGTATTTGTTCACTCGCCTGTTTGACATCTGTAATGTCCAGAACAGTGCCAAGGAAACGAATCGCCCGGCCCTCATGATCAAAATAAACTTTTCCATAAGACTGAATCCAACGGACTTCAAGGGTTTTAAAACGCAGTATCCTGTAGCTTATTTCGTAAGTTCCGCCATCGACAGGATCCATAGATTTTTGGATCTCTTTTTCTACAAATTCTCTATCGTCAGGATGAATATGTTCCGCGAACGACGAAAACTCTACTGTCTCCTTGGGTGCCAGCCCATAGATTTTCTTGCATTCATCAGACCATAGTAAGTCTCCATTAACAGGATCGTAATCCCAGGTGCCTAATTTCGTTGAATCCATCGCCATACGCAGCCTCGACTCACTTTGTTCAAGTTCTGTAAGCAGGTCTGTCTTAACGCGCTCTTCCCTCACTAAACTTGTAATATCCTTAGTGAAACAGCGTGTATGGATGAACTTTCCATCTTTACGATAGACATTTGAATTTATAAGGACATGTTTGATCGAACCGTCTTTGCACTTAAGCTTAGCCGGATAGCTGTCCAATATTTCATCACTTGTTAAACGATTCAGGATATCTTCTAAAACCGACTGATCATCGTGGAAGTCGGATATGGGTTTTCCAATATATTCTTCCTTCGTATAGCCAAGCAAATCGAGCTCGGCCTGGTTGGCCCAAATAATCGTACCCTGTGCATCAACCCAATGAATGGGCAGGGAAGCATTTTCAATAAAATCTGTAAGCTCTTCTACACGCAGACTAAGTTCTTGCTCCCTTTTTTTATAAAAGGCCAGCTCCTTAATAAGTTCTTCCAATGATCTGATAGATTTAAAAACGGAAGATAGTAAATTAGGTAAATACTTGCTACTCCTGCGAAATGATGGATTAAGTGTCGCCAAACACTTAATGTCCGAGTTAAATCAGCCGATCCTTAATAACCAAAGTACTCGCGATTTTATCATGAATACATTGCTGGCGTTTATCAAAGAAACCGAAAGCATACCCTAACCCCAAAGTAGATACACAAATTACCTTTGACAAATTCCTAATTATTGACTTGCCGAGTTTTATGGGATGCCCGGACTCATCCGTCACTTTTAAACCCATCAGAATTTTACCGTATGTTCCTTGTCTGGTGGACGCCTCGGTAATAATACTATAGATCATTTTGGCAACAGGAATGATGCCCAGACCCGAAAGTGCGACAATTATTCTTTGATCTCTCTCACTAATAAACAACACGGCTATTGTAGCCAATACGCAATAGATAGCGAATACGATAAAATAGTCTATAATGATTGCCAGCAGACGCACATCAAGGGAAGCGAAATATTGGGGTTTTCTTACCTGAGTCGTGATTCCAAGCAATTCACATAATTCCGGAATTTCATTTGCCTCTTTGTAGTCATCCATGGCATCTGTCTTCACAAAGGTACCAGGCTTGATCTTCATGCCCCTTAACTGCTCAATTGAATACGGGCCTTCCGGTTTGCCTTTTATCACTACTATGTATTCTTCCATTCTCCTTATACGCAAAACGGAAGCTACCCGTATATCCGGGAAGCTTCCGCCTCAGCTGTAACAAATATATTTAATACTTTCTTACTTCGAATGAAGATAATCCACCTTTCAGGTTGATATTAATTTTATTCGCAGCCGTCTCGTAGTTGCTAGTCTTGTACGTTCCATCGGCTTGCTTTGAGAATCCTGAGAAATCCTTTGAAGACAATCCGCTATCCACGACTATCCGGCAGCCCGATTCTTTCGGCACCTCTATTTCTACACTGGCGACACCAGTTTCTACTGTGACATCGGCAAGTGAAAGCTTAGAACCGATCTTCGCTTGAAAAGAAGCAGCACCGCCTTCAAAACGCAGGTTACGAACTTTAAATTTCTCAAGATCGAAATTCGTTTCACCGGCGCCCAGCTCCACAGTAATATCCCATATTGGGTTAAGGTTTAATTTAAGACGGGTTTCATTGGAATCCATATCGTCCATTTTGAATCGGCGTCCATTTTTATCTCTTTTACGGAAATTGAGAACATCAACCGAATCAAGAACGGTTTTTTCCAGAGAATATCCTCCGGTAGTCTCTTTCACATCTGCCTGGAATAACATAGCTGTGGTATCCTGAAGCTCATATACCGTTGCGCTTCCCTGGATATTTAGAGTTGCTGATTTAGATCCTGTATAAGGCTCAGTAAACACGCTGGCATCGCTCCAGCTTACGTTTTTATCATTCTTGTCTTCACCAAATTTATAGTGAAACCAACCACGGTTCTTTTGAGGCATCGACCCCTGATATCCTATGAATGCGAGCACCACAAGGGTTATCGATGCCGCGATTATCGGCGCGGTCGTCTGAGTTGCGAATCTGCTTAGAAGCATGTTAGCACCGATCAGGATGAAGATGATTGGCCAGAAGCGCCATACCGATCCCCAGTAAAAATTAATCACATTGAAGTTATCGAGCATGAATACAGTTCCAACGAAGATGAAGATCAGGCCCCAGATTATTTTTTCGGTTTTCATAATTTTAAGTTTCTTGTTTTATGTGATAATATAAAGGCAGATGCCTGCTCTTATATTCCAGCTTTCTTATTTGAATTTTCGTCGGCAATAATAATCACTTCTTCCGCATTTGAAGCAGTAGACTGCTGAGCAGCTTCCTGAGCCTCCTGATCAGCACGCTGTTTTTCTTTCCATTCCTCTTTCCAGGTTTTCTTATTGGCGTTTGTGATCATCATCACTCCGGGAATGATAAACACAAGCGGCCACAATTTATGGAATTCAAACCAGTAAGGGACAAAATCAAACTCGTCCATCAGGAAGAATGCGCCGAAGATCACAAATATAATCCCCATTACTACAGCACCACTGCCAGATTTCTTCTTTTTAGGATAAGGAATTCCTGTAAAGGAAGGGTCATTAATTGGCCCGTTCGGGTTTGTGGCGTTGTCGTAAACTTTATAATCTGCAGTATACTGACCATAGTTTGGGACATATGGCTTAACTGGCACAGCTATCCAGAGCACGATATAAGCTAACACTCCTGACAAGCCAGCCAATACGGCTAGTACAAATGCTATGCGGACCCATGTTACATCCACATCAAAGTATTCAGCAAGTCCGGCGCAAACTCCTGCTACCGTTTTTTCTTGCTCATTCCGTTGTAGTTTCTTTTCCATTTTCAAAGCGTTTTAGTTGTTGTTGTTGTTTAGTTTGTTAGTTTTAGTTTTTGCCATGGTTCAGATAATTACCTCCCCTTTGACAAATCAAAACTACTTTAAGATCCACGTCTTCTAAACAGCAAATAGGCAGGCTATACCAAGTTCTCGGTAAAATGCGGTAAAATGTCGGTGAATTTTTCACCACCCTGACCCAGGCACCAATTAACAGATAATTATACCACATTACCTAGCATTGCGAGTGAGTAAAAGCGATCAAATTTCCCCCTTTAAAGGCCGGATTATTATTTCATCAACATTTGCTCCGGGGCTCATTGAAAGGCAGTTTAATACCGCTTTTGCGACGTCATCCGCCAACACGAAACGTTCCGAAGGAAGACTTGTGCCAGACCAGGAATCAGTAAGTGTTGCTCCCGGAAGCACCGCTGTAACTTTAATCCCGGAAGGAATTAATTCTTCTCGTAAAAGCTTCGTTAGACTGAGTAATGCGGCCTTTGTCACACTGTACGATGCGCAGCTGATCATCGGGGCTACAGATGCAATTGAACAAATATTAAAAATATGTCCTTGACTATCCCCCACCAAGTGCTTTACGAAAAATTTAGAAAGGAAATGAGGCGTATACAAATTCACGTTCATCTGTCGCTCAAGAGTATTGTCTGCTTCCTCCATCAAGCCCGACGGGATGAAAAGGCCTGCATTATTTACCAAGACGTTTGCAGTTCCCAGATTCTTAAGTACAAATTGCGCAAATGTGTTCACTTCATCCTGCTTTTCAAGATCAGCAGCAAGGCCATAAAAACTTAAGTCAGGGTATTTATCGCTAAGTTCATTTAAGAAGATTTGAATCTCTGAATCATTTCTGGAACACAAAGCGACATTATAATTGTTAGCAGCAAGATGCATGACTAATGCCCTGCCTATACCTTTTGTTGCACCTGTTACAATAGCGTTCATTGGCTAAAATTAGTAAAATCAATGATGGAGCACTTACAATTAAGGATATTTGTGGATGAAGTGCAATTTCAGCAGCGTGCTCCTCAAGGGATGACATTTTTGTATTATTATTGTATATTCTTTTAAATTAAACAGATCCAAATGATATTTCACCCTCTAGGTAAATATATATTATTGTTAAAAGCAGTATTTCGGCGTCCCGAAAAATGGAATATATACAGGAAAGAAATCTTCCATGAAATGAACTCGATCGGGGTTGGCTCATTAGGGATAATAGCTATTATATCCGTATTTCTGGGAGCGGTAACTACGGTGCAAACCGCCTTCCAATTAGTCAGTGACCTTATTCCAAAATCAGTAATAGGCAGTATTGTCCGCGATTCGTCAATCCTTGAGCTGAGCCCTACAATTTCCGCAATAGTACTCGCAGGTAAAGTTGGTTCGAGTGTTTCTTCGCAAATCGGAACAATGCGTGTAACTGAACAAATTGACGCATTAGAGATTATGGGCATTAACTCACCGGGGTATCTTATTCTGCCGAAAATAATTGGAGGCATAGTAACCATCCCAATGCTTGTTATAATTTCCATCGGGCTAAGTATTTTTGGCGGATATCTGGCAGGAACTGCATCGGGCGCTGTTACAGCACAGGATTTTATCACCGGCATAACAACAGATTTCAACCCTTTTACTTTCACCGTATCTATGGTTAAAGCGGTAATTTTCGCATTTATAATCACATCTGTATCGGCCTATCAGGGCTTTTATACCAGCGGGGGTGCACTTGAAGTAGGCCAGTCAAGCACCAAAGCCGTTGTTATCAGCTGTATTGCTATTCTTTTCGCCGATTACGTTATTGCCCAGTTGTTGCTATGATAGAGGTAAAGAATATACATAAGACATTTGGTGAGAATCATGTATTGAGAGGGATATCCGCAGACTTTAAGGAAGGGATGTGTAACCTGATCATCGGGGGCTCCGGCTCGGGAAAAACTACACTTTTGAAGTGCATGGTTGGTTTGCATGAGCCAGACGAAGGTTCTGTAATTTACGATGGACGTGATTTCACCCGGATGAATTTCGAATCCAGGATTGAGATCCGCACGGAAATAGGAATGCTTTTTCAGGGATCAGCGTTGTTCGATTCGATGAACGTAGAGGAAAATATAATGTTTCCTCTAAATATGTTCACAGACCAGCACCGCAAAGAAAAACTCGAACGGGTAAACTTTTGTCTCGAGCGCGTCAACTTAATGGATAAGAACAAACTCTTCCCTGCCGAACTATCGGGGGGAATGAAAAAGAGGGTTGGTATTGCGCGTGCTATCGCGATGAATCCGAAATATCTTTTTGTTGATGAGCCGAATTCAGGTCTTGACCCAAAAACGTCGATAGTTATAGATGACCTTATCCAGGAGCTGACCGAAGAATACAAAACAACGACTATTGTTGTTACCCACGACATGAATTCGGTGATGGGTATTGGAGAAAATATAATCTTCCTTCATCAGGGGGAAAAGTGGTGGGAAGGGTCTAACAAAGAGATCTCCAATACCGATAATGAAGAGCTAAATGACTTTGTTTTCGCCAGTAAGTTTATGAGGGCATTACAAAAGGGTAAAAAATAATAATTCTACTTGCCGGATAATTAATCAATGTCCGGACGAGCAATTTATACTAAATGATCCAACTATTAACACCCTCAAATTTCAGCGATTACGAACTGATCGATTGCGGAGATTTTGAGAAATTAGAACGTTTTGGAAACGTTATTCTGATTCGCCCTGAACCTCAGGCTGTCTGGGCAAAAGGGCTATCTGAAAGCGAGTGGACAAAGCAGCATCACATTCGATTCAAGGGCCGTTCTGCAACTTCCGGAGAGTGGATCAAAAAAGATCATAAAACCCCGGACAGGTGGCATATCAAATATCAAAAAGATGATATAACTCTACAGTTCAGGTTAGCGATGACCTCATTCAAACATCTGGGAATTTTTCCTGAACAGGCTGTAAACTGGGATTACATTATTAAGAGCATCAAGGCGTTTAAAACCAACCAGCCGAAAGTCCTAAACTTATTTGCCTATACAGGCGGTGCATCGCTTGCGGCACGTGCTGCCGGCGCTGAAACTACACATGTTGATTCAATAAAACAGGTTGTAACCTGGGCGAATGAAAATCAAACTTTATCGGGCCTGGAAAATATCCGCTGGACGGTAGAAGATGCCCTTAAGTTTGTTAAACGGGAAGTTAAGAGAGGCAAAAAATATAATGGGATCATTCTAGATCCTCCTGCATACGGTCACGGCCCCAATGGAGAAAAATGGAAGCTTGAGGACAACATTCAGGAAATGATGCAGGATGTGGTCGCCTTACTGGACGAGGAAGAACACTTTTTGATCCTAAATACATATTCACTTGGCTTTTCATCCGTTATAGTAGAAAACCTGATACGTTCGTCTTTTCCAGGGGTAAAAAACCTCGAATCAGGGGAACTCTACTTACAGGCAACTTCGGGATGCAAATTACCTTTAGGGGTATTTGGGAAATTCTTCAAAGGCGCTAAAGAAGTATAAATTAACTTGTTATTCATTTTTATCTAAGCTAATTTGCCAAAAAAACCTCCAATCGCATTTAATACAAATAAACACCTAATGATATGGTTCTGTATGGGGCCCGGATTATAAGAAAAACCACAAGATGAATTTAAAACAGATTACCTTAATTATTGGCGTTGCAGTTAGTGCGAGCTTTACAGGATGTACAGAATCAGGCACCAAGGCTTCAGAAAAAGCAGCCGTTAAAGATTCAACAAAAACAGAAGAAGCTGAAAGTGAGCAAAAAGCTACATCAAGTGAATATCCTCCGATTGACACGGCTTTGTATAATAAAAAGATTAAACAACTGGCAAACGGCGATACTACTGGAAAGTGGCCAGTAAAAAACCAGCCTTACCCTCTTCCGGGAGCGATACTTCCATTTAAACGTGTGGTAACTTATTACGGCAACCTGTACTCCAAAAAAATGGGGGCATTGGGTGAATATGCGCCGAAAGAAATGCTTCGGATGCTTTATGCAGAAGTTGCAAAATGGGAAAAAATTGACCCTTCAACACCGGTACAACCAGCCCTTCACTATATCGCTGTTGTAGCTGCAGGCGATCCGGGAAAAGACGGAAAGTACCGTAACCGCATGCCTGATAAGCAAATCGATTCTGTTTTAACGATTGCAAAGATGAAGAAAGACATGATCGTATTTATTGATATACAGGTTGCTTTAAGCACAATCAGAGAAGAACTGCCGCGTCTTGAAAAATACCTCAAAATGCCAAATGTGCATTTAGGTATTGATCCTGAATTCTCCATGAAGGGCGGAATATTACCTGGGAGAAAAATCGGCACTTACGATGCATCAGAGATCAATTATGTCTCTGATTACCTGGCAAAACTTGTAAAAGCTAATAATTTACCCCCTAAAATATTTGTTGTTCACCGTTTTACAGGAAAGATGGTTACCAATTCCAAAAACATAAAGCTTAGGCCTGAAGTGCAGGTTGTAATGCACATGGACGGATGGGGTGAGCCTGACCTTAAATTAGGAACACACCGTCACTTCATATATAGCGAGCCTGTACAATTCACCGGATTTAAGATATTCTACAAGAATGACCTGAAAAAGGCCCCGAATCGTCTAATGACTCCGGCAGAATTGATGAAGCTTAAACCACAGCCAAGCTATATTCAGTATCAGTAAGCGGTTGACAATGGACAGTTGACACTTGACAATAAGAGTGGAAAGTTGAAAACTGAAAATCAGAAGATATGGAACAAGCGACATTTGGCGGAGGCTGCTTTTGGTGCACAGAAGCAGTTTTCCAGAACTTAAAGGGTGTAAGTAAAGTGGTTTCGGGTTATATGGGTGGCCATACTGATAATCCAACTTACAAGGATATTTGCAATGGGGATACCGGCCATGCCGAGATCATACAGATAGAATACAACGAGAATGAAATAAGTTTCGAAGATTTACTCCTGGTATTCTTTAAAACTCATGATCCTACTACTCTGAACAGACAGGGTAATGATGCAGGTACTCAATATCGCTCAGTGGTGTTTTATGAAAGCCCTGAGCAAAAGTCTGCCGCTGAAAGTATGATTGATAAGCTCGAAAAGGAAATGGTGTTCGATCGCCCTATTGTAACGGAGATAACCCCCATTTCAGAATTTTATTCAGCTGAAGATTACCACCAGAACTACTTTAATAATAACCCGCATCAGAGTTATTGTGCCTATGTAATACAGCCCAAGCTGGCGAAGTTCACGAAGGAGTTCGGAAACAAATTAAAATAGTTGACAGTTGACAATGTGCACAAAACGCGATTGCATAACATTGTTAATTCTCTAGAAAAGTCCCAACTGACCTTTGTCATCTATATCCAGATCTTCGGGGTTGGTGATCTCAAAGTCGACTTTCTTAGGAGGCTTGGGATCATCTTCCTTAGCTGACTCTGGCTGTTCTATTGGAGAAGCAGGCTGTTCGGGATCAATCGCCTGCTCTAACGCAGGTGGTCCTTCTTGCTCTCCAGCCTCTGGTATTTCCTGAACCTCAATATCTGCCGAAGTTGATTTCTCCATTTCATTTGGTTCCGGATTTTCCGGCTCAACTTCAAGATCTATAGCCATCGAGGATACAGGTGTCGCTGTATGCACTCCGGGAAGATCCACATCTTCTTCAACTGTCTCCGAAATCGGATCGGAAATAACTACTTCATCCAATTCTAATTCTGAAGGTGCAATGAGATCAACAGACTTCACCTCATGCGGAGAAAGGCGATTACCAAGTGCCTTCATACCTTTAACCTCAATAGCGTCCGCAAGGTCAAGCTCCACAGATTCTGAGATCTTCGTCTTGCCTTTTGAAAGTTCTACAATCACCCGCGGCTTCTGAAGTCCTGTTAACAGCAGTAATTTCGATCCGGGTTCATCGCTTATTATGCTTGTTTTCTTACCGATTGAAGAATTTTCGAGAACAAAACGTTTGAGATAATGGCTTCCGGATTTTCCTTCAAGGTAGATCGCGGTAAAGACTTTTTCCGGATTATACTTTTCAATAATAAGCAGGTGATCATCAAAGTGATTGCTGAGCTCAAAACTGCTCAACTCGTACACGCCGTGTTTATCAACAGTTAACACGCGGTCATCCCCGTCAAATTCGCCAAGATACTTTCCGCGAGAGTCGACATTTAACCGCTTCAGAATTTCATCATACCAAATCTTACGGCCTGAAAGGGTAGAAATTCCTTTGCTCTTAAGCACCACTTTTTTAACAGGGTACTTAGTAACAATATTGCCCATGGAACTGCGACCTTTAATCACATGCTCCGCGAAGTCAATGTCAAATTGTAGTTTCTTAAGCTTGGAGTGCGGCTTTAACTGAACGTTGACTATCTCAGCCTCGCCATTTGGATTCGGCGTAAAATAAAGTGTTTTTGACCCTTTAGTTCCCTTGGTAAGATCATACTCTTTCTCCCGGGTTACTCCAAGAACCGAGAAACGCTTAATGTATGACGTGCCGCTTTCGCCATCGCGATATATCATATTGTAAACCGTTCGCTCATCGTTCTTCTTGAATACCTGGGCGTGCAGAATGCCCTTGCCAACAAAGGTCTTCTCTGCCACTTTAGATACATTGAACTTGCCGTCCTCACGAAACACGATAATTTCGTCAAGGTCGGAACAATCGCATACGAACTCGTCTTTACGCAATCCAGTTCCAACGAATCCATCTTCCCTATTCATGTAAAGCTTCACATTTGCCAATGCAACTTTTGAAGCTTCCACCCTATCGAATTGCCTGATCTCTGTTTTCCGTTCCCTGCCCGGGCCGTACTTCTGCTTTAGCTTTTCAAACCAGGCTATCGCATAATCCGTGAGGTGCTTTAGGTGTTTATTTACTTCTTTTATCTCATTCTCCAATGATTTCAGCTGCTCGTCCGACTTCTTAAGATCGAAGCGGGTAATGCTGCTCATCGGCTTATCGATAAGCTTCTTATAATCTTCAGGAAGAATAGTTCTATAGAACTGCGGAAAGAATGGTGTGAACAATTTGTCGAGAACTTCGACTACCGTTTCAAAATTGCCCGAGCTCTCATACTCAGGATTCTTATACATTCCCTCCTGGATGAAGATTTTTAATAACGAACTGAAAAAAATCTTCTCTTTAAGGTCAGCCAGTTTAATTTCAAGCTCCTGTTTAAGAAGGTTTTTCGTATGATGAGTGCTTTCAATCAGAATATCATTCACACTCATGAAATAAGGCTTGTCAGCCTTGATAATACAGGTGTTTGGCGATATTGAAACTTCACAATCAGTGAATGCATACAAAGCATCAATAGTAACGTCAGGGGAGATACCCGGAGCTAAATGAATGATGATCTCGACATTTTTCGCGGTATTATCTTCGATCTTCTTGATCTTGATCTTTCCCTTATCATTAGCTGATATTACACTGTCTATCAGCCCGCCAGTGGTAGTGGTATATGGAATTTCAGTAATTGCCAGCGTCTTTTTGTCGCGTTCAACTATTTTGGCACGAACGCGAACTTTCCCGCCGCGCATACCTTCACTATAGTTGCTGAAATCTGCCATTCCGCCCATTTGGAAATCGGGAAGGAGGTCAGGGCGATTACCTTTTAAGACCTCTATTGATCCGTCGATAAGCTCCACGAAATTATGAGGCATAATCTTCGTCGCTAATCCAACAGCAATACCATCAGCGCCTTGTGCGAGCAGCAAAGGAAACTTCACAGGAAGAGTAACAGGCTCTTTATTACGGCCGTCATAGCTCGACTGCCACTCGGTTGTATCCGGATTAAAAACTACTTCAAGGGCAAATTTTGAAAGTCGAGCCTCTATATATCTTGGAGCCGCTGCCGAATCGCCGGTAATTGGATCGCCCCAGTTTCCCTGAGTATCTATGAGCAGGTTCTTCTGTCCAATTTGTACCATTGCATCGCCAATAGAGGCGTCGCCATGAGGATGGTACTTCATCGTATTACCGATTACATTCGCCGCCTTGTTAAATCGGCCATCGTCCATTTCCTTGAGTGAATGTAAAATACGGCGCTGTACTGGCTTCAAACCGTCATGAATATGCGGCACAGCACGATCCAGAATTACATAGGATGCATAATCTAAAAACCAGTTCTCGTATAAACCCGAAAGGGAAATTGCATTATGAACAGCTTCGTCACCGGCAGGCGCATTTTCGGCACCTGTATTTTCTATTTCTTCACTCATATTTCTATAGGATGGTAAATATAAGTGATACTTAGAAATTGTTCGTAGGAAGTTTTACACAGGAAGGCTTGATTTATTATTTTCAAAAGCAACCAAATCATTGTAAGTTTCGTGTATATATAAAAGCTTTAGAATTGAAGAACTCGCTGGAGCATTTGCCCGACAAACTTCGTGAGGGCTGCATGTGTGGCGACACCGCCAGTCAAAAGAAATTGTATTATGATTTCTATGGCTTTGCTATGGCGATTTGTCTGAGGTATGCACGCGACAGGGACGAAGCTGACGAGATTTTGAATGAAGGATTTTTTAAAGTTTTGACAAACTTGAGCCGTTACGATCAAAACAAGCCTTTTTTGCCCTGGCTTGCCCGCATCATGACAAATACGTCTATCGATCATTATAGAAGTCAGCTGCGGCATCCCGGCACAGACGATATTTCTGAAATGGATATATATGGTGAGAACCCTGTTATTGACAGCAAGTTAAATTATGACGACCTGATCAAATTAGTTCAGGCGCTGCCACCTGGCTATCGAGCTGTATTTAATCTCTATGCAATTGATGGTTTTACGCACGATGAAATAGCGGCACAGCTAGGCATTTCGCCAGGTACGTCAAAATCAAATCTTTTTAAAGCACGGCAGAAGTTGGTAGCTATGTTAGATGCTCAAAAACTCATAACTGAACAGGTTGTAAGGCCTATTCATAATAACGATAATGAAGAACACGAATCGAAACCATACAGACAATTTCTTCAAGCAGGGACTTAACTCCCCTCCGGAGTTTAACCCCTCCGAGAAAAACTGGAAGGAAATGGAGAAGCTTCTTAAGCCAGAAGCGAAAAGAGGTGGTATGGGCTGGATTTATACGATTTCCGGAATAGCAGCACTGCTACTGCTTTTCCTTTCGCTATGGCTGATTTCTGATAGAACATCGACTGAAAAACAGCAGCCTGTATTGGTGAAGGAAGCAGACAAGGCTGAGAAATCAGATACCCAGTCCAAGGAAAACCTTAACTCAGTTGAATCTGGCAATTTAAATCCTTCGCCTGGAAAAGCCTCGATGGATATGTTGCCTGAGATTGGCTATGAATCTTTAGCGAGAGCAAGATCGTTTAGCAGAAATGACAAAATCTCTGGTTCAGCACAAGTCACAACTTCATCCGCTGATAAACTTATAGCCGATATCTCCTTGCTAGCCTCTTCCCTGAATGAGGCCCAATATGCGCCGTTTCGGCCGAGTGCTCACGGCAGATTTGCAAGCGTGCGGAACATTGAAAAATTGAGCCCTTTCGCCAGTACGGTAAATACTACTACTGCGACTCAACCTGAGAGTTCTGAGGTCAAAAGCTCTGTACTTCCAGGCAAATGGGCTTTGAGCCTTGCCTTATCTCCTGACGTAAATTCCGTCAAAGGTATTGACAATGGGCAGATGGGAATGAGCCTGGGGATGGGTGTGAGTTACCGGGTCGGAAAGGCCTTGAGTTTAAGTACGGGTGTCTATTACTCTAAAAAACTATATTCTGCTGATAAGACATCGTATAAGGCCGTAGAAAAGCCATTTGCTACCTGGACTAGTTATTCCAAACAAATTGATGCAGACTGCAGGGTAATAGATGTACCGCTGAATATCAGTATGCGCCTCAGTAATAAAACACAGAACAAGCTTTACGCAACTGCGGGTATGTCATCTTATATTATGCTCTCTGAGAAATACGAGTTCGTTTATAATAACCCGTCGCCAGCGTATCCAACAGGTCGAAGGGAATATACCGTTCGCAATGAGAATAAACATCTGCTGAGTGTTGTCAATCTCGGTCTCGCTTTAGAAAGACCCCTGTCTAATCAGGTTAGCCTGGTTGTTCAGCCTTATGCCAAGTTGCCGTTAACAGGCATTGGACAGGGTGAAACTGATCTCAAATCCTTTGGACTTGGCTTCAAGCTGAATTATTCGCTGAAGAAAAAGAAGGAGTTTGGCTATAACCGGAAGATATCAACCCCTGTTGCCAAACAGGAATAAGGACAAAATTCCAACGTAAATTATTTTGTAAAAGCTCGCCTGAGGTTACAGTAAAAGGGTCTGGCTTTCTCCAGAATGACAGGATAACTTGTTTGATTTGGAGATTCCGGCTTCCGCCGGAATCCAATATATTAAGTGTATACTATTACTTCTTCCGTGTAAAGATTATCTCCACCCTGCGGTTTGCTGCTCGCCCACTGTCGGTCCCATTATCGGCTGCTGGTTCTGTAAATGACTTAGGCTGTGCAGAAAGATTGCGTATACCCAGAATTTCATTAACTGCGTCTCTAACAGACTGGTTTCTCCGTTCAGAAAGTGCCACATTGTAAGCCATGCTACCAACGCTGTCGGTATGACCGGTGATCCTAAACGTATAATATTCTTTAAGTTTCTGAAACCTGTCCATAGCATCTTTCAATTTCATCATTTCAGTGCTGGTGATGTCTGATTTGTCGAAATCGAAATAAATTACAGCATTTTCAAGAACGGCAACCGTAGTGGCAGCTTTAGATGCAACGGGTTTTGGCGATTCAGCAGGAGCTTGAACCGGAGCTTTTTGAACCGGAGATAAGGTTACAGGGGCGCTGGTTACAGGAGCGCTGGTCGCAGGCTGAGCTGGCTGAGTTGTTTGGGTTACCTGATTCTTATATGTATCAGGAATAATCTCCTCAAGCTTTTTGCCCTGCAAAATCAGGTTTGGATCGATCACCTTGCTCAGATCCGGGTAGTCTTGAAATGCAGGCTGGTTCACATCCTTTTTTGCCGTGAGGCTTCTATCCTCAATGAAAACTCCTGAATCATATATGTTGTCAGACACATCAGCCAGAACAATTTTCAAATGGTACTTCTTGTATGGAGTTACATACATCTGCGCTACAAGTTTTTTAGTAATACCGTCATAGCGCAGGTTTCGGTATAAGTTCTGATCCATGGTTTTGAGAAGTTCAGGATCCGGAGCAATGACAACCCGGTCAGCACTACCAGCGTAATTAGGTGATCCAAAAACAGAAGCAATACCTCGCAGCACCCGCCCCGGGAAGGTTCCACGGTAGGTCGATTTAACCGGTTCCTGCCGTTTGATCACAACTTGTTTGTACAGATTGTTGTCAATAAAATGATCTTTATTGGTTTTGAAGTTTACCGTATTGATACTTACCGGTACACTCGTTTCAGGAATCAGGGCAATATTTTTTGATCCTGTCTCGTCAGAAACTATAAAAGCGAAAATATCATTGTACGGAGAGTCCACATACTCCGGGTACTCATCAGAACCAAATTGATAGTTAAACTGGATACTGTTATCCATCGGCACAAAATCAAATTCGATGCTGCAAACGTCAAAAAGCTTTTCCTTGATCATTGCAGAAAGATCCTTGTCTATTTCGGGCACGCCGACATCACTAAATGTAGAGCTTTGATTATGCGAATTATTATATCCGGCGACATTGTATGAATTTCCCGAAGAAAGAATCAGTCCTTTTGGCACTTGCAACACATTAGGCGAGCTGGTAAAAGACAGGATAGAAAGCGGATAGCCCTTATGAGTGATATTCCCCAGCACCACTCCCTGACCAGCAAAGTTCTTTTTTACCCAATCATTTACGTTTATAGCAGATAACCTGATTTGGGCATTACTTGAAGTGATTGCGATCAGCAGTATTATTAAAAGGAGTAGAGCTTTCTTCATTTTGTCTCAATTACACGAGTAAACTATATGGTTTATACAATTTACGATTATTTCTTAAGTCTTGTTTCGGCAAAAGCAAAGGGAAGCAAACTTTTAACCCCATTAGTTTTAACTATTGAACCGTTTTGACAATAAAATAGAACTTCTATGGACTGCGATTGCTTCTTTTCATACTCCGCCATTACCTGCAGGCAAGCCCCGCATGAAGTGACGGGCTCTGTGATTTTAAAATTATCTGTATGAGCTGTAATGGCCATACTAACAATCTTGTCTTTAGGATAAGTAGATCCGATAGTAAACAAAGCCACCCGTTCTGCGCATAAGCCAGATGGATAAGCTACATTTTCCTGATTACTGCCGTAAACAATTTTACCGCTTTCAAGGCGTACTGCTGCCCCAACCCTAAATTCAGAATATGGTGAGTGGGAGTTAGCCATTGCGGTCGTAGCTTCCCGGCACAGTTCTTTATCACTCGCATTAAGATCATCTACAGATGCGAATTCTTCGTATGATATAGTGAGGCTCCTGTTGGACATATCAAAAGTTAGCCTTTCGGAAAATTCGCCGAAAGGGTTAACAAGATAAGAAAATATTGCCTTAGAATACTATTCTTCAACGAGAACTTCTTCAGCAACAACCTCAGGCGCGGGTTCTTCACCGATAAAGTCTACCTCAACACGTAAATTCTGAATAATGTGCTGCTGTCTGTCAGGGGTGTTTTTCCCCATATAATATTCCAGGAGATTCTTGATAGGCTGCTCCTTAGATAAAATCACGGGGTCAAGACGCATATCCTCTCCTATAAATAGCTCAAATTCCTCAGGCGAGATCTCTCCAAGACCCTTAAACCGGGTTATCTCGGGCTTATTGCCAAGCTTCTGGATAGCACGCTGACGTTCCTCATCACTGTAACAGTAGATCGTTTCCTTTTTATTACGCACACGGAATAAAGGTGTTTGCAGGATCGAGACGTGCCCGGCTTTCACCAGGTCGGGAAAAAACTGCAGGAAGAATGTCATAAGAAGTAACCGAATATGCATGCCATCGACATCAGCATCTGTAGCGATCACGATATTATTATAGCGGAGATTATCCAATCCATCCTCAATATTCAGCGCATGCTGCAGAAGGTTGAACTCTTCATTTTCATACACCACTTTCTTAGTCAGCCCGTAGCAATTAAGCGGCTTACCTTTCAAACTAAATACGGCCTGAGTTTGGACATCACGCGATTTGGTGATTGATCCGCTGGCTGAGTCACCCTCAGTAATAAACAAGGTAGTATCCTGCTTGCGTTCATGGGTGTCTTCGAAATGGATCTTGCAATCCCGCAGCTTTTTATTGTGAAGAGAGGCTTTTTTAGCGCGCTCGTTTGCAAGCTTTTTAATGCCTGCGATGTCTTTCCGCTCCCGCTCTGATTGCATGATCCGCTTTAACAGTGCATCTGCATCAGCCGGGTGCTTATGTAAATAATCGTCAAGAGCTTTTTTGATAAAATCGTTTATAAACGTCCGCACACTCGGCCCATCAGCGGCAATGTTTTGAGAACCGAGCTTAGTTTTGGTTTGTGATTCAAATACAGGTTCCTGAACACGAATTGAAATAGCAGCGACTATCGACGCCCGTACATCCGCTGCGTCGAACTCCTTTTTATAAAATTCCCTGATAGTCTTCACAACGGCTTCGCGGAATGCGGCCTGGTGAGTACCTCCCTGTGTAGTATGCTGTCCGTTAACAAATGAATAATACTCTTCACCATATTGCTGACCATGGGCCATAGCAACTTCTATATCATCCCCTTTAAGGTGAATAATAGGATAACGAAGAGTTTCTACGTCGGTATTTCGTGTTAACAGGTCATATAAACCGCGTTCAGAGAAGAATTTAGTTCCATTAAAATTGATCGTCAAACCAGAGTTGAGGAACACGTAGTTCCAGATCATGCTTTCTACGAAGTCAGGTATATAATGATAGTGACGGAAAATAGTGTCATCCGCGTAAAAAATTACAGCAGTACCGTTCCGCTGGGTTGTCTCTGTTTCCGGCTGATCATTCACCAGAACACCTTGCTCAAACTCCGCTTTTTTCGTGCGTCCATCCCTGTATGATTGAACACTGAAATTTGATGAAAGGGCGTTCACCGCTTTCGTACCAACACCATTCAGTCCGACAGATTTCTGAAAGGCTTTGGAATCATACTTTCCACCAGTATTGATCTTGGATACACAATCAATCACTTTACCTAAGGGAATACCACGTCCATAATCGCGGATAGATACTTTCTTGTCAGTTACCGTTACCTCAATAGTCCGACCTGAACCCATCACAAATTCATCGATTGAATTATCCAGTATCTCCTTTAGTAATACATAAATTCCGTCATCATAAGCCGACCCGTCTCCGAGCTTACCAATGTACATTCCCGGACGCAGACGAATATGTTCTTTCCAGTCGAGCGACCGGATACTATCGTCACTATAATCTATTTCTGCCATTTATGAAGGATGATATTTTATCCCATACAAATTTAAAATTTTGCATGACGTGTGAGGGAAGGAGATTTCAACATTTGAACAATAGAGATTTTTATGAAAAAGACTTTGCTCGGATATGCGGTTAAAAAAAGGAGAGCGTTTTCCAAACGAGGTTTCAGGGTCGGGTAAAATGTCTCGCATCAACGCCGATATTCGGCTCAACAGGTGCTCACATTTACCCAAATGTCATAGAATTGTATACTCTACTATACACCGATTCCAGCCTTTAAACACAGATATCCTGTAGACTAAAACGGTCTGTCGGTTCAAAAACCGCCTTTTTACCACGATTCTAATAAGTATGGTTATTTTTTCAAGAAGCTAATTTGCTTTGGAACGGAAATCGTATTACAGCTCTTAGAAATACGAGAATATGACAGATCCAAAAAGAACCAAAGAGCAGAACGAAGATTTCCCTGAAAAAGAAAAAGACTGGGAAAATCCAAAAAATCCGGAAGCCACGGAAGACTCACGAGATGAGGAACAATTGGAAAGGCAAATGGAAGAAGCAAAACGAAGAAAAGATAATTTAACAGAAAACAACGACTAACCTTTATAACCTAACTAATATTAACCTAAAACTTTGAGCCATGAAAAGAAATACTAAAAACCAAGCAATGAAACTAGTAGAGCAATTCGATCAGCAACTACATGAAATACTGATGTCAGATCTTAAAGCTATCCGCAATGCGCGCATCAATCTTATTAAACATATAACGTTTAACAACCGTCAGCACCAGTTAATGACTGCCTGATTCAATTATATATTTACCTAAAACGAAAAAAGTCGCCTCTTACCGAAGCGACTTTTTTTTATATCGGAAAGTTACTAATTCATTCTTACACTTTCCTTAATCTGATGATCCTGAGGAAATGCATCATCTTAATTATCGGGTACGATGGGTCAAATTCAAACCATCTGTTTGCAAAATTGACGCTGTTCGGGCTTTTATGGTGATTGTTCTGGAAGAGTTCTCCCATCATTAAGAAGTCCAATGGTAAACTATTTTTGCTGTGATCATCATTGTCATGATTGGAATAGCCGT
>JAZKIH010000071.1:0-28143 GCA_040384965.1 Bacteroidota bacterium | reverse complement strand
CAGATATGCATGAAGTAACCAAATTCTCCGGGAAACCTTATACTAACATTAGTTTTGTGTATGATAACGTGTGCTCGAAATTTGTATATGTCGATAATTCGTTTGCCACCTTCGTTGGAATTTCTGAAGGCAAACTTACTAAAGAATTCCTGCTCGGTCTTATCCATCCAGACGACCGGAATTATGCAGTAGATAAATTTCGAGAATTTCAGAGCCAGATTTGGAGTGGAAGTTTAGAGTTTAGGATCCAGTTGGCAAGTGAAATTCATTGGGTAAGATTAACACCATTTCTATTGAGATCTGATGCAAGTGATTTGATAGCGGTGAATGTACAAGACATTACCTCGGAATGGAATAACATGGATTCAATCCGCAGGTATACAAACAAAAAAAACTCAATACTTAACATGCTTGCCCATGATCTTAGGGGGCCGCTAGATATCGCTCACACATTAACAAAGACTGTCGATAAGCATATTGATGATCCATCTTTGCTAAAAATGACTAGATCGATATCGGTTATCTTGAGTCAATCTATTCAAATGATTGCTGATCTATTGGGTAGAGAACTTCACGAAACCGTGGAAGTTGAGCTCTCAATGAAGCGACTGAATATTGTGAAGAAGATCAGTGAATATTTAGAAGAGTGCAGGAAGTCGGAAGCATCGGCAGACCGGGTATTTAATTTAACTAGTTCTGCGAAAAGTATTTATATCGATCTGGACGAGGCTAAGTTTATGCAGATCATGAATAACCTTGTCACTAACGCTTTGAAATTTACTCATCCTGGCGGAGTAATCGAGGTTGATATACTGGAGAAGGCTAATAGTGTATTATTCTCATTTGGAGATAACGGTATTGGAATACCAGAAGAATTTCATTCAGAATTGTTCGATAAGTTTACACGTGCCAGAAGAAAGGGGCTAAATGGCGAGCCAACGCTGGGTCTGGGCCTATCAATTGTCAAAACGATAGTAGAGTGGCATAACGGTCGTGTCTGGGTTGAAAGCCAGGAAAATACTGGAACAAAATTCTTTTTTGAGTTACCTAAAGTGAATACGTCAGGTGCCACTAGTTAGTTTTTAATCCAGGCCGGGTGACAATAAGTCCGGATCGACATATCCTTTATTAGGATCAGTAATTTTGCTTAAATTATATCTGATACCGCTTCCAACTTTATTGCCTTTCAACAAACCCTTTTCATATAGAGTAAAAAGGTATTGTTTAATGAATTTGATGGTAACTTCCTTTATCCCAGGTTCGAATTCACGTATTTTCTCAAAGACTTCGTCGCCGTTCGCTTCGCCGAGACTTGCTAAAGCGAATATCGCCCGATTTTCAAGAGAATCACTGAGGTCGTAAGAAGCGGGAATATGTATCGGCTTAAATTCTTCCCTAAATGCCTGGTCTGATAAAGTCATATATAAATGGTTTACTCAGATATACTACAATCAGATGAAACTTAGGTTTTATCAGCATGGCTGAATAATAGAGACGATTATTAATATCCCTCAATAATATCTAGGTTACCTGAGTGTAACTGCTCCTTTGCCCATTGTATATCCGTCAGCATAAAGTACAACTGTGTAATTTCCTTTCTGAAATTTCCCGGGATTGCTCCAATCTACAGAATACGCTTTCCCATCATTAGCAAATTCTATAGCTGTTTTATACGTGTACTGAAGCTCTTCGTCATCAGCCGTAAATAATCCCCCTGAATTTGATATTATGAGATTGCCACTTGGATCAATAATCCTGATGTAAACGTCATGAAGACCTTTTTCCGCGATTGAATTATTTACCGGAGAAAAGTTAATTCTTATTTTTTCAGCTGTACTTGCTCTTGTAACGCCGTTTTCTTTACCATTGTTTCTGATTTCAAATGCAGCCACAGATACATTCCCTGTTTTTAAGGCAGCAGCAGCCTGAACCTTAGTGTTCAGTTCCTGATTTTGACGTTCCAGGTCGCTGGCCTTTGAGCTTACAGAGTCCACAGCTGTTTTCAACTCATCCCGCTCACTGGTTAGTGTGACATTCTGCTTCCTGAGAACTTCAATATCAGCAGTATATTTTGTGACGAAGTAGCGTAATTGCTTGATATCCTCCTGCGCTTTTGTTAACTGGCCCTGAGTTAACTGGCCCTTTCGCAAAGCTGTTCGCAGTTCCTGGATCTTTTCTCTCGCCAAAGATTGTTCATTCTGCATTTGCTCAGACAGCTTGATGTTATTGGTTGAAGCATTGTCAAGTTCCGCTTCAATTTTATCGATTTCAGTCTGCATTACAGTCTTTTCATCACTGATTGTGACTATCCGGTCATTAGCCTTCTTGTCTTTAAAGAAAAGATAGGCATTGGTTCCGAGTAGGGCTAATATTACAACGACTAAGAAATATATCTTATTTGAGTCTTTACGGATAGGTTGTTCCTGGTTTTGGTTCTCCATGTTTAATCGTCTGTTTTTTAATTAAATGGCCATGTAAAATCGTTACTCTTTAAACTTTCATAAGGGCGAATTTATTGTCCGAACGAACACGAAGTTAACATTCCTGAGTTGATTCGCATTATTTGGGCTGCTAAAATAAGATAACGCAAATTAATTTATTTTCAAAAACTGTGGTTGAGACCGATAAATTCAGAAAAACCCTGATACCGATATTTAGATTAATTACCTTTGCCAATTAATCACCGGCAATTTATGATCCACAAGCCAATTTTTCTTCTGATCCTTCTTTATAGTTTTTCGCTGCCTGTTTGTTCCCAGGTAAAGTCAGTAAGTCCAGCAAAACCCAGGGGTAATTATGCTCCAAAGCGGGAATTTAGAGGGGCTTGGGTGGCTACCGTTGCTAATATAGACTGGCCCTCAAAGCCCGGATTAAGTACAGAACTTCAGAAAGATGAGTTGATCCGCATATTGGATGATCATCAGAAGACAGGCATAAATGCAATTATGTTTCAAATACGGCCGGCAGCCGATGCTTTTTATGGAAAAGGAAGAGAGATGTGGAGCCGCTATTTGAACGGGGTGCAAGGTAAAGCTCCAGCACCTTATTATGATCCCCTCGAATTTGCTATAACTGAAGCACATAAAAGAGGAATGGAGCTGCATGCGTGGTTTAATCCATATCGTGCGACTTTGAACCTGGTAGATTCACATACCGCTCCAAACCACATTACAAAGCAGAAGCCACAGTGGTTCTTTACATATGGCGGAAAAAAGTTATTCAATCCTGGTTTGCCTGAAGTACGAGAGTATATTGTTCAGGTGGTATTGGATGTTGTGAAGAATTATGATATTGACGGTGTGCATTTCGATGACTATTTCTATCCATATCCTGAAGATAATCAGGTCATACGTGATAATGAGGCCTATTATAAGTACGGTTCGAAATTTAAAAATGTTGCGGACTGGCGCAGGCACAATGTCGATACCCTGATTGAGGTTCTTTCAGATAGCATTCATAACGCTAAAAAGTACGTCAAGTTTGGAATCAGCCCGTTTGGAATCTGGCGAAATCTTAGTCAGGACCCTGATGGTTCCGAAAGCAATGGTTTTGATGGATACGGTAAACTTTATGCGGATGCCAGAAAGTGGGTACAGGAAGGCTGGCTTGACTACATTAATCCTCAGATCTACTTTCCGTTTGGCTATAAGGTTGCCCCTTATGATAAGTTGTTAGATTGGTGGACTGCAAATTCCTTCGGAAAGCATGTATACATCGGTCAGGGTGTATATCGGTCAATGGAAAATCGGCAGGGTTGGAGTGACCGCAGACAAATTCCTGATCAGATACGCTATTTGCGAAATAATCCCAGAGCCCAGGGTAGTGTATTCTTCAGTTCTAAATCAGTGACAAATAATATGGCAGGTGTGAAAGATTCGTTGCGTAACGACTTTTACCGTTATCCGGCGCTTCAGCCTGTAATGTTGTGGCTGGATGTTGTTTCTCCAAATCCTCCTTATGAACTGACTGCCAAGGCAATTGCGAAAGGTGTACAGCTTAACTGGAAGCAAGGGACAATGTCTGAAGATGGGGAGAAAGCCTATGGCTATGTAGTCTACAGATTTCAAAAAGGTCAGACAATCGATATTGAGAATCCGGCTAACATCGTCAATATAAGTTTTAATGCAGGCCAATTATCGTTTACAGACAATTCGGTAAGCGCAAATAATACTTACGTTTACGTTGTAACAACTATAGATAGGCTTAAAAACGAGAGCGCTGTATCTAATGCTGCAGAAGCCAGAGTATTGCAATAACAGTAGATTTACATTTGAGTCCGGATATTACTCAGCTGTTGAAACATTTCATTCTTCAGCAAGAAACATCTGTTCGGGTGCTTTCTGCTTACGCAGACCTTTATGGTTAAGCATCTCTGCAATTTTTTTTACCATATTAACTGACGCCTCGATTTCGTCTTTTCGGATCGCGACACTCTCAATATTGAATCCAAAGGGAATTCCTTTTTCGGCACAAAAGTCAGAAAGGTCGGAAGCAATATCAAGGCATACGTTGACAGACTTTTCGAGAATATTTTCAGAATTTTTAAGATCTTCCTTCAATTCATCCGGAAGGTGAATGCCAAGCCACTCCATAAAATGCAGGGTTTTAGCAGATCCGCAAGCCGTTAGTGTGAAAATTATGGTAGGTAAGTTTTTATTCTCTTTCTCACATGTGCACGTAAGGTCTTCAATTATCTGTTTAGCATACTCTACATTAAATACACACTGGGATATAAAGTAAGATACACCGCAACTCACTTTATCGAGGATGCGTTTATCTTCGTCTTTTAACAATTCATGCCGCTCGGGAATAGTTACAGCACCTATCACAGACGTATTCGCATTCTTGCTCCAGATCTTATATGCCTCAGGCAAAGTGGTTTTAACGGGAAAATCCGGTGCGGGAACTCCAACAAAAACGGGGTAAAAAGAATTTAGATGAAGCTCATCTAACCAATCCGTCAATTCATCACTTGAGAATTTTCCCGCGGGACGATATAATATTTTAGGAATTTTAAGATCCTGAAGATATGTTTTGGCAAACATCAACGGATCTAGTGCTTTAAGAAAAGGGAATGGTCTTTCTTCTGAAGTACGTGCCGACTCATCCTGCACATCATACACAATAAGTGCGTCAAGATCCAGCGGAATTAGTCTGGCGAGTGTCCGTTCAGCAATTTCAGCGATTCGTTCCGGAGTTGTTTCTGATTTTGGAGGAGTAATACCGTAGAGTAAAATACCGGATTCGCCGGCTTTGATCTTATTTAAAAACATAAGCTATTGTAGTAAAATAGAAACCCGGCAACAGAGCCGTTGTGCTTCACGTTTTAAAGATATAGTTTATCCCCATGATTTTGCTAATCCTTCTCCATTGTTGATAAGGTGAGAATCATCGCCAAAGAACGATATCATTATCAATAAAATAGCCCGGCATCCTGGGGATACCGGGCTATAAAAACATTTCAATTACTTTGTTTCCGGAAGCAATACCAGGCGAATAAAGTTATTCCCGCTCAAGTATGTGTTTGCTGCCGTCTTCAATGCTGTGGGAGTAAGCTCCTTCAATGAAGTAAGATAAGTTAGTACTTGTTTAGGATCTTCTTCATTTTGAAGTTGGTTATTGATGTAACTAAGCCAAAATCCATTGTCCTTTAATTGCGTTTCAGTTGTCCGGGTTTCCTCAGCTATAAATTTTTCCAGGTCGACTGCCTGTGCGCCATTTTGTTTGATCTTGTTGATCTCGTCAAGTGTTGAGCTAATAAGTTTCTCAACATTTTCAGGGGCGCTTCCAAATGTGATTGTCATTGTATATCTGCCTTGCGGAAGTTTTGAATATGACGCACGTGCACCAACACCGTAGACACCGCCTTCATCTTCTCTAAGACGTTCAATTAGCTTTATTGACAAGACTTCTGCAAGGGCGTCAAGCTGGTTATTGTTTTTTTCATTATAAATGTGTGCACCGCTAAATACTAGTCGCACATTTGCTTTTGGTTCCTGTCCTTTGTATACCTTCTTGTCAATTTTGCCTGACGGAATTTTTATTCCTAAATCCTTCGCGCTTTCTTTTCTGTTTGTAGAAGGCAGAGACCCTAGATACTGTTCAAGCATAGGCTTTATCTTTTCAGTTTCGAAGTTTCCAACAAAAGTGAAAGTGAAATCACTCGCATCTGCAAAACGATCTTTATAAATATCGAAAGCCCTGTCAAGACTTATTTCGTCAACTTTTTTCAATGAAGGCCCGGTCCGGCGTACGTTATAGCTTCCTAAAATAGCAGAAACAGAATCGGCAAATACACTGTTTGGATCATTCTCCCGGTTTGCAAGGCTACCCTTACTTTGCGCGATAAGCCCTTTAAATATTTCTGCATCTTTACGTGGTTGTGTAAAATATAAGTACGTGAGTTGAAGAGCTGTTTCCAAGTCTTTGGGAGCTGAAGAGCCCGAAATACCTTCAAATCGCTCACCAATATAAGGGCTCACAGAAACTTTTTTCCCCGTCAGCATTTTAGGCAGCTGAACAGAATTGAATTCGGCAATTCCCCCACTTCTCACAATAGCTGTCGCAGAACTAGCCGACTGGTAATCGGCGTCACTATATAAAGAGCTTCCTCCAGGACTAAATGCGGTAAAGCTAATTTCATCATTTTTGAAATCAGTTGGTTTAAGTATAACCCGAACACCATTGCTTAATGTCATTTCGGTTATCCCCAATTCAGGAATTTTCTTTTCTGATACGACCTTTCCACCGGTAAGAGTAGCAGAAAGGAGAGGTTTGTCTGAAACCTGATCGACAAAAGCCGTTATAGCTTCCTGTTTAACATTATTTATCCAGCCATTAACAGTGGCTTCGTTCGGCAAACTAGCTTTGTCCTTCTCTGGGCCCATGATTACTACATCACGATTAACATCTGTTATATACTGTTTGGATAATTGATTAACGTCTTGAAGACTTATACCAGGAGTAAACGTTTTTGCCAGGTCGTATTCATACGCGATGCCAGGACTGGCTTCCTGTTCAAGAAAATTTCTCACATATTCATTCACGAGCTGATCTGAGGACGTTTTGTCTTTTTCCTTCAAAGAGGATTCCATGTTAGTCATGTAAGACTGCTTTGCTCTGTCTAGTTCGGTCTGAGTAAAACCAAATTTTTGCACGCGCTCAGTTTCCGTGAGCACAGCTTTAAAGCCACGTTCCAGTTCGCCTGGTTTAGCTACAACAAAGGCATTATATACATCAAGGCCTGCCAGAAATCCACCGATATTGGCTCCTGCTTGCAAAAATGGAGGATCAGCCTGTTTAGTAAGGTCACCAAAACGTGCACCCAGCATCTCATTAAACAGAGATCTGACAATACTATTTCTGTAGTCGGTTCTGGTAATCAATTTTGACTCTGGGTGTTTAATAAGTATTTGCGCGACAGTGACTGGAAATTCATTATCGGTAACAGACATAAACTGATTCTTGTTGATCAGAGGAATCGTATAGTTTGTTCTGGCTCTCGGCTTAACTGGGTTTTTGAGATCCGAAAATTTAGCTTTAATCATAGCCTCCATTGCGTTTACATCAATATCGCCAACCACTATAAGCGCTTGCATGTCCGGACGGTACCAATCTTTATAAAACTGCTTAATTGCTTCATACGAAAAGTTTTTAAGCACATCTTCCGTACCGATAGGCAGACGGTTCGAATAGCGTGAGTTGTTAAATATCATTGGAAGATATTTATCTTGAAGACGTTGCTGCGCACCTTTTCCTAACCGCTTTTCTTCCAAAACCACGCCTCTTTCTTTGTCTATTTCCGCGGGGTCCAGTGTCGCGTCCTGCGCCCAGTCACGCATAATCTGAAGGCCGTTCTTTAAAACTTCAGGATCATCAGAAGGGATGGGAAGCTGGTATACAGTCTCATCAAAACTCGTATAAGCATTTAGATCCGCACCGAACCTTACTCCAGCTTTTTGCAGATAGTTTACCAGGTCATTCTTAGGAAAGTTCTTTGTTCCATTAAAGCCCATATGTTCCATAAAATGAGCAAGGCCTTGCTGATCTTCATTCTCCAGAATGGAGCCAACCTTGTTGGCCAGGTATAATTGAACACGATTCTTTGGCTCAACGTTTTTGCGAATATAATAGGTGAATCCATTTGGAAGTTTGCCTATTTTAATGGCGGGATCAAGCGGGATGACTTCCGATACAGATTTCTGTGCAGTTTTTGTGGTGGTTTGGGCATTAATAATGCTTGGTACCGAAATCAATATCGCAACTGCGCTGATATAGATTTTTAGCCTATTCTTCATAAGATTATATATAATTGGAGTTTGTATGATAAAATTAAACCTTTATAATTATTTTTTTGCTGTACATCCACCAGAGGATTACAAGCCAGATTAAAATAAATGTAATTGCCCCTGCAAGTGACGCATTGATTGGCGAAAAATAGGGTGTAAAAAAAGTTTGATACATCCAGTCTTTAGCTCCAACTTCCGAGCCGTCCGGCATCGAAACTTTGATCATGCCAAGGATTCGTGGGATAAGCCCTGATAAAAAAAATACTGTAATAGCGTTAACACCATACACAACGAACGGTGTAGTGTATTTCTTATAGCCCTGAACGTCAATAAGCCAATAACATAAAGCCAGACCTACTGTGGCCAGACCGCCAGCGTACAATACGAAAGAACTAGTCCACAAAGCTTTGTTAATAGGAAAAAACAAATCCCAGATCAGTCCCAGCATAACGGCTAGAATGCCAATTGAAAACATCCATGAGATCTTTACCGCATCCGGTTTATCTTTCCTCTTTAGCCAAGAACCAACTAACACCCCGAATAGACCTGTCGATATCGCTGGTAGAGTGCTTAAGATACCCTCCGGGTCCCAGGTCCTGGCGGAGCGCCACAGGTGTGCTTCGGTCAAAATTGTTCTGTCGAGCCAAGCCCCGAGATTCGTTTCTTTTTCGAGATTTGCATATCCCACCCCCGGAACCGGAACCAATGTCATCAATAACCAGTAACCAACTAATATTACAATCAGAGTTGTTAGTTGTGTTTTTGATGTTGTTTTGATAAAAATCACGGCTGACACAAAAAATACAACAGCAATCCTTTGCAGAACTCCAGGGATTCGCACACCGTTCAGAGCTTCAATTGGTTCGGTAAAGACTTTTGGAAAGAGAGATAAAAACAAGCCTAAACTAAATAATATTAAAGCTCTTTTCAGGGCCGTGATAATGAGTGTCGAATGTTTTACTTGATCTTTTTTAGATCCCAGAGCAAAGCTTATTGAAACTCCAACGATAAAAAGAAAAAACGGGAATATTAGATCCGTAGGAGTACAGCCATTCCATTCCGCATGTCTGAGCGGTGCGTAGATATGCCCCCAGCTGCCAGGATTATTTACAAGTATCATTGTAGCTACTGTAAGTCCCCTGAAAAAATCGAGTGATAATAATCTTGGAAGTGAAGCTTGTAAAATTGCAGGTTTAGCCATTAGGGTCGGGTTAATTGAATACTAAATCTGCATTTTTTCTGGGGAATAAAAAAGTGCAGAAGAAAATAATGTGGGACAAATTGCAACAGCTAAAAGCCGAACCGAGCTTATGGAATACCTAAATGATAGAAAATTCTTATTAGTAACTTATACGCATTGGAACTTATGCTATCGTTGTGCAAAGTTAATTTAGCCACTTTAGTGCCTCATTGTCTTTGTTGTCCACACACAACTGGGTTAACTGTTTTTTTAAGTCAGCCGTGATGGCCTGATACTTTTCCTGTCCGTACAAATTTTTCATCTCACGAGGATCAGTTTTAAGATCATAAAGCTCCCAGAAATTCTTATGATCATAAAAGCGAATTAGCTTATATCTGCTTGTACGAATACCAAAATGCTTCAAAACACTATGCTCACCAGGGTATTCGTAGAAGTGGTAGTAAGCGGAATTTCGTATGCTTGCTTTTGGATTTCTTAAAAGCGGCATCATAGATTTTCCCTGGATCTCTGCAGGAATTTCAACTTCAGCAGCTTCCAAAAATGTGGGCGCGAAATCTACGTTTGAGACCATCTGATTTGAGACCGTCCCTGGTTTAATAATTCCCGGATAACGGATAATCAAGGGAGTCCGCATTGACTCTTCGTACATAAAACGCTTGTCGAACCAGCCGTGCTCGCCCAGATAGAATCCCTGATCTGATGTGTATACAACAATTGTATTTTTTGTAAGATTATTCTGATCCAGATAATCCAGGATTTTTCCAATATTCCGATCGAGGGACAAAGTAGTGCTATAATAATCTTTCATATATCGCTGAAACTTCCATTCGGTCAGGGCCCTGCCAGTGAGCTTTCTTTTCAGAAAATCTTCTTCTATTCGGTCATAATATGCGTTCCATTTCTGCTTTTGTTCCGGATTCATCCTGGCGAGAAATGCGGAGGCGAGATTATCAGGATCGCTTTTCATTTTTAAGTCATATCCTATCTTCATAGTTTTCTCGACAGACATATCCTGCATGGCCGCGGCAATGCGGTTATCGTAACTATCGTAAAAGTTGGCCGGCATAGGAAAGGTTACATTGTCGAATTTCCCGAGATCTTGTACATCGGGCATCCACGTCCTGTGGGGAGCTTTCTCTCCGACGACCATGAAAAACGGTTTAGATTCGTCGCGCTTATTGAGCCAATTTAATGCAAGATCCGTTGTGACATCTGTACAATAGCCTTCTATGCGGCTCGTATCACCTTTCATGCTAATAAAGGAAGGATTGTAATATTGACCCTGTCCCGGCAAGATATTCCAATAATTAAATCCCTCTGGATATGATTGAAGATGCCATTTTCCTATCCATGCTGTCTGGAAACCAGAGGCCTGTAATCTCTTGGGAAATATATCCTGCGAGGCGTCAAATCTATCATGGTTATCTTTGAAACCGTTGACGTGGCTATATTTTCCCGTTAAAAGAATTGCCCGGCTTGGTCCGCAGATTGAATTTGCAACAAACGCCTTATTAAAAACAGCACCTTGCTTCGCCAGTCGATCTAAATTGGGGGTTGCCCCATATTTCGACCCATATGCGCCTATAGATTGAACCGCATGATCATCTGTTAGGATGACAATTATGTTAGGTTTTGAGTTTTGCTGAGCAAAAACACGTAACCCCAAAGTCAAACCTATCAGCAGGCATGCCCAATTTTTCATCATTTATTTTAGTATTTCCAGCGCACAAAAGCTTCCATAGCCTCATATTCCGCTAATCCTAGCTTATCATATGATTTAGCCGTTTCTCTCGTTCTGTCTTCAGCACGAACCCAGAATTCTCTGGCGTCGTCTCCTGGAAAAACCGGCCGATCCTTTTGTGATTGATGCTTAAAGATGGCGAATCTTTTTCGTTCAACCTCCTGAGGCGAAAGCGGAACGGCCATTTGGATTTCATGGGTTTCAAATTCATGCCATGCACCACGATACATCCATAGCCAGCAGTCTTTTACCCAGGATTCATCTTTTAAACGATTAAGTGCTGCAGCAATGATGTCGAAACAAACTTTATGGGTACCATGGGGGTCAGCAAAATCTCCAGCTGCAAAGATCTGATGTGGTTTTACCTTCCGCAGAAGCTCCATAGTAATTGTAATATCATCTTCAGAGACTGGATTACGTTGCGTCTTGCCGCGGTCATAAAACGGTAGCGCCATAAAATGAATATGATCATCTGGTAAACCTGCAAATCTAGCACCGCTTATTGCTTCTCCTTTTCGAATCAGCCCTTTCAAAATCTGAATCTCACTTGTGTCGGCTTGATTCGGCTGCTTAGAATTAAGGAAATTACGCATGGATAAATACAAGTCATCAAGTTTCTGCGTATCGAGATTTATGGATTTGCTGAAATCTCTTGCGAATTCTACAAACCGAAGTGCATCATCGTCCCAAACTGCCGTGTTGCCTGATGTTTGATAAGCTACATGGACGTCGTGTCCCTGATCTACTAATCGAATGAAAGTTCCACCCATTGAAATAACATCATCATCTGGATGAGGTGAAAATATGATCACCCGTTTCTTATCAGGAGTAGCGCGTTCAGGCCGCTGGCTGTCATCGGCATTCGGCTTTCCACCAGGCCATCCGGTGATGGTGTGCTGAATTTTGTTGAAAATGTCAATGTTGATATTGTAAACAGGCCCTTTTTCAGTAGCCAGCTCAGCCATCCCGTTATTGTTATAATCTTCTTCTGTAAGTTTCAAGATCGGCTTATCAAGATGATTCGCCAGCCAGATAACGGCCTTTTTAATTAATGGACTGTCCCACACACAATCTTTAACCAGCCATGGAGTGTTAAAACGAGTTAGCTCTGATGCAGCATCCTGATCAAGAACAAATTCCACGTTGTCAGAAAGCTGAAGATAAGTTGCAGGAACATCCGACGATATTTCACCTTCAACAGCTTTTTTGATGATAGAGGCCTTTTTCCGGTTCCATGCCATCAGAATAATCTCACGGGCTTTGAATATCGTCCCAATTCCCATTGTGATGGCCTTCGTGGGAACATTTTCTTTCCCTCCGAAATCGCGGGAAGCGTCACGACGGGTTAGATCGTCAAGTGTTACGAGGCGAGTGCCAGAATTCGGGGCAGAACCGGGCTCATTAAAACCTATGTGGCCGGTACGACCAATGCCAAGGATTTGCAAGTCCAACCCGCCGAGTTCGGTTATTTTTTTCTCATAATCAAGACAGAACGCAGGTATCTTTTCGATATCTAATGTGCCATCCGGAATATGAACATTTGCCATGTCAATGTCGATGTGGTCAAAGAGGTTCTCCTTCATGAAGCTGACATAGCTTTGTGAAGAAGTGGGTTTCATAGGATAATATTCGTCGAGATTAAAGGAAATAACATTTTTGAAACTCACCTTTTCTTCTTTATGAATTCTTATGAGCTCCTGATAAACGCCGATTGGCGTTACGCCGGTAGCAAGGCCTAGTATTGCATGCTCTCCATTCTTGCTCTTTTTTAAAATAAGGTCGGCAATTCGTCGGGCGACCTTGTGGGAAGCAATATCTGTATTAGGATAAACGGTAACGGGTAGTTTTTCGAAGCGGGTCTCTTCCAGTAAATTTAATCGGGCCATGAGGGGTCAGACTTTATTAGGTGAGAAGCAAATATAAAAAAATTAAACTTTCAAGCCCCTGTGTCTGGTGTTTTCGATAACGAAGATATGGTCCATGCGTTTTTTTGCTGATATTTTTGATTAGATCATTGAAACTTAGATTTGAATTTTTTATAGCGTAACGCAATAATTACACACTTAGTGTATTTGGTACACGGGTATTATTTGCAATTAAGCAGATGTTATTGCTCTATATTAAAAAATAATTTGGCAGATAACCGCAAATAGAGTTAGTTTTACAGTAGAAAATTGAAGAAATCCCGCAAGAACCAGAAAGATTGATTTGTGTACATTAAGTATTTTAAAAAGGAACTAGTATGAATATATCTTAGCCGCCATACTATCCTATGAAAAACAAAACACTTATTTTTTCACCCAACCAATCAATTTATTATCAAATCACAATTAACTTCATTTAAATGAGAAAAATTTACTCTTCCGGATGGCCGAAACACGTTTTGGCATTCGGCGTCATGCTTTTTTTAGTTATTCTCTGCGCCGAGCTGAATGCTCAGACACGCAGATATGTAATTAGTGGAAAAGTATCGGACGCAAAAACTAAGGAAACACTTCCGGGCGTTGCTGTGAGATTAACTTCAACGGCATTCGCTATGTCAACCAATGTTGATGGGAATTATTCATTAGTTACAAACTTAAGCCCGGGGCAGTATACTGTATCCTTTAGTTATATTGGATACAAGACATTGTCTAAAACCATCCAATTGGGCACCGATGAATCTGTCACTGTCAATGCCGAAATCGGACAAGACGTGGTGGGTTTGGATGAGGTTATCATCACTGGTACATCTGAAGGTACCACCCGGCGACAATTAGGTAGCTACGTTGGGTCTGTCAGTGGCGAAGATCTTAATAAAAATGCTGCTGGAAATGTTTTGAGCGGTCTTCAAGGTAAAGTTGCTGGAGCTCAAATATCCCAGAATCAGGGGGATCCGGCTGGCGGAATGTCAGTACGCTTACGAGGCATTAGTTCTGTCAACTCATCCTCAGAGCCTCTATATATTATAGATGGAGTGATCGCAAATAACAGCACTTCAAGAGTAACAGACAATCAACAGAATAGATTAGTTGATATAAATCCTGCGGACATAGAGCGCGTGGAAATTTTGAATGGTGCAGCAGCAGCAGCTATTTACGGTTCGCGTGCTAATGCCGGTGTGGTTCAAATATTTACTAAACGTGGAGCTTCTGGTGAACCGCAAGTAAGCTTTTCGTCTACGTACATGAATAGCGAGCTTCGGAAGAAGTTACCGGTGAATATGGCTCCGGTTAAATTTGGTGGTCCAACTGATGGTCCGGGAGCTTTAACGCAAGATATTATCAGTACCGTTGGTACTCCGGCAGCGCTTCCTACCAACACTACTCCGGTAACCCGTTATGATTACCAAGATTATATTTTCCGCAACGCAAGTGGTGTTGACAATAACGTATCTGTAAGTGGAGGCAATGATAAAACCAAATTCTATACATCAGCTTCCTACTTTACAAACCAGGGGATCGTAAAAAATACCGATTACACCCGTTTTGGTTTAAGAGCTAATGTTGACCAGGTGCTTTCTAAATGGGCTACTATCCGAGGTGGTTTAGCATTTACGCGAAGTGATGCAGACGAGAAACCTTATGGTAATGGTTTAATTGTTCCTGTTGGTATCCAATGGATCATCGCGAATTTTCACGATATACAAAAACGGGATGCCCTGGGTAATCTTCAGGCAGTTGGTGAGCGCGGTCGTGTGAATCCAGTGTCAATTATCGAAGATATGCAGCAGCGTCAGGGAACAAATAGAGTACTTGCTAATGCTGGCATAAAGCTGTTCCCGCTAAAGGGTCTGACCTTTGATTTTAACATCGGTGTCGATAATGCTGCTTCTCAAGGTACATTGTTTATTCCTCCATATGCTTACAATGTTAGTACTGCGGAAGGCTCGTGGGGTGGCGGTGCGTTATTAGATCCTACTCTAAACGGTTATTCGAGAAAAGGACAACAGAGTCAATATTTTTTCAATAATGACCTAAACGTTACCTATAGTTTTGATATCACAAGTCGCATTAGTTCGACAAGTCAGGTTGGTTATTCCCAACAATATGAAAATCAATCGTACTCTCTTTTACAAGGTAGAGGCTTAGCTCCGGAGATTGAATCAGTTACTGGAGCAAGTACGGTACTTGCATCTACTGATAGCAGGACTGAGTTTTCCGTATTAGGTACGTACTTTCAGCAGAATTTCAAGGTTAATAACAACTTTTTTGTAACCGGAGCAATTCGTAGAGATGGATCAAGCGTTTTTGGTAAAGATCAGCGCAACCAGGTGTATATGAAAGCAAGTGGTAGTTACGTGATCTCGGATACAAAATTCTGGAAGGACCTTAACACCTCATGGTTAAATGTATTTAAAATCAGAGCCGCTTATGGTGAATCTGGTAACATGACTGGAATCGGAGCATATGACAGCTTTAATTCATATTCAGTTGGTTCCGTTCTTGGCAGAACTTCTTTTCAATCAAGAGCTCAACTTGCAAATACAAATGTTAAGCCTGAGCGTCAGAATGAACTGGAATTCGGTACCGATTTATTCTTCCTTGATAACAGGGTTGGATTAACCATGAATGTTTACAGGAAAAAGGTTTCTGACCTGCTTCTTGAAAGACAAATTGCACCAACTACCGGATTTTCGACTTTGCTTGACAACTTTGGATCGTTGGAAAACAAAGGTATCGAACTTTTGCTTCAATTAAATCCGGTAAGAAAAACCGATTTTAACTGGAATACAACAGTGATTTTCAACAGAAACAGAAATAAAGCAACTAACGTTGGGACTGGTGTTACTGCGTTCGCAAACAGTTCTTCCGGTCCGGTATCTTTAATTAACAATCAGCCTTTAGGTTTATACTATGGTAGTTATTTCGCCAGAGATGCTTCAGGTAATTTATTATTAACTCCTGCTGGACTTCCTCAGACTGAACGTGGAGTTCAGGATGATCCTTTGAATCCAACTCCGCAGCGTGCCGCCAATGGGCAACCAACCGGAGCTGTATTGAGAAAAGTAATCGGTAATCCAAACCCGGACTGGAATGGCTCATTAGTTAACGAAATTAGTTACAAGAAAGTAGGATTCAGGTTCCAGTTTGATACTGAACAAGGTGGTGAAAGATGGGCTGCAGATTGGAGAACAGCGCAAGGTGTAGGAGCAGGTAAAGTAGCAGAGGCCGAACATTTAGGTCAGGTTCCGCGTGGATTTGTAAACGCAAATTACAATATCGAAGAGTGGAGATCGCATAAAGCTGACTGGATTAAATTACGTGAAGTTGCACTAACTTACAGTGTAGGTAAAGTAAAATATCTGAAGGACCTAACTTTCACACTGTCAGGCAGGAACTTGATATCTTGGGATGATTTTGAGGCTGGTTATGATCCTGAAGTAAATTCAGGTGGTCAAAGTTCAATCGTCAGAGGTATTGATTTCGGTGCAGTCCCTGTTCCAAGATCATTTAATTTTGGAGTACAAGCTAAATTTTAATTAAGAAAACATGAAAAGGAAATTATATATATCATATTTCGTACTAGCGGCTCTGGCTGTTAACCTCTCCGGATGTATCAAAGATTATCAGGATCCGGGAAGTGCGATCGAAGAAACAGTTATTACAAACCCGAAGGCTCTTGCCGGGGTAGTAACAGGCCTTCAGTCCCGGTATTCTTCCGGGCGTAATAACGTTTACAATACAATTACTGCCAGTGGCTTTTTAACAGGTGAAGTTACGTTACTTAATCAGGGAAACACTGCAGAGCTCCAATTGAGCTTGGGCGGAAATTCTCTGGATGGTAGTAACACCGTTATGTCTGGATTGTGGACCAATAGCAACAAGTTAATTTATGAAGCTAATGTTGTTCTTGCTAATTCAGCAAACTTGTCTGACAAGGCTTTCGCAAGCGGATTAATTGGATATGCTACAATATTTAAAGCATTGGCTATGGGCGATATGGCTGCGTTTTGGGAGAAAATTCCGGCTGGAGTAGGTAATGAGGTAACCTTCATTACGAGACAGGAAGCATACGTTAAGATTATAGCAGATATAGATATGGCCCTCGCTGCCATCACTGCTAATCCTATCAGTGCAGCGTTCTTAACAAATGTTCCAGTAGGCATAGATGTTGTAAATACCCTGCGTGCATTAAAAGCCAGATATGCGCTTTATAATAATAATTATTCATTAGCGCTTACTACTGCAAATAGTGTAGATCTGACAAAAAAGTCAGGATTTCAGCATAACGCTACACTTAATCCGAATGGAATTTTTGCGGCAGTAACCGGTCCTAATAATTTATGGCAACCAGTTAACAATACCTTCGGCTTGCCAGCAGGTTTGACTCCTGATGCTGCTGATAAGCGTATTCCTTTTTACCTGTCGGAAAACCTTACAGTTGCGCCAAGATGGAGAATGGCGGGATTCGCTGCTTCGACAACCACCGAATGGCCGGTTTACCTTCCTGGTGAGATGACCTTAATTAAAGCAGAAGCTTACGCCCGTCAGACAGCCCCTGATGCTGCGCTTGCACTGATAGAATTAAATAAGATTGTAACAAAAAAACCGGCAGCTGATGCATATGGAGTGGGTGCAGACCTCCCTCCACTGGTTGGCCCTTTAACACCAGCGCAGATCCTGACTGAAGTTTACAAACAACGGTCTATAGAGATGTTCCTTTCCGGACAAAGGCTGGAGGATTCCCGTCGTTTGGGTCGTCCGCAGACAGAGCGAAAACGTAATTTTGTAAACTATCCGTTTCGTGAAAGAGATCAGAATCCAAATACACCAGCTGATCCAGCATTTTAAATTATCTTCAATACAAAAAGGGAGCTTCGGCTCCCTTTTTTAATATCCGTTTATGAGATTTCATACCATTATTTTTTTCGTGCTGCTTTTTGGATTTGGACCTTTAAAAGCTCAAACCCTCAGGGTAATGTCTTATAACATTCATGTCGGACAAGATGCAGCTAACAAAGATCAGCTAAGGAACATGGCGGAATTCATCAAATCATCAAGGGCAGATATAGTGGGATTGCAGGAAGTTGACAGTGTATGTAACCGTTCAGGAAAAGTTGATCAGATGAAATTTCTAGCGGAAAGTACCGGCATGCATTTCGCTTATGCCAGGCATTTTGCATTTGACGGCGGCTCTTACGGTATAGGAATTCTCTCGAAATTCCCGCTTCAGGATGTTAAAGATCACCGGATCATACTAACTAGTGATGGAAAATCGGATGCGGCTACAAGGGCTTTATTAACAGCAAAGGTAGTATCAGGAAATACGGAGATTTTATTTGCTACCGTGCATATGGATTACAGAGATTCGAATTCGCGTTTCGCACAGTCAGAGGAATTGGTTCAGGTTTTAGGTAAAGCCAGGTTACCCGTAATTTTAACCGGTGACTTTAATGCAGTACCTGGCACCAAAGAAGTGCTGAATCTGGAAACTATATTGATGGATACAGGTAAGGACACCGATTTGTCTTACTCTGCTATTAAACCAAATAAGAAAATTGACTTTATAATGGTTAGCAAAGGTCACCTTGCCAAAGCTAAAAAATCTGAAGTTTATCCTGTGTTGTTTTCAGACCACCTGCCTGTTATGTCAACATTCAAAATTGGTATAAATAAAAAGGCTGAATAATTTACGAGGTTGTAAGTATTACCTTTTCTATTCAATAAACTCCTACAGGACTTTAGTATGCGCTTCATATAATTGCAGTCGACCATCTGTCGGGGCAAGATCAGTTATAAGGTAATCTATAGTATTCAGGGAACATACTTTCATTTTTTTCACTGAATTAAGTTTCTCCCCGATACACATAATAGCGATCCTGGCAGAGGCGCTAATCATCGCTTTTTTAACTTGCAGCACTTCCCATTCTGAATCTGTTATTCCTTCTTTCAGGTCAATACCGTTTGTGCCCAGAAAGCAAAGGTCTACTCCGATTTCAGAGAGATCTCCGATTGTTTTCGAACCCATGTTTACCTGGGCATTTTTATTAAGAGTGCCACCAATCAAAATCACTGTTAACATCTTTTTTTCTGAAAGTTCCAATGCTACTACCGGGCTAATAGTAAAAAAAGTTGCTTCGAGGTCATCAGGCACTAACCTTGCCATTTCGAGCATGGTGGTACCACCACCAGTGAGTACGGTCATTCCTTCTGAGATCAGGCTGATAGCTTTGCGGGCAACTTCTTTTTTGGAATCCTGCGCATACACATCCTTCTGTTCGTAAGGGAAATGAAAAGATTTCGAAAGTGCCCCGCCATGAACTTTTATTATTTTCCCGGTCTCCGACAATTCGTTTAAATCTCGTCTAACAGTATCCTCAGAAACCTGCAGCTGCAGACCCAGATCAGATGACAAGACCTTATTGTGCAAGTTGATCTGTCGTATTATAAAAGCATGACGCTCTTTTTTAAGCATTCCGGTAGTAATTATCTTCATCTATCTGTGAAATCTTCCTCATAAAGTTGCGGTTTTTTTCGGGAATCCAAAATTTTCCAACTTTTAATTCAAATTATTATCTGATTAACAAATAGTAATCCCGCAATAAGTGCCATTGCGTAAGTGTATTGATGCCAATTGATGCGGTTTTTTTTTGAACTTAATTTTACACTAAGAAAAAATTATCAGGTTGGGGTTTAATTTAATTAATGTTGCTTTAAAGTCAATTAACCAATTTAAAACAACTTCATATACACATGATAGTGTGTTTTTTACACATATATTTTTTTACACTTAACCGAAAATTATTGCGTTTTTATACACTTTTTTCGTCTTTTTGTTGCGTAGTTCTGCAATTAATCCAAACTTTAGTGTGTAAAACCATCTGTAACAACAAAGTAGGTGGTTGAACACTAATCATTTAATTATCAACTAATTATCTAACTATGAAAAAATCACTACTAATGGTGTTGGGGTTGTTTTTATTAGTAATGTCAGCTGTAGCCCAGGAAAAAACGGTTACGGGAACAGTTACTGATAACAGCGGACTAACATTACCGGGAGTATCTGTCAAAGTAAAGGGTACATCCACGGGAATTTCAACCGGTCCAAACGGACAATACTCGATCAGAGTTAATCCCGGTGCGGTTCTCCAATTTAGTTTTATTGGCACTACCCCTGTAGAACGAACCGTTGGAAACAGCGACATTCTAAACGTAACTCTTATGAACGATACAAAATCACTGAACGAGGTGGTAGTCGTAGGGTACGGTACACAAAAGAAGGCAACTCTAACAGGTGCGATATCTACTGTTGATGTAGCGGAGGTTTTGTCATCAAGACCAACAACGGATGTTGTTAGGGCATTACAGGGAGCAGTACCCGGTTTGACAATTACATCACCGAGCGGAGCATTGGGTTCTAACCCAAGTATCAGGCTTAGAGGAATATCTGGATCGCTTAATGGGGGCGGTGCACAACCATTAATATTATTGGATAACGTTGAGATTAATGATCTACAGAGTCTGAATCCGGAGGATATAGAAACTATATCAGTGCTAAAAGATGCTGCATCTGCCTCAATTTATGGAACTAGAGCTGCCTGGGGGGTAATTTTGATCACTTCAAAATCTGGTAAAAAGAACACTCCAACCAAGATCAGCTACTCTAATAATGTTGCCTTCGCCACTCCAACAGAGACTCCTGAAATGGCTCCTGCAGCTGACGGTGCAGAAATGGCATTATTAGCTTACAGACGTACGAACCCAACTCTTGCACGATATGGTGTAGTTGGAATGTATGTTGATGATATCGCTGTCACAAAAATGCGTGAGTGGAAACAGAAATACGGTGGACAAGATCTTGGCCCCGAAATGGTTCTTGGTCGCGATTTTGAAATCAGAGACGGATTCTTCTTCCCTTACCGTGAATGGGATATGGGTAAAGAGTTTATGAATAAATGGTCTCCGCAGCAAAAACATGATCTCGCCTTTAGCGGTGGTAGTGAGAAGATCAGCTACAATCTTGGCGCTGGATTCCTGGGTCAAACAGGAGTTCTAAAGGTAAATCCAGATGAATTTGATCGTTATAATGTAACTCTTAACCTGAATTCTGACATCAACGACTGGTTCAGCGCAAGGGGTAGAATGATGGTGTCTAATACGTTAATGACTGAGCCGTTTTCATATGGCGGAGCGACATACGATCCTCTTTACTATCTATACAGATGGCCGTCACAGTTTCCAATGGGTACCTATCAGGGATTACCTTTCAGGAATGCTGTAAACGAACTTGCCGAATCTAATATGACTACAGATAAAAGCAACATGGCGCGATTATCTGTCGGTGGTACTTTTAAGATCATTCCTGGTCTATCGGTTACCGCAGATTATACTTATGCTGGTATAAACGGACACAGACAGGAGACGGGCGGAACAGTATCTGCGATTGATTTCTGGTCTACAGGAGCCGCATTAACCTACAGGCCATACACAACTGCTGCATTTGACAGGGTATCTTATGGCTCAGATTGGGACGCGTCTAATAACGGAAGGGTTGTTGCCACTTATGAAAAGAATATCAAACAGCATGCTTTTAAGTTAATGGCTGGAGGCGAGGCTGAAACCTATGAGTTCACTTATCAATATTCTGAAAGAAGAGGTTTGATGGACCCAAGCAAGGGAGAGTTGAACCTAACGTCCGGAGATCAGTTTACAAGCGGATCCCACACCAACTGGTCAACTAATGGAATTTTCGGTCGTGTTAACTACACGTTCAAAGACCGTTACCTTTTCGAGGCGACCGGCCGTTATGACGGCTCGTCACGTTTCCCTGTAAACGATAGATATGCATTTTTCCCATCAGTGTCAGCAGGTTATATCATTAGTGAAGAAAAATTCATGAATGTCCTTCGTCCTGTCCTTTCAACAATGAAGTTCCGCGGTTCTTGGGGAACGATCGGACATCAGAATGTAGGTAATGCATTTTTATCGCTAATGACTACAAGTACATCAGGATGGCTGGTTGGAACTAAAAATATGATTGGGGTAAGTACTCCGAACACCGTTTCTCCTTCATTAACCTGGGAGAAAGTTACTGACCTGAATTTAGGGGTTGATACCAGATTTTTCTCTGACAAACTGGGTGTTAGCTTTGACTGGTATACCAGGACAACTGGTAATATGATCAGCGCGGGTGTTACCTTGCCTAACTCTTTTGGTGCCTCGGCTCCACAACGTAATTATGGTGAAATGCAGACTAAAGGCTGGGAAGTAGCAGTAGACTTTAATCATAGTTTCGACAATGGATTACGCCTGAATGCTACTGGTTCACTTGCCGACTTCAATGAGAAAATTACCAAATTTGCTAATACTACAAAGACAGTAACGAGTAACTATGAAGGACGTAACCTGAGGGAAATATGGGGTTACGAAACCGACCGGTATTTTACTAATGATGACTTCCAAAAAGACGCAAGCGGAAACCTGCTTATTGTAAGTGGCCGTTATGTGCTTAAGACAGGAGTTCCTGATCAAAAGCAATATGAAAATGCTTCTTTCTTTTTTGGACCTGGTGATGTGAAATACAAGGATCTGAATGGTGATGGAGTTATCACACCGGGTTCGAACACGGTTGACGATCCGGGAGATCAAAGGGTTATCGGCAATTCAACGCCGCGCTACCAATATGGTTTAAGACTTGGAACTGACTGGAAAGGATTTGATTTTGATATCTTCTTCCAGGGTGTTGGTAAACGTGAACTTTGGGTTCACTCACCAGCAACAGTACCAGGGGTAGGGATCGGCGAAGGCTGGTACGCTTCACAACTTGATTACTGGACGCCGGAAAATACCGGAGCATTCTATCCACGCCCATCAAATGTGGGACAAACTGTCAATACAACGAATTTCCTGAGACAAACAAAATATCTTTTGGATATGTCATATCTAAGGGCTAAAAATTTGACGTTTGGTTATACTATTCCTTCAAAATTGACCGGAAAGGTTAAAATTACAAGAGCTCGCCTTTATTTCAGTGGTGAGAACTTGTTTGAGAAAGACAATCTTGGAGAAATCAGCATTGATCCGGAAATGGATTATACAACAATTGGAAGTAATGATCCGAGAACTTTTGGAAGGGTATATCCTTACAGAAGATCTTATTCATTCGGATTACAGGTTTCACTTTAATTAATTCAGAAAATATGAAAAAGTATATATTATTATTAATGCTTTGTCCCCTGATCTTTGCGGGCTGCCAAAAAGATCATTTGGAGAAACTTCCTTTAGACAGGCTGACCGACGATGATTTCTGGACTAGTGAGGCAAATGTTAGAACGTTTTCCTGGAACTTTTATCCACGTTATTTTCCTGGCTATGCAAGCGGGTTTGATACTGGATGGGGAGGGTTTTTCACAGGCGAATCTTTAAATGATGACGTTGCCAGCGGTACGCGCTTTACACAGGTAACACCTACGTCTAGTAGTACCTGGTCTAATGCCTTTCCATGGATTAGGAGAGCTAACCTTTTTATCAGCCGTGTTAATACAGTGCCGATGTCGCAGGAAGCTAAGAATCACTGGATGGGAGTGGCGAGATTTTTCCGCGGAGTGGAGTATGCCGGTCGTGTAAATGATTTCGGTGATTTCCCATGGTATGGTAAGGTTCTTGAAGAAAATGATCCCTTGCTATACAAACCTCGTGATTCACGGTCTCTTGTAATGGATAGCGTTCTTGCTGATTTCCAATATGCCGCAGCGAATGTGAGAGTTAATGATGGCGACAAGTCAATCGTAAACAGATACGCGGTTCTGGCAATCATGTCAAGAGTATTCCTTTTTGAAGGTACCTGGCAAAAATATCACCTGGGAAATAATGCGAAATCTAAGGAATACCTTGAAGCGGCCAAATGGGCAGCCGAAGAGGTTATTACAAAAGGAGGCTTTACGCTGGCTAGCAGTTACCGGGGACTTTTCACTTCACAGGATCTTTCTGGTAATTCTGAAGTAATCATGTTCAGACGATACGAAACTGGTTTGGTCATGCATAGTCTTGCGAGTTATGTTAATAAAGAAGGGCAGACCGGATATAGTAAGGATTTTGTTGACTCATATCTTGCTAAAGATGGATTACCGATCAGATTATCACCTTTGTACAAAGGGGATAAAACAGTTTATGTAGGAAGTGCCAAGAAAACTGCCGCAATGATCGACCGGGATCCTCGAATTAACGAGACATTTGCAGACAGCTTAAGGATTACAGGATACGTCAAGGATTACGGTTTGTCTACATCTGGTTATGCAGTTGTTAAATTTTTGAACGAAGCAGTTAAGGATCAGGCAGAAGGATTATCCAGTACTAATACATCTGATGCACCTGAAATTCGCTTGGGTGAAGTACTCATCAACTACGCAGAGGCCGTTGCAGAGCTTGGAACTCTTACCCAGGCAGATCTGGACAAAACTGTAAACAAGCTTCGGGAGCGCTTCCCGGTGGCTGTAAGACTACCGAAGCTACAAGTTATCGGAGGCCAGCCTGCAGTTAATGGAGTTGTATATAATGATCCTGACAGAGATCCTTTAGTATCGTCACTTATTTGGGAAATTCGTCGGGAGCGTCGTATTGAGCTTGCGATGGAAGGTTTCAGACAAGATGACCTCCGGAGATGGAAAAAATTGGAATATACTGATCACGTCGGGAATAAAGACACAAATCGTGGAGCGTGGATCAAACGGGCGGACTACAAAAACGCAACTACCGTGATGATTGAGGGCAATGCTGCTGAAGGGTACATTATTCCTATTCAGGCTGCTGCATCGTACAGGATTTTTGATAATCCAAGAGTTTATCTGGCGCCAATAGGACCAGACCAGATAAAACTTTATAAGGATCAGGGTGCTACATTAACCCAGAATGCGGGTTGGTAAATGTTCACTACCATTTTAACTTAACAAACGCACATAGCCCGGTATCACACACCGGGCTATGTGTTTTATTACACAAACCTCATTCTACCAAATGAAAAAAATATTACTTCCTATACTTCTAGGATTGTATGTCCTAAGTGCGTGTAAAAAAAATAGCGGCCCAAATGCCACTCCAACCCCGCCGAAATCCACTTACGTTTCCGATAACAGTTTTAAAATAGTAGCATACTTTCCCTCTTATCAAAACCCGGACTCTGTAGATATCGGCAAGTATAAGATGATCACTCATTTATTCTATGCTTTTCTTACCCCCACTATGAGCGGAAGCTTAAACACACTTCCTCAGACTGCAAGGTTCAATCAGGTTATTACGGCTGCCAGAAGCAAGGGTGTAAAGGTTGGAATTTCGGTTTCAGGGGCGAGTGATGTATTTGTAGCACTAGCGGCGAACGCCGGTGCAAGAACTAATCTGGTGAAGAATGTGCTGGCCTTTGTAAAGCAAAATAACCTGGATGGCGTGGACCTTGATTGGGAATATCCGCGCACAACTGATGGAAGTGATGTTACATATACTTTGCTTGTAAAAGAGCTGTCTGATACGCTCCACAACAACAACAAATATCTCAGTGCAGCAGTTACTCCGGCTGTGTATGCAGGGGGAGTAAGAGACGGGTTCAGGCCGGAGAATTTCCAGTACCTGGATTTTCTAAATATTATGATGTATGATGGTGTGGGGTGGGACAAGTCCGCACCAAAACAGCATGCCTCCTATAATATGTCGGTAGCGAGTTTCGACATTTGGCTGAACACTAAAGGCCTGGCCAAAGAGAAGGCCATTATGGGTATACCCTCCTATGGAAGGAGTAGTACCAACTTGTCAGCCGGTTATAGAAGTATCACAGCTGCCGGCGGCAAAGCCAATGTTGATTCAGCAGCATATAATGGAACAGTGTATTATTACAACGGAACTAAAACTGTAAAAGAAAAGGCCGTACTTGCTAAGCAACGTGGAAATGGTATAATGTTTTGGGAGTTCTATTTCGATACCAACGGGAATAATTCATTGTTGAAGGCTGCGAATGATACTCTTGGTCGAGCTTATAATTAGCAAAGCTATACCTAATAAATTTCCATTAATTGGAGTGATATAATCTTAGGAAAAATGAAACATACCCTAATCCTATCCCTGTTTGTACTGACTTTGTGCACTTCCTCTGTGTATATAAGTTATGATCGCCCGGACCCCGATATTTCAAAGATAACTTTGATACCTACCATAAAAAAGCCGCCTGTGATCGTTTGGCAGCCGTCGCATCAAACAAACACTGGTGTCAATTTCAGCGAAGCTGCCGTTTGCAATGCCATTGTTGAAGCGGCAATCGATGCTAAGCCAAACTTTAAAGAATATAAAGTATGGAGTCTCGGGAGGCAGGATCTGCATGATGCGGACGTAGGAAGCAATACAATTATTGCGCAGACTTCTGCAGTCGTCGATGGGAAGCTATCGGGTTATGCGTGGGAGCTACAGAAGTCCAATAAAAGGCAGCCTGAGGTTTTTATTTCAGTTCATAATAATGGTGGTACCAAACGACACGCTATCTGGGGCTTTATACATGAGGGAGATAGGTTTGAGAAAGAGAACCGCGATCTGGCCGGGAGGCTTGTAAAAGCTATTAGTTCAGCTACGGGTCTTGAAGACAGGGGTGTTCTGTTTGACAGCTCAACAGGAAGAAATGACTACAGGTGTAAGGCTTCAGGGAAACTGGCATTTTACAGCCTCGATGAAAATATAAACTCTGCACCTTATCGAGTTTTGCTTGAGGTGGGCGATAATGGGGTAAGTAAAAAGTTTCTCGAGGATCCGGCAAACCAGAAAAAGCTTGGAGAGGCTATAAAAAGTGCCCTTGCAACTTGGATTTCAGACCAAGGCCTGAATAAATAAAAAACACCCTTGACATTTCCATCAAGGGTGTTTTTTTAGTAGCCAATTTCCTTAAAATATTTTGTATCCAAGGCTCAGGTGCCACAGGTTTGTTTTCTGGTTGTATTTGTCGGTTTTGTTTATGTTGCTTATACCGGCTTCATATCTTACATCCAATGTAAGCTTCGAGATGTCCACGCCTGCACCTCCCTGGATACCCCAGGCCTGGTCTTTATAATTTCTGAAGTCTTTCACATCCTGTGAAGCAGAAGCAACGGGCTCTTCTTTATCCAGCATAAACGAAACAACAGGTCCAGCCATAAAGCGGAAATTAACCGGTCCGGCTCCAACCTTGGTGCCCAGCAATAAGGGCAGATCAAGTGTGGTGAAACTTATTTTCTCATCGCCGCTATAGACCTGTGCGGCAGTTGGATACTTGCTACCCTTGCTTCCCAAGTAAAGTTCCGGCTGAAAATATATTCCTCCTCCGCCAAGCCTTGCAAATACACCAGCCTGAAAACCTGTCATGTTTTCCTCAGAGGCAATATCTGACTGAAGCTTGGAGACATTCAGCCCGGCTTTGATTCCAAAATCGAAAGAGGGTAATTGTGCCATCGTCGCCAGGCTTGCGGTAAGCATTATACACGTAATTAAAATGATCTTCTTCATAATTAAAGGTTTTAAGTATCGGATTAAAGGTTTGTTTAGTTGCGAGATCAACTCTCGTATCATAAAGACGTATTTTTTCTTAAAAAGTTGCGCGACTCGAGTAATATGTAAATGGAATTGGCATTTGTCGCGATAAAACTTAATTTTGTGCAAATTAGAGTCATGGCAGAGATCAGCATCAGCAATTCAGATTGGGAACGTTTAAAGCTTAAGGTTAAGCGGAAATATAACCACTTGAACGAGGAAGATCTTGCATATCAAGAGGGGCAAGAGGAAGAATTGATTACAAGATTGATGGCCAGGATTAAGCGTAACCGCGAATATGTAGTATTCACGCTGAAAAAAGGGATGGTTCACCTGGAAACCAATAGGTTGTAATTCCTTTATTACAAATACCTTAAGACTAAGTTTTTCTTACTGCTGCTATACTAATAGTACGCCTTTTTCGTACTTTTAAGTACCGTAATTGTATTGTATGAA
>JAZKIH010000070.1:0-26798 GCA_040384965.1 Bacteroidota bacterium | reverse complement strand
TATGCTTAGCTGTACTCATAGATGGATTATTTTTTATAAAAGTAAGCTGTTAATTGCACTATATCGTTAAGCCTAGATTAAGAAATTGTAAAGACATGCAATTGCTTAACAATTACTTATTCTTATTTCAATGTCTCCGAAAGAAACTTCTCAAGGTCGGCACCTCGTAAATTCTTAGCCACTATCTTACCCGCACGATCAATCATAAATGAAGCAGGTATACCCTCCACCTTATACAAAGCCGCAATTTCACTGTCCCAGCGTTTAAGGTCAGATACATGGTTCCAGCGCAGCTTATCAGAACTGATAGCCCTGAGCCAGTCGCTCTTATCATCGTCTAGCGATACACCCAGAACATCAAAACCTTTTGCAGCATAAGCTGCGTGTTGTTTTACAATATTCGGATTCTCCTCCCTGCAAGGCGCGCACCATGACGCCCAGAAATCAAGCAGCACATATTTTCCTTTATACTGTGAAAGTTTGATTGGGACACCTTCCGGATTATTCAACACAAAATCCGGAGCCTGCTGTCCAACAGATACTGACTTTAAGCCTTCCATTTTATTAACAAACATCATCACTGCCTTGTTATTCGGAAATTTAGGCTTAACCTCTTCAGCATACTTGATTAGTTCTAGCTCGTATTTATTCTGATCTATAGTGCCCGCAGCATAAAATGCAGCAAGGTTGTCTTTGTTCTCCTGAACAAACTTAAAGACGGTTTCAGAGTACTTGTCCATATTTGCCTGAAACTCGGGCATCAGGGAATTGTATATCGAATCTTTTTTCGAAGCATCTCTAGTAACTTCTGCCGCATACCTGTCCTGAAGTTTCTGATAGATCTTGCCAAAATCCGCCTGGATCATATTAATATCCTGAATTTTTGCAGATTCGTCTGAACCTTTAATGGAATAGGTGTTGGTGGTGTCGGTATAATTCGTCTTGAGATCTATCTCTTCACCATTTTTCCCAATGATCAGGAAATTTTTTTCACCAATAACAAGGGTATAGAAATTAGCCTCGGGTGCCACTCGCCGGAATTTGAATTCGCTTTCCTCATTCAGGAAGGCAGAATCTACAAGAGAGTCCGCTTCGTATAAAAGCACTTTTTTAACCTCTCCCGGGTTTTCAATCTTCCCGGAAATATTTAACTCATTACTGTTCTTGCATGACGCTGCAAAAAGGATTGCCACAAAGGCTGCAATAATTAATTTCTTCACGATTTATTCTCTAATTTTTCTACTACTAATTTACTTGCCTCCTGCGGGTTGATCTTTCCCTTCGACTTCTTCATAATATCTCCCATAAAAAGCCCCAATACGCCTTTCTTGCCATTTTGGTACTCTTTTACCTTATCGGGATAAGCTCCCAAAACTTCTTCTATTATGCTGCTCAATTCATCTTCAGCGGTATCAATCAGCACCTCTAGTTCGATAGCAGTCGCCTCGGCAGAATATTCCGGTTTAAGTATCATCTCAGGGAAAACTTTCTGGGCAGCAACAGAATAATTGAGCTTTCCGGATTCGATAAGTGCGATCAGGCCTGACAAGTCCTTTGGCTTAACGCTAAAATCCGATATAGGCTTGCCCTGTTCATTTAACCAGGATCTCACGGGTCCGTTCATCCAGTTTGCAGCCGCCTTATAATGGCTTGTTTGCGATGCTAATGCGTCAAAATATTCCGCAGTTTCCTTTTCTGCTGAAATAAGGACTGCGTCATATTCTGAAAGGCCAAAGTCCGAGGTGTACCGGCTAATCTTGTCAGCAGGCAATTCCGGTATAGACGCAGCAATTTCTTTTATATACTCTTCTTTCAAAACCAAAGGTTGAAGATCCGGCTCCGGGAAATAACGATAATCATTAGCCATTTCCTTCTTTCGCAGCGGACTCGTAGTGCCAGTTTCTGCATCGAAGTTGAGGGTATTTTGTTCTACAAAGCCGCCGGCTTCAATTATGCCTACCTGGCGCGCAAATTCATGATCAATAGCACGCTGCAAATTCCGGATCGAATTCAGGTTCTTCACCTCACAGCGGTTCCCGTATTCGGCCGCCCCCTTCAGTCGGACTGAAATATTCGCATCACATCTGATACTTCCCTCTTCCATATTCCCGTCACAGATATCCAAATATTTCACCAGCTTCCTGATCTCATTCAAATAAGCAGCAGCTTCAGCAGCTGAGCGAATATCAGGTTCAGATACAATCTCAATCAAAGGCACACCTGCACGGTTAAGATCGATCAATGAATCATGCTCATCCTGATCGTGCATACTCTTGCCCGCATCATCTTCCATATGAATACGGTGAATCCTGATCCGGCTAGTATTTTGATTAGCTGCCTGTATATCTATGTATCCCGATTTACAGATCGGTTCGCTGTCTTGTGTCGTCTGAAATCCTTTTGGCAGATCGGCATAGAAGTAATGTTTACGGTCAAAATGGGTATGAGTATTAATGCCGCAATTAGTTGCAAGCCCCATTTTTATGGCGTACTCAACAACTTTCTTATTTAATCTTGGAAGTGTACCGGGAAGTCCTAAACTTACAGGGCTAATATTTTCGTTGGGACCGGCGCCAAACCCTGCAGAATCTGTCGAAAAGATTTTGCTCGCAGTGGATAGCTGTACGTGCACCTCAAGCCCAACTACAAGTTCATATTTATCTTTAACACTATCTGGGATATTCGTCATTCGTATGCAAATATAATATAACTAGAGGTTGAAAGCTGAAAACTGAAAGTTTAGTACTGGTTAAACGATGTTCAGTTTGTGATTGTCGCAAGTTACGACTGCTCCAGCTTTCGCGATTCCTCTTTCAGTTTATAAAATCTCTCGCTTTAATCAAGGCCTTCTCTATTCCGGCTACTTCCTTTCCGCCGGCTGTGGCGAAGAACGGCTGTCCGCCACCACCGCCCTGGATCTCCTTTGCGAGTTCACGTACGATATTCCCGGCATGCAGGTTTTTTTCCTTTACCAGATTTTCAGCGATCATCACCGTTAAACTTGGTTTACCATCTGTCTCAGCCGCCAGCACAAGAAACACATTATCAAGGATATCCTTAATAGAATAAGCAAGGTTTTTAACGGCATCTGCATTCGGCAATTCAACCTTTTGAGCAAGGAAGTTCACACCGTTTATATTCTCTGCAAGCTTTGCCAGTTCATGCTTTAATCCTGCCGAGCGTTCGAGGGTATTCTTATCAATCTCCTTTTTAAGGCGATTATTTTCTTCAATTAAAGTTTCCACTGCTTTTTGAAGATCCTTCGGATTTTTAAGCACTTCTTTAAGCCCGGAAACCTGTCCGATTTGGTCGTTTAAATATTGTTCAGACCGCTCCCCTGTTATCGCTTCGATCCGCCTAACGCCCGCAGCAACTGCACTCTCAGAAATAATCTTAAAGTAGCCAATCTGCCCGCTTGCTTTCACATGGGTACCACCACAAAGCTCCTTTGAAAAGTGATCGTCAAAGGTGATTACCCTCACAAAGTCTCCATACTTTTCTCCAAACAGCGCAGTCACCCCTGACTTAAGGGCTTCCTGGTAGGGAACTGAGCGTTCTTCCTTGAGCTGGATATTCTCACGCACCTTCGCGTTCACTATCTTTTCTATCTCAGCAAGCTCATCCGAAGTAACCTTTGAAAAATGGGAAAAGTCGAAGCGCAGATAATCGTTATTTACCAGCGATCCTTTTTGGTTCACATGTCCGCCCAGGATTTGCTTCAAAGCCGCATGGAGTAAATGGGTAGCCGAGTGGTTATTCTCAGTATTAGTTCGTTTGGAGGGATCAACCATAGCCCAAAAAGAGCCACTAAGCTCATCAGGCAGTATATCCAGATAATGAATAATCAATCCATTTTCTTTTTTGGTATCAGTTATCGCATATTCGAACAGGCGCGAAGCATCTTCCAGTTTACCAGTATCACCTGCCTGCCCGCCGCTTTCTGCATAGAATGGTGTGCGGTTCAGTACCACCTGGAACTGTTCCTTGCCCTTAGCGGTTACCTTACGATAGCGTAGGATCTGGCACTCAGATTCCAGCTCATCATATCCTACAAATTCAACTTCATCGCCCGGGTTTACTGCTACCCAGTCGCTGGTATCAATTGCTGTAGCTGCACGGGAACGGTCTTTTTGCTGCTGAAGCTCAGATTCAAAAGCTTCCATGTCTACCGACCAGCCTTTTTCCCGTGCCATTAGATCAGTAAGGTCAATTGGAAAGCCGAATGTATCATACAATTCAAAGGCGAAGTCACCTTTAATCACCTTATCGGATGTTTCAAAGCGCTCGAATCGCTGTATCCCGGTAGCTAAAGTTCTCAGGAAAGAGTTCTCCTCCTCCAGGACTACCTTCTGCACAAAATCCTGCTGCTCCTTCAATTCCGGGAAAACCCCGTCAAACTGCTCTGCCAAAATTGGGACCAGCTGGTTTAAAAACGGTTCTTTAAAGTTTAGGAAGGTATAAGAATAACGCACCGCACGTCGGAGGATTCTGCGGATCACATACCCAGCTTTGTTATTGGAAGGCAGCGTACCGTCGGCAATACAAAAGCAAATTGCCCGGATATGATCTGCCATCACGCGCATCGCAATATCTGTCTTCTCCTCATTGCCGTAAGCAATACCCGATTTATCAGCTATATACTGGATTAATGGCTGAAATACATCCGTATCATAATTGGAAGCTTTTTTCTGTATCACCCGTACCAGGCGTTCTAACCCCATACCAGTATCAACATGCTGATTGGGAAGTTTCTCGAGTGAACCATTCTTCAAACGGTTAAACTGCATGAAGACGTTATTCCAGATCTCGATCACCTGGGGATCGTCATTATTAACCAGCGACTTTCCGCTTACTTTCAAGCGCTCCGCCTCGGGGCGCATATCGACGTGAATTTCAGAGCAGGGTCCGCATGGTCCTGTCTCGCCCATTTCCCAGAAGTTATCTTTTTTATTCCCAAGAATAATCCGGTCTTCGTCTATATATTGTTTCCAGATATCATATGCTTCCTGATCTTTTGCCAGACCTTCCCTGGCATCACCTTCAAAAACTGACACATAAAGCTGGTCTTTCGGAATCTTATAAACTTCCGTCAACAGCTCCCAGCTCCAGGCAATAGCTTCTTTTTTAAAATAATCCCCAAAACTCCAGTTGCCCAACATCTCGAACATGGTATGATGGTAGGTATCAATTCCTACTTCCTCGAGGTCATTGTGTTTACCGGAAACACGAAGGCATCTTTGTGTATCAGCAACACGCGAATGTTTGATCGGAGCCTCACCCAAAAACAGTTCTTTAAACTGGTTCATGCCGGCATTCGTAAACATGAGTGTCGGATCATTTTTCACCACGATAGGCGCTGATGGAACGATCTGATGTCCCTTTCCCTTAAAAAAATCTAAAAATCCCTGTCGTATTTCTTTGGTGGTCATGGGTGCAAATATAAGGAGATGATGTGAGATACGGGAAATGAGATGTGAGATCTGGGGTGCCAGAAATGAGATATTATTTCAAATTTGGGGAAATGCGGTCAATTCTCTATATTAGTGTACTTAGCCCCTTCATATGACTTTAGCATTTTTCGGTATCTCCGGCGCTGAATTCCCACTAATATTAGCTGCAGTTGTTATTATTATGAGTATAGGAAATTATGGACGCGATACGCAGCTAGGTTACAAAGGGACGGTGATACTTTGCCTTCTTGCTTCACCGCTCCTAGGCTTCGCTATAGTCTATTTCCTTAAAGCCCGGAAGCCAGGCTGACAGGCTGCAGAAAAATTTCTTTTTGAAATTTCAATTCAACTACCCCAGTTGTCAATGTCAATTTTCCTTAATTTTATCCTACATTTATAACTTAAATTCACTGTGCATGCCTTATAAAGATCGCGACATAAACAAACTCTACTACACAATGGGTGAAGTAACCGAGATGTTTGATGTTAACGCATCGCAGATCCGCTTTTATGAGCGGGAGTTTGAAATCCTTCAGCCCAAGAAGAATAAAAAAGGCAATCGGCTCTTCACACCGGACGATGTAGAGAATCTAAAGATCATTTTTAACCTGGTTAAGGAAAAGGGCTTTACGCTCCAGGGCGCCAAAGACTACATTCGGAATAATAAAGGCGAGGTAAAAGAAAACCAAAAGGTCATTGATTCGTTAGAGAAGCTAAAGCAGTTTCTCCTTGAAGTTAAAGAGCAGCTTTAACCATGAAGCAAGTGCCAAAAACTGCAAAAAGCCGAACCAAAGTCTTATTTGTAATCAACCCAAAATCAGGGTCTGCGCGGGAGGATACCCTCCAAGATTTAATATCTCAGCAGGCTGAAACTCAGAATTTCGATTTTCAGATCTATAACATGATGGGTGATGATGAAGAACGCATTACCACCGAGGTCAAAAGGTTCCGCCCATCCATCGTTGCCGCTGCCGGGGGCGACGGCACAGTAAAGCTGATAGCAGGCATCCTGGCAAATACTAAGATTACCCTGGCTATTATTCCCTACGGCTCAGCCAACGGGATGGCGAAGGAGCTCGGCATCTCAGATATTAATTTTGCCCTGGGCATGCTTTCTACCGGAAAGAAAAAGACCATCGACCTGATCAATATCAATAATGAGATCTGTATTCACCTCGCTGATGTGGGCTTAAATGCCCGGGTAGTAAAACGTTTCGATAAAGATCCCAAGCGTGGCAAATTAACTTACGCCAAACACCTTTTCGGAGAAATGTTCTTTCTAAAGAGCTATCGGTTCAATATCGCTTATGATGATGAGGTCATGTCGTCAAAAGGAGTATCGCTGACCTTTGCGAATGCCATGCGATATGGCACCGGGGCTGTAATCAATCCGCATGGTATCCTTGATGACGGAAAATTCGAGATTGTAATTGTAAAGCCATTTCCAAGGGTCCAGCTTTTATCCATAGCCTGGAAAATGTTCGTGGGGAGGCTCCATAAATCCGACTATGTCGAAATTATATCCTGCAAGGAAGCTATCGTCGTTAGCAGCCGCAAAACGATCCTGCAGGTAGACGGCGAAGTTATTGCATCGGTTAAAGAAATCAGGCTTGCCATAATGCCTGGCGCTCTAAATGTGGTTGTGCCGAAGGATTTTAAGACAGAGGCTGTTCGTAAACCATAACTCCCTTTTCTGATACCGGATCAACTACCCATGCGGAGAGCAGGGCCGAGCCATCCGTTTCAAATCTGATCTTAAAGAACCCCTTTGCCTTCATTCCAAATTTCAGATTCTTCCCTTCTTGCAAAACATATTTAAGTTTCGATCCTGCACCGCTCACCACATAATGATTATCGTCCTTGATAATATGCTGCAGGTTATGCTCATGCCCGGCAGCATAAATAAGGCCTTTATGAGTTTTGAAGGTCTGAATGAGGCGCTTTCGGAGCAGGCGATAGCGTGGATGCGCAATATCTTCTTTTGCACCAAAGTATTTCCGGTAAATAGGCAGCAGCGACCCGATGAAGGGTAAGGGCACATAGGCTTTTTTATGATAAACCGTGAACGGAAAAAGATGGTGCCTGAGCTTATAGCGTCCCCCATGGATAGCGTAGCTATATACCGGGGCATGGCCTGCAATAATCACCCGCTTTCCTCTATTATTTTCCAGAATCTTTGTCAGATGTTCAAAAAACTCGTTCTCAGACTCCACTCTGCAGCCGCAACCCTGTCCTATCGGCCGAAAGCCTGATTGCAACCACCATTGAGTGTTGATCAAAACCATGGTCACATTCTGGTTAACGTTAATTTCCGTAGGTCCGGGACAGCCGGCCGAGGGCTGCATCACATTACTGCCAAACAATTTTTCGAGATACTTTTCCTGCCGCAGAATATATTCGTAACCGTCTTTGCGCCCTTTATTCCAGTCGTGGTTGCCGGAAATAAACAGCACTTTCCCATGATAGTCTTTTAACGCCTCATAATGAGCTTTAAGCGCATCCTCAGCATCCTTATATAAAATATTAGTTTTGGGAGGCAGCCCACGGGGGTATACATTATCTCCGAGAAAGACCACTGCAGAATGCTGTTTTTTATCAAAATGACATTTCAGAGTTTCCAGAACCGGGTCAGGCTTATGACGGTTGATGTTCCCGGTATCCCCGATCAGGAATACTTCGTAAGGCTTATTGTCGCTTGTCTTGGCTCGCATCTCGCTGGTATCCTATAAACCCTGTAAACGCGATCCTGTTTTTCTTACCAACCCAATTTCTCCTTATTTAGAAACGAAGCGATACCCTTTTTACAGTCTTCAGACGAGCGAGTCTGAACGTTCAGCTTAATGGCTTCTTCCAAACTATCTTCCAAAGAAATATTCTGCGCTTTATGAATCAGTTGCTTGGTAAGAGCTACCGATTGCCCGGAAACACTCACGGCCATTCGCTCGGCATAACTGCGCACCATACCCGCAATTTCTGCTTTAGCCGCTACAAAATTTATAAGCCCGTACGATGAAGCCGTTGCAGCGTCGATCAGATCGCCGCTCAGCAGCAATTCCTTAACCCGGCCCTCGCCCAGCTTCCGCACAAGGAAACAGGAAACCAGCGCTGGCACGAACCCTATCCTGACTTCGGTATACCCAAACTTAGCTTCCGGTACTGCATAAACTACATCACAAACCGCCGCCAAACCGCAGCCGCCTGCGATAGCATGCCCTTCCACCTGTGCCACCACCAGTTTTGGCAGGGTATAAATGCTCCACAAGAGTTCTTTAATAGCTATCGTGTCTTCCAGATCATCTTGCGATGAATTATTCTGAAGCTTTTGAAGATATTCGAGATCTGCCCCGGCGCTGAAGACTTCGCCCTCAGCTCTTAAGACGACAACCTTTACTTCATCATCATGCCCGGCCCTCAAAAAGAGGTCTGTAAGTGATTCTACAAGCTCTGGATTAAGTGCATTACGTTTCTCGGGGCGGCTAATAGTTATATAAGCCACCCGGTTTTCAGTTGTATAAAGGGCTAGATCTGTCAATGTGGTCGCTTTCGTATTAACTCAAAAATACCTGAATTTCTAAAGCTTTACGATTAACGACAGATTTTTCTTTAACACATAATAGTCTAACCCCATATCGTTTGCTTCAGAAACCCATTGGCTTATTTTATAATCTGGATTATTTGAATCAATAATGATTCTGGAGAATGTCAGATAATTCGCGACTTTTTTTAAACTAACACGGGGATTATCGCTTATCAACACTGCGTCGACTAATAACCTTTTGGAAAACTCAATGTTATCCAAACTCTTGCTCCATCTAAATATCGTGTAAGATCCAAACTGGTAATAGTGAGAATTTCCCGTGTAAGTGTCACCCATAAAAGCCCTTTCGGTAGTATAAAATAATTCTTTACGCGAACCCTTACTTTTAATTCCCGGCAACACCGAGAAATTCATCAGTTTACTATACCGGTCTAAGTCACTAACTATCACACTTCTTCCTTTAAACACATAACCAATAGCACTGCTCCTTCTCAGATTGTAAAAAATCAACTGGTGCTCATTATAGTTTCGGATCCAGGTCAAACTAACACTGAGGCATAAAAATATAACCAAGGCCGCAATTGGAAGATTGTATTTTAAAAAGTTTGTTTGAATACGAATACTTAGAATTATGATAAGTAGACAGATCATAAAACATTCTGTAGAACTTATCCATATTCCATCCAAGCTGGAAAACGGAAAATTTTCGATAGCAAACAAAATTTCATTTGTGAATTTAATTAGCAAACTGAGAAAGTGTCCAGTGTAAAATAACAAAGCGGGAAACGGAATGAACATAAACAGAATACCAGAGTACATAATTATTGCCACGGGCAAGACTATAGCCAGGTTGCTAATGAGAAAATATATCGGAAACTGATGAAAATAATGAATACTAAATGGAAAAGTAGCGAGTTGGGCAGCTATCGACAAAGCACAATAGCTCCATGTAACATCTAATAGTTTGTTTCTGACATAGATCATTTGATATATTTTGGGGTGAAAATATACTAGGCCTACAACCGCCAGATATGAGAGTTGGAAGCCGGCATCTACTACATAAAATGGATTATACAATAACAGGAAAAAGGCAGAAACCGCAACCAGGTTGTATGTATTTTGATGTTTATTTAACGCCTTTCCCAAGACAATAAAACTCAACATTATTGCTGCCCGGCTGGCAGGGGCCGAAAACCCTGTTAATAGGGCGTAAAACCAAATTATCAAAATAATGATGGCCGCACGAATTAATCGTGCGTTTCTGGTTTGATCCATAAATTTTAGAACAGCTGATAATACAACGAATACAATTCCAACATGCATCCCCGATACTGACAAAACGTGCATTGTGCCCGTTTTGGAATACGCTTCTATCAGTTCTTTGCTCAACTCAGCCCGATATCCAAGGATAAGTGTCGATGCAAAAGCTGCGGCATCCTTATCTGGTAAATACCTGTTCAGTTTTTGAATAAGTTGTTGGCGAAGGGCCAGAGCAAGAGATATCCATTTATTCCCCTGATCTCTATCCAGAATACAAAATTGTTCCCCTTGTATGAAAGTCTGATAATAAAATTGCCGGTCAGCCAGATAAGCCTTATAATTAAATTCGCCGGGGTTATACGGCGGATCTATACTATCAAACTTGCCAGGAATTAACAACAAGTCACCGTATTTTAACCCTGAAGATTGGATGCTATCATACTTAATCGAAACGATTATTTTTCCTCTGACAGCGTTTAGACGGCTTTTTACTGATGTTTGAAGGATAACTGCTTCAAACCTCGAAATGTAATCAGATGATTTGGGCTCACTAATTATCTTAACGATAAAAGCATCTGCCTTTCGCGAGGTATAAAATGTCTTTTCATGCTTTTCTGATATGTATATCGTGAGCCAATAGCCCACCACGGCCATAAGAAAGTTTAGAATTGACCCCGCCAACCACTTTATTCGAAAAAGAAAGAACCGTCTATAATAAATTATGAATAGAAACAAGGTAGCGAAAGCTACAAAAGCAATAGCTGGACCACTATTATAAAGGACTTCTCTATCGAAATAATATCCTGATAATATTCCCAGTATTAGCGGAATTAGAAGCCTTACAAACGGTATTTCTCCTTTATCAAACATCTTAAAATTGAAATCTCACCTGCATCTTGACGTCCGACCTTTTCCCACCAATAGTACTATCGTTACCGGAACCTATTGAATTCTGATCCACGTAAGTAGAGATCGCATATCTCAACCATACATCTATCCCACGCCTGAGATTATATCGTCCGTTTACGTAACATCTTAAACCTTTTCCTTGATAAGCCGGAACGGAATAACCATACAGAACATCATTTTCGAAGGCGTAAATTCTGGAGTTAAAACTCTGTGTATCAAATAATGCAAAGCGAAAATTGCCTGAAAGTTTTGAGCTTAATGGCTTATAAACAACATCCTGATAGCTCAAGAACCCGAATTCCTGTGCGCTAAAGCCTTCTTTATAAGTGGAGACTTCCACTCGATTTCTTAGCGAAAAACTGTCATTAATTTTGCAGGTCAGCTCCAGGCGATAATTCTGGCTTTCAATATTTGCCAGCCCGCCATCAGTCGCCATTTCTGGTACATTTTGCTCCTTTTGCTGCATTCTAAGCCGCCCAGTAATTTTGAACTTTTTACCGAACATATAGACCAGCTGTGCAGAGAGTTCGTAGCCCTGAGATGGGGCATCAACTCGAAATTTGAGCCAGGGAAATTTGAATACATCGTAATAGCCAGACGCTTCGAGTTTACTGTTAATCCGGATATTAAGGCCAGTGTAAAAACCATGCTCGTTAACAGATTCGGCAGATTCAGCTAAACCCTGATTAAAGAATGAATGATAGTTCCGTGCATAATTCCGATATAACAATACGGCCGAAACCCTGCTTGAGAGACTCGACATAATGCCTGTATTTATTGCTGATCCTGACGACAGGCTGTGTCCCACTTCACCAAAAAAATAGGTATTTCCAAAGGTATATGAGTAGTGAAAACCCAGGTTGGTTGATAGACTTCCGGTAAAATCGTATCGTTCATAAAGAGTGTTACTCTTAGCAATAGGTTTATCCAACTGTGTTCTGTAGCCTGTAATACCAAGAGTTAGCAAGTTATTTACATATTCTGCGTTTGCTCCATACACTAGCTGAGTTACAGTATTTTTGGTTTTTTGTTCCAACTCTGTCCTGTGAAGACCGCTGAGAATAATTGATTTGACTTCGCCTTCATCATCAGACAAGGACGCGTCTAATTTCCTGTATGAAATAAAAGGAGTTAGAAACAATTTTCTAAAGCCGAAAGTTCCCGAGATACCTCGTAAAAATGAAGCCTCGTTAACAGAACTATAAGGACGAAGCCCACCACCCGATTTTGCGATTGTGGTGAAGCCGGCACCTTTACCGAATGCAAGGCCTGACCACATTGTTAATCCCTGCCCAAATTGTAAACTATAATCGCCAATGATCATTTTTTTTACCAGTTGGTGACCCTTCACAAGAATGTTGGATGAATGGAAGTCAAACCCCTTTCCTGTTTTTCCAAAAAGTGGTTCGCCAGCATCTTTCTCCGTGTTTAGAGATAAAAAAAACCTGTCGGCATAGCTGAACCGATAGCGGGTAAGAATGCGGTCGGCAGAACCAGTGTAAATAGCGTTAGCAGAGTCAGATCCTTTGAAGCCAGCCTGCTGTTGAAGAATTCGGCCGAATCTGATCATAAGGTCGTGCTCTCCACTTTTGCCGACTTTTTTTAATGAGATCCCGGATAACAATTCAGGAGGGTTTAAAACAAGGAAATGCCTCAGCCACCGAATCACGTCACTATCAAAACCATCTATGCTCTGAAGTTCTAAAAGATCGAGAAATAAGCCGCTCTCGTCGCGATGCTGTATTAACTTGTCGATCTGAGCTGGCGAAATAAACACAAGTTCATTAAACTGATCTTTCGTTGCCCTATTGATGTCCAGCGGATATTTCCGGTAAAAAATCAATCGATCTGCTATCTCGGAGTAATCCTCATCGTCAGTTGTATTTTCGGAGATGTATTCAATTAACTGCTCTATCAACAATTCGTTTTCCGTCTGCGCACAGCAGGGCGAAGGAACAAACAATATAAAAGCGAGGAACATCAGCCTAAAATTCATACCCTAATGAAATTTGAGGCGAATATCCTAACCTCGGATGTGAAGCGACAGCCAAGTCAATCTGGATTTTGTTGTAATCCAAACCAAAGCCAGCATATTGTTTAAATGGATTTGCCGAGATGCCGCCTCTCAAAGAGAACCAGTTTATGATATTGTATTCAATCCCTGTCATCGCATCAAGGGGCTGATTTAGAATTTTCTCTATATCTCCTATAATATAAATTCTATCACTTAGCCGGCAGGCTGTGCCAATGGAAATCTTGACCGGCAAAGAAGAATTCGAAAGGTCATTATATCGGCTTCTGTTTGGGTTAACTATGTTACTCGCGATAGTAACATTACTTGTAAGCTTTAGCTGAAAGCCAATTTCAACAGTGTATGCTTTCGCTGATCCATATTGAAAAATACTTAACTGATGATATTTTAGACCAGCACCAAGGCGAAATGAATCACCAAATTTCTTTGCGAAAAAAAGGCCGGCCTGCTGTTCCCGATATTCATCAAAACCATATGTATTGAAACTTAGGCCGAGCACGTTATCCTGAACTGGAAGTATGAACAGCGCAGTCTTCGTGTTTACTTCGGCATCCAGAAAATGCCTCTCGTATGCGATGGCCAGCTTAGCTCGATCAGCCCCGCTTATGCCCGCAGGATTCTTATGCAGCCCCCATATTCCTGAGACAGCCGTGCCTCCAGAGCCCATTGCACCGACCACCGGCCCCGAATTCTGTCCGTATACCCTAAACTGCAATAACAAAAGGAATATAAGAGGATACCGCATTTCCGAAATTATCAATGCAGTCACCCTCGTCAAACTCAAATTATTTAACGGTCAGCGTAACATATCCGGATAATATAAGTCTGTTTTGTAAGTTGTACTTATTACATTTATCTGGCCGGAAGTATCGGCTATACTTACAAAAAAACTAACCAACATGAAAAAATTGATTTTTACCGCAGCGATACTGTTTATTGGAGCAGGCGTTTTCGCACAAACCCCAAAAAAAATAAATGAAGGCACTCTAACTTACGCCGTAGAGTGGAACCTGCCCGAGCAGATGAAAGCCATGGCCAGCAATTTTCCGACTGAGATAAAGGTTCATTTCAAAGGCGATTCTTCCAGTTTGAAGACAGGTTCGCAAATGTACAGCAGCACAAATATCACCAACCTCAGCAAAGAATATGAGCGTTTACTCCTGGATATCCCAATGATGAATAAAAAATTCTCCGTCATATTCACCCCTGCAGACCAGGACAAAATTGCTGCAAATTCTCCGGAACTTGCTTTAAAAGCTACTACCGAAACTAAAGCAGTTGCTGGTTACAATGCAACCAAATATGATGTTACTGAGAAAAAAAGCAACCAAACTTCAACTGCATGGTTTACTAAAGATGTGGAACTGAGCACTCAGAATCCGCTAACCAGATATTTCGAGAAAGGCTTCGGCTTCCCCGTAGAATTTACATCTTACATGAACGGACTTAGCGTGAAGGCGACATTAAAAGAGGTTAAGGCTGAAACAGTTCCTGCAGGATCTTTCAGTGCTTCGAAAGATCATGAAGAAATTACTTTCGAGCAGCTTATGCAGATGCAGGGCGGAAAATAAAATAGTGGCTGGCCTCGGGTTGAGATCAGCTTATCATTAAAAGCCAGCCTCAGAATGCAGGCGCCGGGTGAAACTGCAAAGATCACAATTGTCACATAAAACTTTGTGATCTTTGCTTCCCTCAGGATTAACTTTCCTTCTCCCGAACGGCAAAGAGGATTGAAATATTCCTAAATTGCCCTATGTTAAAAAGCTTCCTTGTTTTTTTTCGATTCTATATTTTCTGGATCCTGTTCTTTGCACTCGACAGGCTGGTATTCCTCATTTTTTTTTCGGATAAACTTAGCTCTGTAAGCTTTGGCGAAAAAGCAGCAACCTTTTGGTATGCGCTTAGACTCGATTCTGCTATGGTCGCGTATATTTCCGCCATCCCACTCATCTTTTATATCACTTTCCTTTTTCTAAAACGAAGCTTCCTCCCTCAGGTTGCAGGAAAAATCTATGTTCTTGTTCTGCTTATAATTTTTGTATTTGTCGGGGGTTTTAATTGGAACTTATACAGAGAATGGGGTACCAAAATCAATTACCGTGCGTTGGACATGGCTTTCAATTCAACAAAAGAAGCAATGGCCTCCAGCGGCTCACAGCCGATTTTCCTATCTGCATGTGTGGTCCTGGCACTTTTCGTCAGTAGTTTATTCTTGTCGCGGCAGTTAATCGTATACCGTATCATGGATCGGGAAAAACCGGCATTATATAAGATGGCAGGAAGCTTTGTAGCTATTGCTTTGCTCGTGTTGGTAGCCCGGGGTGGTTGGCAGCTCACTCCCGTTAACCAAAGCATGGCCTATTTCTCTAATGAAACCATTCTTAATCATGCTGCTGTAAATACCGAATGGAACCTATTGCAGGATGTTATTAATAATAAGCTTGCCACTAAAAATCCTTATAAATATTATACAGCCGAAGAGTCTAAAAAGATCGTCAGCGAGCTGTTCCCAAAACCAACAGTTGAAACACCGTCTATTCTGACCACCCAAAAACCTAATGTCGTCCTGATCATCGTCGAAAGCTTTACCGCTGCTCTGATCGAAAACCTGGGTGGAGAAAAGGGTGTAGCACCAAACATGGCTGAACTCAGCAAGGGCGGTTTGTTATTTACGGATATTTACGCAGCAGGCGGGCGGACCGATAAAGGAGTGGTAGCAACGTTAAGCGCCTTCCCTTCGCAGGCCATCCGGACTATCATGAAGCAGAATGACAAGCAGGAAAAACTGCCTGCACTCGCACAGGATTTTCGCAGCAACGGCTACAGTACATCTTTCTATTACGGTGGGGAAAGTGAGTTCTTTAACATGAAATCATACGTTTTAAGCCATGACTACATGCGTTTGGTTGATGAGCATTCTTTCGAGAAAAAGGACATGAATTCCAAGTGGGGAACTTACGATCATATGGTGTTTCGCAAGAACACGGGTGATTTAGATAAGGAAAAGCAGCCTTTCTTCTCTACGATTTTGACGTTAACTAATCATGAGCCGTTTGAGATCCCGGGAACAGCGAAGTTTAAGGGTGATGATGTGGATAATAAATATCGCAGCACTTTCTTTTACACCGATTCCTGCATTGGCGCTTATGTTAAAGAGGCTAAAACCAAAGAGTGGTACAAGAATACCCTGTTCGTCGTCATAGCGGATCATAGTCACCGGCTGCCAGGCACCATTTCCGAATACGAGGCTAGGCGCTACCATATACCCCTACTGTTTTTTGGGGATGTTCTGAAACCGGAATACCGCGGTACCGTGATAAATAAAACCGGCAGCCAGACCGATCTGGCCGCAACTCTCCTCTCTCAGCTTAAAATCGACGCATCCCGATATAAATGGAGCAAAGATCTCCTGAACCCTCAGACTAAAGAGTTCGCATTCTTCAATTGGGATAACGGTTTCGGATTTGCTGCAAATCAACAAGTGATTTCCTTCGATAATGTCGGTAGGTCAATCATTTTGAGAAAAAACGATGCAGATAGAACGAAAGACAAAGTGTTTACCCGGAACGGGAAGGCAATGATGCAAACGGTGTTTCAGGAATATCTCGACTTCTAGAGAATGGGTACTTGCTTTGAACTTTATATCTCTGTCTTCAAATAATCTCCTTCTCAAGTCCAATAAGCCACTTGGCAAATAAATCGCTCTCAAACTCAACCGCCTTATCGGCATGCCGCTGCCAGTCTTGCGAGAAATTCTTTAGCTGAACCAGCATCTCTTCCAAATGCCCTTCCTCTTCCAGAATAATTGATTTTACATTTACCTTGCTGTTTGTTGCGTCCAGTACATCCTGATATATAGGATATAATTCATCTGCCCTCACTTCGATAGCATAAGTTACCAAGAGGTAGGCAGCAAATTTCAGCTCATTCCCAGATAGCTTCAATTCTGATTTCAAGTATTTACATACATGAACATCAAGCATATTCAAATAATACCGGCTATCGTGGGTCGCTAAAAGGTGTTCATCCGAATAATCGGGACATAGGCCCGCGCCAAGTTTGAAAATTTGCTTTTTTAGGTAAAATGCGTGGCGATGCTCTTCTGCAGCATGCTTCAGTATGATCAGGGTAACATCGGTTTTATGCTCACTCGCGGAGATCTTGCGGGCACCGGTGTTTTCCATGAGCGACAAGGTGTTAAGCCATTTGGCGTGCTGTTGAGTATCGGCTACTATTCCGGTAAGAAGATGCTGGAAGTTCATATTAAAATTGCTCTAAGGCTTGTTCTATTTTTTGGTAAATATACTCCAGCTGATCATTCGTGATGCAGTAAGGTGCCATTATATAAATAATATTACCGAGGGGTCGCAGGATAATTCCTTCCCTGAGAAAGAAGTTATACAGATCATCCCGCAGGGTGTTGAAATACGAGGTATTGTCACCCGTCTCCCACTCCATTGCCAGAATAGTGCCCGTTTGTCTCACGGCCCTTAATTTGGGATGTTGCTTAATCCGCGCCGCAAAAGCCCGGTGAGAATCTTCGACCCTGCTTATATCAGTCTGGGTTTCCATTTTTAATAATAGGTCAAGGCTTGCCAGCGCCGCTGAGCAGGTAACCGGGTTGGCCGTAAAAGAGTGGCCGTGGAACAGGGTTTTTAATTTATCATCCGACAGGAATGCAGCGTAGATCTTGCTGTCACAGGTAGTGACCCCGAGCGCCATAGTGCCGCCAGTAATTCCCTTCGAGAAGCACATTAAGTCCGGCTGCTCACTTAAATGATGGGAAGCAAAAAGCTTTCCCGTTCTGCCGAAGCCTGTCATCACTTCATCAGCTATGGTAAGGATGCCCACCTTTTTACAATGCGCCAGCAACTCATCCAGATACTTAGCCTCATACATATTCATACCACCCGCTCCTTGTACCAGGGGTTCGAAGATGAAAGCTGAAAGCTCTGAGCTCAAAGCTGAAATCTCCTTCTTGAGCCGCGAGATATTTTCCGCATTGGGCAAATCAATAAACTCCACCCCGAACAATAGCTGCTCGAATGGCCTGGTAAAGGCACTCCTGGCGCTTACTGCCATAGCCCCAAACGTATCTCCGTGGTAAGAATCCTGAAAAGCAACCACTTTAGTTCGCGCATGGCCGCTATTGCTCCAGTACTGAAAGCACATCTTCAACGCAACTTCAACCGCAGTCGAGCCGTTGTCAGAATAAAATACGCGCCTTTGATTAGCAGGAAGAATGGCCAGCAGTCGCTCAGCCAGCTCCACAGCTGTCGGGTGGGTAAAGCCGGCAAATATCACGTGTTCGAGGGTTCGCAGCTGCTCAGCAACCATTTCAGCAATATAAGGATGTGCATGTCCATGGATATTAACCCACCAGGACGAAACGGCGTCAATATATTTTGTACCGTCTTCGGCAATCAGGTGCACTCCCTCACCCCTCACAATCGGAATAGGCGCAGCGGCGTTTTGCATCTGCGTATAGGGATGCCAGATAACAGCCTGATCGCGCTCTGCTAATGATCTCTCAGCCATTTTTCTTTTAATAGTTCGACCACTTTCTGATCAGTGGGAAAAGTAACATCTTCCACATTGAGTTCATTAATATGCTTCCAGCGAAATGCCTGGCGGATATCTCCCTCATTGTCAAAATCAAAAATCTTTTCTTTGAAACTCAACGCTAAACCAGCAAGTGGTTTTACGATATAATAGATGCTGATGATCTGGCTGTCATTAAAAACCGACTTTATAAAGAAATCAGTGGTGTAGAAATGCGCCGTTACCTCAACTTCCGCATTACATTCTTCAACAAACTCGCGCTTCAATGCGTCAATCAGCCCTTCTCCGTATTCCAGTCCTCCTCCCGGAAACTTCGAAAAACGAAAGCCGTACTCCTCTTCGTCGCTCAGCAGAATCTGATCGTTTTCATTTATAAGAAGCCCATACACCCGGACATTAAAATTATACATCAGCTGAAAAATGTTTTTTATTTCTGGTTACGTTCTCAATGGTCCACACAATATCTTTTGTTTTTGGCTCCGAACGAACCGGGCATGCATCCATCCGGCAATAATGGCAACATTCCGGAACACATGGATCAGCATGGATGAAAAACTCAATGGAAGAGCTTGCCTGACTGTTCATCATTGCATCAACTTCCGAAACTTCTTCATGGACTTTATTGAGGTCGAAATAATAGGGTAATGTTAGGTGACAGTCAATGTGGATATCAGGACCGTACCGCTGGGTCCGTAAATTATGCATATCTATCCAGCTGTCTTTCCTGCAGTTGTTTAGGATCGAGATCACTTCATCAGCTGTCTCGAAATCACTTTCGTCCATCAGCCCCGAAACCGAACGTCTTACCAGCTTGTACCCGCTATAAATGATAAAAATGCCTATGGCTATCGACAGAACACTGTCTAAATAAGTTAGACCCGTCAGGTAAATAAGGATCAGACCACCGACCAGTCCAGCGCTGGTATATGCATCAGTCTTCAGGTGTTTTCCATCCGCAAAAAGCGTTAAAGAGTTAAGATTTTTACTCTGGGTGATGAGATAATGTCCCAGAACAAAATTGACCAGCCCGGTCGCCGCAATAATGATAGAACCCGTCATCAGTTCACTCACATTATGTGGGTATAACAAGTTATAAGCAGACTTAAAAATAATGAGGATACCGGCAATGCCAATCAGGGAGCCTTCTATAAAGACTGAAAAAAATTCCACCTTGCCGTGCCCATAGGGATGATTGTTATCCCGCGGCTGCGAGGCCACATAAATGCTATAAAATGCAAAAGCGCTGGCAAGAACGTTAACAATACTTTCTGCCGCATCGGTCAGAATTGAGTTTGATGAGGTAATAAAGTAAGCTGTAAACTTCGCGAGCATCAGAAGAATGCCGACGCTAAGGGAAATCAGGATTACTTTTTTTTGACTTTGCAAATCAGACGCTTAATTCTGCCAAATTTAGACAATACATGACTGTAATTTTAATAAAATCGCAATTTATAGCTCATTTCTCTTTAATTTTTGCATTGCCTTTTCAGGTTTCTATATTTGCGTTAATTATGAACACATTATCAAACAGAATTAACTATTTATCCGAGTCCGCCACTATTAAGATGGCTAAAATGGGCAGGGAATTAGCTGCAAAAGGCGTTGATGTTATCAGCCTTAGTTTAGGAGAAACAGATTTCTACACTCCCGAATTTGTCAAGCAGGCAGCTAAAGATGCTATTGACCAGAATTTTTCATACTATACTCCTGTTCCGGGATATCCTGAACTGCGAAAGGCGATCGCTGCAAAGCTAAAGCGCGAGAATAACCTTGATTATGATTTCGATCAGATCGTAGTGTCAACAGGTGCGAAACAATCACTGGCGAATGCAATTCTATGTGTGGTTAATCCCGGCGATGAAGTTGTAATTCCAACACCATACTGGGTTTCATATTCTGAGCTTGTAAAACTAGCAGATGGCGAATCTGTGTTTATCAATACTACGTTGGAGAGTGATTTTAAGATCACACCGGAGGAGCTCGAAGCGGCAATCACGCCGAAGACCAAGCTTTTCATGTTCTCATCGCCAAACAACCCTACAGGAAGTGTATACACCCGCGATGAGCTTGCCGGACTAGTTAAAGTTTTTGAAAAATACCCTCAGATCTACATCATATCTGATGAGATCTACGAACATATTAATTTCCTGAATGAGCATGAATCTATTGCTCAGTTTGACAGCATCAAAGACCGGGTGATCATTATTAATGGTCTTTCAAAAGCATATGCAATGACTGGCTGGAGAATCGGATATTCCGTGTCGAGCAAAGAACTTGCCGCAGCTTGCGATAAGCTTCAAAGCCAGATTACTTCCGGTACTTCTTCCATTACTCAGAAAGCAGGTATAGCGGCTTATGAAGGTGGTCTTGACACCATTAAGGAGATGAGAAAAGTCTTCAAAGAACGTCGCGACCTGGTATATGGTCTTTTAAAAGACATTCCGGGTTTGAAAGTGAATCTTCCGGGCGGAGCGTTTTACTTCTTCCCTGATGTGAGCTCTTTCTTCGGTAAAACCGCTCCTGATGGCGCAACAATTAAAAACGCAGAAGATCTTTCTTTATATCTGCTGAACACCGGCCATGTGGCTACAGTGAGCGGCGATTCATTTGGTGATCCTAACTCGATACGTCTTTCTTATGCTGCGGCAAATGAAAAACTAATTGAGGCCATGAAGCGTATTAAAGAGGCTCTTGGTGCACTAAAATAATAGCTTGTTATTGCGAGCCTGCATGCCAGCAGGCCCGCAATAACAAAAGTTGTCGGGACTGGGGGATAGCCGAATGATCCATGCTATGAATTATAACTCTCCGTGCAAGCGTCTTATAACAAAGCGCTGGCGCTTGCCAAATAAACCCGATTGGAGCAATTAGCCTTTGCTGACGTAAATCTTCAATTTAAAACAACTATATTAAGGCAAAGCTAATGCGGAAAGCGGGGCTATCGCCTACTATGGAATGCTGTCTTTGCTTTCCAGAAAAACAATATGTTCGCTTTTATCTTTAGGTGTAAAGAGAGTTTAATACATTGTAGTTCCTATGACCGGCACCTTTGAAAAATTTAATTCACTGAACATTCTCGTCATTGGAGATGTGATGATGGATAGCTACGTTTGGGGCAAGATTGATCGCGTTTCGCCCGAAGCACCTGTACCGGTTGTGCAGGTGACTAAAAAGGAGAACCGCCTTGGAGGTGCCGCAAACGTAGCTTTAAATGTCCAGTCGTTGGGTGCAAATCCTATTATCTGTGCTGTAATCGGCGATGATCAGGAAGGACAGGAACTTCTTGCCCTGATGGACGGCTCCAATTTGACTAAGGATGGAATTATCACTGTTAAAAACAGGCCCACGACAGTTAAGACCCGTATCATTGCTCATAACCAGCACATTGTACGCGTAGATGCAGAAACCGAAGCCGATATTCCCGATGAATCAAGCCGCGACGTCAAAGAACGTATCGCAGAGATTATCAGTGCTCAAAAGATTGATGCTATCATTTTCGAGGACTACGATAAAGGCCTTATTTCGGAAGAGCTGATCACTTTCACTGTAAGCCTGGCGAATCAAAAAGGTATTCTAACTATTGTGGATCCCAAAAAGAGAAACTTCCATTTTTATAAAAACGTGAGTTTATTTAAGCCCAACCTTAAAGAACTCCGGGAAGGAATTAATGCTGAAATTGATCCGGTTAGCGTCACCCAGATCGAAGCGGCAGTTGACCAGATCAAGGCACAGCTTAATGCAAAGAGTGTAATGCTTACGTTGTCAGAGCATGGGGTTTTCATCAGTACAGCAAAAGATCAGAAGCTGATGCAGGCACATCCAAGGAATATTGCCGATGTTTCAGGTGCGGGTGACACCGTTGTTGCTACAGCCGCCCTATGCCTGGCTGCCGGCCTCGACGAATACCAAAGCGCTGCCATTGCAAACCTCGCTGGCGGACTCGTATGTGAACATGTGGGCGTTGTTCCTATCGATAAAGAACAATTATTGAAAGAAGCTTCTCTACTTTAAAATAAGGATCTGCACTATATCTACTATACGTCTGGGTAATACCAAGTTCGCCCATCCTTCGATCAAAAGTGGATTTGATCGAAGGATGGGCGAACATGAACCCTTTCAGACTATAATTAGTCCCTAACTTATTACTTACTTCGGATTGCTTCTACCGGATCTAGTCTCGATGCCATAAAAGCTGGAATAAATCCAGAGATGAGTCCAATAGCTGTAGACAGGATAATAGTGAGTATCACCTTGCTGATGTCTACTACAATGGTAACATCCGCGGCTGTCTTAGCAATAAAAGCCAGCAGGAATACGATTCCGAGTCCAATTGCCCCGCCCATAAGACAAAGCAATACCGATTCAATAAGGAACTGGAGCATTATAAAGTAATTTTTGGCTCCCAGGGATTTCTGGATCCCGATAATATTCGTCCGCTCTTTCACAGAAACAAACATGATGTTGGCGATTCCAAATCCCCCCACAAGTATTGAAAATCCGCCAATGAACGCCCCGGCAAAATCTATAATCCCGAAGAGCTGATCAAGCTGAGCAGTAAGTATCGTTGTTTTATTTAATGAAAAATCATCATCATCCCTCGGACCAAGCCTGTGTATAGATCTCAAACTACCCTTCAATTCTGCCTCAAGTTCTTCCACACTTACATTCTCCCGACCTTTAACCGTAATCTGCGGGCCATATCTTTCATCCTCCACCTTAATAACACCCTTGGCAAAATTCAGCGGAACGAGGACAGTCTTATCCGAAGACACGCCAAGCATATCCTCCCCTTCTTCTTTAAATACACCTACAATGGTAACTTTTCTTCCAAGTACAGTAATAACTTTTCCAACCGGATCTATATTCGGGAACAAGCCTTCGGCGATCTGGAAACCAATGATTGCTAATGGCCGTCCTGCCTTGGATTCGCTGTCAGTAAAATAGCGTCCACTTTCAAAATCAAATTTCCATACTTTATAATAATCATGAGCGGATGCAGCGATCTGCGCACCTTCAATACTGTTATTCTTGTATTTTATCGTTCGATTGCCTATTCCGATCTCATATGAAATCCCTTCAGCGCCTTGCAGCCGGTCGCTGAGCTTTGCGTAATCCCGTAGAGAAGGTTGGGGTCTGCTGATATATTTCCACCAGGGAAAATCAGGACCGCCCGTCCATGGCCATTTCTGTATATATATGGTATTGCTTCCTAATTTCTCGACACTGCTCTGGATGTTATTCCGCAGGGTGTCTACAGCAGAAAACACGCTGACGATGGTCATAATACCGATTGTTATGCCTAACAATGATAAAATGGTCCTAAGCTTATTTTGCCTGAGAGCCTCAAAAGCAAAAAGAAAGCTTTCTTTAAGAAGTTTAAGAAATATCATATGCCTGTTTAGACCAAATTTAATTAAAAACGTTACATGTGGGAGGGGATTCGGGAATATTATTTCGGCTTTGAGCTGTGAACTATCAGCTATCAGCTTCCACACAGCGGGATAGCGGTTTTATTTAAACGGAGCCAGGGTATCAAAGTCTCAATTTTCTGCTGCACATAATCGCTTCAGTTCGAGAGAGGTTATGCGCCTGGCCTGAAATCTGATACCTGATACCTCACATCTAATCCTAAAGCCCATTTCTCATTTCCCATTTCTTTTTCCTAAATTTGCGCCCTGAAATCACTCAATATAAAACATGAAATTATCCCAGTTCAAATTTGATTTACCCGAATCGTTAATAGCTCATAATCCATCAGAACAACGCGACGAAGCCCGTTTAATGGTTTTGGATCGGAAAACAGGAGCAATCGAGCATAAAATATTCAAGGATGTTTTGGGGTATTTCGGCGATAAAGATGTGATGATCCTGAACAACACGAAGGTTTTTCCTGCGCGTTTATATGGTAATAAAGAGAAAACAGGTGCGACAATAGAAGTTTTTTTACTTCGCGAATTGAACCGTGAGCTGCGTCTTTGGGATGTTTTAGTTGACCCGGCTCGTAAGATCCGTGTTGGGAACAAACTTTATTTTGGTGATGACGATCTTCTGGTTGCTGAAGTTGTTGATAATACAACCTCACGCGGCCGTACTATCCGTTTCCTTTTTGACGGAACTGACGATGAATTCCGTCGTAATATTGAGATACTCGGCGAAACGCCGCTTCCAAAATATATTAAGCGTAAAGCTACTGCTGAAGATAAAGAGCGCTACCAAACCATATTTGCTAAGAAAGAGGGGGCTGTTGCCGCTCCAACTGCGGGACTTCATTTTAGCCGAGAGTTGATGAAACGCCTGGAGTTAAAAGGTGTTGATTTTGCAGAAGTTACGCTTCACGTTGGCCTGGGAACTTTCCGTGCGGTTGAAGTAGAAGATCTAACCAAGCACAAAATGGATTCAGAGCAGTTCATAATTGAGCAAAAAGCTGTTAACATGGTTAACAACGCGATCGATAACAAGCAGAAGGTTTGTGCTGTTGGTACTACTTCTATGCGTGCCATTGAGTCGGCGGTATCTGCTGGAAGAGAGTTAAAAGCTGCAAACGACTGGACCAGCAAATTCATTTTTCCTCCATACGAATTCAGCATTGCGAATTCCATGATCACTAATTTCCACACTCCTGAGTCTACTTTGTTGATGATGGTTGCTGCTTTTGGAGGTTACGATCACGTAATGAAGGCTTATGAAGTTGCTGTAAAAGAAAAATATCGTTTCTACAGCTATGGCGATGCCATGCTTATTATCTAAGCAATCCATCTTATATTGGGTTTTTGATATATTTATATCCAGATGATTGAAAAAATGCCTGGAGTAAATTACTATGCGATTATCGTTGCTGGCGGGTCAGGAAGCCGCATGCAATCTGCGATTCCGAAGCAATTCCTTTTATTGAACGGGCTACCCGTTATAATGCACACGATAAGCGCGTTTCACCATTCAAAATCTATACCTGAGATCATTGTTGTATTGCATGCAGATTTTCATCAGTATTGGGAAGACTTGTGTACCACACACAAATTCCACATCGCGCATCAGTTAGTGACCGGCGGTGAACATCGTTTTCATTCCGTAAAAAACGGTCTTAAATCTATTAAAGAACCTGCGCTCGTAGCGATTCATGATGCGGTACGGCCATGTATAAGCCATGAGTTAATCGATTCCGCCTTCAAATTGGCCGGAGAAACCGGAAATGCAGTTGTCGCGGTAAAAAGCCGGGATTCAGTCAGGCAGAAGACTCAAACAGGAACAAAAAGCCTCGACAGAAATGACATTTACCTTATCCAGACACCACAGGTTTTTAGAAGTGAGATATTAGATAAAGCATACGCGAAGGAATATAAGGTCGAATTTACAGATGATGCATCAGTAGTAGAGAGTTCCGGAGTGGAGATTCACCTCATGGAAGGTGACACAAGAAACTTGAAAATAACCTATCCGGAAGATATTCTTGTAGCACAGAGCTACTTAGCTGAAAAATAAAAAGCACCCGCTTAAATAAATAAACGGGCGCTTTAAATTTATTTCTTAGACTGTACCGCCTCTAATAACGCGAAGTAGGATCGCGATGATTGCGATTACAAGAAGAATGTGGATTAAATTGCCACCCATTGGTGAAATGAAAGCTCCAAAGATCCAGAAAATGATTAAAATAACTGCGATCAAATAAAGTAGATTACCCATAGTTTTAGTGTTTAGTTAATTAATAGCTGATTAAGTTTCATACCATTAATGCTAAAACCGTACCGATTGTTTTACTTATGTAAAAAAATGTTGGGTCGGGCTAAAAAAAAATCCCGCAAGTGCGGGATCAGTTTCTAATATTCGTCTTCATTAAAGAAGAAATCATCCTTGGTAGGATAATCAGGCCATATTTCCTCGATGTTTTCATACGGTTCTCCGTCATCCTCCAATGCCTGAAGGTTTTCAATAACTTCCACAGGTGCACCAGAACGGATTGCGTAATCTATAAGTTCATCCTTTGTAGCCGGCCAGGGCGCGTCCTCTAAATGCGACGCTAATTCTAATGTCCAATACATATTCTTAGAAT
>JAZKIH010000069.1:0-1209 GCA_040384965.1 Bacteroidota bacterium | reverse complement strand
AGTGGGGATACCTCAGAGGGTGAAGGGAATCATAGTGACGGTTCCATCGGAGTTTAACCCCCTCCAAAGCCGTATAGTCAACCGGGATAGTGTGGGCAACTGGTTCATAGACAAAACCCATATTAACTACTTCGATAAGCAGGGGTTAGGGGTCGTGTTACGGGAGGCTGGGTTTGAGCCTTTATGGTGGGGAGCCATCTTTCCGATGGAGGTCTTTCAATTATGGCTGGGTCAAAAATATATAGGGGATGACCTGGTTGGACAACGGGTACACCTGGCCCGTCTTAAATTTGAGAAGACTTTGGGAAGGGTTGCTTTTAACCTGTATGGTCAATTATTCAACCGGCTATCATGGGGTCGAGAAATTATCTGTATAGCAAAACTGAAGGAGAAATGATGGAATCCCTTCAATTCAAGGAACGGGCCATCCGAGTTTATAAAACTGAGAAAAAGAAGACTCAGAAGATACATAAACAATGGAATCGAGAGCATACTGAACGGACTCGGCAGCAATTTATCAAGCAATTTGAACAGGAACCAGACTTTGTTAAAAGAAGCATAGTTATTATTGACGGTATTGAGATGAGCTATTATGCCTATAACCGTTGGCAGATGAAGGGTATTTGCCCCTACTGCAGGGAGAAAGCATGGTCTAAAGACTGTATTAAAACAATGAAAGACGTAGGGCAATTGCTAGTCGAATTTATACCTTATGAAAATCATTTTTTATGGGAATGTCTTGATAAACAGGTTCGCAAAGATGCGATGGAGCGAAGAAAAAAGCTATATGGACTTACTGACCATGAAAAGGACTTATATAAAAAACTTACAAGAGAGATCGGTATCGCAAAACTGAAGGAGTCCTGAGATGGATGAAGCCTTACGAGAACTCATCAACGCCATAAAAGATATGTCTCCGGCTGTCTGGGAGGCTGCGCTGGTCAGGGTTCAGGTTCAAGCGTGGCTCAATTTTGGGTTGGCCGGGGTGTTCTTGTTGGTATCTGGGGGGTTGGTCTATTGTTCTTATATCTGTCATAGAAGGATTGATAAAAATTCAAATGATAACGAAGGTCCAGTAACAGGAATGATGATTTTCGGTATCCTGGCTATTATTGCCTTTATACCCATTATAGGCAACCTATACTATGGTCTCCTATACTTTTTCAGTCCCGACTGGGCAGCCATTCAACTAATTTTAGAGCAAGTGAA
>JAZKIH010000068.1:0-2831 GCA_040384965.1 Bacteroidota bacterium | reverse complement strand
TCAGCGAAATGAGTAAATGGGTGATCATGCAATTACAGCATGGGAAGTATGGCGATGGGAAACAGCTGTTTACTGAAGCTGTTCATGAAGAAATGTGGAGTCCGCAGACCATCATTCCTGTGCGCTCACCGGGAATTTATAATACTCATTTTAATTCTTACGGGCTGGGATGGAATCTCACTGATGTGATGGGATATAAGCAGGCCAGCCACACCGGGTTTGTAGCGGGAATGGTTACTCAGGTTACGCTTATCCCGGAACTCAATCTGGGTATCATCGTATTAACCAATCAGCAGATTGGAGCAGCTTTTAGTTCGATTACAAATCAAATAAAAGACAGTTATTTTGGCATTAAAGGGAAAGACCGGGTCAAAGAGAATGCTGACCGGATGCAGTCGAATCTGGGAAATGCGGATAAGGTAACAACCGAGGCATGGAAAGTCTCTGCAGCAGCGACTCCTCCGAAAAATCTGGAACAGTATACGGGCACTTACCGCGATATCTGGTTTGGAGATATTACGATCAGTATGAAGAATGGTAAATTGTTCTTTGCATCCCAGCGCTCGCCAAGAATCTCCGGAGAAATGTTTTTTTACAAGGGCAATACCTTCCTGGCTAAATGGACTGACCGGAGTTTGGATGCCGATGCTTTCGTTATGTTTTCACTGGATGATGAAGGTAATCCATCGGGGATTAAAATGAACCCGATCTCGCCGCTAACCGATTTTAGTTATGATTTTCAGGATTTAGATTTCAAGAGGGTGAAGTGACCCCTCAGTCAGCCAAGAGCTGACAGCTCCCCTTGAAGGAAGGGGAGCGGGATACGTACCCATCAACTATGCACAGCGTTTAGAAACTTATTACGTACAAAAAAGGCTGCTTCTTTCGAAACAGCCTTCTTATTTAATTCTCTGATCGCCTATTTACAGCGTCTAGAAACTGTCAACTGTCAACTGTCAACTGTCCACTTATTTAAGTCTTGCTTTTAAATTATCGTCGATAGCAGCTAAAAACTCTTCAGTATATAAATAATGCTCGCCGTGGTTCACTTTATTTCCATGGATACAAACTGCAAGATCTTTAGTCATCTTTCCGCTTTCTACAGTTTCGATACACACTTCCTCAAGAGCCTGGCAGAAATCAATAAGAGCCTGGTTGTTATCTAATTTACCGCGGAACTCAAGACCCCTGGTCCAGGCAAAAATAGATGCAATCGGGTTGGTTGAAGTTGGTTTTCCAGCCTGGTGATCCCGATAGTGACGTGTTACTGTTCCGTGCGCAGCTTCAGCTTCCATAGTTCCGCCATCAGGAGTTACCAATACAGAAGTCATTAGTCCCAGTGAACCGAAACCTTGAGCTACCGTATCAGACTGAACATCGCCATCATAGTTTTTACAAGCCCAAACAAAGTTTCCGTTCCACTTCAAAGCAGAAGCAACCATGTCATCGATCAAACGGTGCTCGTAAGTAATACCAGCTTCATCAAATTTAGATTTGAATTCTTTCTGATAAACTTCTTCGAAAATATCTTTGAACCTTCCGTCATATTTCTTCAGGATGGTATTTTTTGTCGATAAGTATAAAGGCCAGCCTTTTGAAAGCGACTGGTTAAAACATGCACGGGCAAAACCGTAGATACTCTCATCCGTGTTGTACATCGCTAAAGCAACACCGTCGCTCTTAAAGTTATAAACCTCGAATGATTGGGTTTCACCGCCATCTTCCGGAGTAAATGTGATGGTTAATTTCCCTTTTCCTTTAGTAAGAAAATCAGTAGCACGGTATTGATCACCAAATGCGTGACGACCGATACAGATAGGAGCAGTCCAGTTTGGTACCAAACGGGGAACGTTTTTCATAACTATCGGTTCACGGAAAACCGTACCATCAAGGATATTACGGATAGTTCCATTCGGCGACTTCCACATTTGCTTAAGTCCGAATTCCTCCACACGCTGCTCATCAGGAGTAATAGTGGCACATTTAATACCAACCCCATATTGTTTTATGGCATTAGCTGCATCGATAGTGACCTGATCATTCGTTTCATCGCGGTATTCCATTCCGAGATCAAAATATTTAATATCCAGATCAAGATATGGTGTGATCAATTTATCCTTAATAAACTTCCAGATTATTCTGGTCATTTCATCACCGTCTAATTCTACTACCGGATTTGCAACTTTAATTTTTTGTACTGACATATACTTAATAATGAGGGTTTTTGGAATTTCGACAAAGATAAGAATTTTGGGTACACCCGAAAAGCCTCTTTACGTATTTTTAATGATAACTATGTGCGTCTTTTCAAAACTAAATCATAGGGCCAATGTTTCAATAGGAGATTATAAACCGAACTTATGGAACGCAGACAAAAACCCGGAGAAGAACTTCTTCCCGATAAAACAGATAGAGATCAATCATTAAAAGATGATTTGAATATGGAAGTGAACATCGATGATCTCGCATACGACGAAGAGAAGAACAGTTATGAGTTTGACGTTAAGAGCGAAGATCCTGATTATATTCACCTTGATCCGTACGACACAGCAGTGGAGAACGGGGGTGATGCGGACTCGGATTTTGACGAAGCCAATCCAACTGCTGTAAATGAATACGATAAAGATTTAAGCCTTGAAACCGACCTCGAAGAACTGGGCATGCATGTGGATAATGGAAATATCGTTGAGGTATTGCCCATAGACGAAGCACTTTCGAGAACGCCGGAAGATGACAGGGATGATTTGGATGAGGAAGGGTATCCGAAGAATGATAGAGTCTGAGGTCTGAGGTCTGAGGTCTGAGGTCTGAGGTCTGAGGTCTGAGGTCTG
>JAZKIH010000067.1:9972-17524 GCA_040384965.1 Bacteroidota bacterium | reverse complement strand
AATAAACTATCTATAGTAAATTTATGATCCAAATTCATATGCTTTAAAGGTAAGATGTTCGAACGTATGATTTAGTTGCATTGAAGGAGAAAAAAAGTTTAATAAGTATTCGCTTAGGGGAATTTGTTCACGTACACGGGAGCTCAATTTTGTGTCTGAAACGATATTGGTTATGCAGAAAATGCCAATTGAAAACTAAATCAACCTGTTTTGGAAAGCAAATCCTGTGCGTATTGGCTGCTTCAGTCCGGCTCTTCGCTGTAGTTTTTGCCAAGATATTCTTCTTATAACTAAGTAATACCCGCTGGCAAAAAGCTGCCGCTTCGATCCGGTTTAGACGGCAAAGGTTGTGCTGATATTAAAAGTGGTTCTTTCCTCTTAAATAAAATATTTTCGGTTCTCAAGCGGCTGGCATCTCAAAAGAGATGCTGCTCTGAATAAAATAAACGTGGGCGCAGCAAGTAGCCAACGTTGTCCCATAAATCCTTTGAACTGTCAACGATTATACTGACATCATTTATCTTAGTCGATACCATATAACGTCCCTTCAAAAATTTAAAACATTAACTATCTCCCAAAACTTCTAATTTTATAAAACCATATTGACTACAATTGCACATGGCTTTCGTTGATTATTACCAGGCACTCGGAATAACTAAATCTGCTTCAGATAAGGATATAAAAGCAGCGTACCGGAAGATGGCCCGTAAATACCATCCCGACGTAAATCCGAATGATAAGGACGCACAAAAGAAATTTCAGGATATTAATGAGGCTAACGAAGTGTTAAGCGACCCTGAAAAAAGAAAAAAATACGACCAGTTCGGTAAAGACTGGAAACATGCAGATCAGTTTCAGGCAGGGCAGCAGTCGCAGCAAAGACAGCAGCAATCCCGGGGACAGCAAGATTTTGGCGGCGGGTTTGGTGGTGGATTTGGCGGGGAAGACTATTCAGATTTTTTTAGTTCTATGTTCGGAAGAGGCAAGCAAAGACAGGCAAATTTTAAAGGACAGGATTTCAATGCGGAGCTTCGCCTGAACTTGAGGGATGTTTATACTTCCGAGAAGCAGACGCTCACCGTAAACGGTAAAAATCTCAGGCTGACTATTCCCGCGGGAATTGAAAACGGGCAGACTATCAAAATAAAAGGACACGGAGGACCGGGAACGAATGGCGGACCTGCCGGAGACCTGTTTATTAAGTTTACTATTGCGAATGATCCTGAATTCAAGCGGGTTAGAAACGATCTGTTTAAAACAGTAGAAATTAATTTACAGAGCGCAGTACTAGGCGGCGAAATTACTCTTGACACCTTAAATGGAAAAGTTAAGCTAAAAGTAAGTCCCGAAACCCAGAATGGAACAAAAGTAAAGCTGAAAGGAAAGGGATTTCCGGTTTATAAGAAGGAAGCTCAGTATGGCGATCTATATATTACCTACTTTGTAAAAATACCTACAGGGCTGACCGATAAACAAAAGGAATTATTTAAACAGATTTTTGAACCTGATAAATAACATTATGGTACGAAAGAACTTGATATCAACAGACGAATTCTGTGTTCATCATAATATAGAGTTCTCGTTCATCCGTAATCTCTGCGAGTTTGGATTACTTGAAACCGTAAAAGTGGAGAAAACTGAGTTCATTACCGAAGATCAGCTCGAGAAACTGGAACGAATGTTACGTATGCATAATGATCTGGATATCAATATGGAAGGCATCGATACCATTGATCACCTGCTCGCAAAAATGCAGGATTTGCAGAATGAAGTAACTCTGCTTAAGAACCGGTTGCGATTATATGAGGATTTGGACTAGCGCCAAAAAAATAACTATATTCATATAAACGCACTTCATTATGAACCTGATTGCAAAAATCTTAATCGCTATTGTTGCTATTGAACATCTTTACATCCTTTGGCTGGAAATGTTTGCATGGACCACTGCTGGTAGACGTACTTTTAAGTCAATGTCGGCGGATATGTTCCAGAAAACGAAATCAATGGCAGCGAATCAGGGCCTATATAATGGGTTTCTATCAGCAGGCTTAATCTGGTCGCTGATAATCACTGATGAGCTTTGGTCACAAAATGTAGCTATCTTTTTTCTGGGCTGCGTTATAGTTGCCGGCTTATATGGTGGTATTACGGTACAAAAGTCCATTTTGTATGTGCAAGCCCTGCCGGCAGCAGCAGCACTTGCTGCTCTGATTATTTTTTAGCCTTGTGCAATCGGAACTCCTGTTTGTAAACCAGGAATGACGAATTCGAAAATTCTATTTTCTTTTTTCCTTTAGGTCGATTAAGATCTATCATCGGTTCAAACCTGAAATCCAGATACAGATTAGGGATGAGTTTCTTTTGATAAGAATATCGAATCATCAACAGCTTTCGATTAGCTTCAGTGTAACCCGCATGGTTAATATGCTGCGAAACAGATTGATAGATCGGCATGCCCTGTGTTGAGATGAATCCGTTCGCATCCCAATATGTAGCCATCAGCGAACCCATTTTACTGTCGACACCGCTGTTCAGAAACCATCCGCCCCCATTGGTATAAGCTTGTACCGAAGTGAATGAAAGATCCCGATAATGGGTGTAATAGTTTTCCGACCTAAAAGAGCTGACAAAGCCCTTAAGCGGCACTCTCAATTTAAAACCCAGTGCGCTGTTAACCAGGGTTTGCAACGGCACATTAGTTATATCTATCTGTCCGCCCTGATGAAAAACTGTGAGTTGTAAAGGCACAGATAAACTGATATTCGAATTCTTAACTAGGGTAATATCCGCTGAAGCCCCGCCCAGAATCTGCTCCTGATCCGGTGACGGCTTGTAGATCATTCGCTTCCAGTTTATGAAAGCATCTAAAAAGAAAGATTTATTATCTATAATAAACTGCGTACCATATTCAACGGGTTCGGTGATCTTCTTCTCAAAATCATAAATAGGGTCAATCATTCTGTGGTGAATGTTGCCTTCAAGAACCCCGTTAATTAGAGTGGTATTGTGTTTCTGATATTTGATGGAAAATAAGGGAAATGTCCTGTAAATGCCGCGGCCGCCGAAGTCCTTTCGTAAATGTACGCCTGCAGATATCGATAGACGCGGATGTGCATAATAAACTAACTGTGGTTCTAACTGCCCCCCAAATAATGTATAGCCATCCTGGATTTTGTTGAAATATTCATAATTCCGCATATAATTGAAATTATGAATGCTTAGATGAAGTTCGCCGGTTTTTAAACTATCTGGACGAATACGGTACTCGAGACTGTCATTGACAATTTGCGCCTGTGTTGTAACATACGAGCTAATAAATAGTAGTAGAAAACAGATCTTCTTCATTAAACTCTGCCGTTTAAAACAGTAAGGTAGATTAGCCCTTCAGCCGATAATATTTGTAAATCTTAACCGCCGACATAATGATCATACTGAACAGCACCAATCCAACCAATCCATAAATCCAGTCAATCGCACTCTTTAAAATTACGGTAAATACTATCGCAACCAGAAATATCGTCGCAAGCTCATTCCAGATCCTGAGTTGAGTTGACGTCCATTTAAATACTCCTTGTTTTAGTTGTTTGATTATATTCTGACAGATAAAATGGTAAATGAGTAGGCCAAGCACGAAGGTCAGTTTAACATGCATCCAGGGCATTGATAGAAGATCGGGATTCACATAGACCATTCCTACCCCAGCCATCACTGCAAGAACCATTGCCGGAGTCGTAATAATATACCATAGTTTATGCTGCATGATTTCAAATTGCCGCTGCAGGATGATCTTCTCCTGCTCAGGCCGATCATTAGCCTCCACATGATAAACAAAGAGCCTGACTATGTAAAAAAGGCCGGCCATCCAGCTGACAACGAAAATGACATGGAGCGCTTTTAGATAGAGGTAGGTCATGAGAAGCGAGATGCGAGAACCGAGAAACGAGATGCGGGAGATGACAGCTTTTTGCTAAGTCGCAGATTTTCTTTTATCATAATACAAAGTAAACTATTATGCACGATTGCCCAAAGCCAGTTTCTCGCATCTCATTTCTCGCTTCCTAATACCTAAACTCTTTAATTACCTCAACCGCGTACTTAACATTATCAAAAGGAATATCCGGCATGATTCCATGCCCAAGGTTAAAGATAAAACCTTTCTCCCCGCGCATTCTCTCAAACAGGCGATGGATCCTTTCTTTAATAACTTTTTTGTCTGCGTAAAGGATATGAGGATCCAGATTACCCTGCACGGCAATACCCGCGGGCAATTTCTTCTTAATATCAAGAAGATCGGCATTCCAGTCAATTGAAACAACATCTGGTTTGGCTTCTACCATGAGCGGTGCAAAAACAGAGCTTCCTTTACAGAAAGAGATTACCGGAATATCCTTGCGATTTAATTTGGAGATGATCTCCTTGTTATAGTTATGCGAGAATTCTGTGTAGTCATCCCATGATAACGCCAGAGCCCAACTGTCAAATAGCTGAACAGCATTAACACCGGCGGCTATTTGAAGATTCAAATAATCTATCGTAACCTTCGCAATTTTTGCAAGCAACTGATGTGCAAGCTCTGGATGATTGTGGATCAGAAGCTTTGTTAGTTTGAAATCCTTTGATGATCCGCCCTCAACAAGGTAGCTCATTACCGTAAATGGTGCACCTGCAAATCCGATGAGAGGAATACTTCCGTTGAGCCTTTGTTGGATTACTTTAATGGCGTCGGCGACATACTGAAGCTTATCATCAACATCTGTCAGCAAGGCATCAACATGAGCCTGATTGCGAACGGGATTAGCGAATCGGGGGCCTACTCCCTGGGTAAAGCTCAATTCACCACCCATTGCCTCGGCTGTCACCAGAATATCTGAAAACAAGATGGCAGCATCAATACCAAGCAGATTTACAGGGAGCATCGTCACATCCGCTGCTATCTCCGGAGTTTTGCACATCTCCAGGAATGAATATTTATTTTTGATTTCCCAATACTCAGGCATAAAACGGCCTGCCTGGCGCATCATCCAAACCGGCGGGCGTTCTGTTTCATTAGAAAATGCTGCGCGTAAAAAAAGGCTGTTTTGTATGTTATTCTGACTCACTATGCTTTATTAATTTCAGATTCGATCTTTTCAATAATAGTTTTTACCCGGGAGGTAATTTTATATGATTTGGCACGCTCTACATAGGCTGATGCACGTTCATATTCTTTTTTACGGAGATTTAAATTGGCCAGATGAACCAATACGATCGCCTTATCATTCTGATTCCTTAGAGGAAAATTACTAGCTATCTGAAAATGCTTCTCAGCCTCCTCGTAATTGTGGCGATGAAGTTCAACGTTACCATAAATAAACTCATAAAAACCACGCCGATGTCTGCCCAGCCTGTCAGGATCTTCAATCTCCTTCAGAAGCTCTTCTGCCCCATCGTAGTTTTTTGCATGAAATTCACGGGCTGCCATCACTACCGTGCCTTCGCGAAAGTATCCCCAGATAAGAAGGGCGATACCAATACCGATAACGGCGGTTATTTCATAGGCTTGCTGGCTTATTGTCCATCCCAGCAGAAATACGGCAACTCCAATAACCCAAAAACGGGCTTTTTTAGTGAACATTTTTAATGGGTATCTGTAAATTTATATCCAACTCCACGGATTGAATGAAAATATGTTGGATTTTTCTGATCAGGCTCAAAATATTTTCTGAAAGTCAGAATAAAGTTATCGATAGTACGTGTCGACGGATAAACATCATAATTCCAAACTGTTTCCAGGATTTGCTCCCGGGATACTGCTTCGTTACGGCGTTCAATCAAAAGTTTCAGCAACATCGTTTCTTTTTTTGTAAGCGGTGTTATCGTACCGTCATCCTCTTTTAATTCAAACGAGTTGAAGTAGATTGTTTTATCTCCGATCTTATATGAATTCAGTTCTTTCAAATCGTCACCTTTCATGCTTCTTCTGACAAGGATACCTACCCGCAGTATAAGCTCTTCAAGATTGAATGGCTTAACAAGGTAGTCATCTGCCCCCTTCTTCAAACCCATAACACGATCTTCGCTGGTGTTTTTTGCAGTAAGGAACATAATTGGAACCTCTGAATTCTCCAAACGGATAGTTTCAGCGACCTGGAAACCGTCGATTTCCGGCAGCATCACGTCAAGGATCACCAGATTAAAACGCTCTTCCTTAAAGATCTTTAAAGCTTTCTTTCCGTCTGTAGCTGTCGATACCTTATATCCTTCCAGTTCCAGGTTTAACTTGATAGCCTCGAGAAGATGATCTTCGTCTTCTACCAGTAGAATTCGTTGTTTAGTTTGCATGTGCATTGAATATTACTTCGAAAACTGTTCCCGAAGGCTGGTTGTTTTTAACTTTTATAGTCGCCTGATGCTTATCAAGTACTTGTTTAACAATAAATAACCCTAAACCCGTCCCTTTAGTTTTACGGGTATCCTCACTGCCCACCCGGTAGAACTTATCAAAAATACGGGTTTTTTCCAGATCACTGATACCGATACCCGAATCGGCAGTTACGAAGTGCACCTCCCCATTTTTACGGAACAGCTGCACGTTGACTTCTGCACATGGCGGAGAATATTTCACTGCATTCTCGACAAGATTAGTCACCATCGAAGTTAATGCGAATTTGTCTCCAACTATTTTAATTCCTTTTTCAACTTCAGGCATAATGATCTGCGAGCTGCAGGTATGAACTTGAAGTCTTTCGGCTACCTGCTTTACCAGATCTGAAAAATTAAATTCTTCCTTCGGAAATGAATATGAATTACTTTCAATCTGGCTGGCCATTAGCATATTCTCCACCAGGTCATCCAGTCGCTCAATATCTTTCAGCGAGTTATTAATGAACCCTTTTTGCTTCTCCCGTTCAAGGTCTCTCTTCAGAATGGTCTGCAGGTATAGTTTTATCGACGCTAAAGGCGATTTCAGTTCATGCGTTACCGACAGAAGAAAGTTTTTTTGCTGTTGATGAAGCTTTCGTTCTTTGCTCAGTGTTTTATGCATATAATAGGCGCCTACCAGAACTATAAAAAGAAAGACTGCCGCCTCGCCTACTATCATACCTTTACTGTTCGGTCGCGCAGCCAATAATAACGTTCCCCACCAAACAAGCTGGAAGGTCATGTAAACCACGAGGCAGTAAAATATGATTAGCGGTCTTCTCATTTAATCAGCTCTAGCTCCTCTGAAAACAAAATCCAAACTTTCGAATATCGCCCGTTTCGCTTTCTCAAGCTCAATCTTCGAGTGAGCAGATGATACAAACCCAACTTCATAACCAGATGGTCCGAGGTAAACTCCGCGATTAAGCAGCTCTCGGTGGAACACCTTAAATTTCTCCATACTCGACGAATCAATCTCATCCGCAGAGCTGATAGTCTCCTGATCTGTAAATGCAAACCAAAAAATTGAGCCGACAGTAAACACTTTAAATTTATAATTTCTAGCAGTGGCAAATCGCTGAATGCTATCTGTAAATTCTTGGGTTTTGGTATTTAATATATTATTTTCATTCAGAATTTTCTCGCCAGA
>JAZKIH010000067.1:0-9962 GCA_040384965.1 Bacteroidota bacterium | reverse complement strand
TGAAAAGATCTTGAACTTATAGTTCCGTGCTGTGGCGAAACGCTGTATAGATTCTGTGAACTCCAGCGCCTTATTATTCAGGTCTTTATAAAAACTTGACTTGGACAACTCTGTCAGTTGAGCAATACCAGCAGCCATTGCAACCGGGTTGCCCGACAAAGTTCCTGCCTGATAAACGGGTCCGTCGGGTGATATCATTTCCATTATCTCAACGGAAGCACCATACATACCAACGGGCAGGCCGCCACCGATAATTTTACCGTAAGTAATAATATCAGGCTTAACCTGGTAAAAACCAGCCGCGCCTTCAAAGCCAACCCTGAATCCGGAAATAACTTCGTCGAATATCAGAAGTGTTTTGTTTTTCGAACATATGGAACGAAGGAATTCCAGAAACTCTTTTGTTTGGAGCAGCAATCCATTGTTGGCCGGAACCGGCTCAATAATAACCGCAGCAATTTGATCGCTAAACTGCTCAAACGCGGTTTTTATTGCTTCCTCGTTATTTAGAGGAACAACAATAGTTTCATCCGCAAATGCTTTTGGAATACCTGCTGAAGATGTTTCACCAAAAGTAACCAGCCCTGACCCCGCCTTTACAAGCAATGAATCTGAATGGCCGTGATAGCAGCCTTCAAACTTAATGATCTTATCACGCTTGGTGTAACCACGCGCCAGACGAATTGCCGACATAACGGCTTCTGTTCCTGAACTGGTAAACCGTAATTTCTGAATGTATTTATTGTTCTTTAAAATAAGTTCTGCGAGCTGATTTTCAAGCGCTGTTGGCGCACCGAAACTCATTCCATTCTGCATTACTTCAACAACTTTCTCGCGAACACCGGCATGGTTATGTCCCAGAATAAGGGGGCCCCACGAAGCACAGAAATCGATAAACTTATTGCCATCCGCATCCCATACAAAGCACCCCTCTCCCTTTTGAATAAACAAAGGCGTTCCGTGTACTGATTTAAAAGCCCTTACAGGAGAATTAACCCCTCCGGGGAAATAGGTCTTAGATTTTTCATACAGCTCCGCGGATTTCTCTCTAGAAATATCAGGCTTCCCCGTATAATTCACCGGCACTTCAGCTTCTGATCCTGAAAATATTTTTTTAAGCGACTCTAGCATTTTTTGTTGTTAGTTGTTGGTTTTAGTTGTTAGATGCACAACGCCTGACCCAACGATTTTATTTGATATTCTGTCCTCTTCGTGGATCCTATCCGCTCAGCCATTGTCAACTGTCAATTGTCAACTGTCAATTCCCCCTACATCCACCCCTGCTCGAGAATCTCCCGGGCATGATAAGTAATTATGATATTTGCTCCAGCCCTGCTGAATGCATACATATTTTCCATTACCACTTTCTGCTCGTCGATCCAACCATTATGAGCGGCGGCCTTTACCATCGAATATTCTCCGGATACATTGTAACATGCTACGGGAAGATCGGTATTTTCTTTCAAACGATGAATTATATCTAAATAAGCAAGTGCTGGTTTAACCATCAGGATATCAGCACCCTCTTGTTCGTCAAGAACGGCTTCGCGCATCGTTTCATTTGGATTTCTAAAATCCATTTGATATGCTTTCCGATCTCCTTTATTCGGCGCTGAATCGGCAGCTTCGCGGAAAGGACCATAATAAGCGGAAGCAAATTTAATGCTGTAGCTCATAATGGAAGTGTTTTCCAGATTATTCTGATCCAAAACCTTTCTAATGCCTAGCACTCGGCCGTCCATCATGTCTGAGGGAGCAATCATATCAGCTCCTGCCTGTGCATGAGTAAGAGCCATTTTTGCCAGCACATCAACGGTTTGATCATTGTGCACAGTATCATTGTGCATAATGCCGCAATGTCCGTGTGTGGTATAAGCACAGGTGCAAACATCGGTGATCACAAAAAGATCGTTTCCAAAAGCTGATTTCAATTCTCTGACCGCATTTGCCACAACAGAATTCCTGTCATATGCCGAACTTGCGTCTTCAGTTTTCTGTTCACCTACTCCAAACAGCAATACTTTATTTAAACCAAGCTTAAGGGATTTTTCTACGTCCTTCACTAATGCATCTGAGCTGAAGTGGCTTATGCCCGGCATCGCATCAATAGGATGTACATTATCTTTTCCAGGCACCACGAAATAGGGGTAAATGAACATGTCTTTTGAAAGACGTGTCTCAGCAACCATTTCCCGCACAACTGGCGACTTCCTTAATCTTCTGGGACGTATCAACATATCGTTAGTATGAACTATCTCTCCTGCCACTATAATCCAATGCGAAAACAGCTTCGGACAAGCCAACCTCATCGGGAGAATAAGGCAAATTATATTTTACACCCATTTCATCAAACTTTTTACCTGTCGACTTTCCAATACATATCACTTGCTGATCAGGTTCAAGCAAATTATTTACGAAATAAGACTCGACATTTGAAGGACTGGTAAATATCAAAACATCTGCAAAAGATTGTGCCACATCTTCTTCTGGAACTGTCTCGTATACGGTAAGCTCAAGAATCTTAGTTTGCGGCGACAGCGCTTTCTGTATTGTTCTCAAAGAACCCTTTGCACTTGGGAATAATACATTTGTGCCGTTAGCGATCTTCGCAAATTCCTTCGCGATATCCTTTGTATCAATTCCTTCTTCTTCCCCGTTGAAATCAGCCGTTTTGCCCAGGTAACGAAGCGCGTCTTCCGACCCTCTTCCTAACACCCCAAATTTCGCCTTTTTAGGCAGTTGCGGATCAAGCCTGAAGAAGTATTCTATCGCATTTCTGCTGCTGAAAAATACCCAGTCCGTATTTCTAAGGATATAAGAATCAAGCTTATTTATAGACGGGAATGTTTTTATGAGCGACCGGCCCTCAAGCTCTATCCCATGCTTTTCAAGGGCAGTTCTCAGATAACTTGTTTCTGGAAGCTCTCTCGTGATAAATACGTTTTTAGGAAACCTGCGTTCGGGATCAAATTTGGCAACAATCTTTTCTGCCAGACCGTTCACAGTTTTTGACTGCATGAACAAGCGATCTGGAAACTCATCCCCTTCGGCGGCCTTGGAAGTCCACACCTGATACTGCGCACCGTCTTTCCGGCAATAGCAGCCCAACGGCATATGACATCCCCCGTCAAAAAGGTTTAATACTTTACGTTCCAAACCGATCTGTTCGGCAACATCTTTATGATTCAGAGGCTGCAGCTTCTTGAAAAGCTCAGTATCGTTTTCGCGAACCTGGATAGCCAGAACTCCTTGTGCTGGCGCTGGTATAAATTCTATTGGGTCAAGCTCCTCTACGTAGAACTCGCTTAAGTCGATTCCGAGACGATGAACACCAGCTTTCGCAATCATGATCGCGTCATAGTCTTCATCTCGCAATTTTTGGATTCTGGTTGGTACATTTCCTCTCAGCTCCTCGACTTCAAGATCGGGACGAATCGCAAGAAGCTGTGCTTTTCTGCGATTGGATGATGTGCCGACCATTCCACTGAATTTCACAGACATTTTTTGCTGGATGTCCACACAATCTTTCAAAATTATCAATAACTCTGAAGGATCTTCCCTTTCCGATACGGCAGCAATGACCAGTCCGGCAGGATGATTAGTAGGCAGATCTTTATGAGAATGAACCGCAAGGTCTATTGTACCGCTCAACAATTCGTCTTCAAGCTCCTTTGTAAAAAAGCCTTTGCCTTCCAGTTTATCAAAACTCAGGTTTATTATTTTGTCGCCTTGCGTTTTGATGATCTTCAATTCAGACGCAAGACCAATTTTTTCAAGTTCGTCCTTAACGAAATTAGCTTGCCATAATGCAAGCTCGCTACCTCTTGTTCCAATTATAATCCGATAGCTATCGGATTTAGAATTTCCGGTTATTCCGGGCATATTATCAGACATGACTTTTGTTATTGTTCGGCTTCTATCGAAGGGTAAAATTAACCAAAATGATTGGCATCAGATTGGTATCAGCTATTATTTATCAGGATATCCTTTGCCATGATCATCGGCACACTAATGTACTTTTTCTCCATGTAGTTCATCACTTTGGCCAAAACCTCCCGGGAGTTTTCGTCCATGCTCTCTATATCCTGCGCGAAAATGCGATTTATGGCTGTGTCCTTAATCTCCTTGATCTTTTCAGGAACATCCTTCATTGCAATCTCTACCCGTCGCTGTTTTAGAACAGGTTTGAACTCCTGAATGTTTTGATCGATAATACGTTCTGCAAAAATTAACTCTTCATAACGTTCCTGAAGGTTACTGTTCGCAATTTCCTGTAAGCTATGTACTTCTATAAAAGTAAGCGGGTTTTTCTCAACAACCGTACAGCAGGTGTCATTGGGAACTGCCAGATCGACAATTACTTTTTTAGACGTATCACCATTGAGCAGTGACTGATAAATATCGTTGGTAATAAGAGGCTCTGTTGCACTTGTGCAGGTTATGATCACATCAAAGCCTTCTTTATAATTCTTAAGCTCTTCCAAATTAAAAGCTTTTCCCCCTAGTTCTTCGGCAAGAACTTCTGCATTCTCAAGCGTGCGGTTAAAAATCGCAAAATTTGAATATTTATGCTTCTGGAGGTATTTGGATAAATTCTTATTGGTTTCTCCAGCGCCGATGATTAAAACCCGGGCATTGGTGCACATCTTAAGTTCACGAAGCTTACGATAAGCCAGAGAAACCACTGATATGGGTTTACGGGCAATGCCTGTATGCGTGTAAACTTCCTTGGCAGTTTTTACAACGCGGCTCATAATCAGACGCAGATAATCGCCAGTAAAGCCAGCTACCCTGCAGGTTTCGTAAGCCTTACGGATCTGGGCCAGGATTTCTTTCTCACCTACAACCAGACTTTCCAGTGAACATGAAATACGAAGAAGATGATTGAGAGCTTCGATATCTTCGTAAACCGAAACCTGGCTGACAAAATTATCTACTTGCTCCTGCGGAATACATAGATTGAGAGTCAGTATAAACTCTCTTACAAAATCACTGTCCAGAGTCTGTTCAGCTGTAAACACAAACTCAACCCTGTTACAAGTACCTACGTAAAAGATCTCAGGAATATCAAAACGTTGCTTTACACGTGCGAGACTACTTTCCAGCGTCTCGTTACAGATCACAAATTTCCCAAGATCCTTGAGGTCTATGTGCTTGTGAGTAAATGCAATAACTTTTAAAAACTTCAATTCCCGCTTTCCTAAATTAAAAAACCGCCACAAATGTAATCAATAAGCGATTTCGTCTGTGTCACCTGTTTGTAAACACGGATGTTTAGACTGATTATAAATTAGAGTGAGTTGTAAGTTATAGGTTGTAAGTATTAAGTGTATCTCTAACGGAACATGTAAGATAACTTGATTCTTCTCGACATTTAAAAACTTGCTGTCGCGCGACTTAAAACTTACAACATATATGTACTAACTATTAGATGGGCACAACTATCTTTTTCAGATAGATATCAACCAGAATAATCCCCATCCCCACCATTATAGAAACATCCGCCATATTAAAAATTCCTGTTTGAAATAAACCGAAATTCATGTGCAGAAAATCAGTCACAGATCCAAATCGAATCCGGTCATATAAATTACCTGCTCCCCCGCCGATAACGAAACAGAGTCCAGTAACAAAGAGCCTCGACATATTAGTTTTACCAATTACTAAATATAATCCCCAGAGCATGACAATCACCGGTAATACATTTAAGATCAACAGTTTAATAAAAACTGGCATATTACTCCCCAAACTCAGAAATGCCCCTGTATTTTCAACTCTGGTCAGGGTTAGAAAGTTATCGATAACACTTATCGTTTCATGATACTCAATCTTATTTCTCGCAATATTTTTAGTAACCTGATCGCAGCCGATGTTAAGCAGGATCACCATCAAAATCAGGGCGTTTCGGAGGAAGGAACTTATCTTCATATCGTATTTTGGACGCTAAGCTTTGAGCAATTCAATTTTCGCGACCACTGCAAACTTACAATCTATAACGTATAACTTTAGCACAGCGTTTAATGAACGTAATTGTATGAGGTAAAACGTAATACTCTTTTAAACGTTATGAAGCTATGATCATCAACCAAACTTTTACCATAACCGGCGCTGAAGCAAAGCCAATTTTATTGGATTTAACCTATAAAACAGGTAATGAGCACGCTCCTATGGTTGTTTTCGTTCACGGTTTCAAGGGATTTAAAGACTGGGGAACGCACAATATGGTAGCGGAATATTTTGCTGACCATGGACTCCGCTATTTGAAATTCAATTTTTCACATAATGGAACTACACCTGAAAGTCCTGAAGACTTTGTCGACCTCGGGGCATTCGGCGACAATACCTTCACCAAAGAGTTTGAAGATCTGGACCATGTGCTCAACTTTGTAAAGAGTGGCCACGAATTTCCTGAGCCAGTGTCCGTAACCCTCATCGGTCATAGCCGTGGTGGCGGAACGTCTATTATTCAGGCGGCAAAGGACGAGCGGGTGGACAAATTAATTACCTGGGCGTCCATCGCGAAATTTAACAGCTTATGGAAGTCAGAAGACGAAGATGAATGGCGTCAGAAAGGCGTAATCTACAATTTTAATACTCGTACAAAACAATACACTCCTTTAAAAATCGATTTACTCCACGACCTGGAAAAACATGCTAAGTCTTATGATATTCTTGCAGCAGCAGGGCGGGTAGACAAACCATGGCTAATTATTCATGGTGATGAAGACATCAATGTAAATATTGATCAGGCCGAAGAACTTGAAAAACATTCCCGGAATGCTGAGTTATTTACAGTCACACATGCCAACCACGTATTTGGTTCAGAACATCCATTTACAAAGGAAGACCTGCCTTTGGAGCTTCAGTTAGTTTGCGAGAAGAGTATTGAATTCATTAATGGAAGCGGAACCGTGTAGGTCGACTAAAAATTTCCGATCCGCATCTTGATACTTAATACTTAATACTACCCTAACGTTACAACCTCCGGTTCAACCCAGTTTCCATCTTCCCTGATGATCCCTATAAGTTCATCCAAAGCGTTTTCCGTATTCACATTTTTCTTAACCACTTCCTTGCCGCGATACAAGGTGATCTTGCCCGGTCCGGTTCCAACATATCCGTAATCAGCATCGGCCATTTCGCCTGGTCCGTTTACTATGCAGCCCATAATGCCAATCTTTAGGCCTTTAAGATGATCAGTGCGGCTGCGAATCATTTGAGTTGTGATCTGCAGATCGAAAAGTGTGCGTCCGCAACTCGGACAAGAAATATATTCTGTTTTTGAGATTCTCGAGCGCGTAGCCTGTAGTATCCCGAAAGAAGTAGTTAATATTGTTTTTGGCCCAATGGTGGGCGCATGCAGCCAAATTCCATCCCCGAAACCATCAAGCATGAGACCACCGATGTCGGTCGCAGAATAGAGTTGAAATCTGTCAGCCTCACTGACAGTTGCCTGCTGACTGTTGCCTGTTGCCTGACTTGATGGGCTAGACGCCTGATCAGGTAACTGGGAACTGGTAACTGGTAACTCGTAGTTTCTCTTAATAATAACAGGCACCTCCACCCCCATTTCTAAAAACTGGAAAAATACTTCTCTCTGATCTTGTAGCCCACAGATCGCATTCGTTTCCAAAACAAATACCAGCGTGTTATCAAGTGGTATCCGGTCGAAAAGCGCCCCGCCTATATCTGCATTGGAAATATAAACCAGATTCAGAGATGGGTCTTTCTCCTGCGCTTCAACATAATCCTGCAAAGTATACAAGGGATGACAATTAGCTTTATTTTCAAGCTTGCGCCAGGTTGTATAATTGTAAAGCTGCTTTAAATTTCCAGGAAAACTAAATGAGGGCAATTGATCCGCGAGATAGACAAAATCGATCGACTGCTCGCCCATATTATATTTGTCGAGTATTGGCGAGTATATGTAACCTACATCACTAAGTATAGCAGGGTCTTTAAGATTCTTGGTGGAAAGATCTATAATAACTCTAGGCACCTGATGGCCGCCAATGAAGGTATTTAATTCTTTAGTTACCCTTTTTGTGTATTGATATGGTGAATATGAAGGGTGAGATTTACTTGCTAGTTCTGATGGCGATTCGTCACCTCTAATCTGGGATTGACGGTCTTCGTAACGCTGGGCGAGAGCAATCGCAACTGGCGCCTCTGCTTCAGGTTCTTCAGTTAATGAAACACGAATAGTGTCGCCCAGACCGTCTTCGAGCAAAGCTCCAATTCCAACGGCCGATTTGATTCTGCCGTCTTCTCCATCACCAGCTTCAGTAACTCCCAGGTGTAAAGGATAGTTCATTCCTTCTTTTACCATGGTTTCAACCAGCAGCCGATACGCTTGTACCATAACCTGCGGGTTACTCGACTTCATGGAAATCACAAGGTTATAGTAATTGAGGTCTTCACACATTCGCATGAATTCCATCGCCGATTCAACCATACCTTGCGGGGTATCACCATAATGGCTCATAATCCTGTCGGATAAAGACCCATGGTTGGTGCCGATCCGCATCGCAGTTCCGTACTCCTTACAAACCTTTACTAACGGAGTGAATTTCTTGTATATGCGCTCAAGCTCTGCCTGATATTCTGATGAGGTATACTCAAAGTTTTCGAACTTCTTTTTATCAGCATAATTGCCAGGGTTGATTCTCACCTTTTCGACAATCCGGGCAGCCTCTTCAGCCGCATTGGGAGTAAAATGTATGTCTGCAATAAGAGGAACGTTGTACCCCCTATGCTGTAATTCCTTTTTAATAACAGCGAGATTCTTGGCCTCTTTGATGCTTGGGGCTGTAATCCGCACGTATTCACAACCCGCATCCACCATTCGAATCGACTGCTCAACCGTCCCAATTGTATCCATGGTATCCGTCGTAGTCATACTCTGGATACGGATAGGATTTACCCCGCCCATAGCAATCTCACCAATTTTAACCTCGCGCGTTAGAAACCGGGAATAGGTAGATTGGGAATTACAGTAAATACCTGGAAGTGATGTAATAATTGGCTTGTCCATTAACTATTTGGGATGCAATGCTGCAAAAATAGGAAAAAGTTGACAGTTGACAGTGGACAGTTGACAGTTAGCTAAGTGGACTAGACGCTGTGTCGCTGTCAACCGTCAACTCAAGTACAACTGTCATCTCATGAAAGAGCATACACCACAACATTCACCCCGAACTTCGTATTGTCCTCAGCCAGAAACCTTTTATTCCTGAAATCATAATCCCATTCGCAGCCGTAATCTTTGTTACTGTATAAAACGGCTATCCTGCCGTTGATCTCAATAGCTTTCAGATAATCATGCACCAGGTCATCTCCCCAGCCATTTAGCTCAAACGACGTAGTTGGAGGTCCCTTCTCAAACTTGAAAAACGAATTATAGATTTCATGATTATTAGGGATCTTCTTTAGGGCAGAAGGACCGAAAAGAGTGCTCATTTGCGCTTCAAATGATTTTGCAAATAGCCCGTCTATATCGTGGTTGCAGTCGTCTACAAACACGAAACCACCATTCTGTACATACTTTTTGAAGTTTGCTTTTTCCTGGTTGTTGAACTGAACCAGCTTGTGACCGCTCAGATAGCTGAAGGGATAAAGAAACAGTTCGTCGCCGCCCAGATCGACAACTTTTTCTTCCATATTTACAGGTATGGTAGTGTACTCCACCAGAGAGTTAAGAATATTAGATGGCATGCGCTGATCGGTATCCCAATCGCCGGAACGGTATCTTAATCTCGCAAAAGTGAATCTGGAGGCAAACATTCGCCTAAATTATTGCTATAATTATTCCGCAAAGAGTTTTTCAGGAGATTTATTTTTAATTTCCCCCTGTTAACACTATCAAACCAATTAAACTAACATCTTGGAAATTTCAGAAAGCAAGCTCAAAGCCATTATAGCTAAGCTTCCTCATTTAAAAAATGAGATACAAAAAGTGATCG
>JAZKIH010000066.1:0-29478 GCA_040384965.1 Bacteroidota bacterium | reverse complement strand
AGGATGCTTTTGAACTCATCATATGAATTCGCTTCCCTGGTATTGTCTTCGCGGAACTTCAATGCCTTATTAAAGATATTCTGCTGCATTTCTACAAGCAGATTCTCAATGTGTGCAATTAGTCCTTCCTGCGATATGGTTTGCTTTTCTTTTGTATCTCTCCTCGCAATTTCAACGGTTCCATTCTCCATGTCGCGTCCCCCGATAGCAAGCCTCACCGGAACACCTTTTAACTCATATTCAGCGAATTTGAATCCTGGGCGCAGTGTGTCTCTGTTATCATACTTAACGGAAATGTTTTTCAGTTTAAGCTCTTGTGAGATACCTTTCACCAATTCTGAAATTTTATCAAGCTCCTCGTCTGATCTGTAGATCGGAACTATGACCACCTGAATCGGCGCCAATTTTGGAGGAATTACCAGTCCTGAATCATCTGAGTGAGCCATTATCAGTGCGCCGATTAATCTCGTGGATACACCCCATGATGTAGCCCAAACATGATCCAGCTTGCCTTCTTTGCTGGTAAATTTAACATCAAAGGCTTTTGCGAAGTTCTGGCCCAGAAAATGGCTCGTTCCAGCCTGCAGTGCTTTTCCGTCCTGCATAAGTGCTTCAATACAATAAGTATCTAATGCCCCGGCAAAGCGTTCATTCGCTGTTTTCTTGCCTCTGATAACCGGCAATGCCATCCAGTTCTCGGCAAAATCTGCATATACTTCCAGCATTCTCTCCGTCTCTTCAATAGCTTCCTGCGACGTCGCGTGAGCAGTATGCCCTTCCTGCCATAAGAACTCGGCAGTCCTTAAGAAAAGGCGTGTTCTCATCTCCCATCTTACCACATTTGCCCATTGGTTAACAAGGATAGGCAGATCTCTGTAAGACTGGATCCAGCCTTTATAGGTATTCCAGATAATTGTCTCGGATGTTGGCCTTACGATAAGTTCCTCCTCAAGCTTGGCGTCTTCATCAACCACAATATTTCCATTTCCGTCGTTCTTCAGACGATAATGAGTAACAACGGCACATTCTGTTGCGAAACCTTCAACGTGCGATGCTTCTTTTGAAAAAAAAGATTTAGGGATAAACAATGGAAAGTAAGCATTGCTATGGCCTGTATCCTTAAACATCTTATCCAGAGCGGCCTGCATATTTTCCCAGATTGCGTAACCGTAGGGTTTTATTACCATGCAGCCGCGAACGGCTGAGTGCTCGGCCATGTCTGCCTTTGTAACAAGTTCATTATACCACTGTGAATAATCGTCTTCTCTGCTTGTTAAACCCTTGCTCATAACTTGAAACGGAATAAATTTCGTATATTTATTAATTAAACTGTCAGTCAGCAAAGTTATAAAACTACCTGAGGTATTATAATTTTGAGATGCAACCATTCTAAGAATACTATCGTCTTAAATTAAAACGTTGTTTATAATTATAAAATAACTGCCGTTATGAAAACAAAACTTACACACCTGCTAGCAATTTCTTCACTCCTTATCCTGGGGTCCTGCGCTACAAGCAATCAAACCGCACAGCAAGTTGATCAGAATGATGATGTTTATTATTCAGTAGCAAAAGCAAAAGAAGAGGTTCAGGTTATAGCGCAAGCTCAGCCGCAGGAAGCCCGCAAATCAGATTATGTTACTGATGACGAATTATATCGTGATGCTTACGGTAACGATGGCGATTATGCGCAAAGGATCTATCGGTTCCGCAACTACACTCCGTGGAGAGGATACTACAACAATGGTTATGGAAGCATGTATGGTTACGGCAACGTGTATAACGGCTATGGTAATATGTACAGCAGCTACTATGATCCATATTATAGCCCATTCAATTCGTACGGTTCAGGTATAATCCTGGCGGTAGGTATCAATGGCGGATATTATAATTACAATCCATGGAGATACTACGGACACAATTACAATAGTAATTTCTGGGGTCCTTATTCCTACTATAATCCTTATGGTTTAGGATTCGGTGGCTACGGCAACAACGGGTTTTACGGTGGTGGTTACGGTGTTAATCGTCCGGTGTATACTTCACCAAATTATCGTCCGCGCCCTGTTAGAGGATCAGATGGACTACCTATCGATCCGGGTGCTGTGAATGGCGGCAATGCAGGCGGTATTATAAGAAACGGCAATAATGGTAACGTGATTCAATCTGGCGGAAGCCGTGCAGGTCGTTACGATGGTGGAACTTCTACAGCTCCGTCATCAGGAAACAGCAGACCAGCTGCAACAGCTCCGCGTCCGGAAAGAGTTAGCCAGCAGCCGCAAAGGTCTTCTCAGCCTGAGCGTGTTAATTCAGCTCCTCCGTCAAACAACAACAGTGGCGGTGGCAGAAGTAATGACGGTGGTAGTAGCGGCGGCGGTGGCCGGCCATCAAGAGGAAATTAATACCTATAGGAAAATCTTATGAATTTCAGAATTCTTTTAGCCATGGCGGCCATAGTGGGCGCTACAGGACAAGTATATGCCCAATATTCGGGCGACGCACTTCGATTCTCTCAAACCCCGTTTGGCAGTACAGCCAGGTTTAAAGCAATTGGTGCTCAAACAGGCGTCGGTGGCGATCTTAGTTCCGTTGGAGCTAATCCCGCTGGTTTAGGTTTATTCACCCGCTCAGAGTTTAGCCTCACTCCCGAGTTCAACAGTTTTACTTCTGATGCTCAATATCTGGGACAGCGGAATTTGGGTCGTAAAGATCAGATGAGCCTCGCTCATGCAGCTGTTGTCTTCAATTCAAAGGTAACGAAGCCAAAAGGCGCTCAGCTTGATAAAGGCTGGATCAGCTTCAATTTTGGCCTGGGCTATAACAGAACGAAAGGTTATGGTAACAACGTCCGTTTTTCAGGTACCAACGGTGTCAATTCTGTCGCAGATTATTATTCTGAGCTCGCTACTGATAATTATGGCTCTCCGAGTTCACTTCCTGCAGGTTCTCTTGAAAGAATGGCTTACGACAATTATTTAATTGGTTACGATGCCGCAGGTTATTATTTTCCTGAAACAGATGTAAATAATGTGCAGACTAACAGTACCGACAGAAACGGATCTCAGTCTGAGTTTAATTTCGCTTTTGGTGCTAACTATGAGAACAAGTTTTACATTGGTGCCAGTCTGGGTTTGGCAAGCATTAACTACAATACTTATTCTGAATACCAGGAAGATGGCTATAACGTTACCGAAGGCAGTGACTATGTCCTGACTTATAATCAACGTCAAATAACTAAAGGGTCTGGAATAAATGCAAAGATTGGAGCTATCTATCGCCCTACTCCTAACGTTCGGCTTGGAGCTACTTTCCAAAGCCCAACGTGGTACACAATTGACGACACCTATGCTGAAAATCTTGATACCCGATATGCCAGAAACGTAAATGGAGCTACTCAATATACCAACGATGAGGAGATTTACGATTTCAGATATAAACTGCGCACTCCAATGAAATTAAGCGGCGGGATAGGTTATTTTTTCGGAAATCAGGGTTTCTTGTCAGCTGATGTAGATTTCGTTGACTATTCGACAATCAATTTTCTGCCATCAGATAATGGCAACGCCGCCCTTATCAACGATAACAATAAAGCTATTTTGGATAATTATAAAAGCGCTGTGAATTATCGGGTTGGTGCAGAATATAAAATTGAAAGTATTATGCTCCGTGCTGGTTATGGAGTTCAGGGTAATCCCTATAAAAACTTATCGACAAGCGATTTAAATACAAGTTCGTACAGTGGTGGTCTCGGTTACAGGATCAATAACTATTATGTTGATTTAACGTATCAGAATGTGGGATTTACTTCTGACCAAAAGCCTTACACTCTTAACAATGGCAGCGAGCCGATTGCTTCACTGAAGAATACCAGACACAATGTATTTCTTACAGTAGGTACTCGTTTCTAAATGAATATAAATACAAAAGCCGCCTCCTGATTAGGGGCGGCTTTTGCATTTTCCTCAATTAACAGCAACTTAACTTTTGCCGGCGAACGACCTAAGCATCCAGGTATTTTTTTCCTTGAACTGCATAAATTTATTGATTAGGTCATTTGTGCCATCATCTCCCGCTTCCGCAGTGGTTGTCATTATCTCCCTTTCAAGTTCTATCAGACTGCTGAAATCATCCAGAATCGCTGCAACCATATCACTGTCCTTCATCCCAATGGTATTAGCTTCCTTGATCTTAGATACTTTTATATAGTCCGCAAACGTGCTGTGGGGCGATTTGCCTAATGTTAATATCCGCTCTGCTAACTCATCTATAGTTAACTGCGCATTTGAATACAGCTCTTCAAATTTGATGTGAAGAGTAAAAAAGTGCGGCCCCTTAATATTCCAGTGGCATCCGCGGAGTTTTTGATAGTGAATGTGGTAATTGGCCAAAAGATCGTTTAATTGATCTACTATAGGCTTAACTTCTTTTTCCTCTAGGCTTATTTCTTTCGCATTCATGGTGATAAAATCTGGTTAATATATTTTCTAATAACACTATACAAATTTCTTGCCTGAAAAAGTGTAGTGCCTTTTTGAACTTTCTCTGACCATAAACCGGCCTATTTAGCGTATTTTTGCCGTTCATGCGTCCCAATAAAAATACACTCCAGCCGTCCTTGTCAGAGAAGTTTTCCGGTCTGATATGGAAGTTGAAAGTGCATGATCACGGCTTAATTGCTATTGAAACCCGTAATGCGGAATCCCGGCAGGTCGCCTTCAGCGCATTTGATTTTATTACCGGAGAAAAGAAGTTCAAAGAGAAAACTTATGACGAGGGCTGGAACCTCTCCCTGGCTTTTGCTGGTCAGCAAAATATCGTTCTTAATGGGTATGAACATGCACAAACACCCGAAAGCAAGGGCATTTTGTCTGTTAGCGCTCAGGACGGGTCCATAATTTGGCAGCAATTCAATGTTTCTTTAAATGACGTGCAAAATGCCGGCATACAGGTTTATGATTCCCGGATCCAGCCCAGAAAATACTACTGGATCGACCATAACTCAGCAGCCGTTATTCCTGCACCAGGTAGTGATGTTAACCCTGAAATCTTTTTCCCCGAAATTGATATCAAGTTTATAATCCCGGCCAATATAAGCCATGGCGTTTTGGCTGGTGAATTATCTGTTTTACATCATTCTGATAAGGTTATTTTGAGTTTTCACGAGGTAAACGCTGATCAAATGCAACAAAGATTGGTTGTATATCAGGGAGATAAGATTTTAATAGACGATATATTGATTTCGGGTATACAAAAACTACAACCCGAAGCGTTCTTTATCCAGAAAAATCATCTCTTCTATATCCGTAATAAAGAAGAAATAGTTGCTTATTTAGTATAATTGCAAACTTTTAACAAATTTAATTCAATGCTGATACGACTGGTATTATCACTTTGTTTTATTGCCCTGGCGTATAAAGCAAATGCTTCTACAAAAATAGATTCTATAAATGTCGAGAATCTTAACGGCAAAAAAACAATCGTCCATAAGGTGGAGGCTAAAGAAACCTATTATTCGATTGGCCGTAAATACAACGTAACTCCTCAGTCCATTATACAATTTAACAGTAACAGGACTTTACAGATCGGAACAATTTTAAGGGTTCCTACAGATCGTTCATATTCTTCAGCCCAACCGGTTGCAGCAATTGAGAAGACTGAAAGTGTTTCACCTTCAAAAATGGCTGTTATAGATTATAAAGTTGGGCCGAGGGAATATCTTGTAGCCATAGCAAGGAAATTTAACACCACGGTTGAGGACATTAAAACACTCAACAATCTAACAAGTAGCAACCTTGCGATCGGCCAAATTATCAAAGTACCTTACGGCACCGCTACTGAGGTTACGCCTCCCCTTGCTCCACCGTTAAATCCGCCTAAAGTGGATTCTCGGGCTGCGGCTACTCAGGTAGACAGCAGTTTGAATGCCGGCGATCGCCTAAAATTGCCTCCGGCACGGTATGGGCTTCGTGAAGTGGACGAACGTGGAGTAGCAATTTGGATTGCCGATGAGAACCTCGATGGAACAAAAATGCTTGCCCTGCATCAAACTGCGCCTATTGGCACTATCGTAAAAATCACCAACGCTATGACCGGGAAGAGTACCTTCGCAAAAGTTGTTGGTAAATTCTCTCAAAATGAGTCAACAAAAGATGCTATCATTGTTATAACTAAAGCCGCGGCCGATCTTATCGGCGCAATAGACAAACGATTTCAAGCAACGATAGTATACGGTGTCCCAAATGAGTAACAAACCATTTGTAATTGGTATTGCAGGAGGAAGTGGTTCAGGAAAAACATTTTTCTTAAAGTGCTTCCTCAATCATTTTAAAGAAAATGAAGTCTGCCTGGTTTCCCAGGATGATTATTATTTCCGCGTCGCTCATAACATGACGGCTGAAGAAAATAAGCTGTATAATTTTGATGAGCCGCGCACGATAGATAACGACTTATTCATGAGCGATATTTCGAAGCTCATTAATGGTGAAACAGTTTATCAAAAGGAATACACCTTTAATAATCCTAATGCTGAACCAAAGCTTTTAGAGATCAAACCAGCGCCCATCGTTATCGTAGAAGGTCTGTTTATCCTGCATTTTAAGGAAATTTCAGAGCTGCTGGATCTTAAGATTTTTATCGACACCGATGAAGACATCGCACTTCAGCGCCGTTTGAAACGCGACCTTTTGGAGCGTGGTTACCCGGAAGGCGATGTACTATATAAATGGAATAATCATGTTGTTCCGGCATATAAAACCTATCTGCTGCCCTTCAGAGAAGAATGTGATCAGGTAATAACCAACAACACACATGTTGCTGAAGATATCATAAAGATTACCGATGAGATCTCCGAGCAACTTAGAGCAACTGTTCTTAGTTGAACAGGTTTGCAACGCACCAGTTATTGTGATACTATAAATTAGATTTCATTAATTCTGAATGCCGGCCAAAGTAAATGCTGCTAAGAAGCAATATTTAAAACGACATTTCAGGGATCTCTCCCTCAATTACCAGTTTCCCCGCCGTAGCTTTTTGTATATCCTCAACACTTATCCCAGGTGCACGCTCCAGCAATTTAAACCCTCCCTTTTCTAAAACTTCCAGCACAGCAAGTTCGGTAACGATCTTTTTTACACATCTCACTCCTGTTAGCGGCAGGGTACATTCCGGAAGAAGCTTACTTTCTCCAGCCTTGTTCACATGCTGCATGGCTACAATGATGTTTTTTGCCGAAGCCACCAGATCCATGGCACCGCCCATCCCCTTTACCATTTTGCCCGGAATTTTCCAGTTGGCAATATCGCCGTTCTCAGAAACCTCCATCGCACCAAGTATGGTTAAGTCCACCTTCTGTGAGCGGATCATCCCGAAGCTTAATGCTGAATCAAAAATTGCAGAGCCCGGCAGAGTGGTGATGGTCTGTTTGCCTGCATTGATCAGATCGGGGTCTTCCTCCCCTTCAAATGGAAAAGGTCCCATACCCAGCAGCCCGTTTTCAGATTGCAGAACAATATTTATCCCTTCTGGTATGTAATTAGCTACAAGCGTAGGAATTCCAATACCAAGATTTACGTAGTAACCATCTTTTATCTCTTTCGCAATTCGCTTTGCAATTCCGTCTTTATCTAACATGAATTCTCAATTATCTTAATTTGTACTATGACTATCCATTAGCTATCTCCCACCCCAAAACTTCTAAATTCTAAATTCTCCATTGTCAACTGTCAACTGTCAACTGTCAATTGTCAACCGTCCACCCGTCTCACCGTTCTCTGTTCAATCCTTTTCTCATAATCCTTGCCTTGAAAAATTCGGTGGACAAATATGCCCGGGGTATGTACGTGATCTGGATCAAGCTCTCCTATTTCCACCAGTTCCTCTACCTCGGCAATAGTGATTTTACCTGCCATAGCCATAACAGGATTAAAGTTTCTCGCTGTTGAACGGTAAACCAGGTTACCTGCCGTATCTCCCTTCCATGCTTTAACTATTGCAAAGTCAGCCTCAAACGCAGCCTCCATCAAATAATCCTTGCCATTGAAATTCCGTACTTCTTTGCCATCTGCCACTTCTGTTCCAACGCCTGCCGGTGTAAAAATGGCCGGCATGCCATAACCTGCAGCCATACAGCGGGTAGCTAGGGTGCCCTGCGGAATAAGTTCAACTTCCAGTTCCCCTGACAAAAGCTGGCGCTCAAACTCCGCATTCTCGCCAACATAAGATGAGATCATCTTTTTTACCTGCTTTTGCTGCAGCATCAGCCCAATGCCAAAATCATCTACTCCGGCATTATTTGATATGCAGGTGAGGTCCTTTGTCCCTTTTTTAACAAGTGCATTGATGCAGTTTTCAGGAATACCGCAGAGGCCAAAACCTCCCAGCATAACAGTCATGCCATTAGTCAGGTCCCTGATCGCTTCATCAGCATCAGTAACTACTTTATTGATCATAATTCTTTGGTTGGTGGACGAAAATACAAAAGCTGACGGACTTTACTTCTTCATGAGTACAATGATCTTATCATTAGAGCCGTTGCTTGTTGCCACAAAAACTTTTCCATCCGGCGAAACACATACATCTCTCAATCGCCCGTAAGTTCCGGTGATAAGCTTTTTTGATTCATCAACTTTGTCTCCTGCCTGATTCAATTTCAGCTGATATAGAGTTTCATCTTTTAGCGTACTCAGTATCAGCGAGTTTTTCCATTGCGGAATAGCGTTGTTGTCGTAGAAATCCATCCCGGAAACAGCGAGTGTTGGCGTCCATCGAATAATTGGCTGCGCTACATTGTTTGCAGTACAAAAGCTCTGCTCTGCGGTTTCATCGCACAAACCGTTTACTGTCGGCCAGCCAAAATTTCTGTTTTTCAGGATGATATTCACCTCATCGTCTTTGTCCGGACCGTGTTCGGAGCTGTAAAGTTTATCATTCGCAAATACCAGCCCCTGTGGGTTTCGGTGTCCGAAACTCCAGACTGGATTTCCTGCAACAGGATTATCTGAAGGGATAGTTCCATCCAAATTTATCCTTAACACTTTTCCGCTTGTTGAACTTAAATTCTGTGCACTGGGCTGATTAGATGCATCCCCTGTTGTGATAAAAAGCTTAAGATCTGAGCTTATAAGCAGCCGGCTGCCGTTATGAACACTGGACGCCGCTATATTGTCTAACAAGATCATCGGACTGGTTAAGGTCGTACCATTGTAGGTGTATCTGACAACCTTTTCCATGTAAGTACCCCCCTTGTCATAATTATAAACGACAAAAACATGTGGATTGGCTGTAAAAGAAGGATGTAATGCCATTCCAAGCAAGCCTCCTTCGCCAGTCGACTTCACATCAGCAATTGAGATGACTGTTGTGGCAGCTCCTGTAGACGGGTTGACCCGGCTTACTTTGCCTCCGCGTTCCGTCATCCAGATCATATTATCCGGCCCCCACGTAATCTCCCATGGAAGTGACAAATTCTGCGTTAGTACCCTGATATCTATAGTGGCATCGGTCAATACAGGTTCTGTATCGCTTGATGATTTTTTGCACCCCGCATATGCCATAAGGCCTGCAAAAAGTAGGAATAGAAGTGGTTTTTTCATGGGAGATGTTTTTGATTAAACATTCCCCGGGGGAAATTGTTCTGCTATTTCAGGTACACATATGTTATCCCGTCACCACCGCGATCGGCATGCTCGTCTTCCATTTTATCGACCTGCGGATATTTGCTCAGATAACCCCTGATCAGCTTGCGCAGAATCCCGTCTCCTTTTCCATGAATGATCTTAAGGCTGTTTAAACCCATCATAACCGCCCGGTCAAGATATTTCTCAATTTCATACAAGGCTTCATCGCCTCTTCGTCCCCGCAGATCAAGTTCAGTACTGAAGGTTGAAAAATCCTGCGTCAGGTCATGCGCATAACTCTTGCGGATCTCTTTGGGTACTGCCTTATTTGATATCTTCTCCACTCTTTTAAGCTTCACCACCGATCTCAGGTCGCCCATCGCCAGGATAACGTTATCCCTCGCGATCTCGATTACCTGGCCTATAGTTTCCGAATCCATTAACTTCACCCAGTCCCCTTTCTGCAGTTCTGCAATCACCTGAGGCTTGGCTGCCTTCTTTTCCGGAACATTATGTTTCTTCAGCTCTTGTTCAAGGTTCTGGCGAAGCTTCTGAGTTTGCTCTTTCTCCGCTTTATTCTCTTTGATCTCAGATATGGTGTTCTCAATCAGCTTATTTGCATTCTTTATGATGTTCTGAGCTTCAACCTTTGCGTCTTTTAAGATAGTTCTCTTATTCTCTTCGAGATATGTCTTGAGCTGTTCGTTCTCAGCAAGCATCGTCTTAAGCCCCCGCTCCTTCTTCTCCAGCGATATTCTCGTATCTATCAGTTCTTTTTTGTCCCGTTCAAGGTCAACTAACAGGGTGTCAACTTTCTTCTGGTAATCGCCGATCTTGTTCTTCGCAGATTGCAGCACTTTCTGGCTCAGGCCTATCTTCTGGGCTATTTCAAATGCGTACGAACTTCCGGGTTTACCAAGGGAAAGGATATATAATGGCTGCATCTCTTCATTGTTAAATAACATCGAAGCATTTTCAAGCCCAGGGGTCGAATTGGCAAATGTCTTTAAGTTTGAATAATGCGTAGTTACCACGCCCCGTACTTTTTTCTGATTAAGCTCTTCCAGAACGGCTTCTGCAATCGGCCCTCCAAATTGCGGGTCGGTACCTGTACCAAACTCATCAATCAGTATGAGCGTCCTCGAATTTGCCATCTCAATGAAGTTCTTCATCTTTGAAAGATGTGCGCTGTAGGTACTCAGGTCACTTTCTATAGATTGATCATCTCCAATGTCCGCAAATATCTGCTTAAATAATCCGATTTTGGAATGCTCGTCAGCCGGGATCAATAAACCAGCCTGCACCATGATCTGCAGCAGCCCGACAGTCTTCATACAAACCGATTTCCCGCCCGCATTCGGGCCGGATACTACGATTACGCGATCCTGTTCATCGATCTTTATATTCAGCGGTACTACCGTGTGATGCTCTTTTTTGAAATTCAGAAACAACAGCGGATGCCGTGCATTAATCAGATCTAATTCCGGCTCTTTGGTAAGTACCGGCATTTCAGCCTCGATGCTGATGGCAAATAGTGCTTTCGCCCGTACAAAGTCGAGCTTGGTTAATAAACCGTGGTAAGATAACAGCAGTGGCACGTATGGCCGCAGCTCATCGGTCAGGGCTACTAACAGCTTGATGATCTCTCGCCTCTTCTCAAATTCCAGGTCACGTATAATGTTATTCAGCTGAAAAACCTCTTCTGGTTCCAGGTAAACGGTCTGACCGGACGACGATTCATCATGAATAAACCCTTTGAGTTTCCGCTTATTCTCCGCCAGCACCGGTATACATAACCTTCCGTCACGGATCGTCAGGTTCCCATCCGCCGTCCAGCCATTGTTCTGGGCGCTTTTGAATATTTGGTCTATTCGTTTTCGCGCATCCTGCTCAGCTTTTGCGATGTCAGAAATAATATTCTGCAGTTCCGGTGACGCATTAGGCCTCATCTTCCCTTTAGGGTCTATTACCTTCTCGATCTTAACAAGAATAGATTTTTCAACAGGCACGTGCTCGAACAAAGCCTGTAAATTGGTATACTGCCCTTCTCGCTCGGTAAAGTAATGGATAACTGAAAACACGGTTCCCAGCGAAACTGATACCTTAAAGAAGTCATCTTCGGTCAGATAGGTTCCTTCAATCCTGGCCTTCTCCGCCATGATCTTGATATCAAAGAAGTTGTTGATAGGAAGAGGCGAATCCGTCAGAATTATACTCTTAAATTCATGTGTCTGGCGTAGAAACTTGTTGATGTGATCGAAATTAGTCATCACACTGATCTTGTCAACCATTTGCTGGCCCATAGTGCTCAGACAATACGTTTTAATCAGTTCTTTAATATCAAGAAAGCCAAGTTTCTCGGCAGCATTATTAGGGTAGATCATTTAGCCGACTGTATCTCTTTCAGTGTCTGGGTTTTGAATACTTTCTTCTCTTTTGCGTCGAGTCTTCGTGTCACCTTGCTGTACATGCTATCCAGCGCTACGGGCTGCGTGGCATAATACTTCATGCTTTTGTCGAAAATCGCTTTGCTGATATCATGTTTTTTATAAATGCTGGCATATAAATTTTGCCCCTGTCCCCTCAAGGTATCTGTATACGTCAGGGTAGACATATAACCATCCATGACAGACAGATCAGTCAGCACATTGATCATCTTTTTTTCATCAATTACTCCTTCTGGTAACTTGCCGCTGTTGCACCCGAATAGCAAAAACAGGCATACTAAGAGCACCGGTATTCTTTTCATCGCTGGATTAATGTCGGGTATCAGCGACTGCTTCTTTGTTCGCTGCTCCCCTTTGTTCATTCTTTGTTTGTTATTCTTTGTTTTTTACTCCGCTATCCCGTAGGTTTACCATTTTAAATAACATACAAAAATACGGATTTAATGAGCATTGAAGCTAATATATCAGCTATAAAGGAAGAACTTAAGAATACGGCAGTCAAGTTAATTGCTGTTTCCAAGACTAAACCCATAGAAAGCATTAATGAAGCCTATGATGCTGGCCAGCGAATCTTCGGCGAGAATATGGTCCAGGAACTGGTAGACAAGGCTGAGAAACTCCCTAAAGATATTGAATGGCACCTGATCGGGCATCTTCAAACCAATAAGGTAAAATATATCGCACCGTTTATCACCATGATCCATTCTGTCGACAGCATAAAGCTGCTGCAGGAAATTAACAAGCAGGCTCTGAAAAATAACCGTGTTATTGACTGCCTTCTTCAGATCTACATCGCCGATGAAGACACCAAATATGGAATGGATTTTGCTGAAACCGTTGAATTATTACGGTCAGAGGAATTTAAGGCTTTGAAGAACATAAAAGTGCGCGGACTGATGGGTATTGCAACACTAACAGATAATCCAAGAATGATTCGCGATGAGTTTTATGAACTTAAAACCCTCTTTAGTGGTTTAAAAGAAACTTTTTTCCGCAAGGATCCTGATTTCAGCGAAATATCCATGGGAATGTCCGGCGATTATAAAATAGCTGTGGAACAGGGAAGCACCATGATCAGGCTCGGAAGTACCTTATTTGGTAACAGAGCCAAAAAAACTGAATCTTAATTACCCCTCATCAAAATGGATATCACTATCAGAGTTGCTATAAAACAAGATTGCGCCCGGTTGCTGGAACTTGTTCAGGAGCTTGCCGTTTACGAACGCGCGCCGGACGAGGTAACGGTAACTTTGGCTGAATTTGAGGACGCCGGATTCGGTAATAAACCGGTTTGGAAGGCCTTTGTAGCCGAAAGCGGTGGCATCATTCAGGGCTTTGGCTTGTATTATATCAGGTATTCCACCTGGAAGGGCTGCCGCATGTACCTCGAAGACTTGCTGGTAACAGAAGAAATGAGGGGTCAGGGTATTGGAAAGTTGATTTTCGACCGGCTTATCGAAGAAGCCGTTGAAAAAGGGTTTAACGGTATGTCATGGCAGGTGCTCGACTGGAATGAACCTGCAATAAATTTTTATAAAAAATATAATGCTCCTTTGGATGGCGGATGGCTGAATGTCTCCTTATCCAGAGAACAATTAGCCAACTTTAGTTAAGATAAGGAGATTCAGACCGGTGATTAAGATATTTAAATTTGGCGGAGCCTCTGTAAAGGATGCCAGCGGGGTCAAAACCCTCGCTAATATCCTTAAACTGAATAAATCAGACAATATTTTGGTTGTTGTTTCCGCAATGGGCAAAACAACAAATGCTCTTGAAAAGCTCACCCAGGCTTACGTTGATCAGAGCCCGGATGTTCAGCAGCTTTTCACCGAAGTAAAACAGTATCATGAGACCATCATGCATGAGCTGTTTGAAGACCCCAGCCACCCTGTTTTTGATGATGTTGCCAATGTCTTTATCGAAATTGACTGGATGCTGGAGGATGAACCTCACCCGGACTACGATTTCAATTATGATCAAATCGTGTCTATCGGCGAGCTGGTATCGAGCCGTATAGTTGGTGCATATCTGAATTCAGCTGGCATAAAAACCCAATGGCTTGATGCGCGCGGACTAATCCACACCAACAATACGTATCGTGAGGGGAAAGTCGATACCGATAAAACCTTACTGGCTATTCAAACTACGAAAGACATCCTGAAAGACCAGTGTATTATAACCCAGGGCTTCATTGGCGGTACTTCGGAAAACTTTACCACAACGCTTGGCCGCGAAGGGTCTGATTACTCTGCCGCGATCTTTGCTTCATGTCTGGGCGCCGAATCTCTCACTATCTGGAAGGATGTTCCGGGTGTGTTAAACGCTGATCCAAAACTCTTCGAAACCACTCAGGTGTATGCGCATATCCCCTATGTCGAAGCGCTGGAAATGTCATATTACGGAGCTACTGTCATTCATCCCAAAACTATCAAACCCCTGCAGAACGCCGGAATTCCGCTTTTCGTAAAACCTTTTATGCAGCCAGAAGATAGCGGGACCTGCATCGATGGTACGCCCGATTTTGATAAATCTCTGCCAGCTATCATCGTTAAAAAGGAACAGGTGCTCATATCCATAAAATCTTCTGATCTGTCCTTTATTGATGAAGCTACTCTTGGGCTTATATTCAGTTCTCTTTCTTCTGTAAACATCAAGGTCAACATGATGCAGGTCTCAGCCTTAAGCCTCTCCGTTTGCTGTGATTATAACGAAGTGAAACTGGACCGCTTAATTAAGAAGCTTTCAGATTTTAAGATCCGCTATAATACCGGTCTTGAACTGATCACCATCCGGCACTATACCCGTTTAGACATCAATAAGATCGTCTCCGAAAGAACTGTCTTGCTTGAGCAGACCAGCAGGAATACCGCTCAGTTTGTATTAAAGTAATCTATTGAATAAGGCAGTATTAAACCCGGAGGTTCAGGACTTTATCCAAAAGAATAGTCATTCGGATGTCGCTGCTATAGGTCTGTCGAAAAGCCCCTTCCCTCATGTCAGCTCAAAGGAACTTGCTCAGCAGATCGATGGCAGGAAACGGTGTGAAACCAAACTCCCCCTGTGGTATAATACCTCCGGAATATATTATCCGGAAAAGCTTGCTTTAGAGCAGTGCTCCTCTCAGGCCACAGCAAAATATAAAGCCGCTCTCCTTCTCGGCGGCAAAGCCATCGACCTCACTGGCGGCTTTGGCGTGGATGCCAGTCTCTTCGCGCAGCAGGGAAATCAGGTAACTCATTGTGAGCTTAATGGCGATCTGTCCGTCATAGCGGCCCATAACTCACACGTTCTGGGTTTAAGTATCACTCATGTCCATACAGACGGAATCCAATATCTGAAAGACGCCCGCGAGTCGTTTGCAACTATTTATATTGATCCGTCAAGGCGTGTGAGCTCCCGCAAAGTGTTCATGCTGCAGGATTGTGAGCCTGATGTCGTAACTGAACTAAGTCTATTGTCCGGGTGCTCTGATCGTTTGATGATTAAAACCGCCCCTTTATTGGATATTCAGTCCACTATCAGGGAACTGGACGGTGTTACAGCAATCCATATTCTGAGTGTGAAAAATGAATGCAAGGAGGTAGTATATATCATCGATAAGTCGGCAGCGGAATTGGATCCCCCAATAACTTGCGCGGTTTTGCTTGAGAAAGATCAGGTTACGTTCTCCTTTCGCACCTCAGAAGAGAAAGCTTTTGTAATTAATCAATATTCGGCACCCCTCGCTTATCTGTACGAACCTGACGTTGCCCTGTTGAAAGCGGGCTGCTTCAAGTTGATCACCCGTGAGTTCGATGTTTTCAAGCTTCACCAGCATACTCACCTCTATACTTCGGAAACCCTTCAGGATGACTTTATTGGCAGGAAGTTTAAGGTTGTAAGCACCGCGGAGTACGGCACCTTCATTAAGAATCATACGTTTAAAAAGGCAAATATCATCTGCCGTAACTTTCCCCAGGATCCTGACAAGGTCAGAAAAAAGCTGCGCATTAGCGACGGGGGTAATGACTACCTCTTATTCTGCACCGGGCCGAACAATGAACTGCTCGTTATTCACTGCACCCGCTTGTAAATATAGCTCGTCCTGTCCAACCCCTCGTCTGGCTTCCAGCCTTTCGCTTTCCGCTGTTAACGTCGTTCCAAATACCTTATGCTTTCCTAACCCTCGTAGCCTGAGCGCCTTTCCGGCCTTCTTCTATATCAAACTCTACCGTGTCATTCTCCCTGATCGCATTCGCACCGCCTTCAATGTCTTTAAAATGAACAAAAATCTCTTTGTTATCATCGTCATTTACGATAAACCCATACCCTTTCTGAGTATTGAACCATTTTACTTTTCCTGTTGCCATAATCTATAAAAATAAAGCTCTATGTATTTAATACACAGAGCTGTTAACTAATATAAAGATAATGAATGATTTTAGTCACTCATGCCGCTTATTTATTCGGCTGAGGTGTCATTCTTAAATAGGGCTTAATCGCTGTGTAGCCTTTCGGGAATTTTGCTGCGATATCTTCTGTCTTTATTGCCGGAACAATAACAACATCTTCGCCTTCTTTCCAGTCGGCTGGAGTGGCAACGCTGTAATTTGCTGTTAGCTGAAGTGAATCAATCACGCGTAAAATTTCCTGGAAGTTTCTTCCGGTCGATGCTGGATAGGTGATCATAAGTTTGATCTTCTTATCCGGGCCAATAATGAACAATGATCGAACGGTAAACGTTTCTGACGCGTTCGGGTGCATCATACCATATAATTCCGCTACTTCTCTGTTCTCATCTGCAAGTATTGGAAAGGTAACTTCCACATCCTGCGTTTCATTAATATCTTTGATCCAGCCTTTATGCGATTCTTCGCTGTCAACGCTTAACGCGATAACTTTCACATTACGCTTCTCAAATTCGTCTTTTAACGACGCGGTCTTGCCTAATTCTGTAGTACATACAGGAGTGTAATCTGCCGGGTGCGAAAATAATACCGCCCAGCTGTCTCCTAAATAATCGTAAAAATCAATCTCTCCCTGAGATGATTTTGCCTTAAAGTTTGGGGCTATATCGCCCAGTCTTAAACTCATAACACCTGATTTAATTTACTGCCAAATACAGTAGACTACTAAATTACTGGATATTAATAAGGATTTCATAAAAAATACCCCATAATTAACTTATGAGGTATTTTTTACAATGAAATGAATAACTACCTGACACCTGATACCTGATACCTGTTACCTGATACCTGATCCCTGATCCCTGATCCCTACTGCTTCTTGAGCTTCAGTTTCTTATCATAGTTCATTCCTTTGAACTTGTCCTTGTCAAACTCATCGGTCATATCAGCTGCTTCTTTTACAGACATCGGTTTAACACTGCTTATAGTTGTGTTTGGTTTGCTTATCGTAAAAGTACCTTTAGCAGAGTAGCTTAAGGCTGCTGCAAGCAGCGCCTCGGTCGGGTCACCAAAATCTTTGGTCACGTCATCTCCAACAGTAAAATCTGGAGTCATACCGGTAAAGTAACCGCCTATATTTTGTGAATTCTTGGTCTCGAACTGTGGGATATAAAGATCCAGCTTATCAATGCCGATGGCAAAGAAACCTACTGGTTTACCATAAGTTGTACGCCCTATAAGCTTAACTTCCATATGCGGCTTCAGGTTGTTGATCAAAAGCTCACTAGCCGAAGCTGTACCTGACAGCACCAGGAAATATACCTTGGAGAAATTCCCGCTCCCTATTTTTGCAAACGTTTCACGGTTAGCCGCTGGCTTGTAGTCAATATCGGCGTATGTTGCAAATTTACCGTTCACACCGCCTGTAAAGGTCTGCAGCTTGCCATTGGCATCGGTGAGCGGCTGGTTGGCCAGGATGCTTGCTTTACCGTCCTGCATTGTTTTAGTCCAGAAGGTGGTATACATCGTGGTCCCGTTAAGCGATGCCGGTGCAATTAAATTGGTAAATACGTCGGCCGTTGCTACAGATCCCCCGCCATTATACCTGAGGTCAACAATCAATTCGGTAACTCCTGCGGCTGTGAATTCAGCAATTTTAGAAGTCAGCGCATCCCTGGAATTAGTGGTAAAGCTGTTAAATACTATATAACCCACTTTTTTAGTGCCGGCGGTCATAACCGACGTATAAAATATCGGTGTGTTCGAATAACTTCCCCTCGATACAACAACGTCTTCAGTTGTTCCATTCGGCTTTAGCACCGTTAACGAAACGCTCGGACTGGATCCGAATACGGCATCACTCACAAAAGCAATATTTGCGTCTGCTCCTGTGCTCAAGTCAGTTCTTCCGTTCACCTTAGTGATCCGGTAACCTCGTTTTAGTCCCTTGCCTGCTGCCGGAGAATTTGGAGACACATATTTTATCCTGAGATCGCTGGATGGTGATGTACCATTGTAGAAAATCGAAAATCCGTAATCACCACTCACCCCGCCCAGTTCTGCCGAAACAGATCCGTCATCCAGAAACGAATATTTATCAACGGGTTTACCTGTACCCGGCAGTTTAACAATAGCGTCAAGAACGGCCTGGTTAGTGGCAAATGTTCTTGGTTTAAAGGTTTCATAGGTCGGAAATGGTTCGTTCCAGTAATAGGTATCCTTTGCATAAAGGTAAATGGAGTCCTTTGTTAGTTCCGCACGGGTAGCGGGCACTACAACCGGTGGTACCGGCGTTGGCGTTGGTTTCTCTTTCTTACATGCAGAAAAGCCAATCAAAAGGCCAAAAGATAGGATGAAAAGCTTTTGAATATTCGACTTGATTATCATTGTCTGTTATTAATTTATAATTGGTTCTTTGTTAGCTGCTTATTGAATCTACAGAAACTCTTCGACATTCACATAATCTACCCCGCACGCCGCTGCAAACTCCTCATCAATTTCACTGGCTCCGATAATTACAACTTCTTTTCGGAGTAGATTATTGTCTGAAAGTATATACGTTAATACGTCTGGTTCGGGTTTAAGTTTTATTTCTTCTGCATAAAATACTTTCAAATACTTTTCCAGCCCGTTCCACTCCATTTGGCGGATCTTATTCAGCTGTATGGCAGGATTTCCGTTCGTAACGATAAAGATCTCCTTCCGGTCTACAATAATCTCCTGCAGCAGCTTCAAAACCTCTTTGTACATCAAAAGCTTCAGCGGCAATATGGCTGTACTATGTAGCCTGTCAAAATTGATCCGGTATTTTTCCTCAATGGCAAATGCATCTATGGCTTTATCAAAAATCCCCGCTTCGCCATGATGGTGGTAGACGGTCTTTAAAAAGTCCGTCAATTCCTGCGATGTGGGAACGCCTTCCGTAAACTCAATAAAGTTTGAAAAGAGATAATATACCTGCAGAAGGTAGTCCTTCTCGGGGTAAAGAACATTGTCCAGCTCGAATACAAATGCCTTTTTTCTGGGGTCTATATCTTTATATTCCAGCATCTTCAACTAAATATAAACTATACTCTGTTTTCTGGTCCCGGGTTGCCCACGCAAAAATCCCGGTCTCTTTATTTATTGATAAGGGCTCTGGTAAATCAGCTCCTGCCACAGCTGCTCCCTCTTCCACAACTGTGATCGCAGCATCGCGCGGAGCGGCCGTCATCTCATTGTTTCTTAGCCATTCATCTGATGGCAGGATCAGCCTCACCTCATATTCTGCAAATAACAATCGGGCTTTTGCCAGCTCTCTTACTTCTCCTGATTTTAGGGGATAAACTTTTTTAATGCCCAGATCCAGGCAGGCTTTCAGAACTTCATGCACAAAGCTTGAGGATGTATAAGAGGGAAGAACCAGGCTTTTTGTACCTGGAATTTGCGGCAGCGGACTCGAGTCTGCAAATACTACCTCCGCTTTATCTAATATTCGCTTAACCCGGTAGGCTTCCTGACTAAGGCCGGCTGTGATTAGAACTGGCATTCTATAAAATGATCTGGCCGTCCTTCATCATGATCTTACGGTCAGCCATATTCGCAAGGTGTTCGTTATGGGTCACAATCACGAAAGTCTGCTTAAGGCGGTCCCGCAGGTCAGTAAATAAAAGGTGCAGGCTCTCGGCATTATTGGAATCCAAATTTCCTGATGGCTCATCTGCCAGAATAATCGATGGATTGTTGATCATCGCCCGCGCTACTGAAACCCGCTGCTGCTCCCCTCCTGATAGTTCATTGGGCTTATGGTCTGCCCGGTCCTTCAGTCCCAGCAGGTCTAACAGCTCACGCGCCCGCTCTTCCGTCTGCTTCTTTCCTTTTTTTGCGATATATGCCGGAATTGAAATGTTCTCCAGCGCGGTAAATTCCGGCAGCAAATGATGAAATTGAAAAATAAAGCCGATATGCTCATTCCGGAACGCGCTTAGCTTTCTAGATGATAACGATCCGACATCAATGTTATTCAGGCGTACATTCCCCTGGTCCTGCTGGTCCAGCGTGCCTATAATATGGAGCAGCGTACTTTTGCCGGCTCCTGATGCACCTACTATGGTGATTATTTCGCCCTTTTGTACCTCCAGGTCAACACCTTTTAGAATATGTAGCTTGCCGTATGATTTATGAATTCCTGTCGCCTGAAGCATATATCGAAACAAATTGTGTTTGCAAAGGTGCGAATAGTTTGCAATAGTGTTTGCAGACTGCAACAAAATCACTGATTATTTAAGAATTGAGTCCGCTGAATTTTCAGGTTTCCACATAAAAACGTAGTTTTACCTCAAACAATAAGTACATGAACATTCACGAATATCAGGGTAAAGCAATATTAAAAAGCTTCGGTGTCAGAGTTCAGGAAGGCATCGTTGCTTCAACTGCTGAAGAGGCTGTTGAAGCGGCTAAAAAGCTGAAAACAGAATACAACTCAGACTGGGTTGTAGTTAAAGCACAAATCCACGCGGGTGGCCGCGGTAAAGGCGGCGGTGTGAAGCTGGCAAAGAATCTTGATGAGGTTAAAGAAAAAGCTGGCCAGATCCTTGGCATGCAGCTGATAACTCCTCAAACGGGTCCTGAAGGAAAGCTGGTAAGCAAAGTATTGGTGGCACAGGATGTCTATTACCCTGGCGAAAGTGAAACAAAAGAGTTTTATATCAGCGTTCTTCTTGATCGTGCAAAAGGCCGTAACATCGTCATGTATTCTACTGAGGGTGGTATGGATATCGAAGAAGTAGCAGAACACACTCCGCACCTTATATTCAAAGAAGAAATTGATCCTAAAGTTGGTCTTCAGGGCTTCCAGGCCCGGAAAATTGCCTTTAACCTTGGCCTCAGCGGCGATGCGTTTAAAGACATGACCAAGTTTATCGCTGCCCTGTACAGTGCTTATGATTCTACTGACTCGGCAATGTTCGAGATCAATCCGGTCCTTAAAACATCTGATAACAAGATCCTTGCTGTTGATGCCAAGGTAAACCTTGATGATAATGCACTGTTCCGTCATAAAGACTACGAAGCAATGCGCGACACAAGTGAAGAAGATCCTACAGAAGTTGAAGCCAGCAAATCTAACCTGAACTATGTAAAGCTTGACGGAAACGTTGGCTGTATGGTAAACGGTGCCGGACTAGCAATGGCTACAATGGATATTATCAAGCTTGCTGGTGGTGAGCCGGCTAACTTCCTTGACGTGGGCGGAACGGCAAATGCTGAGACTGTTAAAGCTGGATTTAATATCATCCTTTCAGATCCAAACGTAAAAGCCATCCTGATCAATATTTTTGGCGGTATCGTTCGTTGCGACCGTGTCGCTCAGGGTGTCATCGATGCCTACAAAGAGATCGGCAACATCCCGGTGCCTATCATCGTTCGTCTTCAGGGTACCAACGCCGTTGAAGCTAAAAAGCTTATCGACGAGTCGGGCCTAAAGGTTTACTCTGCTATCTTGTTGAAAGAAGCTGCAGCTTTAGTAACGAAAGTTCTTGAGGAGAAATAGTATTGAATACTGAGTACAGAGTATCAAGATTCATAGACGTCATTCGATAGCTATCGGATGCGAGCATAGCGTGGCAAAAAAAAGCCGCTGATTAATAATCAGCGGCTTTTTATTTTTAGGCGTTATGTTCTCCCCCGCTGACGGGGGCAGGGGGTGGAAAATCTAAAATAATGTCGAGGGCTCAATCAGTCCCGGTCTTCCAAGATCGGTCCCCAACCTCTCATTCAGCTTTTTAATAGTATAATCAGCCAGAATTGGGGTATCCTTTTCATCATGCTGATGAAGAAAGAAGTATATTTTATTAAGTCCCTGATCAGACCATTGCCCTAAACGCTCCACCCATTCGTCTATGCGGCTAAAATCAGTGGGGTGAAGTCCATTGCCAACAAATCGTATAAATGCGTCAGGCGTGGTCAATTCCATGTGTACACAATCTCTTCTGCCGCTTGCATCTGTAATAATGGAACCTTTCTTAAGATCACGCATCATGTCAAAGAGATCTTTTCGCGCAATTGGGTCAGCATACCAATCTTTGTGTCTTACTTCAACAAATACATCATAATCTTTTGGCAGATGTTCGAGGTACTCTTTTAGAATACCAAAATTCTTCGGGCCGAAATTATCGCTCAGTTGCAAGAATGCAGGGCCTAATGTATCGCCAAACTCCGAAATACTTTCCAGATATTGAGAAGTTACTTCCTCTGCTCCCTTCAACCGTTTCATATGGCTGATGCTCTGAGTAAATTTCGGAAAGAATTTAAAATCATTACGCGACATTTCCGCTTTCTCACGCCATGAGTTTACTTGCTCTTTTTTTGGCATGTTATAAAACACCGCATTGAGCTCTATGCTATTGAAATGCTTTACATACTCTGCCAGGAAGTTTGCCTCCTTGGTTTTAGCGGGGTATATCATGCCAACCCATTCCTTTCTTCCCCATTTCGCGCAGCCTACATATAACTCTGGCGCAGGCGGTTTCTGTGCGTGCAAGAGAACATCTGTGGTAATTGGGGGATCAGGCGGTAGTGTAAAATCTACTAGAGGAAACTCATTATCGGGTAATTTGCCAAAATCCATCGTTGTGCTGTTTAATAAGACCTAATATAGGCATCCTGATATAAATCTAAAAATATTAGTAAACAAAACCGTTAATGCGGTAGTTAACTCCTTTCAATGAATTGTTTTTTTGGCAATGGAGGTGGACTAACGGTTTATAACATGAGATAGCTGGCCGCGTCAATGGTATAGAAATTCTCAAAAGAGATCAGGTCAGAAAGTTGACGTATACCCGCAATCTGGTTACAATTGTTCCGGAATTAAAAAGTAACAGTATCAAAGCTGACCTAATCATTAATTCCCTTGCTTCTAACGGATTTAGCTTGCTGCTTTGTAGCATCCCTGGTCTGGAAACAAATACTTCGTCCGGCCGGGACTTGTTGAAGTCTAATAAACCCATCAAAATACCAACAGAGGCACGGATTTTGGCTTAGTTTAAGGGGAATACTAAACCAAGCCAAAATAATCAACACCTCCTATTCTTACTAAAATCCCTTTTAAACAGCACCGTATTATCCTTCACAATATAGTCGGCCCTTAAAATCAGATATGGGTGATTAGGAGAATACCCTGCGCTGCGGCTTTTGACAATTATTTTGTCGTTCACCTTCAGGCTCTTTAGCTGCCGAAATTCCTTTGGAATAAATTGCATCATGTATTCTTTGCCCTCGATCCGGACTAAAAGCCATTTTGGTTGTGATGTGCCCGCGTTTGCACGCTGAAACGTAACAGAAGTTACCACAGCATCCATATCGGAAAAATCCTTAATGTACTTCCTTATTTTATCATGACTGGCATGCACTTTTTTGCCTGCAGCAGAAGCCTCCCATTTTTTGTAGTGAATACCATCAGGACTTGCCTCCCATTTCTTCCTGTCTTCCAGCCGGGCTTTCTTTTCAGCAGCAGTTAGTGGCTTTGGCGATGGCTTTTTGTCGTCTTTAATATCGCGATTGGCAAATACGAGTCCGCTTACCACAACCAGCAGCAAGATCAGCAGATAGATAGCTTTTTTCATTTGTTTCTTATTTCAAATTGATTAAACAAAGCTAGCTTGATATTCATCGGAACGCCTTGTTTCAATTGTAAATAAAAATGTAAATTATGTAAAATCGTATGGCTATCTATTGAAATATGCAGATTCTGTCACACCAATTGTAGCAAATTGTGTTTACTACAAAACTAAAGATGGCAAAAAAAGTAATAGGTATTAACCTGCTTTTGTTTGTGGTGTATGTGATACTCATTAACATCAGCTCAAGTGTTGCCGATAAGGGATTCAATATCGCCATCGGTATGGGCGTTTGCATGGTGATACATGTGCTTTTAAACGTGATATCCGGAGTCTTTTTCTTTGTAATAAACAAGTCCGATTTGGGAAAATCGTTGCTCCTGAGTGCGGCTGTGCTCGTTCCGTTGGGGTTTTGTACCTGGCTTATTTTACTGAGTATTTTTGGATAGCAAAAATGTCTAAGGGCTTTAAATCATTTATAACGCCCATGACTCTGTCCGCTTTTATTTCTTCTTCTTCGGTTTTGGTGCAGGCAGCTCTTTGACTGAAATCCTGACTAATTCACTTAACCAATCACTGTCTTCAATTTTTTCTTCTATCAGGAAGATTGGCTTTGCACCTTCATAAGGAGGTGCCTCAACAACATCGCCTATAAACGCTCGCCCCGAAGTAGTTGGTTTTATAAATAATTTATTGTCGCAGATCAGCCCGAATAATTTTTCATCCGCGTAAAGACCGTATTCGCCAAACATTTTCTTTGCGGTAATCTCTCCCGCACTCTTTATTTGTTCCAAAACAAAGTCTACAAAATTTTGGTCTGATGCCATTTTTCGTCTTTTTTTAAATATGAGGATGGTAAATTAAACCTACAACCTTCTTATTCCTTTTTCACAACGCCTGCTATTTCGGATTTCGGTATAAATCCAATAAATCGTGAATCGTATGCATCATGCCTATTGTCTCCCAGCACAAAATATAAATCCTGCTTAATTTTCCTGTCCTTATCAAGGAAGCCTGCGTATAGTTTTTCGTTTACAATCAGATCGGGTTTAATTACCTCTCCCATTAAAGGAATAACAATAGGTCCGTAGTTGTCAGTATTCCAGCTATTCTCTTTTGTGCTTCCGAATATATCGTTTTGAAAAGTCCCCGAATCGGCTAGGTTGTCGGATAGCTTGCTATAAGGTTCCTTGCTCAATTTGCCATTAACGTACAATGCCCCGTGTTTAATTTGAATGGTGTCGCCAGGAATCCCAATTATTCTAAAGGCCCATTGTTTTTTACCTGTGGAAGGATCATTGTAATTAAATGCAATTATGTCCTGCCTTTTTAAAGTTTCTGTCTTTTCAATGGTAATTTTTTCACCTCGAGAGATTGTGGGCTCCATACTTGAGGAATCCATTTGCCTGGTATTCGATGTACATGAAACCACCAAAGAAATCACTGAAATGAACAACAGTTTTATTTTCATCCTTCTGGTTTATATAGTGTTAATGGATTACAGCTTTGCGAAGGTCTGGCCAGAAGCCCCTTGTTAACTCTTATTCTACCCTGCGTTTTCAATTATAGTTTCATAATGTTCAACAGTTGGAAAAGGATCATAATAATGGTGTAAAAGATTCTTCCATTCCAGGTATTGGGCTGATTGTCTGAACCCAATAGTATGGTCTTCCAGATTCTCCCACTCTACAAGCAGTAGGTATTTATTATCCTGCTCTAAACACTTTCGCAAGGAGTGTTTTAAATACCCTTTAATAGAACTGATGAACTGCCCCGCCGTCAAAAAGTCTTTTTCAAAGTTTTCTTCTTCCCCACTCCTCACCTGTAATATAACTGCTTCTAAGATCATACCTGAAAATTAGGGTTAAACCAAGCCATTGGGATGTCCGCTTCAAAATCATTCTCACCGGTCTTTATTCTATTTACCAATCTGCCTTCTATTTTAAACCCCAGGCTTTCATACAATTTTATGGCATTCTTATTTGATTCCCTGGCTATTAATTCAACCCTGTAGATGTCATTTCGGTTTTCCTGTATATAATCAAGGACTGTTTGAAACAGCTTCTTACCCAGCCCTTTTCCTTGATGTTCAGTGTCTACCGCAATAGTAAGGTCGCTTAAAACGTGACTGAATACATTCGGTTCTAATTTATAACAATGAATTTCCGCTATAATTTTCTCATAGTTTGCTTTGTCAACGATCACAAACTGAACACCATTTTGCAATGATTTCTCTATTATGTTTTTTACGTAATCCCTTGTAATTTCATCTTCAGTCCTTGCAAGTCCGCCAATAGTTCTACTAACAACCTGATATAAATCAAAGATCTTTTCAATGTCTTGAACTTCTGCTTTTCTAATTAGGAATTGGTCTGTATTCATTAATTTTGTAGCTGCTGTTATGCATTCCTGCTAATGTCCGCAAAAATCCCATAGAGGTTCAATATCATATTATATTTATTCAAAAGAATTAATACCCCGCTCCCGAAACTATTAAAGAGATCACTAAAATGAACAAGAGTTTTAGTTTCATGTGTTTGGTTTAAATGTGTGTAACGTTCCTACGCTTGGCCTATTGGCGTTCTAAGAACCGTTAACCGGTCTGCCAGCATGAAATTTGACAAGAACGAAAATAATGATTTTTCCAAATTAGCCGCTATTGAGCCAGGTCTGTGTTAGCCGTTCGCCTTTTTTAGGTCGCTATTTGTCTCTTCAATTGTTGGGTCATTGTTTTTATAAATTTGTCTTTTCCATTTTTTGCTTCTTTTATCATTGTCTTTATGTCAGCATGAATCTCAAAATATTTGTCTGCCCACAAATGTATTTCTACAATTATCGGTAATAAGTCGATTGACTTTTGAGTTAGCCTATAAAGTACTTTTGCCTTACTGTCTGGGTGTTCCAACTTTTCAATGAGTTTAGATTCTTCTAATCCTAGTAGTCTTGACGCTAAAATATTCGTCGCGATGCCTTCAGCAGATTTTAAAAAATCGCCATAAGTTGATTTATTAAAGAACATCATATCTCTAATAATCAATAATGACCACTTGTCTCCGAAGATGTCAAGTGAGCAACTAATAGGGCAGTCCGACCTCTTTCTATCTGTTCTCATCTTTTTAAAAATATCACTTGCATTATGAAAGTTGTTTATATATTTGCACTTGCAATTTGCAAGCAATAATACAGTAAATAACTAGAAAAAAATAATGAAACAAACAATTTTAATAACCGGTGCTTCGTCTGGCTTTGGTTTGATAGTTGCAACTAAACTGCACGAAAGGGGTTATAATGTTATAGGGACAAGTCGTAACCCAGGCAAAATACAAGTGCCATTTAAAATGCTGGCTTTGGATATTGCAGATGATCATTCTATAAAATCATTCGGAAAAGAAATGTTTAGGTACATTTCTAAATTAGATGTTTTGATAAACAATGCAGGTTATTATTTGTCGGGGCTTGCTGAAGAAACAGATATTGAACAAAGCAAACAGCAATTTGAGACCAATTTTTGGGGAACAATAAAACTTACAAACGAACTATTACCATATCTTAGAAAACAGCGGTTTGGTAAAATAATAACTGTGGGTTCAATCATGGGTTTACTTAATTTTCCAGGTGCTGCTTATTATGGAGCTTCAAAACATGCTTTGGAAGGATATTTCAAGTCGTTACGTTTTGAGTTAAATGAGTTTAATATTAAAGTATCAATGGTTGAACCAATGGGTTTCAAGACAGGAATTATTAGCAATTCGTTTATGGCAGACGGGAAAATAAATGACTACGATAATTATCGAAATAAAATAGAAAGATTTTCAACAGACCTATTTGATAAATCGCCAGAACCAACTCCTGTAATGCATACATTATTAAAACTAATTGAGGACAAAAATCCAACATTCAGTCACCCTGTGGGCAAAGGCTCTTCTTTATTTTGGGCAGTTCAACATTTTGCTTATAAGACCTTTGAAAATTCAATTATGAAAAACATCAATAAATTCAAATAAAATGAAGGCATTTACAGTAAAAAAATACGGCACAAAAGAAATTTTACATTTATCTGAAGTGAATGAGCCTACAGTAAACGAAAATGAGGTGTTGGTTCAAATACATAGTGCAGGTGTGAACCAGTTGGATTCACTCATAAGAAATGGTGAATTCAAGATTTTCCTGCCTTACAAAACCCCATTTGTAAATGGTCACGATATGGCTGGTATTGTTACAAAAGTTGGTTCAAAAGTTTCTAAATTCAAACTGGGCGATGAAGTTTATGCAAGACCTGCTGATTTTAAAATAGGCACATTTGCAGAATACATTTCAGTAAATGAAAATGACTTAGGTTTTAAACCCAAAAACATCTCCATGGACGAAGCTTCTTCTATTCCTTTGGTTGGACTTACTTCGTGGCAAGCTCTTATTGAAATTGCAAAACTCAAAAAAGGTCAAAAAGTTTTCATACAAGCTGGTTCCGGTGGTGTTGGCACATTCGCTATTCAGTTGGCAAAGCATGTTGGTGCTTATGTAGCAACTACAACTAGTTCGACAAACGCTGATTTAGTTAAAAGTCTTGGGGCTGATTTAGTGATTGATTACAAAAAAGAGGATTTTGCTGCCATCTTAAAAGATTATGATGTAGTGCTTCATAGTAATAAAGATTCAAAAGTTCTTGAAAAATCCTTGAAAATTCTAAAACCTGGCGGCACTCTCGTTTCTCTAACTGGTCCGCCAACTGCCGATTTTGCCAGGAAACTAGGTTTGGGTTGGCATTTTCAAATGATTATGAATCTGTTGAGTTTGTTTGTAAGACGAAAAACAAAAAAGTTGAATGTCAATTTTAAGTTTTTGTTCATGAAGGCAGATGGCAAAGCTCTAAGTGAAATTGCACACCTGATTGAATTAGGGGCTATCCGTCCAATAGTTGATAAAGCGTTTCCTTTTGAACAAACTAATGAAGCAATGTCTTATGTTGAGTCGGGTCGTTCAAAAGGCAAAGTTGTCGTCAAAGTGAAGTAGTCGCTTCGTCTAAAGTATGGCTCAAAGGTCGACGCATAACGTTTTGCGGCTTGGCAAAGGTCAAAAAAGGCCTTCCGAATCAGGCGGCATGCTGCCATATCATAGCCATGTATTAAATATCCCCTAATTCAACATCATATCCAAACCAGGCATTCATAAAAGTATGTTCCATAAAAAAAGGGAACCTCTCAGCTCCCTTTTTTAATTACACTAATAAAAATCTATTTAACAGTATCAACTACAGCTTTGAAAGCTTCCGGATGATTCATCGCAAGATCAGCTAAAACCTTACGGTTTAATTGATTTCCTCCTGCAGTTAATTTTCCCATTAATACTGAGTATGACAATCCGTGCTGACGGGCACCTGCGTTAATACGCTGGATCCATAAAGCTCTGAATTCTCTTTTCTTGGTCTTACGGTCACGGT
>JAZKIH010000065.1:0-21679 GCA_040384965.1 Bacteroidota bacterium | reverse complement strand
GCTGCGAATTGTTCAGCATTTTCTATTGCGCTATAGCAATAGTACAGGAGTGTGTTATACTTAATCATAAATCATTGATACTGCTGCAAACAGCGTTTAATGCAGGGGCAAAGATACGAGGGAGAGAGGAGGTTTGCAAATAAGTGATTTTGCGGATTACGCTAGTGAGTATTCGGAAGAGCGCTGATTTGGATATTGGATTAAATAAATTGATCTTTAGTTAAAAGCAACAAGTAGCAGAAAGGTGGCTGGTTTGGCTGGCTTTGTATGACTTTATGAGATGTATTAATAAGTTAAGCGGCTGCTTAAAACCGACAACAATGAACATTACTTGGAACATTACACAAACTGACATCATTAATGTAGAAAAGGTAATTGCCGACAATGAAAATCCCTTTGTACAAGCAAGACGTTTGAGAAACGTTGCAAGGCAAAATATTATGATTGACAAAAACAAAATTATTAAGACAATGATCATGTGCCTTCTGACTTCACAGCAACGTTCGGGACCAAACTCCATTGTTGGACAATTTCTTCGACTTGACCCTTTCCCAATTACGACTGATACTTTAACAATGACCCTTAATGTAGAAGAGCATTTTAAGAATACGTTACGAAAAAATGGATTAACAAGATACGTGAACAGAATTAGTACTTTTTTTTCTTCAAATTATAAGACTATTATTGAAACCAATTGGAAGCTAATGAGAATACTTGAAGAATTAAAAAACTCTGACTCTAAAATAAAAGAACGAGAGATTGCAGACAAAATTGCCAATGATTTTGACGGTTTTGGCCCGAAACAGTCAAGAAACTTTCTTCAATCCCTAGGACTTACTAAATATGAAATTCCTATTGACTCAAGAATTACAACCTGGTTAAATGATTTTGGATTCCCAGTAGCATTGACTTCTTCGCCATTAGGCGACAAAGGGTATTATCATTTTGTTTCTGACGGCATTCAAGAACTTTGTGAGAAAGCCAAAATTTATCCATGTGTTTTAGATGCAGCAATATTTTCAAGTTTTGACAATGACGAATGGACAGACGAAAACTCAATATTTTGACCGGAAAAAAGCCGACCGCTTAATCCATCGATCGATCTTGAAAAACTGAAGACAACTAAATTCAACGAGGGTGGACCCTCAGCCCGCCAGAAGCGGACAGCTCCCCTTGAAAAAGGGGAGCACTAACGTACCTTACGAGTTAAGTAGCAATTGCTATTTGTTATTGGCAGTTGTAACACCATACCAACACAAATGGCAGAACAAGAAAATTTCATACAAGACAAGACCTTTGACCGAAACGATTTGCCTACAAAAGGCGAATACGAAGACTGTATTTTTAACGGCTGTGACTTTGCTGACCAAGACCTTTCAGGTTTTAAGTTCTCAGACTGCATTTTTAATGGCTGTAATTTAAGTTTAGCAAAACTCAATAAGACGGCCTTCCGTGATGTGAAGTTTAAAGACTGCAAAATGCTGGGATTGCGGTTTGATACCTGCAACGAGTTTGGCCTTTCCTTTTCGTTTGACAATTGCCAGCTTAATCATTCTTCGTTTTACAAGATGAATATCAAAACAACAATTTTCAAAGATTCGCAGTTACAGGAAACAGATTTCGCAGAGGCCGACCTGACCAGTGCCGTATTCGAAAACTGCAATTTGGCACAGTCTGTTTTTGACCGCACAATACTTGAGAAAGCTGACTTTAGGACCTCCTATAATTATTCTATTGATCCTGAAATTAACCGGATTAAGAAAGCAAAGTTTTCTCTGCCTGGTGTCTCAGGGCTTTTAGATAAGTACGATATTGATATAGAAAAATAAGAAGCGTTCGTCGGACATAATTATTAGAATTAGCTGCAAATTCAATGAGACCAACCCTGCCAATTATAGTGCTCTCGCAATTCTTTTGCACCTCACTTTGGTTTGCGGGAAATTCAGTGATATCCGACATCGCAAAAGCCCTGCATCTTGAACCAATTTTTCTTGCTCATTTAACAAGTTCCATACAATTCGGGTTTATCACTGGAACTTTAGTTTTTGCTGTACTCGCAATCTCGGATCGCTTCTCTCCCTCCGTCATTTTTTTCATCAGTTCACTATTAGCCGCGCTTCTTAATCTTGGTATAACTTTGGATAATATTACACCGGAGGGAGTACTTTTATTCCGGTTCTCTACTGGTTTTTTTCTTGCCGGTATTTATCCAATAGGTATGAAGATAGCCTCCGACTATTACCGGGAGGGTCTGGGAAAATCACTTGGTTTTTTAGTTGGTGCATTGGTTATGGGAACCGCTTTCCCTCACTTATTGAAATTTCTTACAATAGGCTTTCCCTGGAAGTACGTGATATATTCTACTAGCGTATTTTCAGTATTAGGCGGATTAAGCATTTTGCTATTCGTTCCTGACGGCCCGTTTCGCAAGCAAGGACAAAAATTAAAATTTACCTCATTCATAAAAGGCTTCAGGCAAAGGAATTTTCGCGAAAGTGCTTTTGGATATTTCGGGCATATGTGGGAACTATATGCTTTTTGGGCATTCGTACCTGTTATACTGGCATCGTATAATAGTCATTACCCGGACGCAAAACTTAACATCCCGCTCCTCTCCTTTTTAATCATTGCTTCCGGTGGGATTTCATGTGCGGTAAGCGGCATCATAGCACAGCGCTTTGGTGCAAAAAAAATAGCCACGGCCGCATTATTTTTATCCTGCTTGTGCTGTTTGGTATCACCCCTTTTTCTATTTTCTAATTCAGCTTTTCTGCTCATTTCATTTTTGTTCATTTGGGGCATCACTGTTATTGCAGACTCCCCGCTATTTTCAACCTTAGTCGCTCAAAATGCCCCGGAAGAATCGAGAGGAACATCGCTCACCATTGTAAATTGTATTGGATTTGCCATTACTATTCTCAGCATTCAATTCATTAGTTTTCTTTCCGACAAAATGAATCCGCAATACATTTATTCCTTACTTGCCATCGGGCCAATACTTGGACTCATTGCCTTATTGAGTAGAAAAAGGCTAACCTAAAAGAAGTTTAAAATTTCCCCAGGTCACCTTTCTTTTTCTCTTATGTCCAATTTCCAGACAGGTCGAAACCCCATTTGCTATGCTAAACTTTTAAGCCTGTCCCTATTGCGATTTGGATAATTGATTTAATTGCTGATCTTTAAAAAGCAGCGTTATGTGCGGCAATAAAACCCCAGATCAGGAAGGCTTTGACTTATGGAAAAATTACAGTTCACCACCAGGATTAATGCTCCGGCAAAAAAAGTTTATGATCTGATGCTTGGCATCAGCGATAAATCAACTTATGAGCAATGGGTTGCTGTGTTCAATCCAACATCTACGTATGAGGGCACCTGGAATAAGGGCAGTAAAATTCTTTTTGCCGGAACTGATGAGAAAGGCGAAAAGGGTGGTGTCGTTTCAGAGATCACTGAAAATATCCTGAACCGCTTTGTTTCAATCCGGCATTATGGCCTTTTAATAAGCAATAAAGAAATTACGGAAGGGCCAGAAGTTGAACAATGGGCAAATGGCTTTGAAAATTATACATTCGACGAGAACAACGGAACTACTACCGTAACTGTTGACATGGGTACAACAAAAGAGCTTGTCGATTACATGAACGAGAACTATCCAAAAGCGCTCTATAAGTTGAAAGAAATTTCCGAAAAATAGCGGGTCACGAAGAACTGAAGTGAACGCATGTTTTTTAATGCAAATCTTGCGTTAAATTCCCACCCTGCAGACCTCTGCTAAGCCTACAGCGATCTTATAAATTACCCTCCACCCTATCAGTTCAGACTAATTCCCATTTATTTTAAAATAAACTTGCGAAACCGATCAGTTGCGTATATATTTGCAACCGAACGGATGCACAATTAAGATTAAAAAATGAGAAGAGATATTTTTCAGGCCATAGCCGACCCCACAAGGCGGGCAATCATTACCCTGATTGCATTACAGGCAATGACACCTAACGCCATTGCCGAACAATTCGACACAACGCGGCAAGCCGTTTCCAAACACCTTCGCATTTTGACGGAGTGTGAACTTGTAAAGCAGGAACAGCAGGGCAGGGAGATTTACTACTCCCTAGAAATTGACAAAATGAAAGAAGTAGACAAATGGATAGAACAATTCAGGAAGATTTGGGAAAGCCGGTTTGAACAGTTAGACGAGGTATTATTAACACTTAAAAAGAAACAAAATGAAAAATGATCTGCTATTTGATTTCACCGTTGACAAGGAAGCAAAAACGGTATTCATAAAAAAGGAATTTGCAGCCGGCCTTCCATTGGTCTGGGATGCATTTACAACCCAGGAAATCCTTGATCAATGGTGGGCGCCAAAACCTTTCCTGTCAAGGACAAAAATAATGGATTTCAAAGTAGGCGGGCGCCGGTTTTACGCGATGGTAAATCCCGAAGGACAGGAGCATTGGGCGATTCAGAAATACACCGCCATTAGTCCGAAAACCAATTACAAATTTCTAAATGCTTTTGCCGATAAGGATGAGAATGCAGTTTTACCAGGCTCGGATTGGGATCTGACTTTCAGTGAAGAGAACGGCATCACTATAGTCGACATCGTTATAAAGAATGACTCGCTAGAACGCATGGAGAAGATGATTGAAATGGGTTTCAAAGAAGGGTTCACAATGACCTTGAATGAACTTGACAACGTATTGGCAAGCTTAAAAAAATAAACCGGCTGATCCCCGTGGCTTGATATAAAGGCGGGAGACTTGATCTCCTGCCTTAAAGCTATTTTAGCGGGGATATCGCGTCAATTGCCGGAGATAATTTTCGCCCGGTGCAGCGAACCCCATTTCTCCATTTCCAGCAGCACCTTCTCCAGGGTTCTGCTGTATTCTGTCAGTTCGTACTGAACTGTGACGGGCTTGGTATCGCAAACCTCCCGGGTTACCAGGCCGTTCATCTCTAATTCCTGCAGCTCTTTTGACAAAATACGCGGTGAAATACCCGCCTGTCTGGACAACTCATTAAAACCTTTTCTCCCGCTCTGCAGCACTGTAATCAGCACCAATTTCCATTTCCCTCCTACTACATCCATCGTATCCCGGATCGCCAATTTAGCTTTAGAACAACTTTCTACTGTGTGCTTCACCATATACTATTCTTTATGTAAGTACTATCCTTTATGTAACAGATAACAAAGGTATAGTATTTATGGTGAATTTTGTATCAACATAAAAGTTAAAATCACATGTCACAAAAAACAATCAAAATTACGGGATGGGCACTCACTATCATTCTGGGACTGCTGCTCACGATGAGCGCCTTCATGAAACTGACTCAAAACGAGGAAGCGGTAACACAGGCTGCCGGCCTGGGCTTTAGTGCCTCAACTTATCTGCTGATCGGAGTAGTGGAAATCATTTCCCTGGTATTATTTATCATTCCGAGAACCGGCGTTCTGGGAACCCTATTACTTGCAGCTTATTTAGGCGGAGCCATTGCTACCCACCTGCAGCACCAGCAACCTGTTATGATGCCGGTCATCGTGCAGATGGTATTATGGATCACGGCAGTTATCCGCTTCCCGGAATTAAGGCAACGATTAATCACATCCAAAAATTGAATAACATGATACAGAGAACAATTTCAAAAATGACCCAAAGCCCAATGCATCCAGGTTTTTTGGGTCCGGGACATACTGCATCGGCAGTCTTTGAAGGTACTTCTTACGAAGAAACAGATCCATTCATTTTGTTTATGGATGATCGGGTGGATTACAAGGGAGGGGCGCCGGCCGGCGGCCCGCATCCGCACGCAGGATTTGAAACCCTCACCTTAGTATTAAAAGGCAATGGAGGAGATTGGGAAGAAGGGTCGTTCGAATTGATGACAGCCGGGAAAGGCATTGTACATACCGAAGAAATGAGCACGCCCCAACAATTACACATATTGCAGGTGTGGCTTGCCTTAGCACCTGACAAACGATTTATCCAGCCGTCCTGGCAAAAGTTAAAGCTGGAAAATGTGCCCATTATCAAAACTGACAGCTACGAAATACGGGTATACAGCGGCAGCAGTAATGGCCTGAGCTCGCCAATGCAAAATCACACCCCTCTTACTGTAGTAGATTTCAGCATGCAGGCTAATCAGACGCTGAGCCAGAAATTGCCTGCCAATCAAAGCGGATTAGTGTATGTACTGGAAGGAGGCGTGCAGATCGGAGATAAAACGATAAAGGCAGGTCAGGCAGGATGGCTGAACAAAAGCGATGACGCGGGCACCAGCGAACTGAACTTCCAGTCACAGAATGAAACAGCACGTTTCGTTTTATACGCTGCTCAGCCCCACCATGCGCCGGTTGTTTCACACGGGCCTTTCATTGCAGATACAATGGAAGATATCTCAAGGTTGTACAGAGAATATAGAAACGGGGGAATACCTCATTTACGTGATCTTGCGAAGGAGCAAAAAGAAGAATACACATCTTAAAGTGCGTGCGTTAGGCTCTTTGAAAACCACCGGTTTCTAACTACTTTGGTGGCAAGTACGATGCAAGGTTTGCGAATTGGGGCATTAAACTTTCGGGTTAACAATTCGCAAACCCTCCATCGGAATTAAGAAATGACAAAACTTATTCAGGCACATAATCCAAACTGGAAAATTGAATACTAAGATATAAGGCGGGTTCTCGAAACGGGGCTTTCCAATATCACGCCCCAACCTGAAATACAACACGTTGGAAGCACGTCAGTCACGGGACTTGTTGCTAAGCCGGTATTAGACATTGACATCATCATTGCCGACAAAACAACTCTTCATCAGGTAAGTGCCGGCCTCGAGAAATTGGGTTATAAATCCAAAGGTGAGCAGGGTATTCCCGGGCGTTTTGCTTTCAGACAAACATCGGAAACAACTCCTTCAACAAACTCAAACAGAACCTGGCAACAGCACCATCTGTATGTTTGCTATGCGGACAGCCTGGCGCTAAAAAACCATCTTTTGTTCAGAGATATTTTAAGAACTAATGAACAGCTGAGAGAAGAATATTCTGAGCTAAAAAAGTCACTTGCAGACGATCTTTCTTTTTCGCGGGAAGAGTACACAAAACGGAAAACAGAATTCATCATCTCCGTGCTTTCAGCAGCGGGACTTACTGAAAATGAATTACAGGAAATATCGCGCGCCAATACCTAGAGAAGACGCAAGCTTTATGTAAGTTAGCATCTGTATTACGAGCAATTAAATATGACCCCTAACAAACCGCTAAACTTCGTGAACATTGATAAAACCTTCGGCTTCGAAATTCCTAAATTTGAGAATTCAGGCCTGGCTGTTATTTACGTTATCGTTTTTGTATTTTCAATTTACTATCTCGTTAAAAATTACAAAGCGGGAACAGTAAACATGTAAGCGAAATGCCTTTTAACTCGATTGACTTTGCAATTTTCCTGCCTGTAGTTTTCATACTTTATTGGTTTTTGACTAATAAAGATCTGAAACTGCAAAACCTTTTAATCGTAATAGCGAGCTACATTTTTTATGGCTGGTGGGATTGGAGATTTCTATCATTATTGCTTTTCAGCACTTTAGTTGATTACTCTGTTGGACGGAGGCTGGGAATAGAAAACAATAAAACACGCAGGAAGATCTTACTTTGGATAAGCATCTCGTTAAACCTTGGCCTTCTGGCGGTTTTTAAATATTATAATTTCTTCCTCGATAATTTCATTACCGCATTTACATTTTTCGGAACTGAAATAAGTGCGACCTCCCTGAACATTATCTTGCCCGTTGGAATTAGCTTTTATACATTTCAAACACTGAGCTACGGGATAGACGTTTACAACCGAAAGCTTGAACCAACTAAAGACTTTATTGCCTTTGCCGCTTTTGTGAGTTTCTTTCCTCAGTTAGTTGCCGGGCCAATTGAAAGAGCAACACATTTACTACCACAGTTTTACAAGAAAAGACAGTTTAGTTATCCTTTGGCCGTTGATGGCTTACGTCAGATACTTTGGGGCCTGTTCAAGAAGATCGTAATTGCTGATAACTGTGCTGAGTTTGCAAATTTGATTTTCAATAATTCAGCGAGCTATTCCGGAAGTACTTTGGTGTTAGGTGCGTTATTTTTCACGTTCCAGATTTATTGTGATTTCTCCGGCTACTCCGACATTGCAATAGGTACTTCCCGCCTGTTTGGTTTTGACCTGATGAGAAACTTTAATTTTCCATATTTCTCAAGAGACTTTGCGGAATTCTGGCGGCGCTGGCATATTTCACTTTCTACATGGTTCAGGGATTATCTTTATATTCCACTAGGCGGAAGCCATGGCGGAACGTGGATGAAGGTTCGGAATACATTCATAATTTTTATTGCCAGCGGATTTTGGCACGGTGCAAACTGGACATTCATTGTTTGGGGATTATTAAACGCCTTATACTTTCTACCGCTTCTGCTGACGAAAACTAACCGGACAAATTTAGGAGTCATTGCAGAGGGAAAGCTTATCCCGGGCTTTAAAGACTTTTCATTAATGCTGCTGACATTTAGCTTAACTGTATTTGCCTGGATCTTTTTCCGAGCGAATAATATGGAGCATGCGATAAACTACATCTCCGGAATTATATCTCCGTCTTTGTTTACGATCCCGGTATTTGAAGGCACCCGCGAAGCCTGGATAACCCTGGCACTTACCGGAATTTTTGTTCTCATCGAGTGGATAGGAAGGGAACACCAGTACGCTATTGAAAAATTAGGACTTACCTGGAAACGCCCGTTGAGATATGCTGTGTACTATGCAATTATCATCGTAATATTTTGGTTCGGCGGTAAGGAACAAGAGTTTATATACTTCCAGTTTTAATATGAAAAAGTTTCTAACAAGGCTAGCTGTCTTTCTTTTGCCCATTTTCATATTAATATATCCGGCAGACCTTTTGATTTCAAATTTCTTAGCAAAATCAAACAACTATGGTGAAGGTGAAGTAAAGGTTTGGGAAGATATTTATACCGGGAATATTAACTCCGACCTGCTGATCTATGGTTCGTCAAGAGCGTGGGTTCACATCAATCCGCAGATAATAGAAGACAGCCTGCATATGAGCTCCTATAATCTTGGAATTGACGGCCACAATTTCGGGCTGCAATATCTTAGACATAAAGAATTAATCAAGAACAATAAAAAGCCGGCATATATTCTCTTATCGCTGGATATATTCTCGCTGCAAAATAATACGGGACTATACAACTTCCAGCAATTTCTACCATTCCTTTTATGGAATAAAAATATCTATCAATATACTTCCTCTTACAAGGGTTTTACGTTCTATGATTATAACGTACCCATGCTCCGGTACCTGTATAATACCAGTGCGTTGCTTGCAGCGCTGAAGAGCTTTACGAACGTTCGTAACACATCTGTAAGAAACAAGGGATATATGGGAATGGAATACACCTGGAACCTCGACCTGGATAATGCCAAAGCTCAGTTCAATGCCTATGAAGTTAAATTTGATCCTGCACTTACCAGGCTATTAGATCAGTTCATACAGGAATGTAATGCCAGCAATATTAAGCTGATACTGTTGTACACCCCTGAATATATTGAAGGACAAGCATTTGTTAAAAACCGGGCAGAGATGATCTTGAAATATAAGCAACTAGCAGAAAAGTATAAGTTGCAGTTTCTTGACTATTCAGGCGACGAGCTAAGTATGCAAAAAGATTTTTTCTATAATGCGCAGCATCTTAATAAAAAAGGTTCGGAAATCTTTACCAATAAGTTGGTAAAAGATCTTAAATTACTGATACATAAGGGGCAGTAGGAAAACTTCGCCCGCAATAAGATTTTAAATTAATGGAAATTAAATCGGCCGAGGAACTTCAGGATCATCCTGACAATCTACCGGAAATAAATCCAGAAAGCCCGGCCTATTATTCCAAGCGAGCAATCTACCTGTTCTCGTTGTTTTTCAGTGTGCTTTTCGGCTCCGTTCTAATGGCTATCAACCTGCGGAATACCAAAACCCGGGAAGGCGTTTGGGAAGCTATCGCCTACGGTATCATATTCTGCGGCGCACAAATGTGGATCCTCTCCCTGTTACCAGACAGCACCGTACTGACATTTCTTTCCAGCGGGTTTGGAGCTATGCTTATGAACTATCTGTTTTGGGGTAAATATATTGGCGACGACACCACATACAGGGCAAAATCCGTCTGGAAACCACTGGCCGTTGCTGCAGTAATTTTCATTCCCATAACTCTGCTGCTCTTTTACTCACTCCAGAATAGTTAAAAGTGTAAACCGTTTTTAAACCTATCACGATGAATCAGTATAAAAACCTGCACAAATGGATGATATTCCCGATGGTTGTTATGCAGCTTGGCATCTTTAAAGATTATTGGGGAGATTTTTCAGACAACGCGTGGTCGGTGCACATTCACTACATTACAGGGACTATCTGGTATCTCTACCTGATCATTCAGCCCTATTACGCAACGCATGGCCAGATGGCACAGCACCGGACGAATGGCATCATCGGAATGTTCCTCGCCGGCGGAGTTTGCTTAACCGCATTAAGTATGATGAACAGGGATATTGTTACTACTCAGAAAGCCCTCGAGTTTCCAGATAAATTTGGACCGTTTCAGCCCTGGTTCTTTTTTGGGGTTGCTGCCGTGGAAATAGTGATGATGACGGCTTTTGGTTATGCTGTTATAAAAAGCATCATACACCGCCGAGAAGTAGAAAATCATGCGTGGTGGCTTATATCAACAGTCTTCATTATCATGATGCCTGCACTCGCCCGCGGCCTGCAGGGATTGTATGTAGGGATTAATATTGCAGACTGGCCAAATATTAATATGATGCTCCCGCTTTATTTTACACAGGTCGTTATAATTGGAATGTTATACACTGGCGCATGGAAATACGGGAAACTCAAACATCCTGCTACCTGGCTCGCTTTAGGTGTCAACCTTTTCATATTTTTCCTGGAACCAATCGGAAGATCAGAAAGTGTACAGCTCTTTTTAAAAACCATGATCAAATAAAAGGTGCCGCGTGTGATAGCTGCAAATTGCTAATTTTGACCTGTGATTTAGCAAAGCAAAGACATGGAATTTAACCCGAACAATAACATTGTTAAACTCTGTCTTCAGGGCATGGGTATGGAAGACAATGGCAAACCAGAAGAGGCAAGCAAACTCTTTCTTCAAGCCTGGGCTGAATCCACAAACGACTTTGAAAAATTTCTTACAAGTCATTATGTTGCCCGGCATCAATCGAATGTTTCCGATCAACTGACATGGCTCGAAACGAGCCTCCAGTTTGCTTTAAAAATAAACAGCGATACGGTTAACAGCGCTCTCCCGGCTCTGTATCTAAACATTGCTGCATGCTATCAAAAGTTAAGTGAGCCTGACAAGGCTGAAAAATACTATCAATTATCAGCTTCCTCAAAGGAAAAGCCATCAGACACAGGACCATTTTATCACGGCACCAGAGCAGATCTGCACACTGGTGATCTGCTCACACCCGGCGGTAACTCTAATTATAAAGCTGAACTCAAAATGAATCATATTTATTTTACAGCGCAAGGCAATGGAGCAGGACTGGCAGCGGCACTGGCTAAAGGCGACGGAACTGAACGGGTTTACATAGTTGAACCAACAGGAAGCTTTGAAAATGATCCGAATGTTACAGACAAAAAATTTCCCGGCAATCCTACTCGTTCTTATCGTTCCCTGGAACCATTGAAAGTTATTGGCGAGCTGACAGACTGGGTGAGAACAACACATGAACAACTTCAAAGCTGGCGCGATAAGCTGGCTAAGAACGACGGAGAAATTATCAATTAGCAGGTACTATAGAACCGGATCATCAAATGTTTACCGATAAGGATCGCATCCAAATAGTAGAGTTTTCTGACCAGCTTAAGCAATCGATCAAAACACTCAACTATGAGTGGCTGGAGAGGTATTTTCGTGTGGAAGAAGGCGACATAATTGCACTTTCGAATCCGAGGGGAATGATCATTGACAAGGGAGGGTTCATTTTCTACGCTCAACTCAGGGGAGAAATAATAGGGACAGCGTCCTTATTAAAAAAAACGCCGGATGTTTTTGAACTGGGGAAAATGGCAGTGAGCAATAAAGCCCAGGGCCATGGAGCTGGGAAACTATTATTGGAGCATTGTCTGAATTTTGCCAAACAGAAACGGATAACAAAACTAGTTTTATATTCAAATACCCAATTAGTGCAGGCAATACATTTGTACCGAAAATATGGTTTTAAGGAAATAGAATTGGAGCATGGCCTGTACGAAAGAGCCAATATAAAAATGGAAAAATATCTTTAGATCACTTTAAACGACAGCTGTCTTCGGCTTATAGAAATAATATCCGGCAAGGGCGCCCAAAATTTTTGCACCGTTTGCCAGAAGCACGATAAGGTAATAATCCGCCCAGTTAACACCGAAACCAAGCAGAATAGCCATATCAAGAATTAAATATGCCAGCACGAAAAGAAGAGCCAGGTTCAGAAGTCCTTCATAGTTCTTCAGCGCCCAGTATCTAACCACAAGAAAGAAAACAACAAAACCGAAAATACCCGAGATCCAGGGAGCGGAAACATTTGCATGTTCATCATAAAATGATGCTGACTGGCCGTGGTTGATCAGGTAAGAATACACGGCAACTTCTATAAACGAAATGATAACGAGAATTACCATCGTCAGAAAGGCCAGGCCTAAGAGTTTTGGGAATCTATATTTTTTCATTTGTGAGAGGGATTTGATACTAAAACTAGTTAATTAGCAGTACTTCACAAACTTTGTTTTACTGACATCAATACAATGTTATATGTTAGTCAGCCTGTTTAAGAATCGGAAAGAATTCGAATTTGAGTTTGGCGCGGTAATGGCAGCTCCCTGCAGGATTTGTACGGGACAACTGTCCGCAATTAAAGAAATAAACTAAAGATAATACATGAGCAAACAGATTATTGTGGTAGCAGGCGGGACAGGAAATCTTGGCGGACGAATAGTTAAAAATTTACTGGAGAAAGGGGCCGAGGTCCGTGTATTGGTCAGGCCGGGCAGTAACGAGGAGAAGATAGCTCAACTTGAACAGGCCGGGGCTAAAGTCATTTCTCTTGACATGACCAACGAACAGGAAATATCACTCGCATGCAGCGGTACGGGCTGCGTAGTTTCAGTATTGGCAGGTTTACGTGAGGTAGTGGTTGAAGCACAGAAAAAATTATTAAACGGGGCTATTTTAGCGGGCGTACCGAGATTCATTCCTTCAGATTTTTCCCTGGACTTTACTAAATTCAGAGACGGTGAAAACCGGAACCTGGATCTACGAAGAGAGTTCCATCAATATCTTGATGCAGCTTCTATTTCCGCAACAAGCATTTTTAACGGCGCCTTTATGGAACTTTTAAAAAACGAAATGCCAATGATTATCTTCAAAAAAAGACTGGTGCTTTATTGGGCCGATGCCGATCATAAAATGGGGTTTACCACGATGGACGACACAGCGAACTATACCGCCCATGCCGCTCTTGACCCATCAACCCCGCGTTACTTACGAATTGCGGGCGACCAGATTAGCCCAAGAGAACTCAGAGAAGTGATGAATAAAATTTCCGGACAAAAATTCAAGTTAGTTAGAACAGGAGGATTAAGTTTGCTCGGAATAATCATACGAATAGCTAAGACTATATCACCCGGAAAAACTGACCTTTATCCTGCCTGGCAGGGAATGCAATACATGAAAAATATGATGGATAAACGGTCCCGGTTAAGTTCGTTTGATAACAACCGGTATCCGCAAATGAAATGGACAAGCGTAGAAAATATGTTATCTGATCATAAAATTAGCTGACAACAGCGGTTGCGCTTATCTTTAACTTATGGAACCAAGTGCTGAATTTCTGTTTGCGGAAAATATGCTCGACGAGTATGGCTTCCTCAGATATATTTATCATACCAGCAAGCCCCGCGCCCTGTTCATGGTCGACTATGAGACTGACCCGGAAGAGATCGTCGTGATTGATGAAATCGACAGCTTTGCGGATTACCCTAAACAGGAGATTGATGAGATGATGGTCAGGATTAGAGCGTTCTGGAAGCAGTACAAGGAAGAAATCCTGGAAGAGTTTGACAAGGAAGCAGAACCGGCTGAAATGAAATTTCCCGACCTGGATGATGTGGTCACTTTTTCAATTATCAATGGAACGGAGAAGCCTGATCCGGCTGAATTCGAATACCTGGATAAAAACAGTCTTTTAAAAATGTCTATCGATGGCACGGGTTTCTGGGCGAGTATCCTGGAATTCGATCTCGAAACTGAGTCCATTATCGGGGTTGTACAAAGTTATCTTGATGAAGAGGAATTGAAAACTAAAGATCATTTCATGGCCCATTTTAAGAATGTCTGGCAGATCGGGCATATTTAGTTGTCCGTTGTCTGGCTGGACCAGTTTACTAACAACTAATGACTAACAACTAATCACTATGCAATGGCTGAAAAGAAATCTAAACTTGCTGAGATAAAAACAAAGCCTACCGCTGCGAGCGTAGAAGATTTTATAAATGCTCTGGATGAGCAAAAGCGCAAAGACAGTTTTGAGCTTTTGGAAATCTTTAAACAGGCGAGCGGTGAGGAGCCCGTACTATGGAGCAGTTCAATTATTGGGTTCGGCAATAAGCGGTACAAAAGCCCCGCCACCGGCCGGGAAGTGGATTGGCTCCGAATCGGTTTTTCTCCGCGTAAAGCAAACCTGTCTTTATACATAAGCGTTGGTATCCAGGAATATGCTGAAGCTCTTGCAAAACTTGGCAAACACAAGACCGGTGTTGGCTGCCTTTACATCAATAAACTGGCTGATGTGGATATGAATGTTTTGAAGGGAATGATTGAAGCATCGGCTAAAGCGACATAGCCTAACTTTTGAATTAGAAAAATTTTCGACACCAAGAAAACTGCAAATTATAGCCATCTTAAAAACTGACATTTATAGTGCACTCTCGCTTAACCACTGAACAAAGGCACCTGCAAACCTTGCAAAATGTAGAAAGAATTGCGGTCCGGGAGCGCCGTGAAAGACTCACCCTTCATTTATTTAAAAAAACCAGCTATTACAAAATCACTTTTGCATTCCGTGTTTTTCTAATCGTATTTACGTGTTTGGCTTTCTATCCGAAATTCTCAATGGATGACCGGCAACAAAAAATCACGGGAATCCAATTTAAATCTTCCTATAGTGGGGGGAAATTCTCCAGCAGAACAAACTCATATATTGAGATCGCTACTGCCGATGGGCTCTTTCTTCCTGTATCACGATCCAATACGCCTATCGACACTAGCGGTTCTATAAATATTTACAGAAATCTAGTTTTCAAAATAGTTGGAATGACACAAAAGGATGATACATATATAAATGATGTGTCACGATTGCCAGGATTAGCTGGATTGATAATAATTTCAATGTTGTCGCTCATGAGTTTCCAAAAAAAATACCAATCAGACATACCCCGCATTAACTTAGTCGTAGCATCTGGACTCTTACTCTTTATTTGGTACTATATTGAATTCTGGATTTCGTTCTAAGATTTCTGTATACAATGTACCCCCTCATCTTCATACCTCAGACCTCCGACTTCAGTCCTCAGACCCTAAAACCCATACGCAATCCTCACCCCCTTATCAACCTTCCTCCCATTATCATAAGCCATCCCGTACATCACCCGAAAGGTCAGATATTCTAGTCCAAAATAAACTTCGTTGTAGTTCTTTAGTGATGGAGTAGCCAGGTGGTTGAAACCTACTACTTCCTTTAGTTTCAATTTGCGGATCAATGGCAGTTTGTTGGTGATAAAGCCAGAGAAATTATGCTCCAGATGAAGCTCTGCAAATTTATCTGCCGTGCTGTTTTTATAGAAATCCAGGAAAAGGAAGTTGTTGATCTTAGGAATATAGCTCAGGCTCTGATTGCCAACGAAATGTTTGTAGTCGGGGAAATAAACATTGCTGTTATTCAGGAACTGTCCGGCACCGAGCCAGAATTTGAATTGACCGTACATGCCCAGCTTGATGTCTGATTTAGTCAGATCAACAGATAACAGATCGTATCGTGCGTCCGAACCTAAAATTTCAAGCGCTGTTGTATATGTCAGGCCCAGCCGCGGATACCTGGACGGCTGATGTACCTTTCCTGTAGGATAAGTGGCGTACTTATTACTGAAGTCATAAGTTCCCCGAAAGGAGAGTTTAAAAGATTGATTTTCTGGGAATATAGGACCGTTCCCCTGGGTCAATTCCAGAGGGTTATTTGATGTGAAGGCCCGGCTCTTGAGATCGCGGATAGTGTAGTCAGAAGTATTTTGCAAACTAGCCCGGTTCGCCCATTCAGTAGTTAAACTTCCCAAAAAGCCTCCAAAGCGATGTGACACCGTTGCAGAGACGAACTTCTTCTCATAAAGCTTAAGGAAATTGCGTTCATAAAACAGAGAATTGATGGAGTTGCCCAGTTGACTGATACTGCCCTGGTTATTGAGATCAAGAACATCGGAGCCAAGTGCAAACGAGACCGTTGCATCTTTTACAGGTACATTACCCGAGATATTTCCATAAAGCTTTTCGCTCGAGAAGCCATAACGAATCCTACCGGCAAAATTTACAAACTTATTAGTAAGCGAATCGAGACGCTTTGCATAAGTAACCTGATAATTAATCCCAAAGCCTTCGACAGTATTGTAGAAAGCCGAGTTAATCAGCGAACTGAATGTGTAGTATTCTTTTTTGAATCGGTTTCTCGGACTATAGCCAGAGCCTATAATAAATTGAACCGGCTTAAATTTGTTATGAACTTTGTCGAGGGAGTCGAGGTAAGGTTTTGATTCTCTTTTGAGAGCCAGCACAGCTTTCTTTTGATAATCTTTCGTCTCTTCCTCGGTAAGCGGCACCGGGCGAACTTGCGTCCAGTATGCACTATCTTTCTTATTCACTTCCCTTGTGATCTTCAAGACTTCTACAAAATCTTTCTTGCTCAAGCCGGGATTCAGGTCGTAGTTTTTGTACAGAGCGAGATAATATCCGCCAAAGCGAAAACCAAAGATACCGCCGGTAAAATCATACCGGATAGACGAAGGCAACCAAACCCGGGAGCTTACCGGGATATATTGCTGGCGAATATTCAGGGTATCGACAAAGTTGATATTTGCCTGCTTAGTGATTTTCAGATCGGAACTGTGGATCCGCCAGCTGTCTTCGATAATGTAGACATGTCCCCTGAATACCGGATCAGCTCCCCTTTTTGGAATTAGCTCAATTTTGTTCACCAGCTCACCATTTTCCATGCTGGTTCCAATGAGCTTATAATCGTAATAAAATAATGCGTTCTCAGCTATCGGGGATATGAAGGGGCGATTGCTTATCCCTTCCATCGTAATGATATTCTCATAGAAATTCATGTTTATATCTGAGGCCCGGTTAAAACTAAATGAACGGTTGCTTCCCGAGACTTTTGATGAGATCATCTCTTCGTGATAGCTATTCGGCTGCTTATAACTTAGCCTGGATTCTGATTCAGAGAGATAGAATATACCCGTGCGGTTCGAATCCAGTCCGATCTCCTTACCCAGATCGTCAATATTTTTCCCCATAAATTTCTTTGGGGCAGCAAGCATCTTCTGCATTCCTTTGATATAAACGTCAGTGCTATATTCATCGGCCTCGCGCAGGTGCGACTTCCTTTTCCTGATGGCGTTCCTGATCACTTCATACGCCGGGTCTTCTCCTCCAGATCTCACAATTACATCTGCAAGTTCAAAAACCGCAGTTGCCATTGTTACATCAAGATTGTAATTGACTTTTAGATCGATCTCCTTTAATTCCTGCTTATAACCTATGGCGCGGTAATACAGGTCATGCTTTCCGGGACTTAATTTCAGAGAATACTCCCCTTCACTATTGGCTGACGTCCCGACTGTTGTATTTTTCTCATAAATACTTGCAAAAGGTATAGCCTGTCCCTGCTGATCGGTGATCTTTCCGCGGAGAGTTAAAGACTGTGCAGATATGTTCAGGGAAATAAAAATAACGATGCATGTAAAGAGAAACTTCATGGAGTCAAGACGAATATTAATGTAAAAGGTTACGCAAAATACATATATACGTATAGATGTAATGTTAAGGAAGGTTAAAGTCTGTAGAATTCGTAATTTTGCAGACTCAAAAGCAACCCTTTATGTATAAAACACTGCAACCGGTATTGGAAAAAGAGCTTGAAGAAATAGAGAAAGCAGGCTTATATAAACGTGAAAGAATAATTATATCTCCTCAGGGAGCAGATATCGAGGTTGAAGGAGGCCAGGAGGTAATCAATTTCTGCGCTAATAATTACCTGGGGCTGTCATCACACCCTAAAGTTATTGAAGCTGCAAAAAAAGCGATAGACTCTCACGGATTTGGCATGTCATCTGTTCGTTTTATCTGCGGTACACAGGATATTCATAAAGAGCTGGAGGAAAAGATCTCAAAGTTCCTTGGCACTGAAGACACCATACTTTATGCGGCTGCTTTTGATGCCAATGGTGGTGTGTTTGAACCGCTGTTTAACGAGGAAGATGCCATCATCTCAGATACTTTAAATCACGCATCTATTATTGATGGCGTGCGTTTATGTAAAGCTCAGCGTTATCGTTATGAACACGATAACATGGCCGATCTTGAGGCTAAGCTTCAGGAGACTCAAAATCTGCGTCACCGGATCATAGTTACCGACGGGTCGTTCTCCATGGATGGTACCATCGCTCAATTAGATAAGATCTGTGACCTTGCCGATAAATATAATGCCTTAGTAATGATCGATGAATGCCATTCGTCGGGGTTTCTTGGAAAAACAGGCAGGGGTACTCATGAGCATCATAATGTAATGGGAAGGGTCGACATCATCACCGGCACGCTGGGCAAGGCTTTAGGCGGCGCTTCTGGCGGATTTACAGCAGGTCCGAAGGCCGTGATCAATATGTTACGCCAGCGTTCAAGACCGTATTTGTTCTCCAATACACTTGCGCCATCTATTGTGGGGGCATCAATTGCCGTGCTCGATATGCTGAGTGAGACCACCGATCTGCGCGACAAGTTAGAGGATAATACTAAATATTTCCGCGAGAAAATGACGGCCGCGGGCTTTGATATCAAACCGGGCGTCCACCCAATTGTACCAATCATGCTTTATGAAGCAACCCTTGCACAAGAATTTGCAGCTAAACTTCTTAAAGAAGGTATTTATGTAATTGGATTCTACTTCCCGGTGGTTCCTAAAGGAAAGGCCCGGATCAGGGTACAGTTGTCGGCCGCTCATGAAAGAGAACATCTAGACAAGGCAATTGCAGCATTTACCAAAGTGGGTAAAGAACTTGGCGTATTAAAAAATTAACAGCAATCGGTTATAACAGAATATCCGTATATCATATCAACATACAACATGCAGCAGAAGATCGATCATTACCTTAGTGAGATAAATTCATTTCAAACTAAAAATTCAGAGGAGCTTGAAGCCTTCAGGATAAAGTTCCTCGGCACCAAGGGGATCATAAAAGATCTTTTCGAAGAATTCAAAACTGTTTCTGCCGAAGAAAAAAGGCTTTTGGGGAAGGTATTGAACGAATTTAAGCAAACCGCCGAAGGTAAATATCAGGATCTCAAAGAGTCTTCAGAGTCTGAAGAAAGCAGCACAGCATCCGAACAGGATTTGACATTACCCGGCCAGGGCTTTGAGCTTGGCGCACGCCACCCGCTTTCGCTGGTCAGGAAGGAGATCATCGGCATTTTTAACAAGCTTGGCTTTCATGTCGCCGAGGGTCCGGAGATTGAGGATGACTGGCATAACTTCTCTGCGCTGAATTTCCCTGAAGAACATCCCGCACGTGATATGCAGGATACTTTTTTCATCAAAAAAGGCGGCGAAAAAGGAGACATCGCATTGCGTACACACACCTCATCTGTGCAGGTTAGGATGATGGAAGCAGGCAAACCACCATTCAGGGCAATTATGCCGGGAAGAGTTTACCGCAACGAAGCGATATCAGCACGTGCCCATTGCTTTTTCCACCAGGTTGAGGGATTATATATAGACGAGAATGTCTCTTTTGCTGATTTGAAGCAAACCCTTTTTTATTTTGTCCAGGAACTCTTTGGCGAAGGAACTAAAGTGAGGTTCAGACCTTCATATTTTCCTTTTACCGAACCTTCAGCGGAAATGGATATTTCCTGTACAATTTGTAAAGGTGATGGCTGCCAGTTCTGCAAGCATAGCGGCTGGGTTGAAATATTGGGCTGTGGTATGGTTGATCCTAATGTCTTGGATAACTGTGAGATTGACAGTAAGAAGTATACCGGCTACGCATTTGGTATGGGCATCGAAAGAATCACTAATTTGAAATACCAGATTAAGGATTTGAGATTATTCTCTGAAAATGACGTCCGCTTTTTAAAGCAGTTCCAATCAGAAATGATCTAATGAGCGTGAGGCCGGCTTTAATATTGCTGAGTTTTATACTTCTTTCCTGTTCAAAGGATAATGAGAATAGAATTCCGAATGTGTATGTCAATTACCAGATCACACTACAGGAATTTAGCATTAAAAGCATTAATGGTCTGCTGGTGGTAAACAAAGCCAACAATACGGGCGTTGCCGGGCTGATTATTTATAAAAAGCCTAATAACGAGTATGTTGCTTTCGACCGCTGCAGCTCCGTAAATCCGCAACAGCAATGTGCCATTGTGCCCGACGATCCAAACCTAACTGCTACAGACCCATGCAGCGGTGCTAAGTTTTCGATGTACGACGGATCGCCCGTTAAAGCACCGGCTAAGAGGGGATTAAAAGAATATAATGTAATAATTACTAATTTTACGCTCGCTGTAACCAATTAAGATGGAAGTCGATAAAATAAAAGAAAGTATTAAAAAAGCGGCTCAGGATCTGTTCAGGAAATACGGCTACCATAAAACCAGCGTCAATGAAATAGCCAAGCGCGCAAAAATCGCCAAGGCTACAATCTATAAATACTTTGAGAGTAAAGAATTGCTTCTTCAAGCGATTCTAATGGAATATATCCAGCACAGCGTGCATGAGATAATACACAATCCTTCTGAAGATCTGGATGAAGAAGCATATTTGAGCAGCATCATCCTTAAGACCAGCAGGCTCTCCTACACAGTTTGCAATGAATTTATAGGATGGGAATTTATTCGTGAGTCGGCAAACTCCCAGGAATTCTTAAAATCGCTGTCCGACGACCTGGAAGATCTTTTAATCCACTCTTTTAACGAAACTAAGCTTTTCAAAGCTGATGACTACATCGCAAGGCTTCGTTTCCTGATAAAGGCCAGCAAGAGCATTGTCTTTTCATTTGCATTTACTTCTGTTAGTGATTCTGATGTTCGGAAGAACTTTATCTCTTTCCAAAAAGAGATTTTGCCTTATCTGGTGAAGGCAGCGGTTAAATAGTTGAGAGTTGACGGTAGACAGTGGACAGTTGAAAACTGAAAACTGAAACATGCGACGTGCAAACGTATACAACTGTTAATAGTTGTAACTTAACAAGTTGCCTCAGACCTCAGACCTCAGACCTCAGACCTCAGACCTCAGACCTCAGACCTCAG
>JAZKIH010000064.1:0-14045 GCA_040384965.1 Bacteroidota bacterium | reverse complement strand
TTACAGTTGCACGTCAGCCCGTGATTTTCACACGGTTCCCTTTTAATTGTCCGCCGTGGGCGAACAAACCTGGATAGTTTATGTAAAAGAACTTATGGAATAAAAGTAGAAGATAAATTGGTATGCAGGTTTGCTAAGTTTTGAACATCGTGTTAGGTTCTTAACATCACGGCAGTTAGAATCGAATCATAGCGGATTCAATATGTCATGAGATGAAATTATTTGCTGTCCGTTATCATTGCGGTTTTTTTAACGCAGGATTTTTTAAATTCTATGTAGTGAAAAAACTTATATGAACATAGCTTGTTTACCTGTTTAACTAAACAGTAACTCGCAAATGAAAAAGTATTTAATAATCCTCTTGAGCTATTTAATGCTCAGCTCATGTACCGAAAAGCAACAGGAATTCTCAAGCGTTAAAAAAGGGATGACAAAAGATGAAGTTGTGAAACAGGTGGGAGAACCAACTTCGAAACGCGATGTGCTGGTAGCTGAGATGTGGAAGTATGATATGGCTGATCGCACTATTGTATTCAGAAATGGAACTGTATACGATATTATTACTTCAACGGAAGCTCGTGTTGATTCAATTGAGTCAACTTTGAAAGACGCTGGAAAAGGACTCAAAGAAAAGCTTCAGCAAACAGGAGATACTATAGACAGTGCCGGCCGGAGATTAAAAGACAAAATTGATGGTGATTCTGTGACGAAAAAGTGATTTCTTAGCAGATAATGATAATAGATTCGACCAACCCATTTGACGGTGCTATCATCCAGTCGTACAAAACACATACTGCTGATGAAGTGACAGGAATTGTAGCCGCGGTAAATACAGCCTGGACCGATTGGAGAAATGTACCAATCGCCAAAAAAGCAGAACTTCTGAATAATACCGCTCGCATTCTCCGTGAAAGAAAGTCAGATCTTGCCATGCTTATGGCTCTCGAAATGGGTAAACCATTAAAAGGTGGAATTGCCGAGATCGAGAAATGTGCAGAATGTTGTGAGTTTTATGCCGGGACTGCTGCGGATCTATTAAAGCCCGAGCTAATAAATACTGATGCATCTAAAAGCTATATTACTTTCGAACCGATTGGTGTTGTGCTGGCGATTATGCCCTGGAATTTCCCTTTTTGGCAGGTCATCAGATTTCTCGCTCCTACCCTTATAGCAGGCAATTGCGGTATTCTAAAACATGCTTCCAATGTTTTCGGCTGCGCCATGGAAATCGAGAATATAATCAAAGCAGCTGGCTTTCCTGAAAATGTATTTCGAACACTGCTAATCCCTGGATCTGAAGTGAATGCTGTCATCGAAAACGAGTTCATAATGGCCGTCACATTGACCGGAAGCACAGCGGCTGGTAAAAAAGTTGCTGAGAAAGCAGGTAGCCTTATAAAAAAAACCGTTTTGGAATTGGGCGGTAGTGATGCTTATGTCATCCTTCATGATGCTGATTTGGAGTTGGCTGCGGAGACTTGTGTAAATAGCAGGGTAATTAATAGTGGGCAAAGCTGTATTGCAGCAAAGCGTTTTATCGTTGTCGAAGAAGTAGTTGAGAAATTTACAGAACTCTTTCTAAAAAACATGGCGTCAAAAGTGATGGGCGATCCCATTGATGAAAAAACGGATATTGGTCCGCAGGCGCGGATGGACTTAAGAGACCAGCTCCATGAGCAGGTGAAAAAAAGCCTGGACATGAATGCCACATGTTTACTTGGAGGATTTATTCCTGAAGGAAACAATGCTTTTTACCCTCCTACAGTATTAACTAACGTTGCTAAGGGTATGCCTGCTTATGATGAGGAGTTGTTCGGCCCTGTTGCAGCGATCATCAGTGCTAAAGATGAACAGCATGCGATCCATATTGCCAATGACTCTGTGTTTGGGCTTGGAGCAGCGATATTTTCAAAAGATATGAAGCGTGCTGAGACCATTGCAGCAACACAGCTTCAGGCGGGTTCCTGCTTTGTTAACGCCCTTGTTAAGTCAGACTCACGACTTCCTTTTGGCGGTATAAAACAATCCGGTTACGGACGCGAGCTGTCTCATTATGGCATTAAAGAGTTTGTAAACATCAAGACGGTTTATATTAATGATGTGATTGATATTAATGGTAAAGCATTAGGCGAATCTGATCGCAAGGCCTAATACCTGCCTGCCTAAAAATCGTTATCCCTAAAAAAGACCCCTCCCTGACATTACCGGTATCAAAAATTACCTTCCAAACCCTATCTTTGCACTGAATTGGATATCAATGAGTAAAAGAGGCAGAGTTCTGGTAGCCATGAGCGGCGGTGTGGATAGTTCGGTAGCGGCAGTAATGCTACATGAGCAAGGGTACGAGGTAATCGGACTTACCATGAAAACATGGGATTACGCATCATCTGGCGGTTCTTCAAAAGAAACAGGCTGCTGCAGTCTGGACAGCATCAATGATGCACGTGCGCTGGCAGTTGGTTATGGCTTTCCTCATTACATTCTCGATATCCGTGATGAGTTTGGTGACTTTGTAATCGACAATTTTGTTGATGAATACCTTGCCGGACGTACGCCTAATCCATGCGTCTTATGTAATACTCACATTAAATGGGAAGCGCTGTTGAAACGCGCTGATAAACTTGATTGTGAATTCATAGCAACAGGCCACTATGCAAACATCCGTCAGCAGGATAGCGGAAGATATGTAATATCAAAGGGCAAGGACGAACATAAGGATCAATCTTATGTTCTTTGGGGTGTATCCCAGGAAAATCTTGCCCGCACACAATTTCCTTTGGGCAGCTTTGCAAAGGCTGAAATCCGCCAAATGGCTAAAGACATGGGTCAGCTTGAGCTGGCTAATAAATCTGAAAGCTATGAGATCTGTTTTGTACCTGACAATGATTACCGCGCATTTTTAAGAAATAAAGTTACCGATCTCGACGATCGGATTGGTCCAGGGAATTTCATGCTTAGCGACGGCACTATTGCAGGCAAGCACAAGGGTTATCCCTATTATACTATCGGACAGCGCAAAGGGTTGGGTGTAGCTTTCGGTCATCCGATGTTCGTAACGCGTATACTTCCAGAAACCAATACTGTAATGCTAGGCACTGTTGACGAACTGGAACGTTCAGAAGCTATCGTGAGAAATATAAATCTGGTAAAGTATCAATCCCTCACCGAACCGCTTGAGGCAATCACTAAGATAAGGTATAAAGATTCCGGGGCAATGAGCACGCTTACTCAGCAAGGCGATACAATTAAGGTCGACTTTCATCATTCAGTATCAGGAATTGCACCCGGACAATCAGCTGTTTTTTACGAAGGAAACGATCTGTTAGGAGGTGGGTTTTTAGTTTAATCCTAACATTTTAATCATTCCGAAATAAGCAATACCATTCGTTTCCGGTTCCTGATTACATATCACCGATTACTTCTTTCGCCTACCAATTCTCAGGGATAGTAGCCCTCTAATTTGGCTTTACCTTTATTATTACCTTTATTTGCAGAAACTCACTGTACTGAATGGCTAAAAATCTACTCATTGTTGAATCACCAGCTAAGGCAAAAACGATAGAAGGATATCTTGGTAAAGACTTTCTTGTTAAATCAAGTTATGGACACATCCGTGACCTGATTAAAACAGATGACGCTATCGATGTCAACAATAATTTTGAGCAGCGCTACGAAGTTCCAGCCGATAAAAGGGCCGTTGTCAATGAGCTTAAAAAGCTTTCCAAGGACGCTGAAATGGTATGGCTTGCATCGGATGAGGATCGTGAGGGAGAGGCTATATCATGGCATCTTTTCGAAACCCTGGGCCTCAAAGAAGATAAAACCAGGCGAATCGTATTCCACGAAATTACTAAGACGGCTATTCTTAAAGCCATTGAGAATCCAAGAACAATAGATTACAATCTTGTTTACGCACAGCAAGCGAGGCGGGTACTTGACCGGTTGGTAGGCTTCGAGCTTTCTCCTGTGCTATGGAAGAAAGTAAAGCCATCACTTTCTGCCGGCCGGGTTCAGTCGGTAGCTGTAAGGCTTATTGTTGATCGTGAACGGGAGGTAAACAAATTCAAGCCCACTGCAGCCTTCCGGGTTGTCGCAATTTTCTATACAGACAACCAGCGAGAAATTTTCCGGGCGGAACTTCCTGAGCGGTTTGAACAGGCGCCACAGGCCGAAAGCTTCCTAAGAGATTGTATCAATGCGATATTCACCGTTAGTAGCCTTGAAACCAGGCCTACAAAACGGAGCCCGGCTGCACCTTTTACTACTTCAACCCTACAGCAGGAAGCCAGCAGAAAACTAGGTTTTTCCGTGGCGAGAACGATGTCTGTTGCTCAAAAATTGTATGAGCACGGAAAGATCACCTACATGCGTACTGATTCTGTAAATCTCTCCGATACTGCGTTAAATGCGGCAGCTGCAGAGATAAAGTCAGCATTTGGAGAAAAGTATCATCAGTTAAGGAAGTATAAAACGAAATCCGCAGGCGCGCAGGAAGCCCACGAAGCTATTCGTCCAACATATTTCGAACAGCATACAATTAGCGGCGACCCGTCGGAACAAAGACTTTACGACTTGATCTGGAAGCGATCAATAGCATCACAAATGGCTGAAGCCGCTTTTGAGAAAACGACTGCTAAAATTGCCATCTCTACCAGAAGCGAATTGTTTGTAGCCAATGGAGAAGTGATGAAATTCGATGGCTTTCTGAAAGTTTATATAGAATCAACAGACGAAGAAGAACAAGAAATAAACCTTGATGAAGAGAATGAGAACTCAATCCTCCCCCCTCTAAGCAAAGGTCAGAAATTGAATCTCCGTGAAATGAATGCGACTGAACGTTATTCACGCCCTCCAGCCAGATATACTGAAGCCAGTCTTGTGAAAAAGCTTGAAGAGCTGGGGATAGGCAGACCGTCTACTTATGCACCAACCATTTCCACCATACAGAATCGCGGCTACGTCGTTAAAGAGGAGCGCGAGGGCAAAAAACGTAATTTTCAGGTAATTAAGCTTAAAGACAGCAAGATAATCTCGGATATTAAAACCGAGAATACAGGAGCAGAAAAGAACAAGCTTTTCCCTACTGATATCGGTGCGGTTGTTAACGATTTTCTTGTCGAGCATTTTAAAGGGATCGTCGATTTAAATTTTACAGCCTCTGTTGAAAAGGAATTTGATGAGATAGCTCAAGGGATGAAGAACTGGACAGAAATGCTCCGTTCTTTCTACAATCCTTTCCATACCGAAGTTGAAACTACTTTGCAGAATGCAAACAGGGCTAGCGGTGAGCGCGACTTGGGAGTAGATCCGGAATCAGGTAAAAAAATATCAGTTCGTATAGGCCGCTTCGGCCCATTTGTTCAAATTGGTGAAGCAGCTGAAAATGAAGATAGCGAGAAACCACGGTATGCCAGCCTTCGTGCCGGACAGATGATAGAAACGATATCACTTGCAGAAGCATTGGATTTATTCAAGCTTCCCTTTCAGCTTGAAAATTATCAGGATAAAGAAGTAACTGTGGGAGTTGGAAGATTTGGTCCTTATATTAAATGGGGAGAAAGCTTTATATCGCTGCCAAAGGGTGAAGATCCACTATCCGTAAATCTTGATCGCGCTGTCGAAATAATAAACGAAAAAAATATTGCAGATGCCCCCATAGCCGAGTTTCAGGGTCTTGGAGTGACTAAAGGCAAAGGCCGCTTTGGCCCTTTCATTAAGTGGAATAATTTGTATATAAATGTTCCTGCCCGTTATAATTTCGATATGCTTAGCCAGGCAGAAATTTCGGAACTAATCAGCAAGAAAATAGAAAAGGAATCTAATCGTTTTATACAGCAATGGGAAAGTGAAAAAATTGCGATAGAAAACGGAAGATGGGGACCTTTTATACGGTTTGGCAAGTTGATGCTTAAGCTGGGTAAGAATTCTGCAACCAACGATAAATTTACTCCTGAAGAACTTGCAATACTTCCCCTCGATACAGTGAAGAAGCTTATTACAGAACAGGTGCCTGATGCATTTACTCCAAAGGCAAAAAAGTCAACAAAAAAACCAGCAGCGAAAAAATCTCCTGCAAAGGCGAAAAAATAGTAGATCTGCTGTAAATTAATGTATGAAAAAAGACCTGCCAGAGAACATTGTGGAAAATGTATCCATTGCAGTCGTGATGGAAAGTGCGAGCCCTGAATCTAAAGATTGGAATGTGTATCTGATCAATTTAAAGGACGAAGTAATCGAAACTGTCCTGGTTAGTTCAAAAGGTTATGGTGAGAAAAATGGAGAGGCTGTAAAAACGTCTGTACTCCGTCATTCTATTGGAGATGTCGCGCCCAATGACTATGCGATGATTGAAATGATCGACGAACAAGTTTTTGGCTTAACCAACGAATATTGGCTTAGCTACTACATAAACGGCCAAATCTTCGATAAGAAGTTCGTATTTGTTCCTGAAAGTATTGTAGAATCAAATCTCATCCGAATTCCTGTGCTAAATAAGCCGGGTGTCATGATTGGTTGATAACTTTTCGTTCCATCTTCACCTTTCCCGCTTCCAGTGGCACAGTGATTGATATTCAAAGGTATATAACAATTATACTAATGGAAATCATATTAAAAGTAGCAAACACCGCGTACCCAGATGGAACGCTTGTGAAGTATTTATTCGGAATGAAACAGCCAGAAATTATATATTCAGGCATTCAGGTGAAAAAAGACATGTGGCTAAAAAAAGCCGGAAAAGAGATTATGAAACTTCGTAATAGGAGCTCAAAACTAGCCGGATAAGTGATATAACGTAGTGTTTAGCTCACACTGCCATGTCCAGCAAAACATACGAACTTTTGCTCATAACGTTTTGTCTCTGTGACATTCTGTAAATCCTTTAAGCAACAATAAAAAGCCTTAAGGAATTACTAACATTTTTTGACCCATCCGGGACTATATTATCTCTGTCTGTTATCTTTGATGATGGAACAGAATATACCCCAACTTGAAGCTGCAGAACAGCGAGTCGTTGGTTCGCTGATGGAAAAAAGCAGGACTACTCCTGATTATTATCCAATGACCTTAAATAGTCTCGCTGCTGCATGTAACCAAAAGACTTCACGGTATCCTATTGTCCAGTACGACGAAGAACTAATCGTTCAAACACTTGATTCGTTAAAAAGAAAGGGATTAGTTTCGACAGCGACAGGCGGATCAAGCCGGGTTGTGAAGTATAAGCATAATTTAGCCATTGTGCACCCCCTGGTACCTGCGGAACTTGCAATCATATGTTTATTGCTGCTGAGAGGTCCTCTAACCCCCGGGGAGCTCAATACTAATTCCGCCCGTTTGTATGAATTTGAAACACTTGATGAGGTGAACGAGGTTCTTCAAAAACTATCCGTTCCTGAAATGCCGTTCGTTAAAGCACTGACAAGAAAACCTGGACAAAAAGAAATCAGGTACATCCATTTATTGGGTGATACTCCCGACGAATCTTTTGAAACTTCTCCTGAAAAAGCATCAACTAATTCGACACAACTTGAAGATCGGGTTGCAAAATTGGAGGATCAACTTAGTGAGCTCAGAATTGAGTTTGATAAGTTGATGAAAGAGTTGAGTTAACATTCCGTTCACTAGATAGTTTCAACTGTGTTTCTTTAGATATTGAAAGCCTTTCATATTTTTCAGTTTATGATGGAAAATATTGATTTACGACAGCTTTTGATTCTTGATATCGAAACTGTCCCGCAACATTCTTCGTTTGAGGAAGTGCCTGTTCAGTATCAAAATCTATGGGAGCACAAAACAAGGCCTCATCGGAAAAATGGAGAAACTCCAGCCGATTTCTACAGTCGTGCTGGGATCTGGGCAGAATTTGGCAAAATAGTCTGCATTTCAGCAGGTATATTCTCATCGGACGGTGGACAGTTATCACTTAGGGTTAAATCATTTTATGGAAGCGACGAGAAAATTATTCTCGAATTGTTTATCTCAACCTTACAAAAACTATCTGACAACCTCATCTTGTGTGCTCATAACGGCAAAGAGTTTGATTTTCCCTACTTATGCCGGAGAATGCTGATTAATGGCCTTCAAATTCCAAACCAGCTAAATAATCATGGGAGAAAGCCTTGGGAGATAAATCATATTGACACAATGGATTTGTGGAAGTTTGGCGACTATAAGAATTATACTTCTTTAAACCTCTTAGCTGAAGTGTTCAATATTCCCTCTCCGAAAAATGATATAGATGGCAGCGACGTTCACCATGTTTACTGGATAGAAAGGAACCTTGAACGGATTAAAACCTATTGTGAAAAAGATGTTATAACTACGTCCCAGCTTATGCTTCGATTTAAATCTCTGGCATTGCTTGAAGCAGACCAAATTACTATTGTTTAATATCAGACGTACACGGGGATAGTAGAGACAATATTACCGCTTAAGCAAAGCCAACAATCTTGCTGCCCCACTGTTATCCTATAATAAGTTAACCTATTGTTTATACTCTATACCTATCTTAGAAGAAATTAGTACAAAATGTCAAAAAAGAAACCCAATAACTTTAACCTGGTTTTAACAAAGCTCATCAGCGGTGTATTTGAGAAATCAGGAAACAAGCCGTTAAATTATAAACAAGTTGCCTCCAAACTGAATTTGCATGACGAAGAGTCGCGCGAATTAATACTACAAATCTTAAAGGACGAAAGCCGCAAGGGACTGTTATCAGAGCCTGAGAGAGGCAAATTCATTATAAAAGAACTTAAAACATTCGTGACCGGCAGAGTCGATATGACCGCTGACGGCTCAGCATATATTGTTAGCGAAGATGAATTTGAGGAAGATATTTTCATCGCTCCGCGAAAACTTCGGAATGCGCTTCACGGCGACACTGTAAAAGCATATGTGTATGCTAAAAGCAAAGGACGAAAAAAAGATGGTGAAGTTGTTGAGATTATCAAAAGAGCCAAAATGGAGTTTACCGGGATAATCAAATTATCTGAACGGTTTGCTTTTTTTGTTCCTGACGATCGAAAAATGCTTCACGACATCTTCATCCCGCTTGATGGTTTGAAGGGTGGAAAAGATAACGAAAAAGCTGTTGCCAGAATCACCGACTGGCCTGAAGATGCTAAAAATCCTATAGGCGAGATCACTCACGTGCTTGGAATGCAGGGCGAGAACAATGCGGAAATGAATGCTATTCTTGCTGATTACGGTTTTCCGCTGGAATTCCCTTCACAAGTAGAGAAAGAGGCGGACGAAATTCCAGAAACTATTACAAAAGAAGAGATCGCCAAAAGAAGAGATTTCCGTGATATATTAACGTTTACGATCGACCCTGCGGACGCAAAAGATTTTGACGATGCCATCTCATTTAAAAAATTGGGGAATGGCAATGTCGAAGTAGGAGTTCATATTGCAGATGTATCACATTATGTGCGACCGAATTCCGCGCTGGATAAGGAAGCTTTCGAAAGAGGAACATCTGTATATCTTGTCGACAGGGTTATTCCTATGCTTCCTGAACGATTATCTAATGGTCTGTGTTCATTACGGCCCAATGAGGATAAACTATGCTTCTCGGCGGTATTTGAGCTTGATAATGAAGCAAACGTTTTAAACGAGTGGTATGGAAAAACTATTATTCATTCGGATACCCGGTTTAGTTATGAACAGGCTCAGGAAATTCTGGAAGATAAAACCGGAAAACACAGCGAAGAATTACTCACATTGAACGAACTCGCTTATAAGTTACGAGACAGAAAATTTAAGCACGGAGCGATTAGTTTTGAAAGCACAGAGGTAAAATTCCGTCTGGATGAGCACGGCAAGCCGCTCGGCGTTTATGTGAAAGAACGTAAGGATGCACATAAGCTTATCGAAGATTATATGCTTTTGGCGAATAAGAAAGTTGCCGAGTTTATCGCAAAAAAGGGTAAAGGGAAGCAAAAGCTAACATTTGTTTACCGCTCCCACGACTCCCCGAAGGAAGATGCGTTGCTAAGCTTTTCTCAATTTGCCCTTAAGTTCGGTTATAAAATCGATATCAGTTCCGGCCGCGAAACCGCACGTTCTCTAAACTTTTTAATGAGTGACGTAGAGGGCAAAAAAGAACAAAACGTTCTTACACAATTAGCTATCCGGTCTATGGCCAAAGCTATCTATACTACCAAAAAACATAGCCATTATGGTCTGGCATTTGACTATTACACGCACTTCACCTCTCCCATCAGACGCTATCCAGATGTTATGGTTCATCGTTTATTAGAGCTTTATCTTGCTGGCGGAAAATCTGTCAATGAGGAAGAGTACGAAAAAATGTCCTTGCATTCATCCCAGATGGAGAAAAAGGCAGCTGATGCCGAACGCGCTTCTGTGAAATATAAACAAGCTGAATATCTGGAGGGCAACATCGGCCAGGAGTTTAAAGGAATTATTTCCGGGTTAACGGAATGGGGTATGTATGTCGAAATAATTGAGAACAAGTGTGAGGGAATGATACGTTTACGTGATCTAAACGATGACTTTTATGTGCTAGACGAAAAGAACTACTGCATTATTGGCCAGCGCAGAAAAAAGAAGTTTCAGCTTGGAGATGAAGTAACGATTATGGTCAAAAAAGTCGATCTCAGTAAACGTCAGATTGATTTTTCGCTGATTCATTGATTGTAGCCGGAAGTTTGTGGTCAGCTACTAATGCTGTTATAAAAAAAAGGAGCTTGCTTGCGCAGGTTCCTTTTTTTTTTTGAATTTACGATCAGTATTACCTGGGGTTAAAACTTCCGACTTCACATTTAAAAGTGTTTTCTGTAGATTTAATTAAAGATTAAGGAAGTCACGTATAACAGACACTACCTCCATGACAGACAGCTCATTACCTGAAGGTAACCGCATCGACTCGATTGACATTCTTCGCGGCCTGGTCATGATAATTATGGCGCTCGATCATACACGTGATTATTTTCATATTCACGCATGGACACAAGATCCCCTAAATCTGGCAACGACCACCCCGGTTCTATTCCTGACCCGATGGATAACTCACTTTTGCGCACCTATCTTCACCTTTTTAGCAGGAACATCTGTTTGGTTACAGGGAAAGAATAAAAGCAAAAAAGAATTGAGCTCATTTTTAATAAAAAGAGGTCTGTGGCTCGTTTTGGTTGAAATCCTGGTTTTTAATTTTGCGTTTTCTTTTGATCCATCTTATACCATTTTAGCGTTGCAAACCATCTGGTCGATCGGGATCAGCATGGTTTTTTTGGGAATATTAATATGGTTGCCATTTTCGTGGATACTGGGAATTGGTCTGATAATTCTTTTCGGGCATAATTCGCTTGATTTTTATGAGGCTGCTCATAAAGGCGATTTCTCACTTTTTTACTCACTTATACACCGCCCGGGATTCTTCTCACTTGGAAAAGAACATAGTCTATTTGTCTTTTATCCGGCCCTTCCATGGCTTGGTGTTATGATTATGGGATACTGTTTTGGTAACTTGTTTACAACATTCAAAGGTGCTGAAAGGCGTAAGATGTTATTAAAGCTTAGCCTGGGAGTAATTGCTCTTTTCATTGTTGTAAGAGCAGTTAATGTTTATGGTGATCCAAAACCCTGGTCTCAGCAGGATAACTTACTCTATACATTATTTTCATTTATTGACACACAAAAATATCCTCCCTCTTTGCTCTATGCAGCCATGACAATTGGTCCGGGTATTCTTTTCCTGAGTCTTTTTGAAAAAACAAAAAATGCCATTACCAATGTAATCGTTGTGTTTGGCAGAGTTCCATTCCTATATTACGTACTTCATTTCTTCCTAATCCACGCTCTTTGTATGATAGCTTTCATGTTGAGGGGCCATTCATTCAGCGAAGGAGTTCATGAAGGTCCGAACATGCTGCCTAATTTTATTGCTGCAAATGAAGGATATTCCCTCGGTATTGTTTATATCATATGGATTTGCGTTGTTCTAATGCTCTATCCGGTTTGCAAGTGGTTCAGCGAGTATAAAAAAGCTCATCGAAAATGGTGGCTGAGCTATTTATAATTAATGAACTTTGGTGTCAGGCATCAAAAGAAGTTTTGGTATTTTAGCCCGGCCTTAGCTTAAATTTAATGCATTCGATCCAACAACTTCAGGAAATAATAAACAAGGCTATAGCCGGGACAAAATATACGCAGAAACCAACCGAACTTTACGAGCCTATCAGTTATCTCATGGAACTGGGAGGCAAACGGATGAGGCCGGTACTGGTACTATTATCAACAGAGCTTTTTGGAGCAGATGTGATGAAGGCTTTGGATGCCGCCATTGGCATTGAGCTTTTCCATAACTTCACCCTGATGCATGACGACATCATGGATAAAGCACCGCTTCGCCGTGGCAAGCCCACTGTACATGCTAAGTGGAGTGAGAGTGCTGCAATATTATCGGGCGACGTAATGTTTGTAGAGGCCTACAAAATGATGATTAAGGTCGAGGATTCGATTCTGAGAGAAGTGCTGGATATATTCAGCGACACGGCGTCCGGAGTTTGCCAGGGTCAGCAAGCCGACATGAATTTTGAAAAACTGGACGAGGTTACAGTTGACGAATATCTTTTTATGATCAGACAAAAGACCGCAGTACTACTGGCTGGCAGTATGCAGATCGGTGCTTTGATTGGTGGTGCTGAAAAAAGCCAGGCTAAGTTATTGCACGAATTCGGAGAAAACCTTGGACTTGCATTTCAGCTTCAGGATGATATCCTGGACGTTTACGGCGATCCTGAAAAATTCGGCAAATTAGTTGGCGGAGACATTCTGGCAAACAAAAAGACATTTTTACTGATCAAAGCTAAAGAGTTAGCCAAAGATGAGAAAAGTGCCGAGCTTGCCAAATGGATTAACGGAACTTCACACGACGCTACTCAAAAAATATCCGCCATTACCGCAATTTATGATAGCCTCGAAGTAAGAAAACTTGCTGAAGCACAAATGGAGCAATTCGTAAACAAAGCCATCACTGCTCTGGATCAAACCGGGATACAGAATGACACAAAGGTAATCCTTCAGAGCTTCGCAGAGTCCCTGCTAATTCGCGAACAATAAAAAAGCGTCTTGTTGTATCCAACAAGACGCTTCTTTGTATAATAATCTGATACTATAATTCTTCCGATGGAGCTTGTGCTTCCTTAACTTCTTCAGCAGCTTCCTTTTTAGCAGGAGCTTTCTTTGCAGGCGCAGCTTTCTTAGCCGCCGCCTTAGGCTCTGCACTCTCCTCTTTCTTAGCAGCAGCTTCCTTAACAGGAGCTTCAGCTTTTGGAGCAGCTTTTGCTTTTGGAGCAGCAGCTTTCTTAGGTTTTACCGGAGCATCTTCAGCAACTACTTGTGTTTCTCTTGGAACAACAGAAACGTATGACTTATCATCAAATTTCTTCTTGAACATTACAGTACCGTCGATCAAAGCGAATAATGTATGATCTTTACCAATACCGACATTTCTATCAGGATGGTGCTTAGTACCGCGCTGACGCACGATAATGTTTCCCGCAATTGCAGCCTGACCACCGAAAATCTTAATACCCAAACGCTTGCTATGTGACTCGCGACCGTTTCTGGAACTACCGGCTCCTTTTTTATGTGCCATTATATTTTATGTTTATGAATTGTTGCCAATTCAGGATTTTAAACTAGACTAAACGTACTACGTAACTTATAAAGTGATCCCTGTGATCTCTATTTTCGTGAATTGCTGACGGTGTCCGTTTTTCTTTTTGTAACCCTTACGGCGTTTCTTTTTGAAAACGATCACTTTTTCACCTTTTAAATGAGACACGATCTTAGCTGAAACTTTGGCTCCCTTCAATGCATCAGCACCGATTGAGAATTTACCGCCATTTTCCGCTAATAACACGTTGTCAAATTCAATACTAGCGCCTTCATCTCCTTGTAAACGGTGTACAAAAAGATATTGGTCTTTAGCAACTTTAAATTGCTGTCCGGCTATATTTACTATTGCGTACATTATTAATTGTTTTTTTAAATGAGGTGCAAATATAGGAAATAATATT
>JAZKIH010000063.1:0-2615 GCA_040384965.1 Bacteroidota bacterium | reverse complement strand
TCGATTATCGATATATTATACTTTTCAGCCCAAAATTCTTACAAATTAGGTAAATAGGTTTGGGGATTTGAGAATTGATTTTATAAGTTTTTGGTAAGAAAAATCTTCCAAAACTTGGACACATTTGGGTGAGAAAAAAGATTTAAGATTAAAGAAATAGGATTAAAGACTTAGGAATTAAGACCTTCTATTCTGTGCTTTTACCTAGGCACATAAGGTGTGCGCTTTGTTTGTCGGATAAAGAAATATAGAAAAATTAATCTTAAATCTTTAATCTTATTTCTTTAATCTAGGATTCTAATTCACTATCACCCAATTGAGCTTGATGTCTACAGCCTGAGATGCCGGGATCTGGATTGTGAATGAACCTCTGGAGCCTGCTTTGGGATCTTCCACTGTTTGACGCGCAATATATGGAGTAACACCTTTTGTGTCTGATACAGGCGTGATATAGATCAGGGAATCTGCAGTTACAAAAGGCGTGATTATCGTTCTTTCAGTCTCATTTGTGGTTATCACCGCTGTACCTGCCGAGCCTGAAGCTACAGTTTCAGTAAACGAGGTGTCGGCTTGCGCTCCCCGGACTAGCTTGAAGTTCGCGAAGCTTGCGCTGCCTGATGAGATGATATCTCCCAACTGATTAATCCTGAGCTTGTTTGATCCGTTTTGATCACTTACGACAAACTCTGAACCACGTTCAGGTGTATTGTTTTTTCGCACGGTTCCACCTACTTTAACCACTAGGTCAGAATCAGCAAGTGGACTTATGATACCGGCAGCCAATGTTCCTTTTACATTAACATTTTTTGCAAATGTGGCATTACCCTCAACCGTGAGATTGCCTTCAGTGTCGATATTCACAAGCCCACTCATTATCGAGAGATTGCCTTGTCTGAGAGGCTGAATATTGAGATCGCCTGAAATCGTATTTATTGAATTTTCATCAATCTTCATGTTCTGGCCGATTGAGAACTGGCCACTGATTGAAGTATCAGCAAGGCTGGTTGGACCCAGCGCGATAAGCCCTTGGTCAAAAGTGGCAAAATCTGATTTTAGGTTGGGGATATACGCAAGCTCAGCTGAAAATGTGGCTATATCCACTGATTTAGTATTTTGTATTAAGTATTTTGTATTAATTATTGCCTCCGCAGAATTTGTGGATTCCTTATCACCTGATACATTTATGTGGGCAGGTGTAACGCTTGGGCTAGCCTCAGGATTTGGGGTTGGGTTAGAGAGCGTAGGGGACAGTGTAGGGCTAGCAGATGGTGAGGCTGAAGGCACAGGCGTTGTGGTTGGGGTAACTGTGGCGCTAGGAGATGATGTATTATTATATATATTGAATACATTAGTTACATTTGCTGATTCAGAAGCTACAGGAGCCGCGGTTGGCCCAGATTGAATCGGGGTTGGGGAGGGGCTAGCCGTAGGGGAGACAGAAATAGCAGGAGAAGGCTCAAGTTCTGCGCTTGTTGATGCCTCAGCGCTTACATTTGCCAGGGGACTTATCACAATGATAGTTTTATCTTTATCTTCAGCGAGGCGCTTATCCAGAATTTCATTCACAATTCCCGCGATATATTCCTTAAGCGTCTTTGTGCCTATTTTTATGTCCTCTGTGGCCACAGTTAGAGATTGAACTGAAATATGTTGAACTTCTAGCACTCCAGTCTTAAGAGTGTCAACAAATTTTTGGATTGATAAGACAAGCTTTTCGTCCAATTTGTCCATGTTTGTACTTTCATCATTATTTTCAAATGCCACGGCTAGTTTTCCATCATTCATGAGGACTGCAGCGGGGTCATACCATGAAACATTTAGAGATATTTTGATGCTTTTAGATCCACTTTCTGGATCAAATGATTCCAATGCGCGCCCTACTATCTGGCCAGGTGTGGTTGCTTTGGCTCCTAATCCTGAGTCGGTACTAAATGCTATCGGGTCACCGGGATTGATGGCATCACTTGTAGGGGAAATCTTTAAATTCAACTGCCCGATAAGACCTACAAGGACGTATTTGGGATCATTCTCATGACCACCAGCGCCCACAAAACCTGCATTATCTGAGTAAATGCCCAAAATTCCATTACTGGATTCCTTGCATTTCTCAACTCCTGAGGATTTGCTGTAGCAGATCAAATCGCCAGGATCCATGGCTTCAGCGGGATTTGCTTTGAGAAAGTACTCTGCAAAATCTCCTCCATTTGAGTCAAAAGTAACTGTATTCGTGCTGTTGTTCCCCCTGATCTTACCTAGAATAGCGCCGTTACCATCCATGAAGTTAATCCACCTGTTGCCGGATTGAGGCGCTGAAGTGATTCCAAGCTTCAAATTCAAGCCTACGGCAGTGTTGGTGGTTGCCAGATTGGTTATTTGTGCTACCATTCCTGAAGCTTGGGAATCCAGAATATCAAGCTTTGCAGCTGGATTTTTTGTACCTAGACCAAGCCTTTTATTGGTAGCCTCCCAGAAAAGACTCGTTTCATCTGTCAGGACTTTTCCTCCACCCCCTATAAAGGGAATCGTCCCTTCCTTCAATTCGGGAATATATATACCGCCTGTTGCTGTTATCGTGCCTTTTACGCTCAGGTTGTGATTGATGGTTGTTGTGCCTG
>JAZKIH010000062.1:0-47762 GCA_040384965.1 Bacteroidota bacterium | reverse complement strand
ATAATTTTTAGGTATTTCATAACGTCTTTTTTTATTTATCCCAGAATATTTTAGTTGTGTAAACGTCGGGCTGGGCCGGAGCGTTCGGATTTGCAGAAATCTCAGAATTCGGGTAAGGGAACCTGTTTGGAAATGTTCTTTGAGCCTGAGTTTCAGGGTCGCCGTCTGTTACCGGATCAGGAATGATAGGGTAACCAGTTCTTCTGTAATCGGTATAGAGGTCAATACCATATCCAAAACCCGCTATCCATTTCTGAGTCATAATAATTTCCAGTTTACCTGCGGCGCTGGCTAAATCATATCTTGCCAAAGTAGCTGTTACATATGTATTGATTGCAGCGGCTGAAATTTGAGGCACTGTTTGAATAGATCCAGGTACCGATGCAGCATAAGCATTGACCTTGGTAAAGTGTGCTCTGATACCTTCGTCAAGCAACGTTCTTGCATTACCATTTGTACCTGTTGTTAACGCAGCTTCAGCCAGGATAAACTTCATAGCATAAGAAGTAAGCAAACGCAGCGGTGCATCGGAAGGGCCGTTGGTTAACGTTCCGGTACCGCCCAGGCCATCATCATACCTGCCGCCAACCGGGAACAATCCAACTAGTGACTGGAAATTCCGTTGATCGAAAGATTTATTTGGTCCCTGAGATGAAAACCTTCTGGAAACAAACCTGCCATCTCTGAAATCAGTTGGATTAGCAGGATTGTTTGTAGCTGTTAATTGATTGTAAACATAATACGGCAACCTCGGATCTGTAGTATTCTTCATAACATTATAGAAGAATGGGCTGACCCAGCTTTCTCTTGATCCCGCAGCATTATAGTTTGCCACAAATCCGGGGTTTCTGTTCTCCGGCGAACTTGAAGTACCGAATCGAATTTGAAAATCATCCGCAGCATTCAAAATGTAATTCCCCTCAGTGATGAGAGTATTCATCTCAGCTCTTACATCCCGTGTTAAACGGATCTGGTTTAGCATTTTCAACTTGATTGATTTTGCCAGTCTCACCCACTTAGCGCGGTCGCCGCTGTAGATAAATTCATTCGTAGCATCTGGCGAAAGTGATGATGTAGTAGCATTCAAATTCCCAATCGCCTCGTCCAGCATCTTCAGTAAGTTCTCGTAAACCTCAGAGTCCTTATCGAACTTGGGTTTCAAAAACTCGTTTCCTTTCAAAGCTTCTGTAAACGGCACATCGCCAAAAAGATCAACCAGCACGCTATATACGTAGGCCTTCTGAACCTGTGCAATTCCCACAAAATGTGGTGCATTAACAGCTTTTCCTTTTTCGATAACAGTCTCAAGATCCTTCAAAGTTCCTGAATACAGTCCATAAGTAGCACCGGACCCGCTCCATGCGTTTCCAAAATTTGTTCCGTCTACAACATATTCCTCAACCCGGAAATTAACTAATTGATGAGCGAATGTTGAAGAAGCTGCATTTAACCCTGCGATATTCATACTCAGGTTGAATGCAAGGCCGGTCTCGCCGGCCGGCAGTATTTGAGTTAGGGGCAAGTCTGTAGGATTCTTCGGATCCGTATTGATATCCAGGAAGTTCTTCTCACAGGCTGGCAATATGAGTACAGCCGCTACAGCAACTATACTACCTATATATTTAAACCTAGTTTTCATTATATGTATTTTAGTTTTAAAGACTGTGAATGCTGTATCAGCCTGCTTTTTGCTTGTTAATGAGTTTGCTGATAAAAATTTCATGTCTTATAAATTAGTTAGTTAAAAGGTTGCTCTAAGGTTAAATCCGAACCTTTTGGTAGTTGGAGCATTGGTATATTCAATTCCCTGAACATTTCTTGTTGCACTGGCTCCATATGTACTGGTCTCAGGATCGAAGTTTGTTCCTTTAGGGAAATTAGGGGCGTTGAAGTATAAATTACGACCCGTTACCGACAAATTCAGAGATCCCAGCGGAGTCTTTCCAAGCCATTTCTTCGGAAGGTCATAGCTCAATGCTACTTCTCTCAGTCTGAACACAGTGGCGTCGTAGATCAGCAATTCTGAAACTCCGGTTAAACCGCCAGTACCGTTGAAATACAGGTCATTCGCTGTAGTTTGAACGTTATTAGGGATTTTATTTCCGCTGGCATCAAGTATAGGCTGGAACGTGGTTGCGTTACCATAGAATCCTTTAATGATCTTTGGAGTAAGCCTGTCTTCAGTATCGGTTGTTACACCGCGTCCCAGATATTGTGACACTGTGTTCGAGTAAAGGTCACCACCATCACGATAGTCTAACTGAGCAGAAAGGCTGATGCCTTTATACTTGAAAGTATTGGTTAGTGATGACGTAAAATCAGGGTTTGGATCACCGATTTCCTGAAGAGGAACACGCAGCATCAAGCCGGTTTGCTGGTTGATAAGGAAATTGCCATCGCTGTCTTTAGCAGCCTTAGTGCCCACCATAATACCATAAGGTCTGCCCGGACGTAAAACTACTGCCGGATCTCCAAAACCAGGAATGACAGAAATTTCATTCAGACCTTCGGTAAGTTCCTCAACACGATTCCTGTTTCTGGCGAAAGTTCCATAGATATTCCAGTTAAAACCTCCCAAATCTTTGATCGGTGTAAGGTCTAAACCAATCTCAATACCTTTATTACTAAGCTTTCCAAAGTTAGTTAGCTTGGAAACAAAGCCTGTTGAACTTGGAATCGAGATAGCTGCAATCTGATTTTCAGAAAGTTTATTATAATACGTAAAGTCAACACCGATACGATCTCCAAGAAATCTCAGCTCGCCTCCTAACTCGTACTCTGTAGTGAATTCAGGAGTTAAGTTTGGATCCGTAAGGACATTGCCAACCGTACCCGCTGATATATTCAGGAATGGGAATACGATGTTACTCGCGTTATTTCCAAATGTTGGATTTACCAGATAAGTAGCATCTAGTGAATAAGGATCTGCATCATTACCAACTTTTCCATAGGCAGCTCTAAGCTTTCCGTAAGAGATAATATTTTTTATTTTCTCATTATTTATCAGCTCGGTGAACACAAAGGCTGTGCTCGCACCAGGATAAAAGAAGCTGCGGTTCGCTTTTGGTAAAGTTGACGACCAGTCATTTCTTCCCGTAACATTAAGGAACAAATAAGATTTGTAATCAAACTGGACATCTCCGAATGCACCTATAATTCTTCTTTTAGTAAATCCGCCTCCAAAAGGAACAACGGTTGCTGTATTATCTAAATCGTCGATATTGAAAACAACCATATTCGTACCCTGAATTGCTTGTCTCTCAAACTTTCTTTGGTTTACGTTATGTCCCAAAGTAGCTGTAAGATTAAGATCGGGTAAAAGCTTTCTCGATACAGTAGCGAGTAACGTAGATTCGATTTCCTGATTGCTAAGAACATCGTCCGTAACCTCGCCCACTCCATTGGCACCTACTGATCCTCGTCTTATAGTTCTTACGCGTCGGTCAGTGTAAGTGTTCACACCAATTTTATAGTTTAATTTGATCCAGCTGTTGATGTCATAATTGAAACCAACATTTCCATAAGCACGGTCTACATCACTTCTGTAAGTATTGTTTTCAACAGACCAATAAGGATTATCTACTCCTGCTACTGGAAACAGCTGACCAAGAGTTACCGGGTTTTGAAAAGGCATTACGCTGAAGTCAGATGTATTCCAGTTACGTCCTAAGTAAAGTGTTCTTGCAAAAGCAGAAGCCTGACCGATTCCGTTTTGAGCTCCCAAAATAGGGCCGTTCTGGTTTGAGTTCACATACGACAAGGAACCTGAAACGTTTATCTTATTAGCCAGCTTATAATTACCTCCCACATTCACGTTTGTACGGGTGAAATCTGAGTTGGAAATAATACCATCGTTCTTGCTTCTCGCAAGTGATGCCGTGAAATTACTAACCTCGTTTCCGCTTGATATCTGGACAGAATTTTCCAGTACACCGCCTGTTACGAAGAAGTCTTTAACGTTATTTGCAAATGCTGTATAAGGTGTGGTTGTTCCTGCAGGAAACTGAGGAAGTGCCGCATTACCAGCAAACCAATGAGGAATTGTACCATTAGTCACACCATTGCCCTGAGGGAATATGCTTGCCTGATCAAAAGCTGGGCCCCAGCTTCCGTTAGCATTGGCATAATTAAATTCTGTACCAGCGCCATACTTGTTCTGGTAGTCTGGAAGCCCTGAGATCTTCTCCATAGCATATCCGCCAACGTATGAAACCTCAAAGCCTTTGCGGCCAGCACCTGTTCTGCCTGTTTTAGTAGTTATTAATACTACTCCGTTCGCAGCCCTCGAGCCGTATTGCGCTGCAGCAGCAGCGCCTTTTAATACCGTAATAGACTCGATGTTATTAGGATCTAAATCGACTGCACGGTTTGATACGGCATTGGTATTAACCAAAGCTGATGCTCCCGACTGCAGAGATCCATTGTCGAAGGGAATTCCATCAACCACCATAAGAGCCTGAGTGTTTCCCAGAAACGAGTTATTTCCCCTTATGATAAAGTTTGTAGAGCTTCCCGGCACTCCATTGGAAGCGGTTACATTTACTCCAGCTACTTTACCCGATAACGCTCTAAGAGGATCTATCTCAGATTTCTGAGATAATTGGTCACCGCCCACCGTTGAAGTTGCATATCCTACAGATCTTTTCTGTCTTTCAATTCCAAATGCGGTTACCACCACTTCAGAAAGTTGTCTTGTATCGACCTGCAGCGATACATTAACCGTAGTGGAAGCGCCAACAGTAATTTGCTGGGTTGTGTATCCAATAAAGCTAAATTCAAGCTGGGCAGCAGGACCAGCAACCTCAATTGCATAAGTTCCATCGCCACCAGTTTGCACTCCTCTGGTAGTACCGGAAATTTTCACAGTAGCACCAGGTATAGGCAAACCATCATCCGCGCCCTTAACAGTCCCCCTGACGGTTCTTGTTTGAGCGAAAGTTAATTGGGCTATAGATAAACCCAATAACAATAACATTAGTAATTTTTGTTTCATAATAATATGGAATTTGGTTAGTCAGTGGGAAGCACTTCTTCACACGTAAATTAACCGCAATGATATCTAAGACGCCGAAAATTAAATGTGCAGGAATTATGATGTTTGGACACCTGAGTTCAGGACTTCATGCCCATCCGACTCTTTTTAAATATGCTTTATTGGTTTCCTCAAAGGCCAGAAAGGACATTTCAGCGCGTATTAGGGGCTATTGGACAACTTTCTCATTCATTAGATACTCGTCCAGCGAATCACGGAACCGTTTATATCAACTCAAATAAAAAGTCATTTTTGCATAGTTCACGTTTTAGGGGATTTAGCCAGATATAGTCAAAATAGCTCCAAAAGAGCATTTTACTTCTATGATCTGTAATTCCCACCCTTACGCAAAAAATGCAATTTCTTAATTATCAGATAGTTGCTAATATCACGGAGATCTTACTCTCTCCGAAGTGTATTATTCAATGTAACAGACTTAACACGGGCATTTGGTTATGACAAATTGTTGTTTAATCTGCTCTTAACACCGCAACTACAAAATAGCGTAAAATCCTTATAATGAGATGACTACGATAGTAACACTAAAATCACTCTTTTTATATGCGAGAATTCGCACGTATTCAAGAAACAAATTACCTTAATTACAAGATTATCAGCATAGTAAGTCTAAATTCCGGGAATTATTTTACTTTTAATCGCCTGGATTAGTAACAAGGAACGTCTTTGGGAGTCGGATTTAAAACGGCAGCTTGCCAATTGGTGAACTCAGTCCAAACCCTGCCGTTTAACAATATGCAAGAATCGCTTTTGTTATAGCTGCCTGATCTCAGATTTCGGGTTTGAGCTATCTTTGCATGATTAGTTAACTCAGCACGCACGTCACATATGGTACATTCATTCGAGCAGGATCTGCTTAAGATCATAGAAATATTCAAAGCTAATTATGACGGGCATCCATGGCACGGAGTAACCACAGAAAGTATCCTTCTGCGCAATTCGTCCAGAAACATTATCAGTAAGCCGGAATTCATAAAAAAGAACCTTTGGCTGATGCTAAGTGAGATCGTAGAATGGAAAAAACTTCTGATTGAATATTTAAAAGGTGAGGATATAAACTTCAACAAAGAGGCTGAAAAAATGAATATCGATATCCCCGAAAATATTCTTGACCCGGAATGGGCCAGTTTAATCGCTGAACTGAAGAGTGTGCATTTTCAATTAATAGCGGAGCTGAAGAAAGTTCTTTCTCTTGAAGTAACAGAGCGTATTTTCCCAAACCATCTGTCCTTTAGCCAAATTGCCTACGGGATAATTCATTCTGAACTATTCTGTTTAGGTCAAATTAATATCCTTATCGAATTCAGCGATTCCTTTTTCGCCGAAACGCCAAAAGTATTGTTAAGGAAATACCTTACTCCTGCCCATCGTTCACTGCGGAAATAAATTTTAGCAGTCAAAAATTAATTGAGAGAAGCATGCCTGAAAGCACCAGGCGTAATGCTGTATGTGGTTCTGAACGACCGGATAAATGAACTTGGATTCTCAAAACCTACCAGATTCACTATCTCCTGTATTGACGATCCACTATTTCTTAGGTAATATTTAGCGCGCTCCAGCCTAACCTGAATGAGGTATTGGTAGGGTGATTTATTATAGATAAGCCTGAATATTCGTATCAAATGGCTCACGGATAAACAGGCCACGCTGGATATATCCTCCAGCTTTATATTCTTTTCATGATTGCTGATAATGAAATCTTTAGCCATCGCAATCCGCTTAATAATATCCATTCGGACGCCATTCTTTGCATTTTCATGTAACCTGCTTGTTTTGCTGTAGAGCTGATCATTATAAATATTACAATAATTGAGCAGCAGGTGATGCAAATATTGGCTGATCATGAATTGATCGGTAAGTCCCTTATCTGCATGATTCTTCAAATGCATAATATTATATTCCATATCACCAGTTAGGGTATACATCGAATCAATCAATATAAGATCCTCACTCTCGCTTGTTCGGTAAGGTAAAAAGACATCTCCGCTCCGCCTTGACTTAAGCGATTTAGAAAATTTATCAAGGAATTCAGGATCGTAGGTGATTGAAAAGCTTGTTACTGGTACTTCGGAATGGATAATGCGCGTGTAGGTGGTATCCTCGTTTATTACCAGAAAACTGCCTGGATACAAATTGATCTGCCTGTTACCGAGCACGTAAGTTTCGTGACCCGAGAATACCACACGAATAGAGAATTTACTTCGAACATGCTGGTCTGAAGCCTCAGTTACCTTTTCGTAGAATATTTCGTTACGGTTATCAAGAACCCGCAGGTATTTGGTAATTCTCATTCTGGGTATAGTTGTCAGACATCTTGTAATTCCTTACTTCCAGCAAAGCATAGAGATTCCCGAAAGGATCACTAAAGTTTGCCATTAGACCGGCAGAGTTGTATTGCGGCTCGCTTTTGAATCTTACTCCTGCTTTTTTAAACGTGCAATAATCTCTGATACAATCATCAGTTTTGATGATGATCTTGTTTCTGGAATAAATATGATCGCTGCTTGGAGATTCCACCAGGACCAGTGACAGGCTCTTGTTTTGTGGACTTACAACCTGGGTCTTTAGCCCAGGCAGCATTTCCAATTCTGCGGATACAATAAAATTTAGTTTACCGGTAAAGAATCGGAGAGCTCTGTCGAGCTTATTTACAATAACTGGGATATAGCTTTCTTCCATGGCAGATTGTTTTAACAAATTTAAATCTGCTGGCTGCCATTCTCTTCAACCCAAAGGGGTGATATTTGTGTAACAAAAATTTAGGTTAAAAAAGACGATCTAAACGGATTTGCGGGAAATCCAATGGAAGAAAATATTTATATAAGACGATCGCGACGGGCATTCTTAAGAGCCTTATCGCGGGTATCAACATCCAGTTTAGCATAGATGTTTTTGATATGGGTTTTAACGGTACTGATATTGATAAAAAGCTCATCAGCTATCTGTGCACGGTTCTTTCCATAACTGATAAGTTTAAGCACCTCTGTTTCACGCTTTGACAAAGGTGATTCCTTGCTTTTTTGGAAGGATTCTACTACCAGTCGCGCAATGTTAACGCTCATTGGAGATCCGCCTTCATAAACCTCTTTAATTGCCTCAAGAATTTTCGGTGGGGGTGTATTTTTTGTAATATAGCCCGCTGCTCCATTTGAAAACGCCTCAAAGACCGTCTTCTGCGAATCGTGCACGGTAAGTACCAGTATGTTTGCAAAGGGAACGATGCTCTTCAATAAAGGTATTGCTTCAACACCATTAATTCCGGGAAGTTCCACATCAAGTAAAATCACATCAGGGTTGTCTGTACGCAAATTTTTAACTGCATCCTCGCAGGAGCCGTACGTGCTTATTATTTCGTACCCATCAACCTGCCCCAGCAAGAAGGAATATCCATTTCGGATAACTTCATCATCCTCTATAAGTATAATCCTAATATTCTCTTTGTCTGTCATGACTTATCCCGGCTGTTTTATTTTCAATGTTGTTATCGTATTGTTCTTACCTGCTTCAGATACCATAGTGACATCACCTTTCAATCTTGCACTCCTGTTGCGGATGTTAATCATTCCCTTACCAGGATGGCTTTTATCTGTATCAAATCCTTTACCGTCATCAGAAACCTCAATTTTAATATTTCCATCGACAACGTCGACATTCAGCCATGCGTTTTTCGCGTCCGAGTGTTTCAGGACATTATTTAACAGCTCTTTAAATATCATGGTGACATTCCTGCTATATTCCATCGGTAGTCTGATCTTCTTATAGGAAGCATCCGGTTCCTTAAAATGAAAATCAATCCCCGTATTGCTGAAAAGGTCTGTCCCAAAGTAATAGAGGTGGCTTAAAATCTCATATAAATTATCCGCTTTCGGATCCAGCGCCCACAATATATCTTTTGTACCATTATATAAGGCCGATGCTGTATCCTTAATCTGGGTTACCAATTTCCTTTCTTCCTCCTTGTCAGGGTCTATCTTCGAAGCGAGTATATCAGATAAGATAGAGATACGGGTCAGTTTGTTACCCATATCATCATGAAAATCTTCCGCAGTTTGCTCCCTGATCTTCCGTTTCTCTTCTCGTGTAATACTCTGGATAAGTAAGCGCCGTTTTTCCTTGCGGGATATAAGGTAATACTGAGTTACAAATATCAGGAACACAATAAGCAGCAACATAAATATTCTGAATACTGTCGTCCTGTAGAAAGGGGGAACAACTACAAATGAAAATCTTTTTACTGACGAAGACATGCCGTTTTCCAGTACTGCTTTAACTTCGAAGGTATATGACCCTTCCGGGATAGAAAGGTAATTAACTGTCGTATTCCTCACCGGGATGCTAAAGTTGTCCGCCAGACCCACCAGCCGGTATTGGTACCTTAACGCGTCCTGGTCACTCAGGTAAATCCCGGAATAGGATATGACCAGATTATTCTGCCTGTATGGCAATTCATGACTTTTCCCTGTATCCAGGGATTTAACTGAGGCTGCGCCCTTGACTACAGTGTCCACCCCTGGCTGTGATATTCTTACTGACTGAATTTTTACTTCCGGACGGGTAAACTTCATCGTCTTCAACGGATCATAAACGAAAGCGCCTTTAGCCGTCCCGATCCATATTTTTGAGCCATCAAATAGTGCCGCATTCTGGTTAGCTTCTACCACAAGCCGGATCGGTCTATGGTCATTCAATATGCTCATGTCCATCGTTGACGGGTTGAGCCTTATTTTATTTATTCCCCTTCCCGTTCCAAGCCAGATGTTCCTGTTATCCGAAGTTATGCTGTAAACCGCGTTTGAGTAGAGTCCATCCTCCTGCCTGTAATTTCTTACTTTTCGGGTTGCGGAATTCATGATATAAAGCCCATCAATTGCCGTGGCAAGCAAAATGAATTGACCCACTTTTTTGATACTTAATATGTTTTTTCCCTCCGTACCAGGGATCTTGAAACTCTTGTCTACCTTTTTGTTCTTTATTAGAATCACACCCGCATCACTGCCCAGAAGAATTGAGTCTTTCCCTATTTCTGCAATACTGCTCGCGCTCCCTTTATAATCTTCTATTTTAACAGGCTGATTATTTTCATAGAAAAAACAACCCTCAGGTGAGCTAACCCATACCTGCCCCTTGTAATCCCCGATAATACCATTAACCAAATACGGACCGCTTGAACTCAATGCCGTTTGGGTAAATCTGCCATTTTTATACTTCCATAGCCCGGCCTTTAGAGTTCCTACCCATAAGGCGTCTTCCCTATCAATATGCAGACTGAATATGCTTTGCGCACGCGGCCCTTCCGATGGAATTTGATAATAAGTAAACTTGTTTTGTTTGAAGTTTACGAGCCCACCTCCAAATGTTCCCATCCAGATTCCCTGGCTTTTGTTGCCGGCCAGGCTCATTATAACTTCATTTGGTAAGCCTTGAGTCTGGTCTAACTTAACATACATATCGCCATTAAAGCGAAAAATACCTGACCCTTCCGTGGCTACCCAAATATTACCGGCATTATCAAGGCAAACATCGTTAACAGCATTGTCCGTAAAGCCGTTTGATGAACTAAACGTTCTGAATGTATCCGGACTTATGTTAAACAGCCCGGCAGTTGAACAAATCCATAAAGATCCCGATTCATCCTGTTTAACAGAAAGAAAAGCGCCATCTATTTCATTTATTTTAGGATTAACATATTGCGAAATCTTTCCGTTTTCAACTGTTAAAAAATCCAGAAAAGACTGCAGATAAATTGTGTTTTTATGAATTTTATCAAATATAATATTACGAACAGCAAGCTGGTCGAAAGGCTTTGCGTACGCGATAATCTTACGCCAGGTCCTTCCTTCTAAAGTATACAGCCCCTTATGCCTGAATGACGCATATACATTCCCATCATGATCGGTTGCCAGGGCGTCCACCGACACCTTCCATGGCAGCTTAACGGAATGAATGCGAAGATCTTTTACCAGGAACATTTCATAGCCCACGGCACCCCACAAAGTGCCATCCTTCGCCTTCACCAGATGGTGAAATATACCTTTGCCGTATCGTTCCGGTTTCTTGACCGTTTGGATTTTTTGCCCGTCAAAGTAATTGAGCTCGCGACTAGCAAACCACATGTTGCCTAAGCCATCCTGGGCCATGGATGTCGCCGTTGCCGCGACACCATCACTGCTTATAAAATTTGTAAAGTCCCGTCCGTTAAATCTTGAAATACCTCCGAATGTGGAAATCCACAGATTATGTTCACTATCCTGAAAGATTCGCTGTGCCTGGGATTGAATAAGCCCATCCTCGATGTCATAATTCTTAAAATTATATCTCTGCGCATAACTTTGATGCCCCACTACAAGCAGAGACACCACAACAATCAAACTCCTGAAGGTATTCTTAAGAAAAGCTTTAAACATTTGAAAAATAAATGACTTTCATCAACCCGGCGATACTTAAAATTAGCCAATTAGCATAAATATGCAAATCTGAGCGAAGATACGAACCTAAACCCTTAGGTTTTACTATGCTGATGTGCGAATATCATCATTTTTGTCCCCCTTAAGGGTGGACTAGTATTTGAGAAATTTTGAGATGTAAATATGCCGGATTGATTAACTTGCAGCGACTTCTAAAAATAGACAGATGAAAAAGATATATATGGGTGATACTGGCTTAAAGGTATCGCCGGCAGTGTACGGATTTTACAGATGGGATGACGTTAAAGATACCCGGGCTACTTTAAAAAAGATAGTAAATCTCTGTCTTGAATTAGGCATAAACACATTTGATCACGCCGATAGTTACGGAGGTTATCAGTGCGAAGGATTATTCGGCGAACTTCTTGCTGAAAAAGCTTTTAAGCGCGAAGATGTTGTGATCTTTACTAAGTGCGGCCTTCGGATTCCAAATGCCCAGAATTCTGATATCAGGACAAAACACTACAATACATCTGGCTCCCACATTACAAAGAGTGTGGAAGAGTCTCTTAAAAGGTTAAAGACCGACTACATAGATATTTTCTTACTGGACAGGATCGACCCTATTTCCAATCTGGAGGAAACCGCTTTAACCCTGGAAAAACTTGCTGATTCCGGAAAGATCAAAAATATAGGAATAGCCAATTTCTCTGTTTTCCAGCATCAGCTTCTTAGTTCTTATTTAAGAAAGCCAATTGTAACCAATCATATAGAATTCAACCTGCTAAAAACGCAAGCCCTTGACAATGGGCAGCTGGATTACATTAAACAAAAATACATGCAGGCTCTGGCCTCAGCTCCGCTTGCCGAAGGTGAAATAGCTTCCGGTACGGGAATCCAGGCAACCCGCGTCCGCGAAAAGCTGGAAGAGCTGAGCGGGAAATATAACGCAGACATCGAAGCGCTGGCCGTGGCCTGGCTGGTCAAGCTGGGAGCAATCCCATTGATAGGAACTACGAATGAGCAGCGCATCAAGAACATTGCAAATAGTTTTTCGATTGATCTTGACCATCAGGATTGGTATGAGCTATATAATGTTTCAGCGGAATTCCAGGGTGTAAAGTCCTAGCTGACGGAGAGCGGGAATAGCTTTTAGAAGTTTTCTGCGTGTCGCTAGTCGCCTGGCATGAACTCAGATTCAGCAACGGCGCTGAGTTAGATCAAACTACCTGCCTGTTAATTCGTTAACAGTAGCATGAAGATCTTGGTAATTGAGGATGAGCAGGCCATGCTGGATAATATTGTTGATGCCTTAAAGGGTGAGCAATATCTTGTTGAGACCGCTAATTGTTATGATACGGCAATGAAAAAGGTCTTTGAATATGAATATGATTGTATTCTTCTGGACATTTCTCTTCAAAATACAGATAGCGGATTCGACATCCTGACGGAGCTTAAAAAACATAATAAAGCCGAAGGCGTAATCATTGTCTCTGCTAAAAACTCTCTGGACGACAAGATCAGAGGTTTAAATCTGGGAGCTGATGATTACCTGCCCAAACCTTTCCATATTTCCGAACTGCTCGCAAGAGTAAAGGCAGTAATCAGGCGGCGCAGGTTTTCCGGCAGCGACCAGATCAATGCCGGCAATTTAAAGATAGACACCGGAGAGCAGTTCGTGTATGTGGCTGATCAGCCGTTTTCAATCAACAGAAAGGAGTTCGAAGTTTTGCTTTATCTTGTCACCAACAAGAACCGACTCGTCAATAAGTCCGCCCTTGCCGAGCATGTTTGGGGCGATCACATCGATAGTGCAGATAATTTTGATTTTATATACTCTCAAATAAAAAACCTGCGGAAGAAGCTAAAAGATGCGAAAGCGCTGGTTGATATCCAATCTATATACGGTGTAGGGTACAAGCTTTTGGCTGAATGAAACTCCTTAATTATACCTCCAGATATTTTTCGATCGTCCTCGTAATCCTTATTCCGATATGGGCCGGTTTATTCTATTATGCGATGCTGGATGAAGTCTATGACAGCATGGATGACGGGCTGGACAATCAGCGGCAGCTTATAATCTCCAAGGCTGCACTTGACAGTACCATCACAAATCATAAAGAATTTGAAGAAGGGAATTATTCGGTGGTCCCGGTATCTGCCCTGGATGCCCGAAAACATACCGACATATATATCGATACCATGATGTACATGCAGAATGAAAAAGATTACGAGCCAGTCCGAATGCTCCAAACGGTATTTAGAAAAGGTCAGAACTATTATCAGATGCGCGTAATAACATCTATGGTAGAAGAAGATGACCTGATATCGGAATTAACGTATGCCCTTTTATGGCTATACTTCGGCCTGGTCTTAACAATCCTTTTGCTCAATAACTTTCTGCTTAGGAACATATGGAAGCCATTCTACAAGCTCATTAGTCAACTTCAGGATTTTAAACTCAATAATGTCCAGCGCCTAACACTTTCTGACACCAGGGTAGATGAATTTAATCTGATGCAGAACACTGTACAGCATTTTCTAAACAATACTGTATCAGTTTATAATCATCAGAAACAGTTCATTGAGAATGCTTCTCATGAACTACAAACGCCTTTGGCAATTGCGTTGAACAAACTGGAGCTACTTGCTGAAAATAATGCACTGCAACCAGATCAGGCCCAGCTTCTTGATTCTGCCCTTGATAATCTGGAACGATTAAAGCGCCTTAATCATTCTCTTCTGCTCCTTTCGAAGATCGAAAACGATCAGTTTGAGGCTGCAAAAGACGTGAGCATAAACTCGCTTGCAAAAAGGCTGATCGAGGATTTTAGAGAACAGATAGATTTCTACAAACTGAGCTTCACTTTCCAGGAACATGACCAGAGCAAGTGGCAGATCAATCCTGATCTGGCTGACATCCTGATGAGCAACCTTATTAAGAACGCTATAAAACACACCCCAACTGGCGGTGCAATCAGTATAACAATTTCAAACTCTAACTTTATTATCGAAAATGATAGCGCTGCGCCGCTCGATAATACCCTGATCTTTGAGCGTTTTTATAAAGGCAGTGCATCTTCCAGCTCTACGGGCTTGGGCCTGGCAATTTCCCAGGCGATAGTTAAAGTAAGCGGCCTGAGATTAGGTTATGCATACAATCAAAAGCACATTTTCACGGTCGGCCCGCTGGCATAAATATCATTCCCATTTCTTTCCAGATTTGCATCGCACCTTTGTCTTTTAAATCTGTCATTATGAAAAATCTAGCATTAATCTTCTGCCTGCTCGCCTCTTCTTTTGTTGCCTGCAGCAATAATATCCCCGCTAAGAATGTACCTTCTATTGTCGTAAATGCCTTTAAAGCAGATTTCCCTGCGGCCGACAAAGTGGAATGGGAAAAGAGAAAGGGCAATTACGAGGCTGAATTTAAGCTTGATAGTGTCGAGCATCATGCGAAGTTCACTGCCGATGGTCGCAAGTTGATGCAAAAAAAGGAAATTACTGAAGGCGCGCTGCCTGTTGTTATAAATTCACTACTGAAAAGCCAGTTCAGCAACTACCTTACAGACGGAATAGAACAGGTGATCAAGGACGGAATAACTTATTATCAGGTAGAACTGGAAACGAAAGGCAAGCCCGATAAAAAAATAGTTTTTTCGGCAGATGGCAAAGAGAATTCTGCACTTCCATATTGGGACTAACAAAGTATTCACTAAAATATTAGATCATGCGCACAGCCATTTTCATCATAGCATTTATAGTTATTAGTATTGGGATTGCATTTACTATACGGTTTACAAATATTGAGACCCTGGTAGATAGCAAGAAGGAGAAAAAGGAAAAAACCAAGAAAAAGGACAAGGAAAATATCAACTCAAGCTCTGACGTTCAAGTCCTTTCCAAATATGACTTACCTGCAGTTCTCAAGGAAATATCGGCAATTGTTTATTTGGACAAAGACCGCTTTGCATGCGTACAGGATGAACTGGGAAAGATTTTTATCTATAATACAAGCACCGAAAAGATTGAGAAAGAAGTTCAATTTGGCGCTGCGGGCGACTACGAAGGTCTGGCGATAGCAGGGAATAACGCATATGTGTTACGTGCCGACGGAGTGGTTTTCAAAGTTAATGGTTACAACGGATCAGCACACACAACTTCGGAGCATAAAACACACCTTACTGTTAAACAGGATACAGAAGGATTATGCTACGATGCTAAAAACAATCGTTTGCTGGTTGCTATTAAAGGACCAGACCCCGCTGGGGCCGACTTTAAAGGCATTTACGCTATGAGTCTCACTGATTACAAAATGGACAAGTCACCAGTATATAAAATTAATCTGGACGATCCCGCTCTACAAGAATTTAAAGGGAAAAAACAGGGAAGCCAGATTCAGCCTTCTGCCATTGCTGTCCATCCGGTCAGCGGCGACCTTTATATTACCGAAGGAACTAAGCCGAAACTTCTGATCATGGATACCAAAAGCGCTATAAAATCAATTAAAACCTTGAGCAATAAAGATTTCAACCAACCGGAAGGGATTAGCTTTAGCCCTGACGGAGAATTGTTTATCTCCAATGAAGGAAACAAAACCCCGGGTAACATTTTAAAGGTTAATGTCTCTGGCTTGTAGTAACAATTGATCAATATATCAGGATAATGCTTCCGGCGGCGGATTACCTTGTGATCTCTTATCTTCAGGTAAAGGCACAAATTCCAGATTATCCGTCGGCGGCAGCAATATCCGGCCAGCAGCCCAATCGGCTTTAGCCTGTTCGATCCGCTCCTTACGCGACGAAACAAAGTTCCACCAGATATGACGCGGCCCCAGCTGCTCACCTCCAAGCATCATCAACACACTATCCTCTTTGGCAATGATAAGCGGATCCACTCCTCTGGTAAATACAAGCATCTGCGCTGCAGGATAACTCACGCCTGAAAGCTCTACTCTACCTTTAACAATGTAAAAGCCACGCTCTTCATGTTCTTTTGGAAGACCGAAGCGAGCGCCCTTGTTCAGAATTAAGTGCATGTAGAATAATGGTGAATGGGTTTTAACAGAATTTTTAAGCCCGTAAGCGTTTCCCGCTATCAGCCTCATCCACACGCCGGCATCTGTAAAAACCGGAAGTTCTTCAGGTTTATAGTTGTCGAACGCGGGCTCTGCTTCCTCATCCTTTTCAGGCAGTGCAACCCAGGTTTGAATCATCTCAAGCTGTCCGCCAGCTAGCACTGAGGGATCTTCAAAACGCTCCGAATGTGATATTCCCCGACCAGCAGTCATCCAGTTCACCTCGCCTGGGCGTATTACCTGTTCCACTCCAAGGCTATCCCTGTGCATTACCTGTCCCCCAAACAAATAGCTAACAGTTGAAAGGCCGATGTGAGGATGTGGTAAGACATCCATGTTTGAAATCGCTTGTGGCTGTAAATTCACCGGACCAGCATGATCCATAAAAATAAAAGGCCCAACCATACGGTGTAAGCGAAATGGCAGAATTCTTTTCACATCCATGCCCGGAGCAAGTGCTGCTTTCCTGGCCTCAATAACAATATCTAGCATAATATAAATGTCTACCGAAAGTTAGGATTTTTTCAACCGTTTTTTCAAGATCAGTCGTCCAAATACATTTCTTTAAGATATCTTGCCCCAGCATTGAACCGTAATAAATTGTCTCATCACGACCTTCAAAAGGACCTTTCGTCGCCCGACCACACGATTATAATTCAGGGTTACAGCCTCAGTGCATTAACCGCAAAATATATTTTTGAGCATAGTACAGCTCCACTGCATTCCCACAACTCTTATGGCAACATTGTTCCTAAAGAGCTGGCCATAAATCAGGCAACGTTTACATATCAATCTGGCACGCTGACATTTCCGGATGTAAGCATTTCACAAAGCGCTGACCAAATATTAATTTCCTGCTCTTGTTCAGAAGAAGAAAAGCGGCTGTGCGCACACCAGGCTCAGGTACTGCTTGCCATCCTCCAACAAAATGATTTGCGTATATTTTTCGATGAGAAATTACGCTTCGATAAACTAAGAGCATTTGCTGCAGATTATGGTCTGGAAAAAGAAACAGCTCTCGAAAGCTTTTTTGAACTCCGGTATTATCAGAAACAGCTTATCATAACTCCGCTGCTCCCGGGCCTTCTGCCTGCTGATAAGGAAAGTTTAAAAACTTTAAAAAACCTGCTGTCCGTTGAAATCACTTTAAGTCCGCCTCCCTTACCGGATGACGAAAAGATCACGGGCCTGGTAATAAAACAGCATAAGTACTACAAGAACTTACTTGTAGAGTTATTCGAAGCTCAGGTTACCAAAGATGGGAAAATTAAAAACCCCCTGAAATTCATAGCCCCGGGCGATTTGATCTGGCAATCTGAAGATAAGCAGGAACTCAAGTTTTATACCGGAGTCAGTGCTTTTCAAAATGTATTGGATCCTAAAAGAAGTCAGCACGACATTAACGCGTTAATCGCGATAATTGAAAATCCGATGTCGTACCACTGCTATTACCATAATAATGACGTATCGGAAAATTTAACTGCAGCATCCTTGGTCCCGGTTACTTTTCGAAGCCTTTCAAATAAACTGATCCTACGGGTTGACCGCAAAGATCAATTTTATGAAATCTCCCTTAGTATTCAAGTGAAAGATCGTGAGTATGAACTGAAAGAACTGGACTTAAAATTCACCTATTTTTTGAGTTTAAATAGTGAGCTCTTTCTCGTCGACAATCTGCAGCTTCTGGCGCTGATCGACCTGCTGAAGAAAAAAGGTGAGAATTTATTAGTTCATGCTTCGCAATACAAAGAATTTAAAAGGCAGCTTTTAGAAAGGCTTGAATACAACATCCCGATCGATTATCAATATATCAAACCTGCTACCCCTCTGCAGCTCGAGCAGTATGAAGCTGAACATAACCTGGAGAAAATAATCTATCTCTCTGACTTTGGCAGCCAGATTATGATCATTCCAGTAATGCGATACGGCGAGGCGGAAATACACGTTCGTTCAGGCAGGCAGGTATACCAGCTGGACAGCAAAGGCAATGAATTTATGATCTATCGTGATAATAATGAAGAGACTGCATTCACCTCTCTGCTGGTAAGGCAGCATCCTTTTCTGGAAGAGCAGTTAACAAATGGCCTGCATTACTTCTATCTCCACAAAAAACGCTTTCTTGAAGAAGAATGGTTTCTTAATGCTTTCGAGGAATGGGAAAGAAACGACATAACGATTCTCGGGTTCAGTGAACTAACGGGAAACAGACTAAATCCCAACAAGGCAAAGGTTACAATTCATGTAATCAGTGGAATTAATTGGTTCAATACAATAATAAATGTGCGCTTTGGTAAAAAGAAAGCCGCACTCAAAAATATACACAGGGCTATCCGGAATAAAACCAGGTTTATTCGCCTTGATGATGGAAGTCAGGGAATTTTACCTGCTGAATGGCTTGAAAAGTTCACCAATTACTTCAATGCCGGTGAAATTATAAACGATGAAACAATCCAGACGCCAAAGTCTAATTTCTCCGCGATCGAAAAGTATTACGAAGAAAAGCTGTGGAGCGAGGAAGTAAAGAATGAGATCAGTATTTACAGGAAAAAGGTTGGCGACTTTGACACAATAAAGCCTGTTAACACCCCTGAAGAGTTAAACGCAACGCTTCGCCCTTATCAAAAGAAAGGACTTGACTGGCTCAACTTTTTGGACGACTTCAATTTTGGCGGCTGCCTTGCGGATGATATGGGACTGGGTAAGTCTTTACAGATTATTGCCTTTATTCTATCGCAGCGTGACAAGGTAAAAATGAATGTAAATTTACTTATTGTTCCAACATCACTTGTTTTTAACTGGCAGGCTGAACTCGCAAAGTTTGCTCCTTCAATTCGCGTGAAAATTCTTCACGGTGCCGATAGAAAAAAGAGTTCTGAAGATTGGCCGTCATATGAGGTTGTATTAACTACTTATGGCACACTCCTGTCAGACATCAATCACTTAAAGGGTTACGAGTTCAATTATATCTTTCTGGACGAATCACAGAACATCAAGAACCCTGAGTCGCAGCGCTATAAGGCTGCCCGTACCCTGACTTCCAGGAACAAAATTACCATCACAGGAACACCGATTGAAAATAACACGTTCGACCTTTACGGGCAGCTTTCTTTTGCCTGTCCGGGATTATTAGGCAGCAAGCAGTACTTCAGAGATATCTACTCTACCCCGATTGACAGGTTTAATGATAGCCGCCGGGCTATGGAGCTTCAGCACCTCATAAAACCATTTATCCTCCGCCGAACTAAACAACAGGTTGCGTCCGAACTTCCCGACAAAACAGAAATGGTACTATATTGCACCATGAAACCCGAGCAGCAGAAAATATATGATGCTTACGAGAAAGAATTTCGCGAATATATCTCCGCTACCGATAATGAGGAATTGAAGAAAAATCCGATGAATGTTCTGAAAGGATTAACTACCCTGCGCCTGATTTGCGATTCACCTCAGCTCCTTCCAGACAAAAAATTAACCGGCGAATCTTCCGCTAAGATCGATACCCTGATCGAACAGATCGAAAATAAGCGTACCGATCACAAGATCCTGGTGTTCTCCCAGTTTGTCGGCATGCTTGATCTCATTAAAAAAGAACTGGTCGACCGTGACATCAGTTTCAGTTACCTTACGGGAAAAACCACCAGACGTGAAGAAGTGATTAACGAATTTCAGAACGATACCAAAATACGGGTGTTCCTCATCAGCCTGAAAGCAGGGGGAACAGGTCTTAATTTAACCGCAGCAGACTATGTGTACTTAGTCGATCCCTGGTGGAATCCCGCTGTCGAAAACCAGGCAATAGACCGCTGTCATCGCATTGGGCAGGACAAGCATATTGTAGCTGTCAGGCTTATCTGTGAAGCCACAGTTGAAGAAAAAATCCTCAAGCTGCAGAGCACCAAAAAAGATTTAATGAACACCCTGATCAAAACTGATGGAGCCTTAGTAAAATCTTTCACAAAAGATGAGTTGCTGAGGATTTTGGGGTAGCACTTAAGTTTTATGGGGCAATTTTGCCTGCCTGCCGCACATTTGCACCAATACGATTCTGAAGGTCATCTCCAAGATCTACCCTTGCAGCCTCTGCGATTTTCTCAAGTATTGTTATCATTTCTGGAAATTGATCTTTAACATCATAACGTTCTCCGGGATCACGCTCCAGATTATATAAACCTCCGGTAATGATATAGTTCTCCTGAAGCTGGCCGGGCTGACCATTCTTTCCCGGAGCAAATCCCTCATAAGTTCGGCCTGGATGAGTAAAAACCAGCTTCCAGTTGCCCTGCCTCACAGCTTCGAGATTATTCTTTCTGTAATAATATAAAAGCTCCTGACGTGGCGTCAGCGAATCGTCTCCTTTAAATACACTGATAAAATCCACTCCGTCAATCTTTTGCCGGGGCTGCTTCGCCCCGCATATGGATGCCACTGTGGGCAAAATATCCATCGCAGACATAAGCTTATTATTTATCCTCGCAGCTGGCACTACACCCGGCCAGCGTACAATGCACGGGACCCGCTGCCCGCCTTCAAATGAAGTACCTTTTCCCTCTCGGAAACCACCTGACGACCCCGCATGGTCTCCATAATTAAGCCATGGACCATTATCGCTGGTAAATATCACCAGCGTTTTTTTATCCAGGCCCTGCTTTTTCAACTCAGTCAATATTTGCCCTACCGACCAGTCGATTTCCATCATCACGTCTCCAAATATCCCACGCCCGCTTTTCCCCTTAAACTTTGACGAAGCAGCCAATGGAACGTGCGGCAGCGGATGGGGCACATACATAAAGAATGGCTTGTTTTTGTTTTTTCGAATAAACGCCGTAGCCCGCTCGGTGATCGCTGTAGTCAATTCTGACGCGTCATCCAGATTTTCAATTGTCTTACCCGACTCGCTGCCTTCAATAATCTTCAGAGTAGGATATTTAGCTTTGATCTGGTTGGGATGCAGGGGCCACATATCATGCGAATAAGGTACACCGTAATACTCATCAAAACCCTGGGTCAGGGGCAGCATGGAGGGATGGTCACCAAGATGCCATTTCCCGAAAATCGCCGTTGTATAACCTTTTTCCTTTAACAAATCTGCAATGGTCTCTTCATCCCGGTTTAAGCCGACAAGTGAACCCGGACCAAATGCACCGCTGATCCCAAGCCTGTTTGGATAACAGCCCGTCAAAAGTGCTGCCCGGGATGCGGAGCAGACAGCCTGCGCAGTAAGGAAGTTTGTAAACCTTGTCCCCTCCGCTGCCATTCGATCTATATTCGGTGTCTGGTAATTGAGCGCGCCAGTAACTGATAGGTCACCGTACCCCATGTCGTCAAGAAAAATCACTACCACATTCGGCGTTGAAGTCTGAACGGGACCCGAAGCGCCGGTCAATGAGAACAGGCAAAATAACATGCCGGATGATATTAGTAAACGCAAAGGCTTAATGGCTGGGGATATGTTCATACCAGTAAATTACTTAAATTGAAATTGCGCGGGAAATTTCCGTTGAAGATTTGTAGCGGTCCGCAAAAATGAGACGGAAATGGAAACTAACAAGCCTGGTATGCCATTAATGCGGGTCGCTATAACTTCGGGATAAAATAACGTAAACCACCCCAGCAGTCACCAACAGAAAAACGCCAACTATATAATAAGATGCAGAGTGCGCGAAATTAAGCGTCCACCCAATCCCTATGCGCTTCTCCACCCAAATGTTAGGATCATTCGGATTATTATAAATTAATCCCGCTTTCCAGTATTTATCGTTTTTCCTGTCAAATTCATCCATTTTCTTAAGTCAGGAATAGTATTGGTATAACAATCACGAGGCTTGGAAAAAAAATAAGAAACAGTAAAAGATACCAGGCAGACCGGTGTGCAAAATTCATATCCAGGCCTACTCCAAACTGCTTCTCAACAAATAGAGAGGGGTCGTGGAGATTGCAGTAAAACAATTTCCATTTGTAATGCTTCCAATTTCTTTCATGCCTTTCCATAATTTAAGATAAGGAATTTTTATGAATTTAAATCTGGATGGCGCTTGATTAAGTAACAGGGGCCTAAACACATCAATTTAATAGCCAGGCTTTAATTGATATTGAATATATTTAGTCAGCTAAATACCTTAACAATGGCAACCAGGAAAAACAATGATCTGTCCAGGCTTGAATTTTTAAAAACATCTGCGCTGGTGGCTGCTGGCCTCACTTTCCTGCCCCGTACAGTCAGTTCGATGATAGTCGGCGGAAACACAATTGCAGACTACAAAATTATCGTTCCCTTACTTGCCAGTGAAATGGAGAAACGAGCAGCAGAGCTGTTGAAAGAATATTTGTCGCAGCTCCCTGCCACCGCCGTATCGATTGTCTCGGAAGATAGCGCAAAAGCTACTAACGCTATTTACATTGGCGAAACGGCATATGCAAAAGCTCAGAAGGTAAATTTTAAAGAATTACCGGATGACGGATATTTGTATAAGCCTGTAGGGACTAACATAATCATAGCTGGCGGTGCTAAGAAAGGACTACTGTATGGCGTGTACGACCTGCTGGAAGGCATAGGTTTCAGGCAATACGCTCCCGATTTCACCCATACCCCGAAAAGCAAAACGCTGGCACTTCCCAAAACAGAAAAATCATTTGCTCCAAAGATCACATACCGGACAACCTCATACGGCTCTATGGGCGGAGACAATTATACCGACTGGCACAAGCTCTCTTCACGGTCGGAATGGGGTTTATTTGTTCATACCTTCCATACTCTCATTCCAGCTAAGGAGTATGCCGATACGCATCCGGAATATTTTTCCTTAATCAACGGGACGCGTCGCCCGGGCACCCAATTATGCTTGTCGAATCCGGAAGTGGCACGTGTGCTGATTACTAATCTGAAAACGAAAATCGCGGAAAAACCAGATTCCAGATATTGGTCCGTTAGCCAGGATGATAACGATCAATATTGTACGTGCGATAATTGCAAAGCCCTGAATGAAAAATATGGGAATGTACCTGCTGGCTCCATCATTTACTTCGTCAACCAGGTAGCTAAAGCGATTCCTGACAAAATGATCTCCACCCTGGCCTACTGGTATTCGCGTAAAGCGCCTAAGAATATTAAAGCTGAGGCCAACGTAAATATCATGCTTTGTAATATAGAGAGCCTCAGGCATGCACCAGTATATGTTACTGACCCGGCATTCTCAGCAGATCTGAAAGATTGGGGTGCAATCGCCAGCGATATTATTATCTGGGATTACAATATTCAGTTCACAAACTTCATTGCACCTTTTCCTAATCTTTTCACGCTCAAACCCAATATCAAATTTTACACTGACAACAATGTTAAAGCCCTGTTCATGCAGGCTAATAATGAGGCTGCAGCCGATATGGCTTTGCTTAGGGCGTATCTCATCAATAAACTAATGTGGACGCCGGAAGCTGATGAAAACGAAATTATCAGCGATTTTGTAAACGGATATTTTGGCGCTGCCGGGTCCTTTATCAAGCAGTATTTATACAGCATGCAAGCTTCTCTCTTAAAAAGCGGAATGAAGCTGAATATTTTCGGTGATCCCATCGATGCAAAGGAAGCTTTCTTATCAGCCGAAATGATGTCGCATTATAATAGCCTTTTCGACAAAGCTGAGCAATCTGTATCCTCAGATCCGCAGCTGCTCAGACGGGTCCAAACCGCGCGTCTGCCCATTATGTACGCAGCAATACAGATAGGAAGAACTGAAATTAACACACCCCGAAGCATGTATCAGCAGGGCAGCAAGGGCATAACCCTGCCTAAGCCTGAAATGAAAGCCCTTGTCAATACTTTCGTTGAACGATGCAAACGCGAGAATGTCAAGCTGATAAGAGAGCGCGCCGGAACACCGGATCATTACCAGGCTTCCTATGATCGTATTTTCTCGAATATGGAAGCTACAGCTGCAACAAAATCCTTTGGCAGGAAAATCATCGCATCAACTTCCCCTAATCCAAAATCGAAAGGAGCCGATGCTCTCACAGATGGCATTTTTGGTTCCTATGAATCATGGCAATCTGCTGACCAGAATTTTGTTTATTATACCGGTCAGCACATGGATTTTGTACTTGATCTTGGTGAGGTTGTACCTGTTAATTCGGTTACCATGGATTTCCTGAATCCCCAGGCACAGCCTGACTGGCATCTTTTTGCTTTGCCAAAATACGTGTCCTACTCCCTCTCCGCCGACGGTCAAAAATATGGAGATGCTGCCCAGGTCGTAAATCCCCATGACCCGGACCCCGCAACGAACCCGGCTATCGTAAAAACATACGTACAACCTTTCACTACTGACTTCAAAGGCGCAAAAGCCCGGTACATCAAAGTGCATGCAGAAAGTTTACTCACAACCCCGAAATGGCATATCCGGTCCGGGCAGCCAATTTCGATCTACACGGATCAGATTGTTGTAACTTAAAACCTATCTCCCGCCCATTCGTTAACACAGCATGTTACTGCTAATAGAAAATTCCAGGTTAATTGAATGGGGCGGACTGTTCATTATTTTGGCTTTTGTTTTCCTGGAAACGGGTTTACTGCTTGGGATTATTGTTCCCGGCGGCGAAACACTCCTATTCACTGCGGGCTTGCTTGTCAGCACCAAGACTCTGCAGACTGATATAGGCACCTTGCTCATAGGTATAATACTTGCTGCAATTGCTGGCGATATCTCTGGGTTCTACATCGGACGAAGGTTCAAGAACCGGCTCCACAAGAAAAAAGACACCTGGTATTTTAAGAAGAAATATCTGCATCTGGCCGAGGATTATATCCATAAGCATAAAAAAGGCGCACTTATTCTTGGAAAATTCCTGCCCATAATCCGGCCTTTTACCCCTGTAATTACCGGAACCACGGCGATGCCATTTTCAAACTTTTTCCCGCTCTCGCTCGTTGCGATTCTTTTATATGCGAGCGCCTTTACCCTTACTGGTTTTCTTCTCGGATCTCAGTTTCCTCACATTAAAGATTATCTGGGCTATATATTACCGGTGAGTATTCTGGTGGCTTTGGTGCCGGTGATCAAAGAATTCCGGAAGAAGTGATATAATTTTAAATGAAGAATACATAAGTGGCTTCGTATCTTGGCGCTATCCATTGCCAAAGTCAATCAAACAAAGTGTACGAGGAAGTAGATAATCACATCACCCGCTGCGCGCCGATTAGTTTCCCGGAGCTGCAAACTTTTCACACCAGGCTAAAGCCGAAAACTTTCAAAAAGAAAACGCGTCTGCTTGAGCAGGGAGAGGTGTGTAAATTCGAAGCTTACATCGTTAAGGGCTGCGTCAAAAAATATTATATCGATCCGGAAGGCGAAGAAGTGATATTACAGTTTGCTGTGGAAGATTGGTGGATCAGTGATATCGGCAGCTTCTCTGAACAAAAACCTTCCAATCTTTTCATCGAAACCGTAGAGGATACGGAGGTATTAATGATCGACTTCGAGAGTAAGCAGCAGCTTTTTAAAGAGATACCATCACTGGAACGTGTATTCCGTATCATGATGCAACGGGCTTATTCTGTTCTTGAAAGTCGTTTTTATGCTACAGTAGCACACTCGGCGGAAGAACGTTACCTTGAATTTCTGGAAAAATACCCAAGCATCCCGCAAAGGGTGCCGCAACAGCAGATCGCCTCATATCTTGGTATCACTCCCGAATCACTGAGCCGCATCAAATCGAAACTTTTAAAGAAAGATTGAGTTCTTATCCTACATCAAGAGTCAGGGGTTCTGTACCGTGTACATTTGCACTATCAATTACAGAAAACACATAAAAAGATGGAAGATAGAATATTAGGACTTCATCATATCACAGCGATAGCAGGTGAAGCAAAACGCAACTATAATTTTTATACAAATGTTCTGGGTTTACGCCTGGTAAAGAAAACCGTAAACTTTGACGATCCATACACGTATCATTTCTACTATGGTGATAAAGTGGGTACCCCCGGTTCAATCCTTACCTTCTTTCCATGGGAAGGCATGCAGGCAGGTCGCCGCGGCACCCGCCAGGTTACTGAGATAGGATATTCAGTTCCTCAAAACAGTCTTGATTTCTGGCTGCAGCGGTTTGAAAAACATAATGTAATTTACAATAAAGTATCCGAGAAGTTCGGTGAGCAATACCTTACGTTCCTCGATCCTGACGGATTAAAGTTTGAATTGATCACCTCAAAAAATACGGACGATCGCTTGCCATGGGAAACCGAGGAAATTTCAGCAGATCATGCATTGAAAGGTTTTCACAACATAACTATTACCACCAATAAAATGGAGTCCACGGCCAATGTTCTTACCAATGTATTTGGATATAAGTTATTGGAAAGCCACGTAAACAGGCACCGCTTTGTGACGGATGCTGTAAAAACAGCTAATATCGTAGACTTAGTAGAAGCGCCGGGTGAAAGTGCCGGCCACGTGGCTGCAGGGTCTGTACATCACGTTGCTTTCAGAGTTAAAGACGACAAGGTCCTCATGGCTTTCAGAGATAAGGTCGTTGCAGCCGGATTGAGTATCACAGAGAAGATTGACAGAAACTATTTCTATTCTTTATACTTCCGTGAACCGGGCGGTGTTTTATTTGAAATAGCAACAGATAATCCTGGTTTTGCAATTGACGAATCAGTAGAGGATCTTGGATCAGGCCTCAAGTTACCCGCTCAGTATGAAAGCAGCCGGGAAGATATTAGCAGGCGTTTAGCAGTATTAGACTGATAAGTATGTACACTCATAGCAAACAAATTCTGGCAGGCGGGCTACCGCTTGCAAATGCTAAGAAAGCAATTATTATGCTTCATGGCCGCGGTGCCAGCGCACAAAGCATCATTAGCCTGCAGGACAACCTGGACCTGAGCGATGCTTCAATCCTCGCTCCTCAGGCTGCTAACAGCAGCTGGTATCCTTATAGTTTTTTGGTGCCGGTTGAGCAAAACCAGCCAGCCCTGGATTCAGCGCTTCAACTGGTTGACCAGCTTGTTGCTGAAATTGCCGCTGCTGGGATACCCCTAAATCAAATCTATTTCCTGGGTTTCTCGCAGGGAGCCTGTCTCGCCCTCGAATATGCCGGTCGTCATGCCGCACGATATGGCGGCGTATTAGCATTCACCGGAGGTTTAATAGGTGAGCACGTGGATTTAGATAATTACAAGGGTGATTTCGCAGGAACGCCGGTATTCATCTCAACCGGAAACCCTGATCCCCATGTTCCTATAGAACGTGTTGAAGAGAGCATGGCAATATTTCAAAAACTTAATGCGAATGTAACTCTTAAGGTTTACAACGGCAGGGCGCATACTATCCAGCTTGAAGAACTTCAGCTGGCGAATGAACTGGTGTTAACTAATTAATTATGGAAGAATTTAAAGTTACGCGCATCTACCCTGATGATAAAGGCGATTCTCATTTTGAAGATATCACTATACCGCTGCATTCGGGAGGCACAATCGGCTATCTTTCGGAAAAATATAGCGTAGAGAATCTAATTTTTCGAAAGGTGATCCCTTCTTACGATTACGATTTCCATAACGCACCATCTAAACAGTTTATCATCCTGCTGGATGGCAGAATAGAGATTGAAACTTCACTGGGAGAAAAACGCTCCTTTGGTGCTGGCGAGATTCTTCAGGTTGAAGATGTCACCGGCAAGGGACATCGTACAAAAAATCTGGAGGCTATTGAGCGGAAGTCGTTATTTATAACCTATCAATAAGAATCTGCATCACACGCTATCCAGGATTTTTACACGGGCGTTTGCCAGATCATCATCTACCATTATCTGGCATGAAAGTCTGACTTTGGAATTAACTATCCCGGCTTTCGCCAGCGTGCTCTGCTCATTCCTGTCGCCGTCTGCCGGCCTGTCGTCAATTTCCACCAGGCAGGTAGCACAGCGCCCCACCCCTCCGCATTCGCCAAAACCATCGATAAAAAGTTTGTCTGAAATCAGGTCGCGCAAATTGCGGTACTCGGACTGATAGGTTTGCTGCCTGTATTCCGCGCCTTCAAAAATCAGAATGAACGTAATGTAGTTTCTGGTAGAATTCATAAAGAATCAGGAAACGGGAATAATCTTTATACCCCTGCCTTTCGAATTACTTCAAGTGTTTTTGTCAATCCTGTTTCAGCAACTTTCTGCAAGTCCTGTTTCCAATATTCGGGGTTGTAAAGTTCAAGTGAAATGCACTTCCTGAACCCGGTAGCTTTTAGATCGCGGAGGATTTGCTGTAGCGGAAGGACACCGTCGCCAGGGTAAACACGATGGCTGTCCCCTAACTCAGCTATTGCCGGAGAGGCTGGAGCATCCGAAAATTGAAAGATAGCTATCGCATTGCCGTTCAATAATTTTATTGATTCGAATCCGCCCTCAGAAATATGCATATGATAGGTGTCTGGAATCATCATAGCCGAGGGATGGTTAGCATCCATTATAATGCCCATCGCCTGACCCATAGTTTTTATAGGCTGATACTTTACAAATACCAATGCTGGAAGGATATTGTATTCCTTAATGCCAATCTCGAGAATTTCACGATACCGCGCTGCCATCCATTTGTGATTGTAATTTTCGCCGGCATTATTAGCAATGGTTTGAATATGTTGGGCGCCAATATCAGAACCCATCCGCATCCTGTTCCGCGTATCTTTAAGTGACGAGTCAAACTGCTCCTTCGTTGGCGGTATGGAGTTCCACAATCCTATAACACTTGGCACAAATAAGCCAAGGTCCTTTATTTCCTTGCCGAGGTCTTTCAGGTTTCCGCCTTCAGCTTCAAATTTCTGCAGCTCTCCATCCCAGGGTTCGATGGCATCATATCCAGCCTTGGCCGCGATTTTCACCTTATCTTTCAATGAGGCCGGGCGGATTGTGGCTGTATCAAGGCAAATCGGCCAGGGGCTTGAACCTTTCTGGTAGCGCTTTTCCTGCACACCTTTTATTGCCGGGCTCGCAGCTGACAAATTAAGAGGTATTGAACCTGCCGCACCGGCGGCAGCTGTCAGGGAAACAAATTTTCTTCTGTCCATGGATGTTTGGTAAGCACCTAATATACACATTTTCAATTCCGGCGCTTCCCCCTGAGGCAGAGCAAAATAACTCCGCCACGGCATCACTTACTCCATTCTGAACACCGCGCGGATTTGTGAAGTTAATTTTACAGATTTGAAATTAACTGCCGAGGCAGCTGATTGCTCAACAGCCTCGTAGAGAGCTCCATTCCCTGTATTCATACGCCTGTTGATATCAGCCGGATCAGAAATTTCCGAAACTTCAATCGCCTCGCCCAATTTCTTGTCTATGGATTCAGTTAAATAGAACGCTTTATCTTGCGCAGCCTTAAGCGCCTTTATCTTCAGGTTCTTTTTAATAGTGTCAAGGTTCGAGTAGTCATACCCCTCAATTTGGGTGTACTGGATTCCCTGCGGATCCATCGCCGCCAAAACAGCATCCAGCTTTTTAACATTCGGCAGTTTCAGGCGGTATTGCTTTCCAGCTAAAAATTGGGGATCACGCCTTCTGTTATAATATTCCTGATAGCCGGCTACATTATTGACAAGTAAATTTGCAGGATCAATTGCCGAAGCTCTAATTGCCGCCTGAAGCTTTTGTTCGAGAATCTCGATGGAAACCCGCTGTTTGGTGCCTTTTAGAAAGTACTCGCGCAGAGAAATCCCTACATAAACAATGTCCGGAGTTACCTCCATCTCAGCGGTTCCTATAACTTCAATCTTTTCTTCAGCTGTCTTTTCTGTGCATGATGACACCAGCACAACAGCCCCCGCCAACAGCATTACAATTATCTTCTTCATTATTCCTTTTAAAATAAGATGATGAAAAGCCGGACTTTCCATAATTTGTGGCATCATACCCAATGTGTACGCAAACAATTAAAGCCGTTTTAATTCGCATCGTCATTGTGCGCGCCCTAACATAAAAATCTTACATATTTAGTTTACCGCGCATTTTGTAACAAAATTCACTGAAAGAAATTTAATTTGCGTTTGTGTGTGCGAACACACTATATTTAATTATCAAGACAATTAAGACTATTCTAAATTTAACATTTATGAAATCCACTATTCTGAAGCTCGCTGCGATATTGTTTCTCATATGTAATTGGTCTTGTGCAAACAAAAGCTCCAGTAGTCCCGGCGGAACCGAATCTGTTAGCTATGTTGAGAGCAATGAAGATTTCCCGAATCCTGAACGGGGTTTCTATCGTGCTTCCTCTACCCGCACCAGTAGCTTTGAGCCATTAAAAAGGGCCGACCTGGCTGCATATCGGGGTAGTCAAAGTATTTCGAGGGCAAATTACCAGGTAACCAGTACGCTGTTGTTTAGGTATTATACATTTGATAATTTCAACAACAAGGCTCTGTCTGCAGATATTCTCGACAAGCTGGATAAAGATATGGAAGAGATCAGACAGGCCGGGATAAAGATCATTCCACGTTTTGTGTATACAGCCAGATCAACAAAAGGCGATTGTCCCGAAGGCTTTATTTGCCCGCCGTACGGTGATGCTCCAAAAGCCATCGTTTTACAGCACATCGCGCAGCTCAAGCCCTTCTTTACTAAAAACGCAGATGTAATTGCCTGCGTGCAGATGGGATTTATCGGGACCTGGGGAGAGAATTATTATACTGATTACTTTGGCGACGCATCATCCAACGGCAAACAGGGCAACCAGCTCAACGATACCAATTGGAAGGACCGCACTGATATTTTAAAAGCTCTACTGCAGGCAGTACCCACCGACCGGATGATCCAGGTACGTTACCCGCAGTTTATCCAGAAATATATTAATGGCATTAATGCAGGGCGGGATGTGAAACCATTAAGCTCTAAAGAAGCATTTTCAGGAAGCGATGCTGCACGTATTGGATTGCATAATGATTGCTTCCTCTCCGGACGTAATGATGTAGGTACCTATGAAGACTATGGAACCAGCAGTACGCCGCGAACTTCAGACACCTCGGTAGTAGTACAGTTCCGGAACTACATGAAAGCTCGGGGCCAGTATACCGTTATAGGCGGGGAAACCTGTATGGACGAATATAGTCCCCAAAATGATTGCGAGCCTATAGGCCGCGCAGAAGGTGAAATAGCAATGATGGGGTATAGTTTTCTTAACGCACATTATAACAACCAGGTAAATAACGATTGGCAGGATGGCGGTTGCATGGACAACATCAAGCGAAAGCTGGGATATCGGTTTGTTTTAAAGCAGGCCAGCATTCCACAAACTGTGTCCGGCGGATCACGCGCCAACATAAATATCGCCCTTATTAACAAAGGTTACACTTCACCTTATAACAAGCGTCCGGTAGAAATTATCCTCAGAGGTGAAGGTAACAGTGGATTTTACAAACAGGTTATTCAAACTGAGATCCAGCGGTGGCATCCGGGAGAAATTAACCTCAAAGTTGCACTTGCAGTGCCAGGTGACCTCCCAAAAGGCCGTTACGAAGTGCTGCTTAACCTTCCGGACCCATATCAAAGCATTGCTAAACGGCCTGAATACAGTATCCGTCTGGCTAATAATGATGTATGGGAACCTGCAACTGGCTATAACAAACTGCTTCGTACTATAACCATAAACTAAATTGTTAACACAATTGGATTCATAACTTATGATCAGGATACTTAAATCGCTATTTTTTGCTGTGCTAGTTTTAACTGCTGCTGTAAACACGAATGCACAAACACGGATTGCTATCACTCCCGGCGAAAGCTGGTATGGTGGTGCCGTAAACGACGCGCACAACATGCCTTTCAAAGATGGGTATAAGGTGGATATGTTCGGAGATACACGCGGAAATCAGGCGTCTCCACTACTGGTATCTACCCGTGGACGCTTTATATGGAGCGACGAGCCTTTTAAGTTTACAGTAGAAAAAAACAACCTGGTCATCACAAGCCGTGGTTCGGGGTTGATTATTGATTCTGCCGGAAAGAATCTTCGTGACGCGTTTCGGAATGCTTCAGCACGCTTCTTCCCGACTAAAAATATATTGCCTGATACGCTGCTGTTTAGCCAGCCACAGTACAATACCTGGATCGAGCTCACATACAATCAAAATCAAAAAGACATTCTGAACTATGCCCGGGCGATAATTGACAATGGATTTCCCCCTGGCGTGATCATGATCGATGATAACTGGGCAGATTACTATGGCCGCTTCGATTTCCGGGCCGACCGGTTCAGCAATGCTACAGCAATGGTTGATACCCTCCACAGCCTTGGCTTTAAAGTAATGCTTTGGGTGTGCCCTTTTGTATCGCCCGATACCGAAGTTGGACGAAGTCTGCTGGATAAAAAGCTCCTTTTACTCGACAATCAGGGTAATCCCGATATGACCTGGTCTAGAGCCAGTAAGCCAGCTATTATTTCCTGGTGGAATGGCTATAGTTCCGTGCTCGATTTTACCAACCCGGAAGCGATGACCTGGTTTCGCGGGCGACTTGACTACATGATTAAAACATACCACCTTGACGGATTCAAATTCGATGCCGGCGATGCCGAATATTATCCGTCAAATACGGTCTCCTTCAAAAAAGCTACACCCAATGAGCATAGCAGACTTTGGGGCGAACTGGGCTTATATTATCCGCTAAACGAGTATCGTGCGATGTGGAAAATGGGTGGAGAGCCGCTGGTACAGCGCCTTCGCGACAAAGCTCACAATTGGGAGGATCTTCAAAAACTGATCCCTCATCTTACCACTGCGGGCTTGCTGGGTTACCAGTTTACCTGCCCGGACATGATCGGAGGCGGAGAATTCGGTTCCTTTATCGGCAAAGATAAACTGGACGAACCGCTGGTTGTGCGGTCAGCATTATGCTCAGCGCTGATGCCCATGATGCAATTCTCTGTAGCACCCTGGCGTGTACTGTCAAAAGAAAATCTGGCCGCCGTGAAGAGGTCTGTAGATATCCGGGCAAAATACACTCCGTACATCATGCAGCTTGCCAAAGAAGCGGCAAAAACCGGTGAGCCAATCACCAGAAGTATGGAGTATGAATTCCCTAACCAGGGCTTTGCCGCCATAAAAGGTCAGTTTATGCTCGGACAAAAATATCTTGTTGCTCCTGTTGTGACGAAAGGGAACGAGAAAACAGTTCACCTGCCAAAGGGGCGATGGAAAGATGATCAGGGAAAGATTTTCACCGGGCCGCAGCAAATAAACACTGTAGTGCCCCTGGACAGGCTGCCTGTATACGAGCTTTTATAAATCGCTATCTGCCGGCCGGAACAGTGCTACTACCTTTTGGCGCCGGCTGTTCCGCTGCACCCTCACCAATCCCAAGTTTATTTAAACGCATGGTGAGCGTCATCATAAAATATTGTGTTAAACGGTTGGTCCGGATATCAGCGAAACCATTGTCTGTGAGATTGCGGTATACATTATTGGCCTGATTGAACACATCGAACGCCAGAAGCCTAAGGGTTGCCGATCTGTCTTTTAGAAATGCTTTTTCAACCGACGTGTTGAGCACAAAAGTATTTACATTCAACAAACCGGAGTAACCTGAATTAAAGCTCTTTATCCCTATAAATCGCCAGATCAGCGAGCGGTTTTTAAGGAAGAATAAATTGCCGTCTACATCAATCGTGTAGGTGTGGATCTTTATGTCTGTGCTCGTTGGAAGTGTATAAGCGATGTTGGCGTAACGGTATGACACGTTAGGACTCAGTTCCAGCCACGTTCCCGGATTGATCTGCAGCCCGGCCCCCTGCCGTGCACTCCACTCGCCGGCAAGGTTCCTGACATTATCCGCAAAGGATACATTCTTAGCGTAACCCGCATTTCCGTTTAAACGGACCGTATACTGGCGATCCGCGAAGGATTTTTGCCAGTTGTAATTTCCGCTGTAGGAATGAGTACCGTCCGCATTCTGGAAACGTATTTCCCGCTTGAAGCTGCTGTAAACATCTTGTATCAGCAACGTATTGGTAACGATTCTGTCGTTGGTCAATGAACCCTGGAACCGAAGCAGAAATGATGTATTCTTATCCGGATTAGAAGTATTGTAATTCGCCGTAACACTATGGCTGAAGGAACTGTTGAGATTCGGATTCCCCACTACCTGCCTTTGCGGATCCGAGACGTCACGTACCGGCTGCAGCTGGGTAAAGGTAGGCTCGCTGGCTCTGCTTGTATAATTAGCCTGTATGTTTTTGGTGCGGGAAAAGCGATGTGTGTAACGCAGGATTGGTGCAAGGTAAAAATTGGTTCTGCTGACTGGAGGTCCGATAGTAGAATTACCGGACAGAGTGGCCGGATTGGCTGTGAGTCCTAAAGCCAGCTCATCATTCGGGCTCCGGTAGCTGTAATTCGCCCCCAGCTGATGAGAAATAAATGAGTAATCGAACATATTACTCAGCGAATCTATCGCAGCAAGCATACCCGATGCATTCGCTCTGCTGGTCATCCTGGCATTATCGTAATGGTTGTAGTTCATATTATAACTGAACTGCAGGCTGCCTGTCTTGCTTAGCGGTTCGCTGTAAATAAATCGTACCGCAGTCAGCAGGGTTTGATTGTCGATCATATTGATCCTGCGCTCAATAGAATCTTTTTCCAGCGCTGTGTTTGTGGGATTATAGTAGCGGATGTTATTCAAGTTATCATCATCTGAATCCACACCATTGGTGCGTCCTCCAACATTTAGCGAATAATTCCGTCCCGCCTTTGCAAACTTGTGGGTGTAAAGTGCATTCCCGCCAATACTTGGAGTGTAAATTTTATTCCTCGTGGTAGTCTGCTGATCCTGAACCGTAATGCCTGTCTGGAAATTATTGCGGCCCAAATCACTGCTGCCTGTAGTGAAGCCAACGGACGGAGAGATCACCATCATATCATCGGGACTGATCATGTATTCAATGCGGGCATTCATGCTGTGCGCGTGGCTATTCGTGCCCCTGTCCGAATACGTGAGCCCAAATATAGTACCCCGGGCAGTTACATTTTCACCAATAATCGTACTGATGGTGCTGTTGTCGGTATTATAAAAATAATATCCGCCAGTAACGACCAGCTTTTTATTCCAGCGATCACTGTAGGTTAAACCCGCAGACCCCAGTAAGGTGATTCCACTCGGCCCGCTCGCAGTGCTTCCGCTTCCAGCACCAAAGCTGCCGCTGCCGCCCGATGCGTTAACCATCGTGACCGCGCTGGGACCTCCCCGGCCGCCAAAGCCAAAGCCTCCTACCTGGGTGCCATTGTTATTTAGATTCGCTGTAAAACCAATATTGCGCTCTTTTTCCAGCTGGTTTCCGAAAGCGGAAAACTGGTAGCGACCTTCGGTGCCTGCGCCGGCTGTTGCATTGGCTATGATTCCTTTAGTAATTCCTGGCTTCGTAACTATGTTAATTATCGTTTCAGGCTCTCCGTCTCTTAAACCTGTAAAATTTGCCTGATCGCCGTAGTCATTTACCAGCTGCACCTTTGATATGGCTTTTACCGGAATATTCTTGGTTGCTGTTTTCACATCGCCGCCAAAGTAATCCTTACCATTCACTCTCACCCGTGTTACCGCTTTCCCCTGCGAAGTTACATTCCCTTCGCGGTCAACTTCTACTCCGTCCAGCCGCTTGATCAGATCTTCCGCAACGGCATTTTCCTTCAGTTTAAATACCGACGCGTCGTATTCGATGGTGTCCTGTTTGATAACAACTGGCGTAGCACCGCTTACTACCACCTGGTTAAGAGCTATCGCATTACTACGCATAATAACTGGTGTGCCCAATATAATAGGCGTTACCCCCGCAGCATTTACTGAGCGAATTCGAACAGCCTGATATCCAAGACTACTGAAGATCAGCGTGAACTGAAACGTTTTGACTCCTTTAAATAAAAAAACTCCGTCAATACTGGTTCTGGTACTAAGCGTATCCCCAGAACTGCCAAGTGGAGCAAGCTTTACGGTTGCACCGATAATGCTCATCCCGCTGGTATCACGCACTACTCCGCTAACGTCTCTGGCGGTTTGAGCAAATATCTGGCTCACGCAAAAGACCGCCAGGAAAATGAGAAATATTTTTTTCATAGGTATAGCCAGCGCTTTGTTGCCCTTTATGTTAAGCACCTGAATGTAAGGTCCTTTCTAATCAGCCTAAAGATAAAGTTAATGTAGTGCAGAGCAGGGCGGGAGAAGTAAAAGGAGCGTTACAAAATAGAGTGTTGGACTACTCCTCAAACTCCTTAGCCAGCATGAAGGAGAATGTCGAACCGGTACCATACTTACTGTCGACGGTTATGATGCTTTTATGCCGTGTAATGATATCCTGGGAGATGTAAAGGCCTATACCCAGTCCGGCAATAAATGCCGCCAGCTCTTCAACCCTGTAGAATCTTGAGAAGATATGAGGCTGATCTTTCGCTTTAATTCCCATCCCAAAATCCTGAACAGAAAACACCACATTATCGTCTTTTTCGAACACAGAAACCACTATACGGTCTGCTTTTGGGGAATATTTGATCGCATTAGAGATCAGGTTGATCATCACTTGTTCGATCCGCTGTTTATCAGCGTAAACTATTAAGTCGGGCGAACTGAACTTTGCGACAATCTTATGCCCCAGGTGACCATAATGCATCATTTCAACCACCTCATGTACCAGATCAACAATGTTGAATTCACCGAAAGTCATAGAAAGCTGCCCGGCTTCTATCTTCGAAACATCAAGCAAGTCCGAAACCAACGTTTTTAACTTGTCTACACTCGACAGGGCCTTGTCAGCGAGCTGCTTATTTTTTTCATCCTGACTAAGATTTCGTTGAAGGAATTGCAGATATGCGCTTAAGCTGGTTAGGGGAGATCTTAATTCATGTCCCGCTAAAGCGATAAATTCATCTTTCTTTTTATTGAGCTCCTTCAGTTGGGCATGAAGCGCGATCTCTTCATTAATTATAAGCAATTCCGCCGCCCGTTTTTCTTTCTCCTCGCTTTGGTAAATAAGCTCTACGTTAGCAATTGCCAGTTCCGCCGCCCGTTTCTCCTTTTCCTGATTTTGATAAAGCAGCTCTTTATTGGCAATTCCAAGTTCGGTAGCCCGCTTCTCCTTTTCTTCACTTTGATAAATTAGCTCGATGTTCGCAATAGCCAGTTCTGCTGCTCGCTTCTCTTTTTCTTCGTTTTGATAAAGCAGCTCCTTATTAGCTACGCCGAGTTCATTTGCTCGTTTTTCCTTCTCGTCATTTTGATACCTCAATTCCTTATTAGCCACAATTAACTCTGCTGCTCGCTTTTCCTTCTCGCTATTCTGAAAATCCCGCTCGATATTGGCCACCAAAAGTTCGGCTTCACGCTTCAAGCGCTCAGCATTGAGAGCTGCGATCTCTTTGCGGGCAAGGAGTAATTCCTGGGAGCTTTTTGAATCTTTCATATTGTAATAACTTTCTTCGAAAGTGGAAAAGATATTAAGGGTTTGCAGCAAAGTAACAGTTAATCCCGGGATAACACGTAGTTAATCTAACATGGCGTGTTAAGATCAATCCTGATCAATTTCCCTTTCTGGAATAACAGGGCCCACTCGAAATCGCCGGGCTCTTTGCTTACATTAAGATTGATCAGCAGTGCATCACCAATAATAGTGTTAACAGTCTGTGCATTCGCGACAGCTTTTGGAAAGCGCTTTCTTAACGATTCAAGCGTGGTGTGACGATCCAGAACAAAATCCGGGTGTACCAGCCGGGCTTTTCCATTCCTCACATCGATGCTGGAGACATCAGCGCTGTCTTTTGATATTTCTGCAACTGTGTCATCGAAGTGAGCATAATAAGCTGTATCCTGTGCGAACGCCGTAACACAATAGTCCAGCGTGCCATAAACCGAATCGGGTTGACCCAGCACTTCATAGAGATCTTCTAACCGGCATCTGAGTGATATTTTACCATTGAGTCTAACATCGCCAAACTCCATATACTCAATCGGCGGCAAATATCTTAAAGAGTCAGGTTTTGCATCTAAAGTCTCAGGAAGTTTCTGAAAACCATTATACTTATCGGTCCTGTTTTTACAACCGCAAACGATCACGAGCAATGACAAAATAAGTATACGCATCACTAAATTAAGTGTCAAACGGCTATTTCTAAGGCTCAGGCGAACAATTCAACACCACCCGTTTATACCGCAATAATTAGTAATTTACATAAAAAATCGCTCATGAGAACAACTTTGATCTGCCTGATCATCTGCATTAGTTTACTATCTGCCGAAGCTCAGGACGTAAAAAACACCTCCTACAAAACGTCTAATGGAGAAAAAGTACTGAGAATAGAAATGATTGTTCCTCTATCCCAAAAACAGGCGTGGGCATACTTTACGGAGGATGAAAAATTGAAAGCCTGGGTTGCTCCACTCGCACACATGGAACTTAAAACAGGCGGGTACATGGTTACTAATTATGACAAAGCAAAGTCGCTTGACGACAAATCGTCAATCAAGATAGCAATTACTAATTACCTCGAACACGAATTGATCAGCATGAAAGTTGATTTGAATGATAATTTCACGCAAAAAGTACAGGATGAAGACAACAACCTGCAGGAAGTAATTCAGCTTATTCCCATAGATAGCTCACACACAAAAATCATCTCTTCCATGATCGGCTGGGGTACCGGCCCTGACTGGGAAAAGACCTACAGTTTCTTTGAAAAGGGTAATGACTGGACCTACCGGGGACTGATGAAATTATTCAAAAAGTGATACTTATACCTGCCCTGAATAACTAAAACCAGTATTTATTACCAGAACTTATCATGGTCATGATTGTATATAATATACAGCATTTGACCTATGAAAAAAGAACCTACCAAGTCCGCAAAGGCAGCTCAATCAAACAGCGCCAAAGCAACTCCGCCAAAAAAATCCACCGACCTTAAAAATTCTGCGCCTGAACCTGTCAGCGATAAGATCGACGATCTTGCCGGAAACACTGAATCTGGCGCCGGAGAAATGATGACCACCAACCATGGTGTTCGTATAAACGACGATCAGAACTCTCTTAAAGCTGGTGAGCGCGGTGCTACCCTGCTGGAAGACTTTATATTACGGGAAAAGATCACCCACTTCGACCACGAACGGATTCCTGAACGCATAGTTCATGCACGCGGTTCCGGCGCACATGGCGTATTCACCTGTTATAAAGATATGTCTCATTTAACCAGAGCTCATTTCCTGGGCCAGGAGGGACGCGAAACACCCGTCTTTGTGAGATTTTCGACTGTCGCAGGTTCACGGGGCTCTACCGATCTGGCGCGTGATGTACGCGGATTTGCCGTTAAATTTTATACGCAGGAAGGGAACTTTGACCTGGTTGGCAATAATATGCCGGTGTTTTTCATTCAGGACGCAATGAAATTCCCCGACCTTGTACATGCAGTAAAACCGGAACCGGACAATGAGATTCCGCAGGCAGCTTCAGCTCATGATACCTTCTGGGATTTTATATCCATGATGCCCGAATCAGCGCACATGATCATGTGGGCAATGAGCGATAGGGCAATTCCCCGGAGCCTTCGCATGATGGAAGGATTTGGAGTGCATACCTTCAAATTTGTAACTGCGGAAGGCAAAGCTTGTTTTGTTAAATTTCATTGGAAACCGTTGCTGGGAGTGCATTCCGTAGCCTGGGATGAGGCGCAGAAAATCTCGGGCAAGGATCCCGATTTTCATCGCCGCGACCTTTGGGACGCTATTGAAGCGGGAGCATATCCCGAATTTGAATTCGGGGTGCAGGTTGTTGCTGAAGAAGATGAGTTTAAATTTGATTTCGACCTTCTTGACCCAACCAAGATCATTCCCGAAGAGCTCGTCCCCGTGCAGCGCATTGGCAAGATGACACTGAATCGCAATCCCGATAATTTCTTTGCTGAAACGGAGCAGTCGGCATTTCATGTCGGCCATGTTGTCCCGGGTATTGACTTTACCAACGACCCGCTTTTACAGGGCCGGCTATTTTCATACACTGATACACAGCTGATCCGTTTAGGCGGACCAAATTTCCATGAAATTCCAATTAACCGCCCGGTTGTCCCCGTTCATAATAATCAGCGGGATGGCTTTATGCGTCAAACAATTAATAAGGGCAAAACAAGCTACGGGCCCAACTCCTTATCAGACAATTTTCCGGAACAGGTAAAAGCATCTGATGGCGGATTCGTCTCACACAATGAGCGGATTGACGCCCGTAAAATACGGACCCGCAGCAAAAGCTTTCTCGATCACTTTAGCCAGGCAAGGCTGTTCTTCCAAAGCCAGTCCGCTCCGGAAAAGCAGCACATCATCGATGCTTTGAGTTTTGAATTAGGCAAGGTCAAGACCATAGCCATCCGCGAACGCATGCTCGGGGTGCTTCACCAGATAGACCCTCAGCTGGCTGCCCCGGTAGCATCACACCTGGGCTTAACGGTTCCGAAAGATCCGTCGCAGTTAAACTTCAGTATCCCTGCGGATGCCATTCCCGCAGATTTCGAATCCGTAAAGGGCGTAAGAAGCAAACCTGAATTATCCCCGGCACTAAGCATGGCAGGCACTGTGAAAGACAGTATTAAGACGCGGAAGATAGCCTTCCTTGCAGCCGACGGGGTAAATGAGAAATCGCTTTCTTCTATGAAAAGTAAACTGGAAAAAGAAGGCGCAATGGTAACGGTTATTGCTCCGAAACTGGGCAACATTATTGCTGAAAATGGCACTAAAATTCCGGTTGACGAATCACTTCTGACAGCCGCATCAGTTCTTTTCGATGCTGTATTTGTACCCGGAGGAACAAAAAGCTCCGCTGCACTGGTAGCTGAGCCGGATGCTGTACATTTCCTGAATGAAGCGTTTAAACACTGCAAAGCAATAGCTGCCGATGCCTCAGCGCAACCCGTGATCGATGCGACTTATTTTGCAAAAAAGATAGCAAACACTGGTTCAGACAAAACCTCTCTACTGGATGGTATACTGATCAGTGACGAATCTTCTAAAAATGACCGGTTCGTTCAAATGATTGCAAAGCATCGTTTCTGGGATCGCGAAAAAGCAATGAAAGTACCGGCATAATCCGTTAATTTACCTGCATCAATTACCTCCGGCTTAGCTGGAGGTAATTATCATATTTCAGTTTGCGTCAGCAAAATGCAAGCTAAAAAAATCAACCTTATGGAAGTTACACCGGAAGTTATTATACATGCCGCACGTCAGGGCCGCGCAGATGTTCTTGAAGAAATTGCTAAAACAGGCACCAGTCTGGATGTCAGGGATGAAAAAGGTTATACCCCGCTAATCATTGCCTGTTATAATAATCGGATTGAAGCAGCCAGATTTTTGCTGGCAAACGGCGCCGATGTTAATGAAGCCGACTTTGGCGGCAATACCGCCCTTATGGGTGCAGCGTTTAAAGGTTACGCCGATATTGCGGAACTACTGATCTCGCAGGGGGCAGACATGGACCTGCAGCATGGCAATGGCGGTACAGCGCTGATGTTTGCGGCAATGTTCGGCAGGAATGACCTCCTTGAGCTATTGGCAAGGCAAGGTGCAAATCGCCAGGTAAAAGATGCACGAGGCCTTTCCGTTTATGATATAGCTGCTCAGCAGGGAAACGAAGAAGCCATTAACATCCTGAATCAGCTCGGCTAAAAAGCCGGATATCTTCTATTGCACTATATCAGCAGCTAAGGCAGAACATCCAAGCCAGCCCATGATATTTTCGATCTAAATTGTATATGTTTGGTCTATGACCCAGCACCCTGCCCCGGCTAACCCGGCACGCCGTATTCTCACGGCAAGCCTCATTGGCACCACTATCGAATTTTTCGATTTTTATATTTTTGCAACAGCCGCGGTGCTGGTATTCCCTAAACTATTCTTCTCAGCTGCCGATCCTAATTCGGCCATGCTGGAATCTCTCGCTACTTTTGCACTGGCCTTTTTTGCCCGGCCATTAGGAGCAGCTTTGTTCGGCCATTTCGGCGACCGGAAAGGGCGCAAAGCTACCCTCGTTGCTTCGCTGATGACGATGGGTCCATCTACGGTGGCCATTGGTTTACTTCCCGGATACGCAACAATTGGTATTGCAGCGCCGATCCTGCTGGCTGTATTCCGTTTCGGACAAGGTTTAGGTTTGGGCGGCGAATGGGGCGGTGCCGTACTGCTCGCAACAGAAAATGCTCCGCCGAATAAAAAGGCCTGGTATGGCATGTTCCCTCAGTTGGGCGCTCCGCTTGGTTTTCTCCTATCTACCGGCTCATTTTTTATTCTGAGCAGAACCATGAGCGACGCCGACTTTATTAGCTACGGCTGGCGTATACCTTTTATTGCAAGTGCCCTGCTTGTATTCGTGGGTTTATATGTGCGTTTGAAGATCTCAGAAACACCTGCATTTCTAAAGATCATCGATAATAACCAGCGCTCTGCGATGCCCGTTGCCGATGTGTTTGTGAAGCATACAAAAGCCATCACACTCGGCACTCTGGCTACTATCACGACTTTTCTGCTTTTCTATCTGATGACCGTTTTTACTCTGAGCTGGGGTACTGCAGAGCTGGATTATCCTAAAAGTCAATTTCTTATCATCCAAATGATTTCGATGCTTTTCTTCGCCATAGGAATCCCGCTATCCGCAATCCTCGCCGACCGCTACGGCCGCAACAACATGCTGATTGCAGCAACCATTTGTATCATGATCTTCGGACTGGTTTTCGCACCCCTGTTCATAGCAGGAAGCGCGCTCATGACCGCCATCTTCTTATCTCTGGGGATGTTCCTCATGGGACTAACCTACGGACCGATAGGTACCGCCCTTGCGGGAATCTTTCCGGCAGCAGTTCGATACACAGGTGCTTCGCTGGCATTTACCCTGGCAGGTATATTAGGTGCATCACTTACACCCTATCTGGCAACCACCCTCGCCCGTAATTACGGACTAGCCTACGTAGGTTATTATCTGACATTCGCAGCAGCAATGACCCTGCTGGCTCTGCTTGGAGCCCGTAAAATAATGGAAAAAGAAGAATAAAAATTTTAGGAAAAAGAAATCTGGGGATTGATCTGATCGATCTTCTCACCAATTGCTTTAATCAGCCAGTTATCAAGGTTATCCTCATTCCGCTGCAGCCATTCATTCCCTACTTTCATAAGTACCGCTTCGGCCCCGTCCTGAAATCTTACCTTCCATACGCGGAGGCTTTTCAGGCTTGAAGAGATCAGCTGCAGAACATACTTGCTGCCGTTCCCCGATAAGATAATTTGATGTTGCATAGTGATAGTTTAGGCTATGGATTGATCTTAGGTTTCTCTTACTGTAAACGCACGATTAACCCTGAGATTGTTTAATCCCGGGTTTGTGACAGTAAAACCAGAAACCTTAAAACTGCAGCACTAATGAAACTTATTTCTTACAATCCACCGGTTCGAAAATGAACCGTGCAATTGAGTAGTCTATCGGCACCCTGTCGTCAAATTCTCCAGTGCCCATAACCGTCATAAACTGACCTACACCCATCACCAGTTTACCATCTTTTTTCAACAGGGCAACCGGATTACGAAAGGACGGGTTTTCTTTATTTATTTTAAAATCGTAATAACCTTTAAGGGTATCGCCATGCATTTTACCTGTAAACTGTCCTTCGTAAAGCTGCCTCTTTCCTGTATAATTAAATTTCAGCGTTCCGGCCATTGGAGTGTTAGCCGTGTCGATAGACAGCCATGCGGTGTCGCTGCCTGACACGGACTGAAAGCACACCACTTTTTCAGGCACCGAAATCTTCTTTTTAGGTTGCTGCTGATTACAGCTCATGACACCAATACTGAGCGCGCTGAGCGAAATAAGAATGAGTAACTGCTTTTTCATATTGTTCATGCTGTTTAGGTTTGTTTAGGTTTGTTTAGGTTTGTTTAGGTTTGTTTAGGTTTAACAAATTCAAGTGTAAGATGTTGGAATGCCAACGTTTCCATAAAAATGACCGTAAAAAAAAATTATAAAAACCTATCCTTGGAATTATTAAATTTAAACTTACCTCTCTTTGGTTTCTTATATCGAAATTTATGCATCTCATAGAACCATGCAAAGATCGTATCTCTTATTTTTAATATTACTGACCACTATGTCAGCTTGTGCCCAGGACTTCAATAAAGTAAAGCAGGAGCTGGAAAACATCCACAAAGAGGATCAGGAAACAAGACAGCAGTTCGTGCAAGCTATCACGGATACCATACAGTCAACAGCACGTATCGATAGCTTAGGCAAAGTTATGGAGTATAAAGACAGTGTAAATCTTATTCAAGTTAGCAGGATCCTGGACAGCTATGGCTGGCTGGGCGCCGACAAGATCGGTGAGGATGGAAATCAAACACTGTTTCTCGTGATACAGCACGCCGATCTGCAAACCCAGCTTAAGTATATACCTATGCTGCGCGAAGCAGTGGGGCGTGGCGACGGCACAAAAAGGAATCTCGCCATGATGGAAGACCGGATCGCCACCAGGCAGCAGAAGCTGCAAATTTACGGCAGCCAAATCGGCCAATTTATGGATTCAAAACGATACTACGTTTTACCTCTGCTTGATCCGGAATCAGTGGACCTTCGCCGGGCCGAAGTCGGCATGCAACCCATGGCTTCATATATTAAGCAATTTAACCTTACCTGGGATCCAAAAGAATACATTAAAGAATTACCCCGAATTAAAGAGCTCAGCGGTTTCAAGCAGTAGTAAATCATCAGGTATAAAAAGCCTGTCTCCTATTTCCTGCTTTCCGCTTTCTGCTTCCCGCCTCCTCTACGGCCTGATTATCGTCCCATCCCTCTTCCTCACCGTCCAGCCTGAATGCTGCGTTATTTTGTGTTTTCAACAACCAAACGTTGCTTACTATTGAGCATCACCTTTTTTAGCTCCTCATAATTCACATCCTGTAATTTTTGATTTTGATCAATGGCTATTGAAGCCGCAATAGCTGAGGATTGCCCCAATACCATAAAAACAGGCTCCATTCGGATAGATCCGTATGCAATGTGAGTTGCACTAAGGCATACAGGTACTACCAGGTTACTGCACTCTGATTTTTTGGGAACAATGGATTGATAGCTTATGGAGTACGGACTTGCAACATGTGCCTCAACATTGCCTTCATTTTTAACAAACCCATTCACATCCACGTAACGTTTGATATTGTGCGAATCCATACCATAAGCACCCAGTGCAACCGGATCTTCGACCTCTACCAGACGCTCGCAATTTTTTTGAGTCATTACGTAATTACTAATCATACGTCGTGCCTCTCTGATATATAATTGTCCCTGCCAGCCATCTTCCCTTTCGTATTCGTCCTTACACGTACCCCATGTAGAAACCACCTCCCGTACTTGTGCTGGGATCCGGGGATGGTAAGCGAGGGTCCACATTAAGCCCTGCTGATATTTTCTGTGCCGATCCGCGATCTTTTCCCTTTCTTCATATGTTGCTTCAGGATAGTCATAATTCTGACCAATAAAATCAGTCGAGAAACCTTTCTGATTATTGGTATCAGTTTTACGGTTTGGCATATCAGAATTTATCCACGGTACCAGCGGGTCGCCATATTCATACATTTTCTCCACAGGGCCTTTTCGGGCTTCGTAATTTCTCATTAGTAATTCATAATCCAGCTCCCTGTACCCCGCTGGTTTAGTAAATAATATCCTGTTATCGGGATGATTCGTTAAAGTCATACGAAAACAGTAAGCCTGGATTTTATCATCCGCACTTCCATCCACCCCAGGTTTACCAGGACTGATAAAGGGGAGTAAACCGCTTCGGGGATCTCCTTTTTTTATGTACGGATCGACGCCCTCTATGAAATTATGATTAAATGTATTCCGTGAAATCGTGTTACGTAATGTCAGGCTAACTCTGTTTGCCTGAATGCCATTTAATGATTCGCCATACTGATCATTGGACTCACGGCCTACCGTATAACTCACCCCGGCTGCGGCCATTAAGTCTCCCTCGTATGTTGCGTCGATAAACATTTTTCCCTCGTAAAGCTCGCCGCTTTCCATTTGAATTGATGCTATTTTACCAGCTGCTTTCTTTACTCCGCTTTTACGGTTTAAGCGCTGATTATAAACCAGCCGGATATTCTTTTCTTTACTCAGCATCTCCTTAAAGATCTTTAATGCAGCCGAGGGTTCAAAAGTCCACATGGCGTCTTCCTGAGCACCGCTTGTTGTCTGCCCGCCGTCTTTATAACTCTCACGTTTTTGCCAGACCCAATTTTCAGGCTTCTGATAATAGGATTTTACATTTTGGTAAAATTCTCTGGACAAGCCCCCGATTGCCTGTTTGTTTCCTATATCCGTCTGCCCCAATCCACCGGTAGTTAGTCCCCCTATTCTATCAGATGGCTCAATTAATAATACAGATTTGTCCAGTCGTGACGCTTGAATAGCCGCGGAAATTCCTGCAGAAGTAGCTCCATATATCACAATATCATATCGTAATACCTGAGGTAAACTCTTTCCGAAGGTTGTTGCAAAGAAGCACGCACATAGAATCGTAGCTGAAAATATCCTGGTAAAATAACTTTTCATGTCGTAGTTTATACGTTTATAACTGCCAATTAAAATGTTAATATAGCAAAACGCAAAACGTTAAATCGCAATAACATTTTAAAAATCAATAGTATACATGATTATCATGATTTCGCCCGGATCTTATTAATGAATATGGTTTTTTCCGAATCCTCTTACAAGCCTGAATAATAATCATAGCCCTGCTCGGCCCAATAATCAGGCGTCCGGTCTTTACTAAACGTGATGGCGCCTATCCGCTTCAAATTCTTGATCCCGTATTTAACTGGAATAATGAGACGCAGCGGTGCACCATGGATGGGCAAGAGCGGCTGTTCGTTCATTTCATAAGCAAGGATCGTTTGCGGATGAAGCATACTTTCCATATCAATCCCCACATAGTACTTTTTATCCGGTGTTTCCAATCCAACGTACTCCATTTTAATTTCAGCTCCCAGCCGGTAGTGATTAACAAAATCCTGGAATGTTACTCCTCCCCAATGCTGGATCTGGTCCCAGCCTTCAACACATTTGAAGTCAAATATGATGTCTGACTTTGGCAGCGCCTTAAGTTCGTCCAGACTTATCTGCAAGGTTTGGCCGGAACCTCGCCGGACAGAAAGCATCCAGCTCTGCGTGTCAATGGCCTGACCCAATCCAATTTTTCCGTTC
>JAZKIH010000061.1:0-5523 GCA_040384965.1 Bacteroidota bacterium | reverse complement strand
GTATCTTTGTAATTCAGCAATTCAGTTATTATTGAGGGATGATAACTGAATTTATTGGTAACTTTTTACCAGTGCCCGGTGTTCCCTCAACATCGGGCATTCTTATTTTATGGAAGAAATATGGAAAGATATTAGCGGTTACCAGGGGCTTTATCAGGTAAGTAACACAGGTAAAGTAAAATCATTAGAAAGAATTACTACTTTTTGGAATAACTACAAAGTTGAGTGCAAAAGGGCTGAACCTGAAAAATTAATGCAGCCCTCTAAAAAACAACGATACGAATTAATAAGCATTCAAAAATTAGGAATTAAGAAATCCTTTATGGTTCACCGTCTGGTAGCTTCTCATTTTTTATTGAACCCGCAAAACAAGCCGTACATAAATCATAAAGACGGTAATGGTAAAAACAATAATGCTGATAATTTAGAATGGTGCACTGCTTCTGAAAATATGAAACATGCTTGGGCAACAGGATTGCAACCATTAAGGCCCCGTGAAAAATACATAAACAACCTGATAAAACATAGCTACGTTCAATGCACTTGTACAGGTACTATATACACAACCAATGATGCGGCTAAAATAATTTCTGTAAGTAATGCACACTTATTAAGAATGGTTTACGGAACACGTACAAACTGGACACAATTTATATCTTATGAAGCAAGAAACATGGAATAACAGGTATGCAAGGGCACACGCCGAACACTGCAAACGTACATACCCCGTTGCATTTGAAGCCAGCGGCGGTATGACAATGCTGGTTAATTTCCCATGTGTGACTAAGGCTAACGGTTTAACGCTGGCTATTGAAAATTATCTGTTATGGTCCGGGCACCGATGCACCAGGATAAACGTTGCAGGTCGGGTAATTAATGGCAGGCATATATTTTCGTCTACCCGTAAGGGTTCGGCAGACCTCAGCAGCACCATTAAAGGCCGTTCGGTTATGTGGGAAATAAAGATAGGTGCAGATAAACCCAGCCCTCACCAACTGAAAGAACAAGCACTGGAACGGGCCGCCGGCGGTGAGTACTTTTTTGTAAAAACAATACATGAGTTTTTTGAACTGTTTGATGGGTTTTTATTATCTTTGTAGCATACGATTCAGTTAGTTGAAGTAAGGAGCAGCCAACTGAATTTATTTTTGATTAATTAAATGGGCACAAGTAAACTCCTTACACTTGCTGCCCATTTTCTATTTTATGGAATACGAAGAATTTAAAAAGCGTTACCAGGCGCAACTAATGATAGGCCAGGTAATAGACCTCGTTTCTGATCTTCAATTGAATGTACAGACAACTAAACTTGAAAACCTGGCAAAGTCTATCTGTCCTGCAAAAGGGCTTGATGACGCTCATTGGCTTATTAATCCCATACATGTAGATTTAGCATGGAAGTTACACGGATCTAAAACCGATGCCTCATGATAGGTAACATCGAAGAAATCAAAGCCGCTGCAAACATCGTAGATATTATTTCCGACTTCGCAAAGCTTAAAAAATCGGGTTCTGAATATGAATCATTATGCCCTTTTCATAAAGAAAAAACACCCAGCTTTAAAGTTTCTCCAGCCAAAGATTTATACAAGTGTTTCGGCTGCGGCAAATCGGGCGACGGTATTGATTTTTTAATGCAGCATGAAAACATGAACTACATACAGGCTATAAAGTACATAGCTAATAAGTTTCACATTGAAGTCACGGAGGATCGTAAAACATATGACAAGCCATTGCCCAGGCTAGAGAAAGTGCAATCAGCAACGATCAAATATTTTGAATCCAGGGGTATAAGCAATAACACTTTGCTTCGTATGGGCGTTTCTGAATCGGTCGAATGGATGCCAAAGGCTAATAAAGAAGTACCGGCGATATGCTTTAATTACATCAAAGATGGTGAGTTGGTAAATATTAAATTCAGGGCAAAGGATAAAGATTTTAAGCTGCATAAAAATTCAGAGCTTGTATTTTACAACCTGGATGCATTGGAAAATGAATCTACCGCTATTATTGTTGAAGGTGAAATTGACTGCCTATCGATGCATGAAGCAGGTTTTTACAATTGCGTTTCCGTTCCTAATGGTGCCGGTACTGGGCAACAGCAATTAAAATACCTTGACAACTGCTGGCAGTATTTTGAAGACAAAACAAGGATTATAATTTTTACAGATAACGATCAACCAGGGCTGCAACTTCGTGACGAATTATCCCGGCGGTTGGGCCGTGAACGTTGCTTTATGGTTGAATACCCTGAAGGCTGCAAGGATGCAAACGAAATTCTTTTAAAGCACGGTAAGCCGATGCTGCAATCAATGGTTGAGCAGGTGAAGGCGTGGCCTATTTTCGGGATTACAAACGTTGAGGACGTTTACCCAACTGTTTTAGATTACTACTTAAACGGGTACCCAAAGGCAGCAGCTACCGGAATCGTAGGGCTTGACGAACTTATAACATTTGCCGGTGGCACTATGACAATAATAACAGGGGCTCCCAGCAGCGGTAAGTCTGAATTTTTAGATTATATTGTTACCCGTCTTGCCAGGCGTCACGGATGGAAGTTTGCCGTTTGTTCAATGGAAAACCCTACCGCTATTCACGTAACGAAGTTTATGGAAAAGTTTATCGGCAAGGCGTTCGACTTCAGGAAAAACCCAGACCACAGGATGAATAAGGAAGAGTTCGAAGACGCTATCTTAATGACGGATGATCATTTTTGCTTTGTAAATACATCGCAGGTTGATGTTTCGGTTGAAGGGTTGATTGATAAACTTACAGAGGTGGTTAAAAAGAAAGGCATTAAAGGCGTTCTATTGGACCCGTGGAATCAAATAGAGCACAAGATACCGCAGGGGTTTACGGAAACGCAATATATTAGCCAGTCGCTATCCTTGCTGCGTGAATTTGCCACCAAAACAGACGTTCACCTGTTTATAGTTGCTCACCCTACGAAGCTAAAAAAAGACCCTTCAGGGCAATACCCGGTGGCTACCCTTTACGACTGTGCAGGCAGCGCCCACTTCTTTAATAAGACGGATAACGGGCTATCAGTTTATCGGGATAATGCGAAGGGAATTGTTACAGTGTACTCACAAAAAATACGTTTTTCATTTCATGGTAGCGTTGGATATGCTTCATTTACTTTTGACACTTATACAAGACAATATTTGCCTGCATAATTATTGTTACTTTCTTTTCATTTTCCTACCTTTGCATCATGGAAATAATCAAAACGCCAAAAGGCATACCGACAAGAACGGGCCGGGATACAAAATATCCGTTTGCTGAATTAAAGCCAGGGGTTTCAATAAAGATTGAAAACAGCACTGTAACGGACTTGCTACGGGTTAGGTCGGCTCTGTACCAGTTTAAGAGGTATAAAAACCTGGACTGGCAAACGTCCGTAAGGCTTTCAGAAAACACTATTTATGTATCTCGTTTTTAACCCTAAACTGCATGAAAGAATCATATTATTTTGCTCATGACTACGAGCCAACCAGCGACCCTAAAATATCTGCTTTGATCGCTGAATTTGGCGCTGAAGGTTATGGAATTTACTGGCGAATTGTTGAGATGCTGCACTCAAATCCAGACCATAAAATACCTAAAAAGAAGTACATCTACATAGCACTTGCTAAACAACTTATAACAAACGATAACAAAATTGAACTTGTTATAACATACGCAACGGACGTGTGCGAATTATTTTTACCCGATTCTGAATTTATTATTTCAAAAAGAGTGCTACGAAATTTTGAGAAAAGAGAGGAAATTTCGGAAAAAAGAAGCAACGCTGGAAAGGCTGGAATGCAGGCTAGGTGGGGTTCCAATAACAAAGCTATAACAAACGAAAATCCTGTTATAGCAAAAAATAACAAACATAACAAAGGAAAAGAAAACAAAGAGAAAAGAAATAGTGATTTTTCGCCTGGCGGCAAGTTTGAGAACATGGTTTGGTAAATTATTTTACTTTAAATTTGAGTTATGGCAGGAATGCCAATTGAATAAACAATAAATTTCTATTATGGCAGGTAAAGGAGGAGCAAGACCGGGCGCAGGACGTCCCACGATAGCCAAGGAGCTGGCAACGGCTGACCTGGCTAGGAATGTATTGATTGAGAAATACGGCAGCCTTAATGAGGCTCTAATAGCCTTACTCGATACCGGCGAACCTGCTTTGCAAAAATTCGTATTCGAGCATGCCTTTGGAAAATCGCCCGATAAGATCGAACACTCAGGAATAAACGGCTTAACCCTACACATTGTCAGAGGTAAATCTACTACTTAACGAATTACACCCGGCCCAGGTAACGGTGCTTGCCGATGCTAAGCGGTTCAACGTGCTTTGCTGCGGCAGACGTTGGGGTAAAACTACATTGGCCGAGGAGCTTTTACTGGACCCCGATGGCGTAATGGCTGCCCTTACCGGAAACCCGGTTGCATACTTTGCCCCAACCTACAAGATGCTCATGGAGGTTTGGCGCACCCTACTGGAAACATGCCACCCGATAATAAAACGCAAATCAGAACAAGAGCGCAGGATCGAACTTCACGGCGGCGGTATTATAGACTTTTGGAGCTTAGATGATCCGGATTCATGCCGGGGCAGAAAGTACAAACGGGCTGTTATTGATGAAGCGGCAAAAGTGATGCATCTCAAAGAGGCTTGGACCAAAGTAATACGCCCAACGCTTACAGATTTTAAAGGTGATGCCTGGTTTTTATCAACTCCCAGAGGTAAGAACGATTACTTTTATGACCTGTTTAAAAACTCGGAGCTATACCCCGAAGCATGGGCAGCTTTTCAGATGCCAACGATCAGCAACCCGCACATTGATCCGAGCGAAGTAGAGGCGGCCCGCCTGCAACTGGACCCGCTAACCTTTGCACAGGAATACCTGGCCAGCTTCGTTACGGAAAATAATAACGCTTTTTGCTACACCTATTCATCCGAAAAACATAACAAGCCAACAACGGTAAATCCCAAGCTGGAAATAAAACTATCCTTTGACTTTAACCGGGACCCGATTACCTGCCTGGTTGCACAGGATAACGGTCAGGATATATTTTTCATCGAACAAATAAAGCTGCAAAATTCTAACATCTACGACATTTGCAACGTCATCAAAGCAAAGTACGGCAAGTATCTTATCATTGTAACAGGCGATGCTACCGGACGAAATAGCTCCGCATTGGTGCATGATAACCTGAATTACTTTAAGATCATTCGGGCTCAGTTAGGTTTAGGAGACAGGCAAATGAGACAGCCGGTAAGCAACCCTACACTGGTAGAAAACCGTGTGCTGGTTAATTCGGCCTTTCATCATCTTAATATTTCCATCGACCCGGTAAACTGCAAGGGGCTGATATTCGATCTGGAACATGCGGCCGTATTACCCGATGGCAGCCTTGATAAGACCGACCGAAACGATCCCACAAAACAATTAGATGCATTAGATTGCTGCAGGTATTACCTAAATACTTTTTTCAAACACATTCTAAAAATTACCTAACTTTAGATTATGG
>JAZKIH010000060.1:0-1200 GCA_040384965.1 Bacteroidota bacterium | reverse complement strand
TGTAATAGTCGCAACTTAATGTGACAGGTTACCCCTTTGATGTATTTTTTACTGTACGATCAGGTTGAGATTAACAACCTTTTCATTCCAGATATTTTTTCCATCGAGGAAGGTTTGCATTGGAGTTCTGCCGCAGCACATTTTTCCTTGATGGGTGCGTTCATTATTATAATGATTTATCCATATATCAACATCTTTTTGCAAGTCGTCGATAGATTCATAAATCTTTTTTCTGAACGCCACCTGATAAAATTCATTGAGCATAGTCCTGTGGAAACGCTCGCAGATTCCGTTGGTTTTCGGAGAGCGCGCCTTGGTTTTTGTATGCTCAATATCGTTGATTGCCAGGTATAATTGATAGTCGTGGTGCTCAGCCCTGCCGCAATATTCCGTACCGCGGTCGGTCAGGATGCGTATCAACCCCATACCGTTTTCTTCGAATAAAGGCAGCACTTTATCGTTCAGCATATCTGCGGAAGTGATCGGGGTTTTGGTCGTGTAAAGCTTAGCCAGCGCCACTTTGGAATAAGTATCAACGAAGGTTTGCTGATAAACACGACCAACACCTTTGAGTGTTCCTACATAAAAAGTGTCCTGCGAGCCAAGATAGCCAGGATGGGCGGTCTCAATCTCGCCACACTCCACATCATCGTCCTTTTTCCGTTCCAGTGCGTTAACCTGGCTTTCGGTGAGGACGAGACCTTCTTCGGCAGACTTTTTCTCAAGTAAAACAAGGCGTTGCTTCATATTGCCAATCCCATGCCGCAGCCAGATCGACCGCACACCGCTTGGGCTGACAAATATTCCGCGCTTACGCAACTCATTGCTGGCACGCAGTTGGCCATATGCCGGGAACTCAACGGCATACTCAATAACCGCGGTTTCAATCGCCTCATCGACACGGTTTTTGAAGTTTGGCTGCCTCCGGCTTTTCTCGAAAAGAGCCTCGACACCGCCATCTTCCACCGCATTTTTATAGCGGTAAAATGTCTCCCGCGACATGCCCATTACCTTGCATGCCCGAGAAATATTCCCCAACTCTTCAGCAAGGTTTAATAATCCTACTTTATTTTTTATGATTCTTTCGTTAGTTTGTAACATGAGGTTACTCCTTTTTTTAATGTTAACTTCGCAATTAACATCAAACAGGGTAACCTCAACTTTTTCAAGCTTTTGTCACATCAAGTCTGAACTATTACA
>JAZKIH010000059.1:0-7603 GCA_040384965.1 Bacteroidota bacterium | reverse complement strand
TAGTCTCCAACAGTATTATCCAGGGCTATTTTGCCCTGTTCAAAAAGCTTCATTGCTGACAGGGTAGTCGCAGAAACCTTGGTGACTGATGCAAGGTCATAAAGATCAGTTAATTTGGTTTTCTCGGCGCCGTCATAGGTATGCGAGCCGTAAGCTTTATTAAAGATCACATTTCCGTCTTTTATTACCATTACAACAGCACTAGGCGTTGCTTTTTCACGAATTGCTTCCGCTGCAATAATATCAATGCTATCAAGATCGGCCGATTTTAAGCCCACAGCTTCAGGCGTTGAATATCTCAACCGAGTTTTCTCAGTTGAATAACCCGATCCTGCTTTAAATTTTTGACTAATTGTTTTGCCCAGAGTCCCCTTAACTGCAATGCCCCCAAAGATTATTTGTGCAACATTACTCGCTGCGTCGGCGTCCAGGTTAGTGCTCCAGACAACCGGGCCTGTTATAAAATCAAGGTTTTTAAGTGAACTCAGCTCGCCGAACCCGGCAATAATGATATTCTTTCTCTTCTGATTTTCTGCTATGAAACGAATTATTTCCGGATCAGTTAATGACTGGCTGGTTACCTGAACTATAAGACAGTTATAGTACTTTAAATAATCACCAGTTAGATTATCAAGGTTCAGTGAATCTGTTCTGTAATACGATGTCTCAAAACTTTTTACATCTGCATATTTTCGCAGCAAACTATCGAAAACTATTGAAAAGGCTGATCCGGTATTAATACTGGTGATCTTTTTATCATGTAGACTTCTTAAGGGAATATTTTTTGCCTGATTGTTGAAAAGGTAGAGCGCACTGCCTGAAGGCGTTGTTGAGGAATTCTGACAATATGCGACACTTACCGTTGTCGACAAGGCAAGAAGAAATAACATCAGTTTAACTGTAAGTTTGTTCATTTGATTCGGATTTGGTATTTAAATTCAGGGATAGATGAGGTATTTACTGCGCATTTGCTTGTATGCTGAAAGCCCGGACTCCCAGCTTTTTCTAATTTCTGTTTCCGGGATTCCCGCAATAATTTGTTCTCTTAGTTGTTTTGTACCAGCCAAACGATCAAAGAATGGCTTGAAGAATTCTTCCTTTTGTGGATAGGCATCGTAGAGCTCAATGAGCCACGCAATATTTATCTCGCCCGTTTTCCCAGAACTGGCCGTATCATACGTCCTGAAATCCAAGCCAAAGCAAGCCTCATCTTTATGGGGAGGATCTTCACTCATGCCGGAAATGGAAGCAGGCGTAAATGAAAATCCATATTTACCTTTTAGAGCCGGCGCTCCAAGCATGGTAAAAGGAAATTTTGTACCACGCCCCTGACTAATGACAGTTCCTTCAAATAAACACAGCGAGGGATACAGCAATACCGCCTGTTGAGTATTCAAATTTGGGGTTGGCCCAACTGGCAAAGTATATTGAGTCTTGTGGGTATAGTTAGTATTCTTGATAATACGAAGTTTGCATCTTACATTATTTGCCAGCCAGCCTTCACCATTTATCATTAGCGCCATTTCTGCCAGCGTCATGCCATGTGTTATCGGTATGGGAAACATCCCAACTGCAGACTTTAAACTCATATCCAGGATGGGCCCATCGATATAAGATGCGTTTGGATTAGGGCGATCCAGAATCATTAGTTCAATATTATTCTCGGCGCAGGCTTCCATCACCTGATGGAGAGTTCTTAATTTAGTAAAGAATCTGGCTCCACCATCCTGAATGTCGTAAGTTACCAGATCAATTCCGTCCAAATCCTCTTTAGCCGGCTTGATCTTCTTACCGTAAAGGGAGATTATCGGAATACCCGTCTTTGCATCAATTTCGTCTTCGACTTTCGCCCCATTACTAGCATTTCCCCGAAATCCATGCTCCGACCCGAATATTTTGACAACGTTGATCTTTAAACTTAAAAGGCTGTCAACCAAGGGAGTTTTACCTATTAAAGATGCAGGACTGGCAACAACGGCAATTCGTTTCCCTTTTAAATAATTTACATATTGCTCCGTTTCATCGGCCCCCGTGCGCATCTCGTTTGCAGCACGAATGGACTCTTTAGGATTACCTGGATAAGAAGCGGGCACCAAACCGGTCAAAGCAATGACTAAAGGTGTTATAGCTAACCACAATAAAGAAATTTTCAAACATCCTTTCATTTTAATTATTTGTGATCAGCAAACGACTTTATTAGCGCAACCATTATTAAATAACCCAACTCCCACTCAAGCCTTACAAACAAATGATCGTTAGTCTTATAAAGGATCGATGTCCTTGTGCTCCTCCGGCTGAGTTTCGCTTTTATTGACCGTTTTCTCAAAATCCTTTTTATCCCTGTTATTCCTTTTGATGACGATAATGATTATTACAATGGCGACAAGCAAAATTAAACCAATACTTGAATAATTGACTTCCATAATACTTTGATTAATAATTATAAATACATTAAAAGCTATGCGGTTTTAAGACAAAACTTTAATCAAGGAATTTCAAACTACCTGTCCCATTAATGGATCTGTTTTACCCGGCACACCTGTTTCAACTTTTCCAGCAAAGCGTTCCTCAAATTTATCATAGCCTTTCACTTTAACACTGTGATCGTACCAACCGTAGCTTTTCGCGAGGTTAACATTTAAAATTGCAGTTGCCCCAGGAGCTATAGTTCTGGTTTGACTACCACCCTTGTAACTATTATCTGCCAGGAGTATTGTATGCGGTTTTGAATCTGAGTTTCTCACCGATAATGTAATATTCCCGCTCAATGCATTTTTATTAATTCTGCCTCTTTCGTACGCCATTTCGACTTTTACTAAAGGGTTCGCTGCATTACCATGAAACTCTCTGAAAAAGCCATTTGGTCCATACGCTCTCAAATGATATCCTTCGTTATCGAAGGCGTTTAAAGTCCATTCGCCCTGTAACGTATCGCCAGCAACCGCAGAATAGTTCCATATTTTAAGAACTTCCTGCTTATAGGGATTCATGGAATAAACGTAAAAAGGCGACCCCGCTGCTTTATCTCCAAAGACAGTATTACCTGCTTTAAATTCAATAGAAAAAATATTCTTCTCCTTATCAAATTGACCGTTGGCATATAATTCATAAGGCAAAGCACACGCACCGCGGATACCCGCTTCCTGTTTTGGGAAGTGAGGTGAACTAAGAGGGTTTTTGTTAATAGCAGCTATATCGGTCTCGGTGAGTTTCCTGAAATTAGATGGTTCCTTCTTAAATTTCGCATTATTAACCGTTTTAATGAATGGTTCTTTAGCAAGGAAAGCTGGCTTTACAATATTCTCATTATTATACGGTCTGAAAGCTGATGTTAAATCGCCGCAAACCGCCCGTCTCCAATTGGTGATATTCTCCTCTCTAACTTTCTTATTAAACTTTTTTTCTATAAAATTTTCTACAAATTGGATTGATGAAGTGTGGTCGAAAACCTCCGAACAAACAAAGCCACCTCTCGACCAGGGCGATGCGATAACCATTGGAACACGATAACCTAGTCCGATTGGAGCATCTCTCAGCCTATTTTCCTGAGCTGATGGGTTAGTCTGCTGTGTTTTTGTTGAAAAATCCAACTTCGGATCAATGCCGGCAGAAACTTTCCCTGTATCTTCCTTGTAAGGATTGGGAACAACAAATGGAGGTAAATGATCGAAATATCCGTCGTTTTCATCATACGTCATGATAAAGATCGTCTTCTTCCACACTTCAGGATTCTCTATCAGTATATTGATTACCTCGCTTACATAGAGCTCTCCGAACCATGGCATTCCCGGATGATCTGATAAATTCCCAGGAGCATGAAGGTACGATACCGTGGGTAACTTTCCCGTTTTAACATCCTGCCGAAACTGATGAAGTACATCACCCTTTGGTATGTTTATTTCCCGTTCGACGCCATTATCTGAATATTTCAGTGGAGCTAGGGTGTGATAGTCCGGATCGCCTGCATTAGTCGAGAAAGCTTTAGAGATGAGGTTCTTTTGCTGCTGACTAAGTTTGTTATAATTTTCTATAGTGAATTTTTCCTGGTCGGCTTCAATTAAGGCTAGCACCTTTTTAGCTGCGGCAATGCGTGTATCAGTTTCCTGTCTTGACGGAAGTTTGGAAAGAGAATCTATTTGCTTCAAGATATTCTCTTTCTTGGCAGTCAGGGCGGTGATTGCGCCAGGATGAAGCCTCACATTATATTGCTTGTAAAATTCCAGAACATTTGTACCAAAATTTCCGAGCCATCCTGAAGCCTCTCCACTCAATGGGGTCGGCATAGAAAGTTCGTTTTGATATACTTTCCAGGAAACCCCGCTCTCTTCTAGTCGTTCCGGGAAGGTTTTCCACGTTAAATAAGGATTTCCTGAGCTTGCCAGGTTCCAAAGGTTTGCTGGTGCAGAAGGATCATTTTTCTCGCGGACAGTTCCCGACATCCAGTAGTGCCTGTTAGGATGAGTGCCTGTTATACTTGCGCAGAAATTGTGGTCGCAGACGGTGAATGCATCAGCTAACGAATAATAAAAGGGAAAATCTTCCCGTGTACAATAACCCATGGTGAGAGGCATCTGTGAATACTCTTTCTTGGACGGCCGTTTCACATCCAGCCATTTATCGTATTTACCATGATTACGGGCGTCAGTTTGGTCGGCCCAGCCATGGGGCACAGATCCCATCCAGGCAACTTTCGTGTCCTTTACATCGACATGAAATGGTGCATAAGTTTCATTATCCTTATTTGTTTGCAACCAGACTTTATTCTTATCCGGCTGATCGATAGCCCGCGGATCATTGAAACCTCTCACTCCCTGAAGTGTACCGAAACCATGGTCGAAAGATCTGTTTTCCTGCATTAAAAACACAATATGTTCCGCGTCGTAAAACGTACTCCCCGGCTCAGGGGAAATCGCCATTGCTTGCTGAATTACGGGTGGTAAAACATTGATTGCCGCGGCTGTGCCTGAAAGCAAAGCTGCTTTTCTTAAAAAATCTCTTCGATTATCCATTTGATCGATTACTTGATGTAAGACGTAAAAATACCGTTGTTATGTTAAAGTGCTATTAATTCTCAGTTACCATCCCCATGGCGGATTTTAAGTGTTAGTCACTGTAAGATCGTAAACTTTATCCAACATTTCGAGGCTTTTGAAATTACAATCTGCGTTAGTGGCCAGTATGACTGAGAAGTTATCATCAACGACCCTCATATATTCGGACTTATATCCAAGTATTTCTCCTCCGTGTGCCACCTGCACCTTTCCCTTCTTAGCAAATCGGAACAATCCGTGGGTCATCGCAAAATCAAGCACGCGGTCAGTACCATTTAACACAGAACCATCAACATTCAAAAATGGGGTAATAAGTACATGCAAAGAACTTGCATTCAAAATTTTGCCGTTAAATAGCGCAGTTTCAAAATCCAGAAAATCTTGCAGCCTTGCCGAAAAGCCGCCCGCGGAAAAAGTGCCTGAATTGCTATAATAAGATGGGATAATAAATTTGTCGCTGGTAAATGAATAACCAGTAACCTTATCAGGAAAAACCACACGGTCATCCGTTTTAAGAATTTCTAATCCGGTTTTCCAGGACGCCACAAGGCTTTTCGCAAAATCGAAATAATTAAGGCCTGAAATCTTTTCAATTATCAAACCTAACAGATAAAACCCAGTATTACTGTACTTCCACCTGCTGCCTGATTCAAAATCGAGCTCAGAATTTTTGACGTAATCCAGAATTCGCTGCTTCGGTACATCCAGATGGCTTTCTTTCCAGTACTCCGGCACATCTGTATAATTAGGAATGCCCGAACTATGACTCATGAGATGTGAAATCTTCACAGATTTCCAGTTTCCTGGGATTTCAGGAAGCAATTCGCCCACGCAGGTATTCAAAGTACAAGTCCCTTTTTCGACAAGTTTTAAAATACACGCCGAGGTTATTAACTTCCCAATAGAGGCAATATTAAAAATAGACCGGTCATCAATAGGCTTTTGCGTTGCAATATCGCTATAGCCAAAGTTAAAAGTACTCAGCTTATTTTGATAGGATATACAACAGGAAAGACCTGGAACGCCAAGTTTAGGGAACCGGCTATTCAAATATTCGTATACCGTCATGTTGCTGGCAGGAAAAAAAGTAAATGTACCCCCATTCTGATCTTATTGTTTCATAGGTATTGCAATTTGTTTCCGTAGGTAATAAGGGAGGTTACCATACATTTTTTCAACAGCTTACTTAACCATCTGTAAAAAAAACGGACAATCTCAATAGAGATTGCCCGAATAAGCTCATCGCAATAATTAGTTTCTCGGAGATGGTGCTGTTCCAGCTGGGCGCGGCGTACCTGTCACCCCTCTTTGAATTGCTGGAAGGTTAATTGGCTTCACGCGGCCGTTTAAGTTATAAACAAGCTCGCCCGCACGAAGTGTCATTTCATGTGAAAATCTCTTCGTACCGTCAATGTACCCGTCACGGGCCCAAAAACCAAACTTACCGCTACGGATTTCAAATATCGCAATGTCGGCAACTGAGCCAACAGAAAGATTGCCAAGGTCTGGCCTTTTTATTTCCTGTGCAGGATTCCATGTTGCGGCCTTTATAACGTCATTAAAAGGCATGCCCATCGCCATCAATAATCCCATAATATTTTGCATATCCTTCATCGCATTGTTCATGCTGCTGATATGTTGATCTGAACTTATCGAATTCGGGAAAAAACCGGCTTTTACTGCGGGTGTGGCAACATTAAATCCAAAGCTTGAGCCACCAAAACCGATGTCGAAAATAATGCCTTTTTTACGTGCTGCAAGAACAAAAGGTTTTACATTACCGGCAGAGTCCATAATTGCACGCCCATAAACATGCGTATAGATATCACCCGGGCGAAACCTGTCAAATATTTCTTCATCAAGGCGACCATCAAGCATGAACACTCCTCCCATCAGTTTAGCAGCCTCGACTCCACGTTCAACCGGTATTAAGTACGCTTTCGGAATAGCACCACCGCCACCACCAAAATGAGCATTTTTGACACCAACGATGATCTCAGAATATTTCTTTCCCATCTCCCCTGTTTTCTGGGCATCCATATCATCCAGATTACTTTCAGAACGTCCATTCATACCAGCCCCATTAATATTAAGAAGTGCCAGCACACGAGTTAGTGAAAGGTCGATGGTTTGCCTTTTGAATTTCTCAAAATTCCTCCATCCTGAACTTCCTGCATCTACAACAGTAGTAACTCCAGAGCGGAACGTAAAACCGTCAGGAGGAATACTGTAAGGACCGTCACTGTAATTTATGCCACCTATATCACCTCCCCAGAAATTGTGTGTATGAAGGTCAATTAACCCGGGAGTGATATATAGGCCTGTCGCATCAATTACCTGAACGCCCAGATCCGGGTTGATGTTCTTAGCCACTAAAGCAATTGTTCCGTCGATACGAGTCACCGCATCCTGAGCCTCCCTGGCAGGACGGGCAGGCACTCCGTTAGATGCCGGCCGCTCCGGTTCTGCAGGCATTGCCGGCGACGCTGGACGTCCGCCCTTTATGGCTATGTCCATTATCCCGTCGATATTATTCTTCGGATCAATAACGT
>JAZKIH010000058.1:0-10174 GCA_040384965.1 Bacteroidota bacterium | reverse complement strand
TTGGGTATTCGTATTTACATTCTTCTATTTAGTTTAATATCAGATAAATCATATATAATGTCTGCAGAACACACACACGACGAGCATGGTACAGAGCATGCGGAGCATGAAGGAATGACCAAAAAGAAAATTTGGCAGGTTTTCTTTTACATGCTGGGTATTACCGCGATTGAATTCTTTATCGCACTTTACCTTCTTCCAAAAGGTATTTTAGGTCATGGAGTTGGTAACTTCATTTACGTTGTCCTGACACTTGTTAAAGCGTTCTATATCGTTGCATATTTTATGCACCTTAAATTTGAAAAATTTGCGTTGAAAACAGGAATTATGGTTTCTCTTGTATTCATCGTTTACTTTATAGTTCTAATGCTTACTGAAGGTTCTTACCAGTACCTTCACATGAATTAATGAGTCAACCCGCCTTTCCGGTAAAAAAGATCCTGATACTGCTGATTTTATTTGTAGTGCCGGGATCTGTTTATTATCTGCTTAAGGCCAAAGGTGAAAACAGGTATCATCCACTCTCTATTTACGGCCCGAAACAACCTGCGACAACTTTCCACACCAAGCGAGGTAAACAAATTCGTGATACACTGTACCATGAGATCCGCGATTTTAAACTGCTCAATCAAGATGGAGATTCGGTTTCATTCCCGGTCGATAGTGCTCAAATAACTGTTGTTAATTTTTTCTTTTCCCGCTGCCCCACGTTCTGTTCTAATATGAATAAGGAAATGGCAAGAGTTGCTAAAATTAATAATGGTAACCGGCTCCTGAGATTTCTTTCCATCAGCGTCGATCCTGAACACGACAACCCTAAGGTGTTAAAAGATTACAGCGCAAAGTATATTGCTGAAAATAAAAAGTGGGATTTTCTTACAGGCGATAAAGAGTTTATTTATTCCCTTGCAAAACGAGATTTTTTGGTTGATGCTATTCAGGATACCGCAAGACAAGTGAATTTCATCCATAGTCCGATGATTATCCTCATTGATTCCAGCAAGAGGATCAGAGGTTATTATGATTCCACAGGAGGAAATGATGTGATGAACTTGCTCACGGACGAAATCCGTGTTCTAATGGCTGAAGAGTTGCGAAATGTGAAGGATCGTTGATCAATATTTCAGAATAATGAATGATAAATTTATTTCCAGGCTAATTTTAATTGTTTCGATTTTTGTCTTTGCCGTTATTATCATACTACAAAGTAAGGTCTTTGATATTTTTCCTGATAAGAGTGCAATCCCAACATGGGTGTTTAGCCTTCCCAAATTAAACGCAATTATTAACGGCTCGTGCACGGTTTTGCTTTTAGCTTCTCTCTACTTTATCAGACGAAAAGATATAGCAACACATAAAAAGCTTAATATTATCACTTTTATTTTGTCGTCGCTATTCCTGGTCTCTTACATTATTTTCCATGCCACCGGTATTAAAACTACCTATGGAGGAACGGGCCCGATCAGAACAGTATACTATTTTATCCTTGTCACACACATTATTCTGGCCGCTATAGTATTGCCGCTCGTTCTATTCAGTTTTCAGAAGGGATTGCAAATGCAAGTGGAGAAGCATAGAAAGCTGGTTCGATGGAGCTATCCCATCTGGTTATACGTGACTATTACAGGTGTCATCGTTTATCTAATGATATCGCCATACTATAGCTTTTAGAGGCCAGTTACTCTTTCTAAAATGCCTCTTTCTCCGTATATTTGTTTCATGAAAACCATCAAGATATTTCTTTTGCTTTTCTTGTTTTCTTTTCTGGTAGCCGGAACGTCAGAAGTTTCAGCTCAATGTGCAATGTGTACCTTGAATGCTGATAATTCAACACAAAATGGTAATACTGAGGGCAACGGCCTTAATGACGGAATTTTGTATTTACTTGCAGCGCCTTATCTTGCTGTAGCCTGCGTCGGATTTATATGGTATAAGAAATACAGACGTAAAAATGTTGCTGTCCATATGAAAAGCGGCAAGATAAATCTAAATTGATAGTATAAAAGGCTACGAATTTTAGCCCAATATCTAATTCTCAACCGTTGTAATGATTAAAGCCGGTACTCTTGATTTCCTTAAGGATTTAGCACAGAATAATAACCGGGAATGGTTTCACGAAAATAAGGCGAGGCATGATGATGCACGAAGTAATGTGCTCGAATTTGTCGGTGAATTGATTAAAGGCCTGTCTAAGATAGACAAGACAGTTTCCATTGATCTCGATCCCAAAACCTGTGTTATGCGGATCTATCGCGATATTCGATTCAGCCTGAATAAAACCCCTTATAAAAATAACTTCGGTGCTGGAATCTCCCAACAAGGCAAGAACTTTAACGGCCCCGGATATTACTTGCATATCCATCCAGAAGAATCTTTTATTGCTGGTGGATGCTGGATGCCGGAAGCAGAAATGTTAAAAGCGATCAGGCAGGAAATTGACTATAGCGGAAGTGATTTCCGTGAGATAATTAATGCCCCTGATTTTATAGGTTATTTCGGACAACCAGACCAGGAATATAAATTAAAGACAATGCCGAAAGGTTATTCAGTAGATCATCCTGATATTGAATACCTTAAATTAAAGAGCTTTACTTTCACACATAGTTTGGATCCGAACGCACTTACCCGACCGAACGCAGTGAAAACTGTTCTTGACGGATTTGAAAAGCTACACCCTTTTATGATTTTCCTGAGAAACGCTATATCCTAAACCATTGCTATCATGACAAAAATCACTATTCCGATCCTCGTAGTTACTTTAATAACTACATTTTCATCCTGCGTAGTTATATCGCCGAAAAAGTATAATGCTTTACTTGCTCAAAAAGATTCTCTTTCACTTGGCTGGGAAGGTGCGAGGACAAAGATCGCCACCCTTGAAGAACAAATAGCCAGCCTTAAATCGGATACAGCTTCATTGAATTCAAGGATCGCGGGACTTGAAGGAAAGGTTCAGGGCCTGGATGATAATCTTAGCTCGCTGCGTTCCAATAGCTCTTCTGAGATAAGCAAGCTATCTGCTGACCTTCAGAAACGCGAGGCAAGATTAAAAGAAGTTGAGGAGATTTTGCGGAAAAGAGACGAAGCAACCAACGCACTTAAAGATAAACTGCAAAAAGCCTTATTGGGATTTCAGCAGAGCGGCCTGTCAGTGGATATTCGAAATGGTAAAGTATATGTCTCATTGACTGACAAATTACTCTTCAGCAGTGGAAGTATTATTATAGATGAAAAAGGTAAGCTTGCATTGCAGGAATTGGCAAAAGTTTTAAAAACACAGCCGGAGATCAATATCTCGGTTGAAGGCCATACTGATAATCAGCGTGTTGTAAATCTTGGGCAGATAAAAGACAATTGGGATTTGAGTGTTCTCCGTGCAACTTCCGTAGTCAGATTTCTGACCGAAGGGGAGAAGATTGAAAATAGCCGCATTACCGCTACGGGAAAAGGTGAATTTCAGCCGATTGAGCCTGGCGCAAGTGCAGAAATCAGAAGCAGAAACAGACGAATTGAAATTGTTCTTTCACCCAAACTGGACGAGCTTTACAATCTGATAAAATAGTTGACTCCTGATAGTTGACAGCCTGGTGCAAGCGTACCAAGCTGTTAGCTATTAAAACGGACTTTCGAAATCCCTGAACTCAGGCAACACTTTATCTTTTTCTGAAAGGATCACTTCTGATGAATCAATACCCCAGTCGATATTCAGATCTTTATCATTCCAAATGACACCAATTTCTGACGCTTTATCGTACAGGCCAGTTACTTTATAGGTAAATATCGTGTCATCTTCAAGGGTTACAAAGCCGTGCAAAAATCCGGGTGGAACCCAAAACATGGTGAAATTATCCTCATTTAACTCAATGGCAACATGCTCGCCGTACGTTGGAGATTTCTTTCTGATATCAACCGCCACATCAATAACGCTGCCCTTAATCACCCTAACAAGCTTGCCCTGGGAACTTGGATCTTTTTGAGCATGTAAGCCGCGAAATGTACCTTTCTGTGACAATGATTGGTTATCCTGAACAAATTCAGCATGTATGCCGGCATTCTTAAACTCTTTTCTGCTGTAACTTTCGTAGAAGTAACCCCGGTCATCGCGCCAAACTTTAGGTTCAATCAGGAACAATCCATTTATTTTAGTTTCCGTAAAGGTCATCGCGTATCTAAAAATTCCATGAGGGTGCGGAATGAAACAAACTTGTTAGCGAATTCTGCAGGAAAATCAGCCTGAAGTTGAGCAGCATAATTTTGCTTATACTCATTGTACTTTTCTATCGAATCGGCAATGTATTGGATGCAATAAGTTATTCCCTCGTTGGGAGAATCAAGAACCTTTAATAGTCTGTTCGAGGCAAAGCAACCAGTTTCCATGACCTGCCCAATATGGGTATGCTGCATCCAGTTGAGCCATGGTTCATGAATACTTTCTTCGATGATAATCGTTACGTTGTATAGAATCATGCGTAAAGTTAAGAATTGTAGTACCGCTTAACCTAATTTATCACCACGAAGAAGTCTGAATCTCTTCCGGGCCTCGATGACATATAGACAGCCCGGGAAATCGGTGATTATTTTCTGATATAATTCAAGGGCTTTGGAAGGCTGACTTAATTTACTTTCGTAAAGGTCTGCGAGCATAAACAGTGCATCGTCTCCCCATAAATCAGACGTGTGCTTATCGACGATTTCCTGAAGTTGTATCACCGCTTTATCGATCTCATTATTTTTAAGGAAAATTCTTGATTTTGCCATCAGAATATCATCAGCAAGCGAATTACCAGGATAAAGTATGTTCAGACTATCCAATAACGACAACGCTTTTGCGGGTTGATTTTTGAATATCAGAAGGTCAGCATAAGAATATTTTTTCAGTGCTGCAGTATCAGTTTCTTTCTGAAGGTTATCTGATATAAGCAAACTCAGGTTGAGTGCATCATTCGCTATCAGCTGTGTTGTTGAACTTTTAAGCACATCTAATTGGGCTTTAGACCATACGTAATCTCCTTGATAATAAGAGAGTTTAGCATTCTTGAATTTAGCTTCCTGCCCATAGATGTCATTAGAAAATTGTTTTTCGACCTGTCCGTATAGCAGTGCTGCTTCCCATACCTCTCCTGTAAGAATATAAATATCTCCAAGTTCCAGCTTTGCCTGTGCCAGTATTACCGGAGGAGTTCCAGGAAGGGCTATTAATTTAGAAAGCTCTTCCGCCGCTTCTGCCGGTTTTTGAAGATAAAAAGCCTGCAGGTTTGCAAGTTGCCGGATTGCCAGTGACATGTTCGAGCTGCGACCAAATTCAGTCAGTTGAGACAGATAGTCTTTCTCTAATGCCACGAGATCAGTCTGGCTGAATTTGTTGGCTGTTAATTGCTTGAATTTTGTGTTTAAAAGATCAATTTTGGCAGGAATATAGTACTTGCCATCATTGCCTTTTGCGACGAGATAATTCAGCGCCTCGACGGCTTGAGGATATGCAAGATTTGACAAAAGGAGGCGAGACAATTCAAAAACACGAGCTCCATCTTCTTTCAATCGACGATCCAAAGCCAGAGTTTGCCGGACAGCCATATCGAATTCTTTTTGCTGAATATATTGCCAGGTAAGAAACTCGGTATACGCGACATTTTGAGGTTCTTTCTGTAGCCGTCGCAGCAAGGCGGTCTTTAATAGATCGTAATCGGCCTTGTCCTCTAAAATTGCAGCCAGAACATTTTGTGCCTGTGGTAATATTTCCGGATTTGTATTCAGTAATCCCATATACTCCTGAATGAGCATTGGTTTATCTTTCCGGAATCGATAAAGGCTCAGGAGATCGAATGAGAATGCATTTTCATCATTTATGAGCTTACGACCATTTAGCAGGGCTTTTACTGAATAATCATAGCCCTCGGCCCGATAAAAAGTTATCGCCAGATCTTTTATTGCGAACTCATTTGCCGGTAAGTCTCTGATGAGTTTGTTGAACCATTCCTGCGCTTTTTCCTGATCACCTTTTTCCTGATATACTCTTCCAACATCCACTGCATATGTATAATTGCCTGGATTAGCTTTTAATAATTTTTTGGCAAGTTCTTCCGCCTCTTCGTACTTCTTGGTCTTCAAGAGACACGTGAAGTATGGATCATAATATCCCGCGTTTTTTGTCCTGTTAAACAGCTTTTCATAAATAACCGCAGCCTTGTCAAATTCACCGGTCTGGAAGTATTGCACCGCCAGCGCCTCATCGGAATTCAGTTGAGCACGGACAGCGAGCGAAGCCGACACCATTAAAATCAGAACAATAATCCTTTTCATGCACACTTCTTTAGTCTAACACCCTGAATACTAAGATAACGATAATGCGTAACCATTAATATGTTTTATCGGCCTTTTAATAAAGTACGGTCATATTTGACTTGAAAAACCAGTTGTAGTTTAAATGTTACGCTCTCATCAATTCCCTTTATAAATCTTTTGCTAACTTGAAAAGTTGAATTCGGAATTTTTCAGTAATTTTTTAATATTCAGTAATTTTTCAGTTGCAATTTTTTACAATGCAATTGAATTGTAGATTTTTGTACAGAGTTTGGGATTAACCAGGAAATGCAACATTTTAAAATATATTTTCTCTTTTTTATATTTCTTGTAACCATATCCTGTACAATGGAAAAGACGGTAGATCGAATACCCGTCGAAAACTTCTTCAAGGCTGCATTTAAAACTTCTTTCTTAGTATCCCCGGACGGTGAATATATTTCGTACCTGAAGCCAGATAATAACCGGATACACATTTACGTGGAGACATGGGATGGGAAAAATACAACTCAGTTAACCTGTGATTCAAATCGTAGTATAGCGTATCATTTTTGGGCTAATAACGATGAGCTTCTTTATTTAAAAAATGAGTCAGAAAGCGATGATCCTGGTTTGTTTGCGGTAAGGAGGGATGGATCAAATAAGCGGGAATTATTATCATTTTCCAAGACAAAGATTCGTCTGATTACCTCTGAGCCCGTTAAGGATAACAATGTGCTGGTGTCTTTGAACAAGCGTGATTCTACTGTTTTTGATGCGTACCGCCTAAATATACAAACCGGCAAACTTTCATTACTTGTTAAAAATCCGGGGAATATTACAAAATGGTATGCTGATAGAGACGGTCAGTTAAGAATGGCAATTGCCAGCGACGGAGTTAATGAAACATTATTGTACAGAGACACCGAGAAAACAAACTTTAAGGTTGTTTTAACGAATAATTTTAAGGCTAGCATTTCGCCGGTAGGCTTTAGTAAAGACAATACATGTATTTATGCCCTCTCTAATAAGAATCGGGATAAAATGGCATTGGTGGAGCTGGATTGTGTAACCGGGAAAGAGCATCGGGTAATTTACAGTAACCCAGAAGTTGACGTTTCAGAAGCAGTGTTTTCTGCAAACAAAGACAAACTGATCTATGCGGGATATGAAACCTGGAAGAAAGGCCGCCATTACCTAGATGATTCAGTAAAAGCCAGATACCGGCACCTGGAAGAGCTTCTTCCCAACAATGAATTAAGAATAACAAGCGCGGACGAATCAGAAAATAAATTCATAATCAGAACTTACACTGATAGAAACCCCGGCTCCTTTTATCTTTATACCTACAACGACAATAAGCTGGTAAAGCTCAGCGATGTAAACCCTTCGATAGACCTCGAAGATATGGCTGAGATGAAACCGATTTCCTACAAAACACGGGACGGACTAACTGTAGATGGTTATTTGACATTACCTAAGGGTAGAAAGGAAACTAATTTGCCTGTCATTGTTATGCCGCATGGCGGTCCCGACTCCAGAAATAGCTGGGGTTACAATTCTGAAGTCCAGTTTTTGGCGAACAGGGGATATGCAGTATTTCAGGTTAATTTCCGGGGTTCGAAAGGTTATGGTAAGGAATTCTGGATTGCAGGGTTTAAGGAGTGGGGTGGCAAAATGCAGGACGACATTACTGACGGAGTTCGCTGGCTTATCGAGAAGAAAATCGCTGACTCATCACGCATAGGTATTTACGGATCAAGTTTTGGCGGTTATTCGGCTCTTCACGGTTTGTGCTTTCAGCCCGACTTGTATAAGTGCGGAGCTTCATACTCTGGGCTAACGAATTTATTTACCTATCTCAAAGATATTCCTCCTTATTACAGGCCATACCTTCAGATGTATTACGAGACTGTAGGTAACCCTGAAGCTGATGCTGATTATTTCAGAGCTGTATCACCGGTTTTCCATACAGATAAGATTCGCTCTCCTGTATTAATTGCGCAGGGTTCGCGAGATCCCCGTGTCAACATGAATGAAACGAATCAGTTTGTCAAGGAGCTTAAAAAAAGGAAGGTGCCTGTAACCTACATTCTGAAAGAGAATGAGGGGCACTTTTTCCGAAATGCAGAGAATAAGCTGGAATTTTACAGGGAACTTGAAAAGTTTCTTGATAAAAATCTAAGAATGGAGTAAATGAAGGAGTATCAGCAAAACTACCGAAAGAACTTCTCTCTGATTATAACCTTCCTGATTTTGATTACTGCCTCTATGGCTGTAGCATTTTACCTGGCATATAATCTTACAACGAAATATGTAGAGAACGAATTCGTCTCCCAAAAGATTGAAGTCCTCGAAGAAACCGTAAAACCCTATAATGATTTTTTCCAGAACAAGATTCCCGAGATCTCATTTTATCAAGGTTACCTGGATTCAAGCCAGGCGGTTAAGTATGTTGATACTATATTCAGGAAATTCAGATTTGTTGACAGGATAGTCTTTTATGATGCCGGGATCAGCAATCATAATATCCCCGACGGCGTCAAGGTGAATAATATCGCTATAGCTCCAAAATCTGTTTATCAGTTTGCCAGGCACTTAGATAAAGATTCTGTCTTACTTTTTAAGGATAGGGATCCTGCCGGGGCATTTTCTTTAAAAACTGGTGATGAGTTTAATAAGATGGCGATAAAATTCACGGGTTTCATTGAATCATCGGACACTACCCAGGCACTCACAGATGATGACAGGTTTAATATTTTCTATACCATAACATCCAAGCGAATAACATTTATGAATATTCCCCGCAGGGAGGAATTAAAAATGTATAAGGAGATAATGACTAAAGATCTTCCCGAGTCGCCTATTTACGAGCTTGATATGCTTACGTTTTATCTGGACCCGCTCAAACTCAGGATAAGAAATACTAATCCGGAACTTTATCAGCACATTAGTATTAAGCCGCTTGTGTATGAATCTTTAGAGAACACCCCGGAACTGGTGAGCAATGACCTGCCTTTATCGGGGCCTTTCTCAGATTATAAGCTGTATTTCAGTTCTGATAAAGGTTATTTAATGAGGGAGATCAACCGGCGTTTTCTTCCGATTGCAGGTGGGTTATTCTTGACATATGGAGTATTGGTTCTGATAGGATATCTGATATACCGGAATCTGAATGTGAACAGCAAAATGTTCAAGCTGCAGTATGATTTCATTAATAACCTTACTCATGAGTTTAAAACGCCGGTGAGTGTTATTAAAATTGCGGGAAACAATATCAGAAGCGCCACGACGCTTTCTGATCGGGAAAGATTACATTACGGTAAAATTCTGGATGAAGAGGCAGATAAGTTGAATGACCTCATGAACAAGCTTCTGTCCTTTACTCAAATCGAGAACAAAGCGATAAAAATCAAAGAAGAAAATGTGAATTTGGACGTTTTTAGCCAGAATTTGATCGACGCATATCAGCTAAAGTATCCGAATTTTGATATTGTGTGTAAAATTGATGGGATAGAGTATTTCAAAACAGATCCTGTTCTGCTGGGAAGTATCTTTCAAAACCTGATAGATAATGCTTACAAATATTCGAATCCCGATAAGAAAATCCTCAAAATTTCAATCAAAAAGGTCAAAAAGAACGTCGTTATGAAGTTTAGTGATCACGGGATCGGTATTCCCGCGAGAGATTTGGATAACATTTTTAAAAAGTTTTTCAGAGTGCAAAACCAATATAATCAGCAGGGTAGTGTTGGTTTGGGTTTGGCATTCTGTAAAGAACTGGTTAATTTTATGAACGGAACCATCACAGTTAATAGTGTTGAAGGAAAAGGTTCAGAATTTACAATTGAGTTGCCTTACGAAATATAGATATGTCAAAAGAAATTAAAGTTGC
>JAZKIH010000057.1:0-80906 GCA_040384965.1 Bacteroidota bacterium | reverse complement strand
CTGGCATCAAAAGTCTTTACCAGGATAAAATTTGCGTCAGAAGGAAAGATCTTTTGAACTATTTCCAGTTTTCCCAGATCGCTTATGAGTTTCTCTCTTTCGGAAACGGTTAGCTTTATCCAGTCATTAATCTGTTCAACGTTTTGTAAAGCCTCAAGCGCAAGCTGCTGTGAAGCTTCGTTAACATTGTAAGGAGGTTTAACTTTATTAAATACCTCTATGATTTCTTCACTTGCAAAGGCCATTCCTAATCTTAAACCCGCAAGACCCCATGCTTTTGACAGGGTGTGAAGAACAACAAGGTTTGCATACTCAGTCAGTTCCTGGATAAAGGTTTTTTGGCGTGAATAATTTATGTAGGCTTCGTCAATAACTACAAGGCCATTGAAATTGGCCAGTATAGTTTCTATATCCGTACGGTTTATTGAGTTGCCGGTCGGGTTATTTGGTGAACAGATAAAGATGATCTTCGTATTATCATCAATTGCTTCCGCAATGCTCTCCATATCCAGCTGGTAGTCAAGAGTTAATTTGATTTTTCGAACTTCAACATCGTTGATGTTGGCCGAAACTTCATACATTCCGTAAGTGGGAGGTACTGTGATCACATTATCAATACCTGGCCGGCAAAATGCCCTGAATAAGATATCTATTGCTTCGTCGCTTCCATTGCCAACGAATATATTCCTGGGCGGAACCCCCTTGATCTCACTCAGCCGTTGTTTTACCTTAAACTGCATCGGATCCGGGTAGCGGTTGTAATTTACCCCAAGAGGCGAGCCAAAACTATTTTCGTTCGCATCAAGATATATTGATGCCTCTCCCTTGAACTCATCTCTTGCGGAAGAGTAGGGTACCAAATTCCTGATATTGTCTCTAAGTATATTTTGAAGATTGAACATTTTAAAATCGTATCAAGTAGTTTATATTAAGACCGGGCAATATCTCTAATACTTTCTCAAATTCTTTGGTCTGCCCGGATTTTATAAATCCTATAATCCTAAAAATCTTATTTCTGGTTTTTTAACCTTACCGTTATCGCATTCTTATGCGCTTCTAAGCCTTCTAACGAGGCCAGGACTTCAACCGTCGGACCCAGATTTTCTATTCCTGACTTGCTTATATGCTGAAACGTGATCTTTTTTACGAATGAATCTACTGACACTCCCGAATAAGCCTTCGCATATGAGCTAGTCGGAAGAGTATGATTCGTCCCAGAAGCATAATCGCCGGCGCTTTCGGGGGTTAAATGCCCTAAGAAAACAGAACCGGCATTTATAATAGTGCCAATCAAACCTTCCCAGTGATCTGTTGCGAGGATAAGATGCTCAGGCGCATATTCATTGCTGAACCGTATAGCCTCATTTAAATCCTGAGTTAAAATAGCGTAGGAATTTGCAATGGCTTTGGCGGCAATTTCTTTGCGCGGCAACTCCAATATCTGTTTACTCAGTTCCGCAATGGTTTGATCGATGATCTCTTTTGAATCAGAAACAAGCACTGCCTGACTGTCGGCACCATGCTCCGCCTGAGCCAGTAGATCAGCAGCAACGTAAACAGGGTTGGCGCTCTTATCCGCTATTACCAGAACTTCAGAAGGGCCGGCGGGCATGTCAATTGCCGTCTGGCTTTCCGACTGTATAATAGTTTTGGCTTTTGTTACGTACTGGTTACCCGGGCCGAAGATTTTATCAACTTTTATGATACTCTCTGTGCCGTAAGCCATGGCAGCAACTGCCTGGGCACCTCCGACAAGATAAATTCGGTCAATACCTAAAAGCTGGGCACAATATGCCAGGTAAGAATTTACCTTTCCATCTTTTTGAGGTGGCGAACAAACGATGATCTCAGCGCACCCGGCAAGTTTTGCCGGTATACCCAGCATCAAAAAGGTACTTGGAAGAACCGCAGTGCCTCCTGGGATGTACAAACCAACTTTTTCGATTGCACGGCTTTCTCTCCAGCAAACTACTCCGCTTGTTGTTTCAACTTTGTTCTCCTTTATCAGTTGTGTTTCGTGGAATTTTCGGATGTTGTTGTAAGCAACTTGAAGGGCTTGCTTTTCATTATCGCCAGCCTCAGATGCAAGCGCGTCGATCTCTTTTTTATCGATATAAAGCTGGTTCAGCTTTATTCCATCAAACTTCTCGGCATAAGCACGCAGAGCGCCATCCCCATTCAGCTTAACATCTTCAATAATATCATCTACAGTACTTCTGATATTATTATTCCCATCTGTATTACGAAGGCAAAGCTCTGCGACCCGTTTCTGATCCAGATCACTTAGTTTATAAACGTTCAGCATGGCTTTCACTTAACCGCTTTATAATATGATCTTTTCTATCGGCATCACCACAATGCCCTGCGCACCGGCGCTTTTCAGCAAGCTTATTTTTTCCCAGAAATCACGTTCGGGTATTACTGTATGAACAGCTACCCAGCCTTCTTCAGCCAGAGGTACAACTGTCGGGCTTTTAACGCCTGGTAGAAGTTTAACAATTTTATCCAGATTTTTAGTTTCGGCGTTAAGAACCACATATTTGGTCTCTTTGGCCCTGAGAACAGACTGGATTCTTTGGATCAGTTCAATGATCAGCGGATTTGTTTCCTCGCCTTTTCTTCCAATGAGTACAGCTTCTGAAGAAAGGACATCAGCGAAAGGCTTTAATCCATTGCTCTTCAATGTCCCACCAGTCGACACGATATCAAATATCGCATCACTTAATCCAAGACCGGGAGATATTTCCACTGAACCCGAGATAGTACGAATATCTGCCTGGATATTATTCTTATCAAGGAATTTTTTTAGAATGACCGGGTAAGAAGTAGCAATAGCTTTACCATTAAGGTCGTTGATATTTTGGATGTCGCTGTTATTCTGAACAGCAAGCTTTAGCGTGCATTTACCAAACCCCAGCTTTTGCAGGTAGCTAACATCGACTTCTGTTTCGCTGATGACGTTTTCGCCAACAATTCCAAGATCAGCAATACCATCCTGAACATACTCAGGAATATCATCATCGCGAAGGAATAAAATTTCTAAAGGGAAGTTGGAAACAGTAGAAATTAAAGAACTTTTATAGTTTTCGAAACTTAATCCGCAATTTTTAAGAAGTTCAACTGATTTTTCGTTTAATCTACCAGATTTCTGGATAGCTATTTTAAGAGTTTTCAAATTTTAAGTTTTAATCAGACCAAAAAAAATTATTATGAAGTAGTTTCACGTAGAAACGTATATTATTTTACCATCGCCGCAAAGCGATGATGAAAATGTACGTGATGTGTGAAAACTTTATTCATAATATTTGGCCCAAATATGCTTGGGAAGCATGCAAATATACGTATAGGAACTTAAAATTGGAAATGGTTTTTAAGTTGGTTGACAGTTGACAGTTGACGGTTGACAGCGAGCTGCACCGTTTGCTAACAAATTTCTATCCTTACAATGTTTTATGAAAGAACACTCCTAATTTAATTTGAATAAATTTAGGACTGATCTGAATACTTATGGGTGTAGTTGCCACTAAATCCTTTTCTTTTGCTTTGGAAATTATAAAGCTTTATAAGTTTTTATCAGGAGCGAAAAAGGAGTACGTACTATCAAAGCAAGTATTGCGCAGTGGAACAGCTGTTGGGGCGCTTATTAGGGAAGCTGAACATGCCCAATTAAAGGCAGACTTCCTTCATAAAATGTATATTGCTTTGAAAGAAGCAAATGAGACGGAATATTGGCTGATGTTGTTAAAAGCAGGTGAGTACATTGATACAGACCGATATCGGTTATTGATGGCTAGTTGCAAGTCTATTCTGAGGTTGTTAATAAGTATCGTAAATACAACAAAAATCTCGCTAAACAGATAGCCACGTTATCCCCGGGCATCGGATAATAAGCAGCAATGTCCGGATTAAGGATTCATAAGCTGTCAACTGTCCACCGTCAACTGTCAACTCTTTTTAGATTGAAATTGTCAACTTTTTTAGTAAATTTGATACTTAATGAGATTCCTGTCCCCCGGATTTTTATTTGCCCTTTTGGCTATTGCCATTCCCATAATTATACATCTTTTCAATTTCCGGAAGTTTAAGAAAGTCTATTTCAGTAATGTACGTTTTTTAAAATTCGTCCAGATCCAGACCTCATCTCGTCAGCATCTCAAAGACAGGCTTATTCTTGCAGCACGTATTCTCGCGCTTGTATTTCTAGTTTTTGCATTTGCACGGCCATATATCCCGAATCCAGATCAGAAGGACGCTTCCCAGCAGCAAGTTGTAAGTATATTCATTGATAACTCTTACAGTATGGAGGCCGTAAATAAGGAAGGCACTTTACTCGATGAGGCAAAAAGACGTGCGAAGGAAATTGCTTCGGCGTATAGTATTAACGATAAATTCCAGGTCCTTACAAATGATTTTGAAGGCAAATTTCAGCGTTTGCTGAGTTATGATGAATTTCAAACGGCTGTTGACGAAATAAAGATCAGCGCTGCCAATCGGGATCTAAGCCAGATTATTCGCAGGCAGGAAGATGTATTCACCAAAGAACCTAATGCAACGAAAACAGTCTATGTACTGTCCGATTTTCAGGAAAATATTCTTCCCAAATCACCCGTAGAATCCGACAGCACAATAACATTAAGGATGGTAAGGCTGAAGTCCAATTCGCAGCCCAATATTTCTATTGATTCAATATGGTTCAACTCCGCCATTCACAAGCCCGGAGATGCAGAACAGATGGTTGTTAAACTCCGAAACAATTCAGATGAAGAAGCTGAAAATGTGCCAATCAGGATATTGATAAATAAGCAGCAAAAAGCTATTGGCAGTGCCAGCATTGAACCCAGAGCAACATCGACGGATACACTATCGTTTAGCGGTCTCAAGGGAGGTTGGCAGGAAGGGGAGATACAGATTACAGATTTCCCGGTCGTATTCGATGACCGTTTTTATTTCAGCTTTAACGTCCAGCAATCAATTCCATTACTCATTATTAACGGAAGCGGTGAGAATGAATACCTTAACTCGGTCTACCGTTCGGATGTATTTTTCAATGTAAGTAATGTTAATTCCGGGAATATAAATTACTCGGGCTTAAATAAATACCCAATTTTAATCTTAAATGAAGTCGGGCAGATTAGCGATGGGCTGATTCAACAATTGAAGGAATATGTCAGTAAGGGCGGAAGCTTAATGATTTTTCCTGATATGGAGGGAAATCAGGATGACCTCAAGAAATTGCTCCAAACCCTTGGCACAGACGTGCCAGCTGAAGTTGTTGCTGCAGAAACGAAAGTCTCTTCGATAAATCTCCAGCATCCCATTTTTAAGGGGGTATTTGAAAACATTCCTCAGAAGCTCGATCTCCCTGTTGCGAAAAAGTATCTCCGGTACAGCAGTCAAAATACCACGAGTAAACAAAGTGTTCTTGATCTTCCGGGGAGAACAACGTTTTTTGGAGAGTATAGGTTAGGACGTGGTAAAATTTATCTCTCAGCTGTTTCTTTAAACGCAGAAACCAGTAATTTTGCAAGACATTCTGTATTCGTGCCTATAATGTATCAAACCGCTTTACTGTCTCTTCAGGATCAGAGTCTTTTCCATAAGTTGAACAGGGATCAGGTTATTGAGTTGCCAAAGCTAACGCTTAATGCAAATCAGACATTAAAGTTAAAGATGGATAAATTCGAAACTATTCCTGACCTCAGACAAAACGAAAATGCGTCGCAATTATATGTTGCAGATCAGATACGGCAGATAGGTAATTATAAACTTCTGAAAAATGACAGCCTGCTCGCCATTTTGTCATTTAATGATGCCGGGGCGGAATCCGATCTGAGCTATGCAAGCGACCGGGAAATCAAGGGAAAATTCCAGGGTCAAAAAATTGATCTTATAACACCTGAACCCGGATCTATGCAGGGACGGGTTAAGGCTATAAATCGTGGCACTTCATTATGGAAGTTTTGTATAATACTTTCGCTCTTATTCTTAGCTGCGGAAATCTTCCTTATTAAATTTTATAAAAAATCACAACCTAAAGCTGTACAACTTGAATAACCTATTAATTCAGTCGGCCACTATTATTGACCCTAAAAGTAAACTAAACGGGAAAGTTACTGATATTCTGATCGTAGATGGGAAGATATCAGAGATTGGAACGAACATTAAATCTTCCGTCCGGGATCTTCTGACTGTCAACGCTAAAGGACAGTATTTATCGGCTGGCTTTTTTGATCTTAATGCGAATTTTGGGGATCCGGGCCTGGAAACTAAAGAGGACCTGATCACTGGAGCTGCAACTGCATCGGCTGGGGGATATACCGGAGTCGCATTGATGCCTAACACCCTGCCGCCGATCCATTCGAAGGCTGAGGTCGCTTATCTGGTAAACCGGGCGAAAGACAATCTTGTCGATATTTACCCGCTCGGATGTATAAGCCATAATTGTGAAGGAAAGGAACTTGCAGAAATGTTTGATATGCAGCAAACTGGTGCCATCGCATTTACAGATGGCAAGAAGCCTGTGAGTAATGCGGGTTTAATGAGCAGGGCATTATTGTACACCAAATCCTTCAACGGCCTGATCTTTTCATTTGCAGAGGATCAGGACATCGCCGGAAAGGCAAAAATGAATGAAGGGGTAATGAGTACTTATCTGGGGATGAAAGGTAATCCTTCACTTGCTGAGGAGTTAATGATCTCCCGCGACCTTTATCTAGCCGAATACAATGATGCAAGGATTCATTTCAGTACTATAAGTACAGCTCACAGCGTTGACTTGATCCGGAAAGCAAAGAAGGCAGGCGTAAAGGTTACCTGTGACGTTGCTGCGCACGCGTTAGTCCTTACTGAAGATCGTTTGGAAGGGTTTGATAGTAATTATAAGGTGAAGCCGCCTTTGCGGACTAAAACTGACCAGAAAGCTTTAATTGCGGGACTTAAAGATGGTACAATAGACACAATTGTTTCGCAGCATACTCCGCACGAAATTGAGTTTAAAGATGTAGAGTTTGAAATTGCGTCTTATGGTATCATTGGGTTACAGACAGCTTTACCGCTTGCCCTAAAGGCTGGCTTATCTCCTGAACAGATCGTTGAGAAAATGTCTGTCAACCCACGAAAGATACTTGGCCTGCCAATTCCCGCGCTTGAAGAAGGAATTTCCGCTAACTTTATTTTATTTGACCCATCAGAAGAATGGGCCTACGATGAGAAATCAAATTACTCCCGGTCAAAAAATTCACCTTTTATAGGAGAAAGTTTAAAAGGAAAGATTAAGTTAGTTTATAATAATGCCCAATACCTCACTTATTAACCGAATTTTATGGATGCAAGTGTAAAACAAGCGATGCTCGCGGCATTAAGGCAGTATGCTGCAATTAGCAAAAACGACAGTAAGGATTTTTATGATAGCCTGGTTCAGGTCTTCGATAGTTCGGATGAATATCTTAATAAGGTTGCTGCTATGGACAGCAAATTCGATGACAACCCCGAATTTGAATCGCTTAGGGAATTGTTCTTTGACCTTTTACTAATCAATTTCTTTAATGAAGATGTGCGTAAACTGGAGGAAGACTACCTCGATTCCGCTGAATGGGAAGCCATTGAAGAAGAAACCCTCGACCGCGGTACAGAACTTCTGAATCTGATGCTTTATCTGAAGGAGTGCGAAGACGAAGATATTGAACCTGATCTGGGAGATTTTTTGAAGGAGTTTTTACTCGTCGACGAGGACGAATTCCAGGATGAGCACCGTATCTATGAAGATGTTATTGCTAACCAGATCCTGGTCGATAGCGACCTGGAGGAAGTAGCCAGGGTGGCACATGCGCTGCCCGAAGATTCTGAGTTGAAAGATTTGTTCTATCCCTTGATCGGGTTTTTCCGCGACCAGCATCCGGATAACGACGATTTTGATGACTTTGTGAAATTTAGTAAAAATGCTGAATTTGATTCCGCAGTATACGCGCTTTTAATATCTTATAACCAACGCTAATAATCAAAAACCTAACCTAAACTATTTAAAATGGAACTATCATTAGAAAATCTTAATAAGGCTGCTACAAATAATGGCCTTGTTATCGGAATCCTTTCTGTCATTCTCGGCATTGTTACCTATTACGTAGCCCCAGCACTCTTTGGCTCAATGTGGTTCGGAATCGGTAATATGATTTTTCTCCTCGTTGTATACATATTCTTTACTATAGATCTTCGTAAGAAGGTGGGAGGCTACTGGAACTTTAAACAAGCTTTCAGGGGCATATTCATTATGGCTTTCGTAGCGGGACTTTTGCTGACAGTGGTTAATTACGTTTTTTATCAGTTTGTGGAACCTGACGCTTTCACAAAAATTTCTGGGTTTGTAGAAGAAGGAGCCACCAAAACTTTCGAAAGTATGGGTATGGATGAAGATCAGATAGAAACTGCCGTTAGCGAACAGCTGAAAGGTATGAAAAAACAGTTCAACCCAACTCCAATGGATATGCTTACAAATTTCGGTATCGCGCTGTTAGTAGAAGCTATAATGTCATTAATTTTTGCAGCCATATTCAAAAAAGAAGCTCCAATCTTCGCGCCCGTCGAAGACGACATCGACTAAGTAATTTTTAAAAAAGAAGATGCAGATATTCCAGACTTAGGGATGTCTGCATTTTTTTTTTTGAATTCGCGAACGCTCTGGATATTCTATTCCCGTTTACGGCTTGAAAAAAGCTTTAGATAACTTTGTCAGCCTGCCCACGAAATGAGAGCTTACGGAAATAATCAGCAGTTAATTGAGATGTTACAAAATCTATAATTACTGGGTAGTTTTTTGCTTTATTAATTTCATTCTCATCAACTGTAAATGAGTTGATAACAATATTGGTTTCTTGAAATGAGGGAAGATACAATTCTGAGAACTTTTCCAAAAACTGCCATCCGTCTACATTAGGCATGTGGATATCTAAAATAACAAGGCGTGGGTAATCAATCCCCGGATTTTCTTTGAGATTAAAATAATAATTCAGGGCTTCCTGCCCATCAGAGGCAGTTATTACGTTGTCGGTTATGCCTGACTGTAATAAAAGTCTTTTCTGAACAAAAAGGTTTATGCTGCTGTCGTTAATACAAAGTACTGGTACCATAATCTTATAGGCCACTAACCGTGACGGGAAAAAACTTCCATGTCTTGCTATACAGAAGACACGTACAATAGCATTAAAAAAGGTAAAATGTTATTATGCATTTATAACACTCGCATCCTTATTTAGTTTTAAATCTGTGCTCAACCATTCCCCGGAAAGAATGATCTTCGTTCAGTTCACGCACCTCTAATGCACTTGAGGTACTGTTTATTTTCTGGCCTTTCACACTAAGTAAGGTGCCGAGGCTTCCGGTGGTCACAAAACTGCCTTTTGAAATATAATTGATAGCGGCAGCAAAACACGCTTCTCTGGGATCACCAAAGTCATGAGTTACGTCGTCTGCTGTGTCCCAGTCGGGAGTAAAACCAGAGAAATAATCCGTCTGTCCAGCTGAATTGACGCTCGTAAACATAGAATAATACACGTCGTAATTGTTTTCAAGTGTTATTGGAAAGAATCCTACAGGTTTGCCGTACGAAGTTTTTCCAACCAGCTTTACGTCCATGTAAGGCCGGAGATTATTAATCAGCATTTCACTCGCAGAAGCTGTATTCCCGCTGATTATAAACACCACCTTTTGAATAGAATTCAGGCTTCCAGCTTTTTGAAAATTGTAGCTATTATCCTGCTCTTTGTAGCTGTAATCGGCATAGGTTAGTAGACGGCCATTGGAATACTGGACTTTGTTCTCATTATCCAGTGCCGGTTGATTTTTTAATATTGTAGCCCCGCCGCTTTGCATGAGTGTATTAAACTTTTCACGGAACATAAGTTTCCCGTTAAGGCTTGAAGGTGCGATTAGATTAGTAAAATGTTCCGCGGTTGATACATAACCCCCGCCATTATACCGGAGATCTATCACCAGATCAGTGACACCAGTTCCCGCAAATTGTGAAAATATAGCGTTAAGAACACTATTCGAATTGCTTGCGCTCGAGAAACGTGCATAAGCAACGTAACCAACCTTTTTGCCGTTTGCAGTGATTGTTGTGTCCTTATAAACCGGGCTGCTTTTATATGAGGTTCTTGTTAAGGTAACATCGAAGGAGGCGCCGCTCACTTTTTTGCCCGCAAGTTTTACAGAACTGGCACTGAGGGCATTGTTAATTAATGCAACCTCGCTATTGTAGTTGCTCCCTACAGTTGTGTTATTGATCTTACTGATAATATCGCCGCGTGAAATGCCGGCTTTCGCTGCAGCGGACCCGGGATTTATAGATTTAACCCTCACCTCGTAAGCTGAAGAAGTACCAATTGCGGAAAAAGAAATACCAGTATCATACCCATTGCCCTCTATATCTACCGATCCTTCGAGTTCAGGTATATACGCGACGGGATTGGCTGAGCCCTGATCTTTTATGTAGGAATATTTAGGATATCCCGCATTTGCACCGGAACTGTTTGGGACAAATTCGTAAGCCTTGCCCGTTGCCGGATTGATGCTGTACTGGCTTATGTTGAATAAAGCAAGCTGATATGATGCGGCATTTGTTCCGTTGGTGTAGCTCCGGGGATTGAACACATTATATGCTGGCAGAGCATCGTTCCAGTAGTAAATTTCTTTTGCGTAAAGGAAAACAGAATCCAGTGTGAGTTCTCTCCGCGACCCGTCAGCACTAGCTCTCGTGGTGCTTGTCGACGTTGTTGCCGGCTGTATGATTGCAGGCTCTTTTTTACAGGCTGCGAAAAGAAAAACGAGGGCGAATAGAATAAAGAGGTTTTTCATTTATTTCGGTTTACTATTGTTTTCATACTAAAGTAAATGGGTAAAATGAAGATTAAATGAAGTTGCAACGTTTATTGGACGTACGGTATTTCAATAGAGATAGTTTTTAAGAGTTGCCGGTTACATGCTGCCAGTTGCCAGACTGGGAGAAGAATTATCAGCTTGTTGATAACACTGGTTTTTATAAAATGGCTAACACTCCCGCCTGGAAACTGGTAACTGATAGCTGGTAACAAGCAACATTTCAACCTATCAAAAAGAAAACTATATATTCCGACTTTAATTAATGAAATTTGCACGTTAATTGGAATGGGCTTAGCGGTCACGCTACTGCCAGCAGCCAATTCTCAACTGTCAACTCAATGAACATTTCGGTAGTCGTCCCTTTATTAAATGAGGCAGAATCATTGCCTGAACTTACAAGCTGGATCAGCCGCGTTATGGATGCGAACGGATTCACTTATGAAATCATTCTTGTAGATGATGGTAGTAATGACGGCTCCTGGGAGGTGATTGAAGGGCTGAAACAGCAGCTGCCGAATATCGTCGGTATTAAATTTCGTAGAAATTATGGCAAATCCGCAGCTCTAAATGTAGGGTTCGAGGCGAGCCAGGGAAATGTTGTCATCACAATGGACGCGGATCTTCAGGACAGTCCCGACGAAATACCTGAACTTTATCGTAAGATCACAGAAGACAAATTTGACCTTGTTTCCGGCTGGAAGCAAAAAAGGCATGACCCTTTAAGTAAGACAATCCCCACCAAAGTATTTAATTTCTTTACCAGAAAGATGTCAGGAATCCACAACCTTCATGACTTTAACTGTGGATTGAAGGCGTACAGAAAAGAGGTTGTAAAGAATATCGAAGTTTATGGCGAAATGCATCGCTATATACCCGTTATAGCCAAATGGGCAGGCTTCACTAAAATAGGCGAACAGGTGGTTGAGCACCGGGCAAGAAAATATGGCACAACTAAATTTGGACTGAGCCGGTTTGTGAACGGATTTTTGGATCTCTTGTCGATATTCTTTGTCGGTAAGTTTTCAAAACGACCTATGCACTTTTTTGGTACGATGGGAGCATTAAGTTTCATGGCGGGCCTGTTTATTACTCTCTGGATTATCGGTAATAAGCTTTACAACATTTCAATGCATATACATAATAATAGGGATGTAACTGAGCAGCCTCTATTCTATATTGCTCTTGTAGCCATAGTTGTAGGTTTCCAGCTTTTCCTTACGGGATTTATCGCTGAACTGGTTTCCAGAAATTCTCCAGACAGAAACTCCTATCACATCGATAAAACAGTATGATGATGCGTTTTTCTTAAGCTCAAAATGCCAGGCTAAATCCTACCCAATATGTTCTTTTCCATTATCATCCCTTTGTACAACCGCCCGCAGGAGATTGATGAGTTATTGCTCACGCTGACAAAGCAAACTTATCTTCAGTTTGAAGTTTTGGTGATAGAAGACGGGTCTATAAATGATGCGAAGAATATTGTACAGAGCTACTCAGATCGGCTTGATATAAGTTACCATTACAAGGAAAATGAAGGGCAGGGTTTCACTCGAAATTACGGCTTCGCGCGAGCTAAAGGAGATTATTTTGTCGTTTTTGATTCAGATTGTCTAATTCCGGATGATTACCTGGAAACCGTAAAGGATTATCTGCTGGAATATCAGCTTGACGCCTATGGAGGACCGGATGGTGCTCACAGTTCCTTCACTCCGATTCAAAAAGCGATAAGTTATTCCATGACCTCTCCATTTACAACAGGTGGGATCAGAGGCAACAAGAAGCATATCGGGACGTTTCACCCCCGCAGTTTCAATATGGGAATTTCAAGGGAAGTGTGGGAGAAGACCGGCGGTTTTATACTTACCCGGCTCGGAGAGGATATAGAATTCAGTATACGCATCCATTCTTTAGGCTTTAAAATCGGGCTAATTCCTGGTGCCATTGTATACCATAAGCGCCGGACCAGCTTCAGCCAATTTTATAAGCAGCTGCACTTTTTTGGCAGGGCCAGGATCAATATTTATAAACACTTTCCGGCAGAGCTGAAGCTTGTTCATTTTTTTCCCGCCTGCTTCACGATCTTCATTTTTTTGAGTGTGATTTTAAACCTTTTAAAACATCCTTTAGCAGCATTTTGTAATACTATGCTGGCTTTATTTGTTTTGTTGATATTTTTCCATTCCCTGACGACAAACAGATCAGTAAAAGTTGCATTTTTGAGCGTACTTGCATCATTCGTTCAGTTGACAGCTTATGGCCTGGGGTTTATGCAGGATTTTTGGAAGCGAATAATTTTAAGAAAATAATATATGGATAGAGTGACGACGGTAAAGGAGGTTTTTTGGGATTCCTGGGAACTGGCAAAAAAGAATATTTGGATACTGCTGGGGCTGACTGTGTTTCAGTTCGTTTTCATCATTATATTATCGCTGTTCGCAGGAGTGCTAGGCGGAGCGAGCGGATTGGTGCTGACCCTATTCGATGCATTTTACACAGTCGCGTTTTACCAGGTATTTTTTAAATTAATCGACGACCCGGATGATGCGTCGTTTCCTGATGTTATCCCGAATCTTGTTAAAGCGTTCAATTTTATGATCGTCAAACTAATTATCGGGCTAGTGCTGGTATTTCTTATCGCTGTGATCAGCTCAATTTATTTTATAAATACCCCTCAGATAGAGATTGATTCTCAAAATCCTTTTAGCTGGGAAATGCTGCCCATTTTCATACTGATCTCTATTCCGATCACTTATTTTACCATCAGGCTTTGTTTTGTGGTTTGCTTTATTGTTGACCAGGATTCGGGTACTTCTGAATCCATCAGCCAGAGCTGGACGTTAACCGATGGCCACTTTTGGTTTGTGTTAAGATTGTTCCTTCTGATACTCGGGGTTAATATTCTGGGTGCGATGGCGTTTGGACTCGGAACATTATTTAGCATACCGTTTTCAAGTCTCATTATCATTATTGCTTACCGACATATGGTAAACAGCTATACAGATGAGGAGGAAATATTACTTGACGACGTAGAAGGTAACGATGGGAATTAAATCTCTATTGGCTAAGCCGCTGGCTGCTGTGGTAGTGATGCGGATTAATAAGTGGAAGAAGAACCCTCTGGAGGCACAGAATAAAGTTTTTGACAGACTTTTAGAAAAGGGCAAGGATACAGCATTCGGAAAAGATCATTTCTTTTCCGGAATCAAATCATATGATGATTTTAAGAAGAATGTTCCTATCCGTGATTATGAGGGACTTAAGCCTTATATAGAGCGGGTAGTTAAGGGAGAAGCAGATGTGGTATGGCCCGGAAAGCCGAAATATCTTGCGAAAACATCCGGCACTACGTCCGGCACTAAATATATTCCAATCTCGCATGATTCAATGCCTGAGCATGTGAGGGGAGCTCAGAATGCCATGTTCTGTTATATCCATGAAACCGGGAAAGCAGATTTCCTGGATGGAAAGATAATTTTCCTGCAGGGCAGCCCGGTAATGGAGCATAAAAATGGTATCGCTTTTGGCCGGCTATCAGGCATTGTAGCTAACCATGTGCCTGCATACCTTCAAAGAAATCGCCTGCCTTCGTTTGCCACTAATAGTATTGAAGACTGGGAGGAAAAGGTGGAGGCAATTGTCGCCGAAACTATAAATGAAGATATGCGGCTTATCTCTGGAATCCCTCCCTGGGTACAGATGTACTTTGACCGGCTTTCCGCACACTCAGACGGAAAGAAGATAAAGGATATCTTTCGGAATTTCTCTCTTTTTGTATATGGAGGAGTTAATTTCGAACCATATCGCGCCAGGCTTGAAGAGAGTATCGGGAAAAGAATCGATTCAATTGAAACGTATCCCTCGTCGGAAGGCTTTATTGCCTTTCAGGATTCTCAAAGTGAGAAGGGCTTGTTACTGGTGCTGAATTCAGGCATTTTTTATGAATTTATTCCATCTGAAGAATACTTTGATGAATCGCCTACGCGGCTTTCTTTGAAAGATGTTGAGCTGGACAGAAATTACGCCTTAATTCTTAATACAAATGCGGGTCTTTGGGGCTATAGCATTGGCGACACCGTTAAATTTGTGTCCAAAGATCCATACCGCATAATTGTTACGGGCAGAATTAAACACTATATTTCAGCTTTTGGAGAACATGTGATAGGTGAGGAGGTTGAGTCGGCTATCTTGTCTGTAGCCAGGGAAGAAAACGTGGAAATAACCGAATTTACCGTTGCACCGCAGGTAACACCCGCAGATGGTTCTTTGCCTTACCATGAATGGTATGTTGAGTTCGCCAGGCCTCCGGCTGATCTTAAACAGTTTAGCGGGAAAGTTGACAAATCCTTGCAGGCATTGAATTCGTATTACTTTGACCTGGTGGAGGGAAAAGTTTTACAGCCCCTGATCATGCATTCCTTAAAAAAAGATGCTTTCAGAGACTACATGAAGGCTCAGGGCAAATTAGGCGGCCAGAATAAAGTTCCAAGATTGTCGAATGACAGACTAATCGCTGACGAGTTGAATAAATTGGTGTCGTAAAGAATAATTGTGAAAGAAGATCAAAATCTTAAAAATATTGCCATCCTGGGTTCTACAGGAAGTATAGGTACGCAAGCCCTTGAAGTTATCCGCCAGAATCCTGGCCGGTTCAGAGCCTTTGTACTTACTGCTCAAAATAATGCCGAGCTTCTCATCGCTCAGGCAATTGAATTTAAGCCTGCATATGTGGTGATTGGCAGCCGGGAAAAGTTCGAACATCTTCAATTTGCACTCCATCCTTACGGGATTAAAGTGCTTTGCGGAATCGACGATATGTGCGAAGTGGTAACCCATTCCGATATTTCTATCGTTCTGACAGCCATGGTGGGTTTTGCTGGTCTAAAGCCAACGCTTGCCGCGATAAAATCCGGGAAAGACATCGCTCTGGCAAACAAAGAAACACTGGTTGTTGCAGGTGAGCTGGTTACCAGTCTGGCGCAAAAGCATAAAGTCAAAATCCTGCCAGTGGATTCCGAGCATTCCGCGATATTTCAATGCCTTGCCGGCGAAGAGAATAATGCAATAGAGAAGATATATTTGACGGCATCCGGCGGGCCTTTCCGGGGTAAGGATCCTGAATTTCTGGCCACAATAACAAAAAAGGAAGCTTTGAAACACCCCAACTGGGTGATGGGCGAGAAGATTACGATTGATTCTGCTTCGCTGATGAATAAAGGGCTGGAGGTTATTGAAGCGAAATGGCTCTTTAATCTCGACGTTTCTCAAATTGATGTAATTGTACATCCCCAGTCTATAGTGCACTCTATCGTGCAGTTTCAGGACGGGTCAATGAAAGCGCAGATGGGCTTGCCCGATATGAAATTACCAATTCAGTTTGCTCTGGCTTATCCGGCGCGTATCCCCAATAATTTCCCCAGGTTCAATTTCATGGACTTCCCTAATCTTAGCTTTGAACAGGCTGACAAAAAGACGTTTCGGAACCTGGCACTGGCATTTGATGCCCTGAATACTGGCGGTAATATGCCATGCGTTATCAATGCAGCCAATGAAGTGGTTGTGGCTGAGTTTTTGAACAACCGTCTTGGATTCCTGCAAATGAGTGATGTCATAGAAAACTGTATGTCGGAAATGCCATTTGTTGTTGATCCCACGCTGGATGATTACCTGGAAACTGACCGGCAAACCCGTGTGTATGCACAGGAGCTGGTAACAAAAAAGAAGTATTAATATCTAAAATATAAAATAGAGAATAAAGCATGGATGGATTAGTAATGACAGGTCAGCTGTTACTTGGGTTATCAATTTTAATAATATTACATGAAGCAGGGCACTTTTTAGCAGCCCGCGCTTTCGGAATACGGGTAGAGAAATTCTATCTCTTTTTTGATGCCTGGGGTTTTAAGTTAGTAAGCTTCAATTACAAGGGTTGCGAATATGGAATTGGCTGGCTTCCGCTTGGAGGTTATGTGAAGATTTCCGGGATGATCGATGAGTCCATGGATACAGAGCAGCTCTCGGGTCCGCCGCAACCATGGGAATTCCGGTCGAAACCAGCCTGGCAGCGACTAATTGTCATGCTTGGCGGGGTAACGGTAAATATTGTCCTGGGAATTTTTATATTCTGGATGCTTACTTTAAGCAACGGAGAGACTTTCGTTCCAAATGATAAGATCCCATACGGCATAGCACCCGGGATAATTGGCAGGGAGATTGGCCTGGAAAATGGCGACAGAATCACCGAAGTAAATGGTAAGCCTGTTAAACGTTTCGAAGAGTTAACCAGTTCGAAAGTTCTGCTCGGTAACACAGAGCTTACTGTTCAGCGTGGTGGCCAAACCAAAAATATTCATGTTCCGGGAGATGTGCTTGAGAAAGTATCAGATCTGGGTATAGGCCAGTTTGTGGAGCCGCGAGTTAAGATTTCAGGAATCTCTATGGTGGAGCCTGGAGGAAATGCCGAAAAAGCAGGCGTTAAGCTGGGGGATAGTATTATTGCTATTAACGATAAACCCGTGACCTTTTATGATGAATTCAAGCAGATCGTAGTTGCGAACAAGAATAAGCAGGTTGCGGTGAGAGTTGTCAGAGACAATCAAACAGTTGAAATTCCGACCAAGGTATCGCCTGAAGGAACAGTTGGAGTTTATATTCCACTGTATCATGATATTCCATTGGAAACTATTGAATATGGTTTCCTTCAATCTTTGCCAGTAGGGGCGGCACGTGCCTGGGGATCCTTTATGGACAATGCAAAAGGCCTTGGAAAAGTGGCATCCGGACAGGTAAAGGCGAATAAGGCATTTACGGGGCCTATAGGCATCGCTACAATGTTTGGGTCCACAGTTAACTGGGTAAAGTTTTGGAGTCTTGTAGGTCTTCTTTCAATGGCTCTCGCGCTGATGAATCTGCTGCCAATCCCAGCGCTCGATGGCGGCCACGCAATTTTCCTCCTTATCGAAATGGTAAAAGGGAAACCCCTTGGTGATAAATTCATGGAGCGCGCACAAATGGTTGGCTTCGTTATTCTTATCACGCTAATGGTGTTTGTGTTTGGGAATGATATTATTAAGCACGTTATTAACTAAGTTGAGAGTTGACACCCGATAGCTATCGGGTTGACAGTTGACGGTTGACAGTGGAGAGTTGCTGTGCCTGCATTGCACTTTCGCTCTCGCAACTTTGCTTAGATTGCAAGAATCTTATGAATCTTAATGTCCTATGAATCCTAATTCAGACAATGTAGATCCGGATAATTATTTCGAATTCTACGGCTTGCCCATTACTTTTAAAATAGAAGAGGCTCCGCTGAAGAAGAAGTTTTACGCATTTAGTAAGGAGTATCATCCGGATTATTATGCGAATGAATCACAAGAAAAGCAGGATGAGATATTAGAACTTTCAACTATTAATAATAAAGCTTATAAAGTGCTTTCAGATCCGCTCAAGCGGATTGAATATATCCTGGAGCTTCATGGAATGATTGCCGAAGGAGATAAATATACCCTTCCTCAGGACTTTCTGATGGATATGATGGATGTAAATGAGGCTTTAATGGATATGGAATTTGACCCGGACCCAAGCCGCCTGATGACCATATCTTCAGAGGTAGACCAGCTGGAAGCGTCTTTATTTGACGAACTAAAGGTGCTCACAGATCAGTTCGATGCCAACACTAAAGATGATTCCAGTAGCTTGCTTGAAAAGATCAGAGATATCTGGTACCGCCAGAAGTATTTGATGCGGATCAGGACGAGCATGAATAAATTCCGGGCGTAAGGAAAGTCGTCCGCGGGATGATTGTCCGCCGCCAGTTAAACTAAAAAGCCTTAGATTTCTCTAAGGCTTTTTTTGTACCCAGCGCCGGTCCCGATAGCTATCTGGACGAACTCGGACAGTTTATCCATATAAAAAAAGCCTGATACTTAGTATCAGGCTTCGTACACCTTGCCGTTATTCAATCGAACCAGTTCGTTTCAAGGCTCAGCCTGTTAATCCATTTTTCTCAATAGTAGATATCTCTTATTTAAAAATAAATTTGGAAGATACGATAGCTATCGTAACTTAGCTACGAATACTATCGTAACATTGAGTTTATGGAAGAAAGATCACCGAACAAATCTGAACTTGAAATACTTCAAGTTCTGTGGGACAAAGGTGCCCTCACGGCACGGGAAGTACACGACACATTAAGTGAAGAGAAAACAGTACGTTATACTACAACCTTGAAAACTATGCAGATTATGCATCAGCGTGCTTTTATAGGCCGGAAGGCATCTGGTCAGACTCACGTATATCACGCGCTAATGCTTCAAAACGACACTGAGTCTGTGCTGCTTGACAATTTCCTAAAACGCACTTTTGGAGGATCAGCACTCAACATGGTAATGAAGGCGCTTGGAAATTACGATGCTAGCAGCGAAGAGCTTGAAGAGATAAAAAAAATGATTGAACAGAAATCTGCATTAAAAAACAAAAAAGGTGATGGCGAATCAATTGTTTGAGGCACCAATAGTGAGCGCACTTGGATGGGCGCTGCTTCATTGTTTGTGGCAGGGTGCCGTTATTGCAATTCTGCTTGCTTTTCTGCTTATATTAATGAGGGACTTCAGCTCCCGAACGCGGTATATCGTTATTGGTTTATGTCTGGCTTTTTTTGTGGCGACTTTACCTGCCAATATCACCCGTGAATATCAGGCAACCTCAGATTCCAGGATCACTACATACACAAGTGTGCCGGACTTAAATTCGGATAAAACAAATGTAATTTCCGTAGATAAAGGTGTTAGGAATAGGGGCTGGCTTGGTTTGCTGAAAATCTATTTCCAAAAAAATGCACCTCTTATAGCAGTGGTTTATCTAATGGGTGTATTGGTATTAGTGCTGCGCTTTCTTGGGCAACTGGCTTACGTTCAACGATTGAAGGTACATAAGGTGGTAAGTTTCTCTGGACAATGGATCAAACAGGCTGAAATCCTGCAGGCGAGGTTAGGGATAGTGAAGAAAATAAAGTACCTGCAGTCTGTAAGAATTCAAACTCCTATGACCATAGGGTGGATGAAGCCTGTTATCCTGTTTCCAGTAGGACTGCTGACGCGCTTAAGCCAAGACAATGTTGAGGCCATATTATTACATGAGTTGGCACATATAAAACGGAGTGATTATCTCTTTAATGTGTTCCAATCACTAGCTGTTATTCTATTTTTCTTTCATCCTGCCGTTTACTGGATGTCTACAGCGCTCAATGATGAACGTGAACATGCCTGCGACGACCTTGTTGTGAATCTGACGGGGGATAACCTCGAATATGCGAGTACGCTGCTGCATCTGCATGAATATAAACTAAGCGCTCTACTCCCAGCAAATTATTTACTGGGGGGCACCTTGAAGAGCAGGGTAGGGAGGCTATTGTCTGATTCTTCTTCGCTTGCTAATCACTTCAGGGAAGGTTTTACAACCGCACTGGTATTGGTACTAGGCATATGCTTTATTTTGACAGCAGGTATGAGACAAACGTCTCTGGAATTGTCAACCAAAAGAGCAGGTGTATCTGCATCTCAGGATACTGTTGAGGCTTCAGCTATAATGTCGACAGGCGAGCGTAGCAGACGTCCCGTAACTTCTAACGTTGCAGTTCAAAACACCAGTGCTGTGACGGACCTTACAGGGCAGGATAAAATGCCGGACCTGATTACGAATGCTATTGAGAATAATAATGAGAAGCTCTTCAAAATTTTGCTTTTGCAAACAGCAGACTTGGATAAGTTCAATAGCGTGGGCATAAGCCCCTTAAGCCTTGCAGCAAAGAACGGGGAGTTGAACTTTGTTGCGCAGTTATTAACGAAGGGAGCCAATATAAATTTCCCGGTTAATGACAGGAACACACCACTGCTGATAGCGGCTGACAAAGGGCATGTGGATGTTGTTAAGTTTTTAATTACAAAAGGAGCATCGCTTAACGCGCGATGGAATGGTAAGTCGGCGCTCGTCATCGCTGCCGAAGAAGGGCACATGGAATTGCTGAAAATAATGACAGGCTACTTTCCTGCTAACGAGCAGGGGCTACTCCTCGTGAATATGGCGGGGGAGGGTAGTTTGGCAGTCATTAAAGTACTTCTTGATGCAGGAGTGCCGGCCACGTTTTCAAATGATAAAGGGGAAACGGCTTTATCGGCAGCTAGCAGAGAGGGGCAAACTGAAATAGTACAGTATCTCTTATTGCGTTCAGCACTTAAAAATAAAGCTAAGTAAGAACCACAACAATGAATATAAAATTAATAGTGGTCCGGCAGTTATGGCCGGCCGGCTTGATCTTAAATATGAACCTCAAAACAATATTCTTAACCGCCTGCATAATGTTATATGCAGTGATGTGCTGCCAGGCTCAGTTTAAAACTTTAAGTGGTAAGGCACTTTTACAAACTGACTTGGAAGCATTTATAACCAGGAAAATGGACTCTTTGCAAATGCCCGGACTTACATTCACTCTGATTAACAAAGGTAAAATTGTCTATCACAGGACTGCAGGAATCGCTAACGTTGCCACCCAGCGCAAGGTTGATGGAAATACGATTTTCGAGGCAGCTTCAACATCGAAAACGGTATTTTCTTATTTCGTAATGAAAATGGTAGATAAGGGACTATTGAATCTGGATACACCGCTTTATAGATACCTTCCTTATAACGACATCGCTAAAGATGACCGCTACAAGCTGATCACTGCAAGAATGGTATTGAGCCATCAGACCGGTTTTCCCAACTGGAGATATTTTGATGCCCGTGACACCAGCAAATATAAATATGGAGAATTGTATCTAAAGTTCACTCCCGGAACCCAGTTCGGCTATTCAGGCGAGGGCTATTTTTACCTGGCAAAGGTGATTGCGAAGCTGAATAATGTAACGATTCAAACGTTGGATGCCTTATTTCAAAGTGAAGTAGCCAATCCGTTAGGCCTGGAAAAGCTCTGGTTCAGTGGTAACCGCTTTATAAGTGAGCACAAAGCTAAAGGTTACAGGCAGGGTAAGCTGGTTAACAAGGTATGGCCAACGTCTTTTCCTGAACAAGATTCAACGTGGTTTGGAGCTGCCGGAGGAATGCATACTGAATCTGTCAGTTATGCGAAATTCTTAATAGGATTTATGAAGAAAAAAGGGCTATCGACAGAAAGCAAACGGGAGATGTTGAAGGTGCAAATCGCATTACCTTCGGCAAGCACTGAACGCACCGAATTCGGAAATATCGGGTGGGGGCTAGGAATAGCCGTCAAGTCAATGCCCTACGGCACTTTGTATCAGCACGGCGGCAATAACGGAAATTTCCAGTCAGGATTCGTTATCAATGACCGAGCCCGAAGTGGATATGTCTTCTTCACAAACTGTGATAAAGGAGATGCCTTAAATAAATCATTACAGGCATTTTTAACGAAATAGTATGAAAAGATATATCACATTAATTTTGCTGGCTTTTATTCTGACATCCGCTATATCTGGAGGTGTAAGCTATGGCCAGGTAAATCCAGGATCAAACTGGGAAATGAACCCAGCACCTGAAAAGTCTGGATGGAACCTGTCTAAGCTTAACAAAATGAAAGAGTTCATAGTCGACAGCACTTTTGTCACCGGTATGATGATCGTTCAGGACGGTAAAATTGTTTTCCAGTATGGTGACATCAAAGAGAACAGCTATATAGCATCGTGCCGGAAAAGCGTGTTAGCAATGCTATATGGGAAGCATATTAAAAATGGGGAGATCGATCCAAATAAAACGCTGGACGATCTTAAGATCGATGATATCGGTGGTTTGCTTCCGATCGAAAAACAGGCTACAATCCGAGACATTCTGGCTGCACGGTCCGGGGTTTTTCATCAGGCAAGCTATCCTGGTGACTATCTGGCATACGCCCCAAAGCGAGGAACCGTAAATCCGGGAGATTACTGGTTATACAGCAATTGGGATTTTAACGTAGCAGGCTACATCTTCGAAAAAGCAACTCAAACAAACATATATGACGCCCTGGAGCGGGAACTGGTAAAACCGTTGCAAATGCAGGATTGGGACAGATCTCTACAGATCAAAGAAGGCGACTCCACAAAATCAAAGTACCTCGCTTATCCCATGTGGTTTTCTACAAGGGATATGGCCAGAATAGGTTGGTTGATGTATAATAAAGGCTTGTGGAACAGCAACCAGGTTATTGAAAAAGACTGGGTAGCGGAAATGGTAAAACCGCGTACCGACTACATTGAAGTAAATAAGAATATACCCTCGTTCAGGGGTGCACCGGTTGCTTTCGGATATGGATACTACTGGTGGCTTTGGCAAAATAATCCGGACAAGCGGTTTGACGGCGGCTACTCTGCCCTGGGAGCTGTAGGGCAAGCCATCTCTGTATTCCCTGCCATTAATGCAGTTGTTGTTTTTAAAACAAAAGAGGACTATGAACGTGACACTCCTTATCCGGCCAGGTTCAGACTTCAGACGCTAGCTGTAGAAAGTTTCGATGGGAAAACTAAATAAAAAAACACGGAAGGTACGTGTACCTTCCGTGTTTGTACCCAGCGCCGGAATCGAACCGGCACAGTTTCCTATCGGTGTTTGAGACCGACGCGTCTACCAGTTCCGCCAGCTGGGCATTTATTGCGGGTTGCAAACTTATGTATTTTTTCGAACTTTTGGAAGCCGGGACAGAGATTTAGGAAATTTTAAAATCATCTGTGACTGCCACTGTATTGCAGACACCATTGAAGCGGTTAAAAATCAAACCTTCCCAAATAAATGCTATCTGATTGCCTGCTTCGGTCTGCAGCAACAAAAGCCAGATAAATCAGATAAGTTTTGCCAGAGGGATTTCCGATATAGACTTCATATTTCCCTGAGTAGGCACTACTTCCGAAAGTAAAACCCATATTTTGTTTGTTAGTAAGGTCGTAGACAACGGCAATTGTCTGAGCTTCCCGATCGGTTCCTATATCGGGTGTCCAGTTGAAACAAAAGGTACCAGGTTCCTGAAACGTGCATTCTATATTTTTGGGAAGCGGAAGGCTTCCGGAACTTACTTTTACTAACTCAGGGTTAATAATGATCTTGCCATCCAATACTTCCATGGCATTGTTCATCAGGTAAGACTTTGCGGCGGCAAATCCCTGAAATTTCTCATTGTAGCCTTTGAACCCTATGCGTACTGATTGGAGAAGGGGCTGTAGCCAATGTTGTGCCACGGCAAATTTTTCACGGTTTAATGCCTCTTTTTCAGTAGGCGCTTTGGTCCTGCGCTTATATAAACCTTTTATATAGCCAACGCCATTAACGGTGTATCCAATGTACGATCCCGCTTTTCCAACGAAGGGCCCATTTGGGCCGTTTAGTAATCTACCCATAGCTAGAGGGTTTTGATGCATAATGAATTTAAGAATGATTTGTTATAAATGCAAATTAAACTGATAGTAACACGTTGTAAATATGGACTAAACGCGAATATGTTCGGGTTTCGTGCGCGTTTCGTGCGGGTTTCGTGTGTGTTTAATGAAAAGCGTTTCCCCTTGCTTCCGCCTTTAACCCTGATCATATTGTTGAAACTCTCGAATGGTTTTGTTATGAAATAAATTAAGGCAACCAGGTAATTCATAGCGTCATTCACAATGCGGGTGAATGACAGCGTTTGTATAAAGGCTCATGTAACAAAAGCGCTCCTTGTAATCTTCTTTTTATTGTAATAACTTGGACAATACTAAGCAGGCTTGTTCAGGTGAGCAGTTTAAACGCGTAAATCATTGTAAAACGATATGTATAATCTCTATTCGCTATGAAGTTTCAACACTGGTTTTTTACAGTTGTTATTTTAGCAGGTTGTTCAGGTATCTTATTGATTAAGGAGCGCTCCAAAGATTTTGAGCGGTCGCGCGAGCTCATCGCCTTTCGTCAGGTAGGGCATCAGGTTTTGCTCTCCGCAAAGGATTCAACATCCAGAGTGCTGCCTGTAAGCAGGTCATCAGAAAACCAATATCAGCTGGAATTTGAAAAGCCTTTTGCCATCGTTCCAGATTCCCTGGTTAAAACAGTCAATCAGGTTATGCAGCATAATAGCATTTCAAGTGATTACGTAGTTAACGTATTTGACGCTGGAAACAGGCTGGTATATGGTTTTGCGATTTCAAAATCGAGCGATAATATAGTGCCCTGTCTTGGCCGTGTTCTGCCGGAGAAGAAATACACGATTAAAATAACACCCGAAGCCCAATCTTTATCAATACTTTCCAGAGATAAATTCACTTTTTTTGCTTTTCTACTGGTCATTGGTGTCAGCGGAGCAACCTACCTGGGGCGTCGTAAAAATGTTCCCCATGTGAGTAGTCAGCCAGTTGCCGGCGCCAGGGCAGTATCAATAGGAGAATATTCGTTTTACCCGGAGAGCTTTTTATTACTCCATAATAATAATCCTACAGTTCTTACACCAAAGGAAAATAAGCTCCTTTGTATCTTCAGCACCGATCTCAACAAGATTATTGACCGGAACCGCCTGCTCAAAGAAGGTTGGGAAGACGAGGGGGTAATCACGCAGAGAAGCCTTGATATGTACGTATCCAAACTCAGGAAAAAATTGCTGCATGACCCGCATGTTAAAATCACCAATATTCATGGTAAAGGATACTGTTTAAGTACGTCTTAAGATATCGCTAAAACGCTTTAGCCCCAAAATTTTAAATCATATTATTCTGATAATCAACGCCTTGTTGCATTTGGCTTTCATTTACCTGTCTTTTGTTTTTTTTATGTTAACAAAATGTTACATTTAGTTACGTTAATGTTACATCTTTGAGTTCCATTGATTATATTTATTCAACGTTTTACATGGGTTTATCAGAATGTGATATTGTTATTTTAATATCTATTTAATAAGCCCATCCTAATTTTGTATCACAGAAAGTTATACCAGGTTGTAAAATAAATGCCCGAATATGATTGAATAAGTACCTATAAACACATAAACCGGCCCTGAAGCAGAACCGGTTTACCAGCTGCAGATTGGATTGAGCCCCATGCCGCTGTACTTAGCAACTAACTAATTAATTAACCAAGTATTCGAAAATATGAAAATATTCTTACTGCACCAGCAGAAGGGTGTGCTTATAGGTATGTTCCTGTTAGTACAAACTTTACTAATTTTTCAAACACAAACAGTCTACTCACAATCTGGAACCGGCCGAATCACCGGAAAAATCACTGATGAAAACGGAGCCCCGCTTCCTGGAACAAGCGTTAAAATAGAAGGTACTTCCAACGGTGTACAGACGGGAGCTGACGGATCATATTCTTTAACGGCGCAGCCCGGCACATACACTCTGCTTGCAACCTTTATATCCTACCAAACAAAACGGATAACAGGTGTTGTTGTGAGCTCAGGACAAACCTCAATAAATGATATTGGTCTTGTCCCGGAATCCGGGGTGTTAAACGAAGTTGTTGTCGTGGGTTATGGAACGCAGAAAAAAGAAAATCTGACAGGTGCAGTTGACCAGGTTTCTGGAAAATCACTCGCAAACCGGCCGATTCCAAATCTTAGCCAGGGTCTTCAGGGCGTACTGCCTAATTTAAATATCACCCTGGGCGATGGTAAGCCAAATCAGGCACCATCTTACAATATCCGGGGAAAGACTTCTATCGGTCAGGGAGGAAGCGCACTCGTGCTTATTGATGGTGTAGAAGGTGACCCTAGTCTGCTGAATCCGAACGACGTTGAGACAGTTACGATGCTTAAGGATGCTGCATCCTCTTCCATTTATGGTGCAAGAGCAGTATTTGGCGTGGTATTAATCACGACTAAAAAGCCTCAGGGAGGTAAAACAAGCGTTAATTATTCTAATAATTTTGCCGCAAAAAACCCTGTGGAAAGCCCTGATTTTGTAACTGACGGTTATACCTGGGCGAGAATGTTCACTGAAGCTTTTATTAATGGCGACGGCTCATTCCCGCAAAATGCTAACAAGACACAGAAATGGTCGCCAGCATATCTGGCCGAGTTTAAGAGAAGAGCCGAATCAGGCCAGCCTTACAACACGGTGGAGGTTGATCCTATCACAAATGAATATGTCTACTATGGCAGCACAGATTTCTATAAAGAACTTTATAAAAAGAGCAATGGTTCCAACGAACATAATCTCTCATTGACTGGAAGCAGCGAAAAGATTTCTTTCCTGGTATCGGGCAGATATCAGAAGCAGGATGGCTTATTCCGATACAATTCTGACGATTATGATATGAAGAACTTCAGAGCACGTGGTGCGGTTCAGGTGTTTCCCTGGCTGAAGATCGATAATAATGCAGATTTTTCTGTTATGTCATATTTCAATCCCATGAACGTAGGAGAAGGCGGAGGAATTTGGCGTAATATAGGAGATGAAGGACACCCGACGTCGGCAATATTCAATCCGGATGGAACCTTAGCTTTTTCAGGCGTTTATACTGTTGGAGATTTTGCATACGGCAAAAACGGAATTGATTTTAAAAGACAGATTTTCCGGAATACTACCGGATTCTCTACAAGTTTCTTTGGCAATAAGTTCCGCATTAATGGTGACTTTACGTTCCGGAACCAGGATAATAATCAGGAGCGTAAAAGAGTACAGGTTCCTTACAGCGCTATTAAAGGCGTAACTGCCTATGTTGGTACCACAACCAATGACTTGCTTTATGACAACCGCAATACCCAATATCTTGCTAATAACCTTTACACGGAATATGAAAATACATTTCGTGAGAAACACTATTTAAAGTTTATGGTGGGATATAATTATGAGCAGTCCACATATAACCGGCTGTCTGCTCAGCGTAATGGTATAATTTACGAAGGGGCCAGCGATCTGAACCTTGCTCTGGGCCAGGCAATAACCACTGGTGGCGGTTACGAGCGCTGGGCTATACTAGGTGGTTTTTCGCGTCTGAATTATGTCTTTAACAACAAATATCTGTTTGAAATAAACGGGCGGTATGATGGATCATCAAAATTTCCTACAGACCAGCGCTTCGGCTTTTTTCCATCGGTCTCTGCCGGCTGGAGAGTTAGTCAGGAGTCGTTTTGGAAAGTGTCTCCGAAGTTTATATCTGACATGAAGATCCGGGCTTCTTACGGTTCGCTCGGAAATGGTAACATAAACTCCTATATATATCAGGAGAATTTTACAATATCACAGTCAGAACCTATTCTTGGCGGTGCAAAGCCTGCACTTACCAGACAGCCGACGGTTTTACCTAACGGGCTTACCTGGGAAACTTCTACGACATCCAATCTGGGTCTGGATCTTGCCTTGCTGTCTGACCGTTTAACCTTTTCGGGCGATGCTTATATCCGGAATACTACAGACATGTTCACCGTTGGCTTAACGGCTCCGGCAACTTTCGGGGCAACTGTTCCAAAGGGGAATTATGCAGATATGCAGACCAAGGGTTGGGAGCTTTCTTTGGCATGGCAAGACCGTATCCAAAGCATGGCTAAACCATTTGGCTATAATATCCGCCTTACCCTGGCAGATAACATATCGAAAATCACTAAATATAATAATCCTGATAAACTGTTAAGTGATTATTATGAAGGTCAGACTGTGGGTGAGATTTGGGGTTATGAAACTGAAGGCTTTTTCATTGATCAGAAAGAGATAGACGCCCATGCTAAACAAGGGCCGCAAATGAGAGCATCCCCAACCAATCTTTGGTATCCGGGTGACATTAAACTTGCCGACTTGAATAACGATGGCTTTATCAATATAGGAACTAACAGAGTTTCGAATCCAGGCGACCGTAAGCTTATTGGTAATAATTCTGCCAGATACACGTACGGTATAAGCCTTGGCGCTGATTGGAATAGCCTGTATTTCAGTACATTCCTTCAGGGCGTAGGTAAACAAGACTGGTATCCAAGTACGGAAGCAGAGTTCTTCTGGGGACAATATAACAGGCCGTATAATAATATTCCAAACTTCCATTTGGGGAATATGTGGACCCCTGAGAATACAAACGCGTATTTTCCCCGTACTATGTCCCGGGCTGCTTCTAATAATGTTAACAGAACATTGGGTGTAGCGCAGACCAGGTATTTGCAAAATGTTGCCTATCTCCGGATGAAAAACATTCAGGTTGGATATAACATTCCGCAAAAATGGATCGCGAAAGTAAAGGCTTCAAGCGCGAGAATATATTTTTCTGGCGAAAACTTGTGGACTTATTCACCGCTTTATAAGATCACTTCAGGGATTGATGTTGAAAATACCGTCGCATCCGACCAGGTATTTAGTCCTGATGGAAACTCTGGCGATGGATACAATTATCCTATGCTGAAGAGTGTATCGCTCGGTTTGAACTTGACTTTTTAATTAGTATTTAGAAAATACAATTATGAAAATAAAATATTATTTACTGCTCCTGCCACTTATACTATTTGTGGCCGCTTGTGAAAAGCTGGAGCAAGAACCTCAATCGACCGCATCTAAGTCGGCCGTTTTTGGAAGTGAAAATGGGCTGCAATTGTATGCTAATTCATTCTACACAATGCTGCCGCGACATAACAATGGTCCAACGACACTCGATGCGATGTCTGATTACCTGGCCGTAAAAGCCGTGCCTGCCTTTGTTCAGGAGAATGCCTATGCTGCGAGTACCGTTACCAATCCAAGTTTATGGTTATGGACTGATCTTAGAAATATAAACTATTTCATTGCCAATAATAATGATCCTCTCGTACCAATTGAAGTAAGACGTCATTATATGGGCTTGGCTAAATTTTTCCGGGCGTATTTCTATTTTGAGAAAGTGAAAAAGTACGGGGATGTTCCATGGATCGGGAAACCTCTCGATGTCGACGATCCCACTTTGTACAATGCCCGGGATTCGCGTTCTCTGGTGATGGATTCCGTTTTAGCTGACATTGATTATGCGTGCGCAAATATGAGAGCTCCGGTAGATGCCACAAGAAGTACGATAACCAGGGACGTTGCGTTTGGTTTGAAATCCAGGATTTGCCTTTTTGAAGGTACGTTCAGGAAATACCACACTCAGCTAAACTTGCAAAGTACAGCGGCTACATGGCTTGCCAACGCAGCTTCCTCCGCCAAGACATTAATGGATAAGGGAACTTATTCTATTAATACCACAGGCGGACCAGGTACTTCCTACCGGCTGGTATTCACTAGTCCGGCGCCTATAGCCTCGGAAGTGATGCTGGCGTCGACTGCTGATCTGGCCCTGAATGCTTTACATGATGCAAACTGGTGGTGGACCAGCGGTACGTATGGAGCAAAAGCGAGCTTTACCCGAACTTTTATAAATACATATCTTAATATTGACGGAACTCCTTTTACAAATAATCCAGCTTATCCTACCATGCTGTTTAAAGATGAGGTGAAAAATCGTGACCTCAGGCTCAAGCAGACCATTCGTTCAGGAGATTATAAAAGGTTAAACGGAGGTGTGCAGGTTGCTGCTCCGCCAGTTTTCTCCTACACCTTTACGGGATATCAACCGATCAAATGGACGCTTGATGATATGTACTATGATACGCGTGATCTAAACATCAATTCAGTGGCTCTGATGCGTTATGCTGAAATATTGTTGAATTACGCAGAAGCAAAAGCTGAGCTGAATACGCTAACAGATGCAGACTGGGCAAATACCGTTGGCCGCTTACGCGCAAGGGGTGGTATTACAGGAGGTTTAAACACAAAGCCAACAGTTGCTGATCCATATCTCGTTGCCAACTACTTCCCGGGTATCTCTGATGCGACAATCCTTGAGGTTCGACGTGAAAGAGGCATAGAATTAAGTCTGGAAGGCCTTCGTTTCAGTGACATCCTAAGATGGAAAAGAGGACCGCTAATGCAGATGGAGTGGAATGGTTTTTATGTTCCGTCCCTTAATACGCCTATGGATCTTAATGAAGATGGAGTTCTTGATGTTGCTTTTTACTCAGGTACGAAACCTACTGCTGTTGCAGGTGTAACTTACGTGGATGTTTCGCCTAAAATAGGAACCGCTACAAATTCACAACTGCTTAAGAACGGTACATCAGGTGAGTTGACATGGATGAATGAAATCTCAAGGAAATGGAATGACAAGCAATATTTCTATCCGATTCCACAAACAGATCTCCTTAAAAATCCTAAACTTGGTCAGAATCCAGGCTGGTAATCTGTAGAATATAAAGTATATGAAACACAGAATATTGGCTCTTATAACACTTCTTTTTACCGCTGTGCTGACTGCTCATGCACAGTCTTTCAAGGTTGCAACGTTCAATGTCAGATACGATAATCGGGCAGATTCAGGCAATCTGTGGGTCAACAGGAAGCCGGTTGTCGCGAATCTCATCCGCTACCATGATTTCGACGTGTTTGGTGTGCAGGAAGCGTTGAAGAATCAATTGAACGACATCAGCGCTGCACTTCCTGAATATGCACGTTACGGTAAAGGACGTGACGATGGCGGAGATGCGGGAGAGCATTCGTCCATTTACTATAAAAAGGACATGTTTAAGCTGTTGAAAAGCGGGGATTTCTGGCTTTCGGCGACACCTGATGTGCCTGGAAAAGGTTGGGATGCTACCTGCTGTAATCGTATAGCATCGTGGGTATACCTTCAAAATATCAAAAGCAAGAAAAAGTTCTACATGTTCAATGTTCATTTTGATCATCAGGGGATAGTGGCCCGTAAGGAAAGCGGAAAGCTGATGATTCAGAAGATCAAAGAGATTGCAGGAACTGCCCCGGTATTGTTGACTGGTGATTTCAACGGTAATCGTGAAAGCGAATGGTATAAAACAGTCGCAAATTCGGAAATCGTAAGAGATTCTTATAAGGATGTAAAATATCCGTACGAGAATAACTCATCGTCCAACGGATTCAGGGTTCCGCGTGGCATGGGAGTAATTGATCATATTTTTGTTTCAAAACACTTCACTGCAAGTAAATGGGGTATCCTGACTGACACTTATTTCGGTAAGTTCCCTTCGGATCATTTCCCGGTTGCTGCGACCGTGACTTTATAAGAGGTTTCCATAACAAGGAAAAGAGCCGGCCATTGGTCGGCTCTTTTTTTTTAGTCCGAAATATAGAAATTGACAATCGTTACAAGATTCCGCAGTGCCATTTGCGCCAAGTGTTAAATATTGTTAAACAAATTCTGAAACTACTAAACTTTCGTAGATTTACGATGCTTAAATAGTAACCATCTTTTCAAATAAGAATTTATGAAACATTTTATACTCAATTGTATCGCGCTGCTGGTTAGCTTCACAGCTTTTGCGCAAGATCCTGATAAGGCTCTCATAAAGGTGCTTTATACTTTTAGCCATATTCAAGATACACTGAACAGGGATAAGCCGCGAATAGAGAATATGTTACTCGTTGCCGGCAAAAACGCTTCGGTTTATACCAGCAATGATAAGATCACTCAAACAGCTAACCGACTGAAACAGATTCAGGAGCAAATGAAAAATAGTGCGGGCGGTCCAATGCAGATCAGAATAGATCAAAGCTCAAGCCGCCCCATCACCCGGGTTGACAATTATTTCTTTGCTAGCGAAAACAGGTTCGTCACCGTAGAAAATCTTTTTAATAATTACCTCATTGAGGAAGCAGCACCGCAGATCGATTGGAAAATTTTAAAAGACACGATGAGTTTTTCAGGGATTCTTTGCCAAAAGGCTACGGCGCGTTTTAAAGGCAGGAATTGGATAGCCTGGTATGCTACAGATATGCCGTTTCAAAGCGGCCCATGGAAGCTAAACGGTCTGCCAGGGCTGATCATAGAGGCTTATGATGATAAAAAAGAAGTTCAATTTTTATTCGCTGGCACCGAAAAACCCAGCTTAGTAGCTGAGACCTCCGCATCGACAGGACATATGGCAGGGCCATCAGGAGGTGTGGTTACGTTCGGAGGTATGGATAACAATATGTATTCTGGTGCGGATATAAAGCTCCCTTCAGACGGTATTAAAACCACACAAAAGGAATTTGATAAATTAAAGGAGACCAGAGACAAGGATCCTCAAGGATTTATGAAAGCCCAAATGGCAGCGCGAGGAATCAACACAGCTAATATGACCATAAGAACGGGTACTCCGCCTCCCGGGGGTGGCGGACCAGCTGGCGCACCACGCGCCGCCATGGTAATTAACAACCCTGTAGAGCTTCCCGAAACAAAATGAGAAGGCTGTTCCTGCTGGCATGTTTATTCTTTTTTGCGTGGCCTGTCTTTGCCCAGCAAAGCATTAATGGAAAGGTAACCGACACCAAAGGAAAGGCAGTTGAATCCGTCAGTATTAATCTTAAAGATGCAGACGGGAATATTTTAGGCTTCACCCGAACAAATTCAAGCGGAGTTTACAGGCTTAACCTCAAGAGCCAGGGTAGCGGCCTGAGAATTGAAGCGTCGAGCCTGGGTTATAGGAAGGCCAGTATTGAAATTAACGACCCATCTAAAAGCCAGGACCTCGTGCTGGAGGATAATGCAATTGATCTGGCACCCGTTACCGTTAAGAATCGGGCAGCTTTGTCTGTGAACGGCGATACCTTAAATTATAAAACTTCCGATTTTGCTGACAAACAAGACAGAACTATTGGGGATGTGATTAAGAAGATGCCCGGAATTGAGGTAGCTGAAAGTGGAAAAGTGAGCTATAATGGAAAAGCTATTTCCAACTTATATGTTGACGGGGATAACCTGCTCGACGATAAATATAATATTGCTACGAAAAGCATTCCTCAGGGAGCGGTCGATAAGGTTCAGGTAATACAGAACGATCAGCCGATTAAGATGATGCGGAAAAATAACATGAGTGAAGATGTGGCCCTGAATCTTGTGATAAAAGACGACGCTAAAATGAAAGTCATGGGCGATGCCATGGCAGGAGCCGGCACACCAGATAAGTTTGATGGAAACGTTTCAGCGATGTTATTCAACAAAGAACTCAAGTTCGTTAATAATATTAAAGGCAACAATATTGGAGTAGATCCAGGGATGGATGTAATAGGGCATAATATGGCTGATATGATTCGTCGGCTTGAAGTAAGCAAACCAGCAAATTTATTATCTACCGGGGCTGCTGGGGTACCTACTCTGCCGCAAAACCGGTCTTTGCTTAATACTGCCGGCTTGATCAATCTCAATAATCTGTACAAATTCAACCCGGATCTTCAACTGCGGGCTAATGTGTCATATCTGTATGATGAGCGAATTCAGCAATACGATAAGCTTTCGGAGGTGTATCTTCCCGGCCAGACCGTTAGATATACGGAGGTTCAGAATAATTTACTGAAGCCGCAGAAACTTCAAGTGCAGCTAAATCTTAATGAAAACACCGAACTGCACTATTTGAATAATACTTTTAAAACTGACTATTTACCATCCCGCGCCACATCATATATTGTATTGAATGGGGTAGGTGCAAACCAGTCGCTTAATCAAAAGACCTTCGACATTTCAAACGAGTTTAACTACCGGAAGAAACTGAAGTCTGAGAATGTGTTAAACTTATATTCCTACCTGAATCGAATCAGCCAGCCGGAGGTTTTATCAATCACTCCGGGATTGAACGCTGATATTAATAACAGCGGGATTGCTTATGCAGGGTTGGATCAATACCTGAGACAACCAGCCTGGTTCGCCAATAATTATGCGTCAATGACTTTTGTGAAGAATCAGTTTTCACAGACATACAAAGCTGGGTTCAGCATACAACAGCAGGAGATCAACTCCGAACTTTACCGTATTCAGACTAGTGGTTTTAGTGATTTGATATCATCTAATGCTGTTAATGACCTTAACTGGTCAAGAGGCAGGTTTTATACTGAGGGTACATATGAGTTAAAAAAGGATAAGATTCAGGGCACCTTAAGCTTGCCCTTGAGTTATAATCTAATAAGTTATCACGACGCTGTTACGAAATTAGATAAATCGATGCGCCGATTGTTCCTGACCCCGGCTTTAAGCATGAAGTACCAAACCGGCATTGAAACGTATCTGACAATGAATTATGCATTACGGAACGAATTGGGGGGTATTAATGACGTTTACCGTGGGACGATACTTAGAAATTACAGGTCTTTTTATGAGAATAATTCCCCTCTCTCGGAAGTTAAAACTCACAGCGCTGGTGCAAGCTTTAATTTTAGAAAAGCGATGCAGATGTTATTTTTCAATGTGACAGGCGGATTTACCGACGCGACTTTAAATACTATTTCCTCTATGTCGCTGACCGACAATATTCAGAAGAGCATTGCATTGCCTTTATCAAATCACATCAGAACCCTTAGCTTAAGCGCTGGATCGAGCAAATATCTTTTCGGCCTCAGCAGTACAGTGAATGCTGGAGTAAGTTTTAATCACACCACCTTTGATCAGCTCCAAAATAGTCAGCTTATTCCCATAATCAGCGAGATGATAAGTTATAGGGGCGGTATTGAGTCAAAGCTAGCTAAGTTTATGACTGCATCTTACAACCTGAGCTATTCTGTGACAAATAATAAGTCGCGTATCGGTAATGGAATAAAAAACAGGTATCAGCAGTTGCGTCAGCAATCCACACTGTCGTTCACCACGTTTAAAAATGTGTATGTTAACCTATCCGGTGAATATTTGTATACAGAGCAAGCGACTCAGCCAGACCTGCAGTATCTTTTCGCAGATATGAATTTGAAATACAAGTTGGTGAGATTCAAAACTGATCTTGAATTTGGGGTAACCAATCTGGCTAACATAAAAACCTTCGATGCCCTAAATCTCTCGGCAAACTCATTCACATCAGGATCATACAGAATTCCGGGGAGAATTGCGATGTTGAAGGCGAGGTTTAACTTTTGATTAGTATTAAGCGTTTAGTATCGGGTATCGGGTGTCAGGTATCAGGTGTCAGGTGTCAGGTGTCAGGTAAACCTGAAACTTCCTACCGATACTAATTTTGTTTTCTCTCGACACGAATCATCAATTTCTTGGCTGGAGCCGAGTCACGAGCCACCATATCGATTTTTTTGAACTCCTCTTCCGTGATTTCTTTACCATTGAGGAAGAACTTCGCTGCTGTTGCCGGACTAGTTTCCAGATCCACAGGTTTTCCCAGCGCAATCCTGTGTTTTATGTCAACTATATCTGGAGGAAGTGTTTCGTCACCTTTGCGATGCAGTATGAACACCTTCTTCGGGCTTATACCGGTTGTGTCAAGAGTGGAAAATGCTTCACCAACCCCCCCGTCAGCGGAGTTTCGCCTGACCATAATCATCTTTATGCGTTCACCAGGTTTTGGAAGATGCTGTTCATCCATGCGGGCGGATATAGTGGTGCTATCGGTGTCAAAAGCCTCAATAATAAAAGACCGCTTTAAGCTGTCTTTTTGCGGCGCTATAACAGCAGTGTTTCTAGTGTTTTTAGCTTTTTTCCTGTTCTTTATTTGTTCTTCCTGATGTTTAGGAATTTCATTAGCTATACGCACAGGTTCCGAAAAAATGACATCTTTTATTCTGCTCTTTTTGGTAATAGTAAATGCAAGTGTTGTTATTAAGAGTACGGGCAATATAATGACATATCGTGACAGAGCGATAGGTGACGATCTTTTTGCATTCATCATTTTGATCCGCTTCCTAAGGTCAGACAGGCTGAAGTTATTTGAAATGGCCAGAGCCGGAACAAGGTTGCCTGCGTGCAGCAAACTATATTGATACGTCTTTTTATTTATTCCCTCTCTCAGAATTTTTGCGTCGGTAATAAACTCAATGTTTTCACGGACTGCCCGCTTCATTAACCATACCCCCGGATTAAACCAATAAAACACCAGGGACATTTCAGCCAGTAATATATCGAGTGTGTGCCATTCTTCGACATGAACCTTCTCATGTTTCAAAATATTATCCAGGTCAGTCTGACTATGTAATTTCGGGTTAACGTAGATCGTCTGCCAGAATGAAAAAGGGCCTATATCGTCTGACATGATCCGGACCTTGTAGTCAGTAGCACGCCCCGGTTTAGAACTTTTATGGATGCGATAAAGGGAAACAAACTGCATTACCAGGCGGCATGCAAGTACAAAAGCTCCGGCCCAGAAAACAACGCTTGCAGCCTGCCAGTAGGCCGCGAAGTTATCCTGCTTAATATATTCAGAAATGTTTTGATTGACAGCAGGTACGATGGAAGCAATATTATCATATCGACCGGATAGCCCGCTCAAGTTGATGAAGGGGTAGGCGGAGGAAAACAATATCCCAAACATTAAAAATGCGCGATTGAGGACGTAGAACGTAAGCTTTCGCAGAACAAAATAATAGCCTGCTGCAAAAACAGCGAGAACTAAGTTTATCTTGAACAGAAGGATAAAAAGGGCAGGCATACCACTACTTTTCAGATTCTTCAATAAGACTAATAATCTCTTTTAATTCTTCCGGACTGATCTTTTTGTCCCGCGCGAAGAATGTCACTAGCTCCTTATAAGAACTTTTGAAATAGTCGTCAACGAAGCCACTCAGGAAACGTTTCTTATATTCTGCCTCCTTAACCTTAGGACTATAGCGCAGTGCATTCGCAAATTTCTCACTTACAACGAAACCTTTTTGTTCCAGTTTTCTAACCGTGGAAGCTACCGTGGTATAAGGAGGTTTAGGCTCAGACATATGGTCTACAAAATCTTTGATAAATCCTTTTCCTGCCTGCCAGATTGCAAGCATAACTTCTTCTTCCTGTGAGGTTAATTTTTTCATTTAAATAAAATTCTATCGGCAAATATCTACGAGGGTTTCGTAAAAATACGAAAAGTTTTAAGATCGAAATGTTATTAAATGTTAAAAGATACTATCTGTTAGATGCTATTCAGACTATTTTGAAAACCCTTTTTTCAAGGTCTGATCTGTTACCGGACTGTGGATATCTTCGGGTTACTATTTGTCGCGAACGCCCCTGTATTTTGTCATATTGCTACCGTTTGTCCCGAAAATTCTTTACTACTTTTATGATCACAAGGTATTGATACTATGACTACTATAAAAAAGGATCCTCCACCAATAGATGTGAAAATTTCTGTTTGGCAGCACATCAAAAATGCTATTGCCGGAACTGAAGCCGATTATACTGCTATCCCGATGAAAAGAGCTATTTTTCTGCTGGCTGTTCCGATGATCCTGGAGTTGGTAATGGAATCAACGTTCGCTGTAGTGGATATCTATTTTGTTAGTAAACTAGGTGCATCGGCTGTCGCTACTGTTGGACTGACCGAAACGTATCTCTTTCTTTTATATTCAATTGCTATGGGACTTGCCATGGCGGTTACAGCAATTATTGCACGCCGGATTGGAGAAAAAAATAAGGAAAGCGCAGGAACTTCGGCTGTGCAGTCCATCATCCTGGCTTTGCTGGCTTCAGTACCTTTTTCGCTTGCCGGTATATTTTTCGCCAAAGATCTGCTCGCACTGATGGGCGCAGATCAATGGGCAATAGAGAACGGATACAAGTATACTCAGTGGATGCTCGGGGGCAACATGGTTATCATGCTGCTCTTTGTTATCAACGCCATATTTCGCGGGGCAGGCGATGCGGCCATTGCTATGCGAGTTCTCTGGATCTCAAACGGCATTAACATCGTTCTGTGTCCGCTACTGATTTCTGGATTTGGTCCTATACCGGCATTGGGCATAGAGGGAGCTGCAATTGCGACGAATATAGGCAGGGGAGTTGGTGTTTTAATTCAGCTTTGGTTTCTTTTTAAGGGGCATAAACGTATTCAAATAAAGCTTTCTGAATTATACTGGGATGCAAAAAGTATGCTCGGTATTTTGCGAACTTCTATTGGAGGGATTGGACAGATGATTGTGGCAATGACTTCATGGATATTCGTCATGCGAATCCTGGCTGAGGTGGGCAGTGAAGCGGTAGCAGGCGCAACTATAGCAATCCGGGTAATGATGTTCACTATGATGCCGGCATGGGGTCTTTCTAATGCGGCTGCAACTCTTGTCGGCCAAAACCTGGGTGCAGAAAACCCTGATCGCGCTGAATCTGCGGTGTGGAGAACCGGAACTTATAATATGGTGTACCTGTTAATTGTATCTGTTGTGTATTTTACATTCAATGAGTCGTTGATGCGGATCTTTACAGATGATAGAGGGGTGATTGCAATCGGTGCCGAGTGGCTGCGAATCCTTTCCTTCTCCTATTTCGTCTATGGATGGTGGATGGTTTCCACTGCCGCCTTTAACGGGTCTGGCGACACTAAGACTCCGACTTATATCAATCTGGTATTTTTCTGGCTGATTCAAATCCCCCTGTCATGGTACCTGGCGATTTCGCTAGGCTGGCAACAAACCGGTGTGTTCTGGGCGGTATTCTTTTCTGAAACTTCAGTTGGGCTGTTTACTCTGTGGTTATTCAGCAGAGGAAAATGGAAGACGGTGAAAGTCTAGCTATTTTTCAACGACGTCAAGTTTCTTTACAGGCATTTTGTAGGTATAAGGAAAATCGGGATCAATCTCTGCCACCAGAATCCTGGAAGTATTTCCTGGCTTTACAACTGGCATATTGTAATGGACAACCGGGTTGCTTTCATCCAATATAATGGTGGGCAATTGCTGCGTGAAACCATGTTTCGAAAAACCATAAGTCGTGGAGGGTTCAGGTGAAAGACTAAGATCCTTTGCAACTTTTTCTTTAAAAATGCTCGGATTGGGTGAAAATGGAACTATCTCACGAGGAGCTTTTTGTGCCATTAATATGAATGGGCTTGTAACGGCAGCCGTAGTGACAAGCATTTTAACTAAACTTTTCATGATTTGATTACCAGTTTTATATAAATATAGGATTATTAGCTTGAACATAAAATTCGGCGAGGGAGCCCATCACTGATCGGGAACATGGAAATTCAAATGAATTTTGGAAAAGCCGGACTAAACTAAAATCCTACTCCTGCTGATAACATCATCCCGCTTTTTCTGGGAGTATCCGCGCTAAAAACCTTTATCTGCGAGAAAGTCATAACAAGGTTCATATTTGAAGCGAGCTTTATGCCGCTGTAACCGACATACACGCCCCCAGCGAGGTAGCCTGGGTTGTCGAATATGCGGTTGCGATCCCAGATATTGGCGGATGCCGTGAAGCTCGCTTTCTGATATTGCAGCTTAACACGATTTGTCCAATTTGCACGGTTAGTCAGAGCCAGATTTTGCATCACTGCGTCATTACTGATAGTGAGATTTTTTGCAAAACGGTAGGAGATTGTGAGATTAGTAAGAAAGTCGGTGCCCGGGCCTGCGATACTGCCGATCTGGTTTAACTGCGCACCTACCTGCGGGCTAATAAGAATCTTCGAGCCAATGAAATAACGTTTGTTTAATACTACGAGAGCATAATTAAAGGGGGCGTTATGCTCGACCAGTTCAAAGGATTTAAAAAGCAGGACTCCCCAATTGCCGCGATTGTTATCGTAAACCAGACGCATATCAAAAGAAGGTTTACTGTCGGAAACAACACCGGTAAAGTAGTACATACTTCCAGTATTGAACATATTAGTTAATGAAAATTTTCCTGTTTTTTTGCGTGAGGGTATTGTATCACCCGAGAGAGTATTTGTTTGAGCGTAGACCGAGTGGCCAAAAATCAATAATAAGGTGAGAGCTAATGTTAACTTTAAAGTGCTTCTAAACATTTATCAGGCGCCGGTGAAAAGGCGAGCAATAAATATAAAAACATTAAGATTAGAACACAGATCTTTCTGGCCTTCCAGTAAAATAATTTCTTAACGAGAGCAGATAGGCGCTAACCCATCAACATTTATGCAACATCTTTCCTGTTCAGGTACTGCTCAATTTTGATTGGATCGTATCCAACAACTTCAATGGCTGCATTAACCATTTCCCGTCTAAGGCGGAGCGTATCGTCATTTGAATTGTCAGCCGCCTCGCTCATCGCAATAACCGGGCTTGTTGCCTCTTTATGTAAATTTCTATTTTTTAACATTTTCAATAATTGATTAATATTTAATTCTGCTGTCTATCCCATTATTTCACAGCCTGTTTACTGTTATAACAAAAACGCTGCCATATTACTATTTACGAGAAATGGGCGCTCTGCGATTTACAATATAAGGAAACCGATATCTTAAAATCAATAAACTAGTGTTAAAAAAGTGTTAAAGATTTTTTGAATTAGAAATAGATCAGGGATGAATGAAATTTACCTTGAACTTAATTTTTATTCGGGATTCGTTCCTGATCCAGGCTACCTGGATAACTGCTTGTGATGATTTCAATTGAAGGTTTGGCAATGTGTTTGTTACAATAAACCTGTAAGATTTCATCTCAACTTCATGTTGAGGCCCGAACTTGTTTAAAACAGCCTGAGGAGGTTTGTGATAATTTAAAACTACAACTATGAAAAAGATCCTCATTATTTTAGCCCTTTTTGCAGCATCTGGGACTATGACAGCAGAGGCGCAGTATCGCCAGACTCCAACAGTTTGGGGCGCAAATGATAATACCGTTTATCGCGACGACCGCGGTGAATATAGATGGGAAATGCGCGAACGAAGGGTGTGGATTCCAGAATATCGCACACGTGGAATTCTTGGAGTTGGCGGCCGTACAGTACCTGGCCATTACGAAATGCGTAACGAGCGAGTTAAAGTTTACCTTAATGGAAGCAGGAATAATGGTAAAAAAGGCCATCCGCATGGGATGCCTCCCGGACAGCGTAAAAAAATGGACAAGCGATACGACGACCGATATGAAAGCCGGGACAGACGCTATGATGACCGTGACGATAGACGTTATGACGACAGACGTTACGATGACCGATACTAGAACAATATCAATGACTAATTAAATTTTGTTAGTAATCAACAGGAAGCTTTCTCCGATTGGGGAAGGCTTTCCTGTTTTTAAAACCCGGTTAACCAATTCCTCTTATCTTTGACGCACGAACCATCATGATTTTCCAATTACGCCGGGTAATATATAAAATCATGGTAGCTTGATCACTTTTTAAGAACACACTCTACACAGATGAAAAACTATCAAATAATCGTTGCAGCATTTCTTTTGATTCTTGCTTCATGCGGGATAAATAATACAGGCACTAACAGTAATGCAGCTGGTGACAGTTCGCTTTCTGCTGAAATGCAGATGCAGGATGGTATTCAAGGTTTTATGCAGATCAAGGATACAATTACAATTGGAGATCCGGTAGAATTGAAATTTCGCGTTTTCAATCCTGCTGATACGGCAAGCCAGTTCCTTAAATGGTCGACCCCTTTTGAACCACTGGTCAGTAAATATCTGGATATAACAGACGAAGACGGGACACAAGTAGACTATCGGGGTGCGATGGCTAAAAGAGCAATGCCGCCGTCTGCCGACAGTTACATTAAGTTGAATCCGGGCGATAGCCTTGTTGCCAATGTGAATTTACTTGAGGGCTACGCCATAAGCCGGGCATCAAAATATAAGATTGTTTACGTCGCTACCGGGATGAGTGGTATAACGGTAAAAGACAGCGTGTATTTTGTGTATCGCTAGTATCAAATCAAATTTTTAAAAACATCTTTCTTGTGAATCCTGTTAATTTTTTAACAGGCGCTGGAGCCTGTCTGACATTTTACTAAATCAAATTGTTATGACTAATCTAAGTAATAGAAAGATAGCTATCCTGACGGAAGATGGTTTTGAAGAAGTTGAACTTACCAGTCCCAGGAAAGCTCTGCTGGATGCTGAAGCAAAAGTGGATATTATCTCACCGCAGAAGGATAAGGTAAGAGCTATGAAGGATCATGAGTGGGCTATTGAGGTACCAGTCGATAAACATATAACAGACGCGAAAGCAGATGATTATGATGGATTAATGCTGCCTGGCGGCGTTCTGAATCCGGATAAGTTAAGGATGAGCGAGGAAGCTATAGCTTTTATAAAGGCATTTTTTGATGCAGGAAAACCTGTAGCAGCCATTTGCCACGGCCCGCAGTCTCTAATCACTGCGGAAGTTGTTAAGGGCAGGGAAATGACTTCATACCCCTCCATTCGAATAGATCTCGAGAATGCCGGTGCTTTGTGGATAGACCGGGCTGTTGTTGTCGATCAGGGCCTGGTTACAAGCCGTAATCCCGATGACCTTCCAGCATTTAATAAAAAGATGTGTGAAGAATTTGCAGAAGGTGTGCATCAGGGACAACACTCTTAATGGGTTGACAGTTGAGAATTGACAATTGAGAGTCTGGTAGGCGGAGAGAATCTCTGTTCCTTAGTTATCAATTGGCGCGTTGCGTTTGCTAAGTGCTGCTCCGGCGCTGGCCAGCATCACGAGTGCAATTGCAAGCCACTCGGTTACTATCAGGTGTTCACCCAGGAATATCAAAGCTGAAAGTGCGGCAATAGCCGGCTCCATGCTCATTAAGATACTAAAGGTACTTGCGGGCAGGACCTTTAAAGCCTTCATTTCTAAGAGAAAAGGTATAGCACTAGATAGAAGTGCCAAGGCACTGACAGCCACAATCATTTCAATTTTGAAATTTTCAAAGCCTCCTGACATAATTCCAAATGGCACCACAAGTAAACTGGCAAATATCATCCCGACAGTGACCGCTTCTTTGCCATCCATAATTTTTGAAATCTTTCCCCCAAGCAAGATGTAGCCTACCCAGAAACCTCCTGCGAGCAAGGCAAGAAAGGCTCCAAAAGGGTCAATATTTTGCGCATTCCACGGTGCGATCAATGCAATGCCAACTGCTGCGAGAAATATCCAGAAAAAATCGGAACGTCGCTGGGAACTTACTACTGCCAGAATAAGCGGGCCTATGAATTCAAGTGTTACTCCTAATCCTACAGGTATTCTTTCAATTGATAAGTAAAAAACCAAATTCATTGCTCCCAGGCACAGGCCAAAAGGTATGACTGACCTCCATTGGGCAGGTGTGAGTTTTTTTATGTTGGGCCGGAATATGAGAAGAAGGAATAGGGCAGATAATCCAATTCTTAACGATGCGGTAGTTGGCGCTCCAAGTGTAGGGAAAATACTTTTCGCGATGGCAGCCCCTCCCTGAACACTGATCATAGCTAAAAGTACGGAGGGAATAGGGGGAATATTGAAAATTTTAGCGGTTTTCAAGGGGCGTATTTATCCGGCAAACATAATGATATATTTTTTGGAAGGCATGCGCAGTTTTGAATGAGCTCTGGTTTTTATGCAGCTCAGTAATCAGAAAGTGCCACTTGCTCCACCGCCTCCAAACCTGCCACCACCCATTTGGGTACCGGTATCTGCAGGAGGGATTCCTATATGCGAACTTGAATCAGAGATAACAAGCGATTCGAGCTTTAACTGATCGCTTAAGCTTTCGATTGCTGGCTCTTTATCTGTAATCCCGTGTCTGGGCGTTTTTAAGTACTTTTTTACATACCACACAAGGACAATTAAGATTATGCCGGTTAAGATGAATAGCAATTCAAGAGGCATCAGATTATAATAATGTCTTACAGTTATTGCCGCCGCAATGCATAATAGTAAGCCAACCCTTAGGGATATGCGATCCTTTCGCACTATCCCCCGATACACGTAGAAAGCCGGTAACATGGTCGTCCAGATCCAGAAGAACCAGTTCAGTGGCATAGTTTCGTTTTTTGTGTGGTTTAAAATCTCTCCTACTTCTTTCACGACAAAATAATTCCCGGCTACATAGAATGTGATTAGAGTTAAAACCTGGATCGTGATCATGCAAGCCACATAGAAGCGGGTTTTGATGTTGCTTATATTCCGTGAAACAAACAAATAAATCACACCAGAATACAGCATAAGAGCAAATGGCATTGTCGAAATCCCTGTTGGCCCCAACTTTTGCCAGGTGAAGTAAAGGAAAGCCGTCAAGGATAGATAAGATATGCAGCTCATCAGCATGTCAGAGAATCTCAGCGCAAAGTATAGACTCAATAGAAATATGAAAATAGCCCTTGCCTGGTAATTGTCGCTTTGCAACCACTCAATAGATATTAGAAGCCAAATAAAAGACATGAGCAATAAGCCATCATCAACTCCCGAGCGGTAATGAGATTTCTTTTTCACAATTAGCCACAATGCGACATAATTCAGCAATCCCAGTATGAGGTATAAGCGATAACCTGGGTTCAGGCCGGAGTCAAAAAGGATGAGATTTACTAATCTTTCAAAGCATACTGCAGTAATAACGGTAACTAGGAAGAGCCCAATTCTGATAAAAATATTCGGAGTGTAAAATCCAACGGGGTACTTTCCCCTGATAGCCTGCAGCTCTGTGTCGGATAAGAGCCCTTGCTGATTTTGTTCTTCAGCCAGACCAACGATAACAGCATTGGCAAGCCATGTTTTATTATAGATTATCATTAAGCCTTTATTTTCCTGTTCAAATAGATAAGTGTGAAGATGAGTCCAAGACCCGATACAATAAAGTACAGGATGTATAGATACGTTACGGCATATCGAGGTAGAAAATCCAGGCTACGGACTACAAAAATACTAAGAGCGATGTATGAGTATATTACTGTTAGCAAAACGAAATAAAACGATTTGTGCTTCAGGGCATCAGTTAAAAAGAACCACATGGCTAAAGCAACGGCAATAAGCCATATAAATGCTGGATAATAGCTGTAATGGGAATAGCCAGAAATTAGAGCGACAAATGTTAAATGAACAGCAAATTGGTGATAAATGAAGGAGAAGTGTTTTTTAAAATGATAGCGTTTGCTGGCAATAGCCAGTAAAAGAAGAAATAAACCAAGATTCAGATAAGTGTAAATGGCGATTTCAGTGCTAAAATCTCCATTTTCCAGCAGACTTCGTGGTGTAACAGAGACGCCCATCCACAGTGCGAGGTTAGCAATAGCCATACACAAAATGCCAGGATGGTCAAAATAATAAGCAGTAATGAAGAGAAAAACCATTGGAATAAACGTGGCGAGTCCGTACCTATCACCAAATACTCCGTACTGAAATTGAAGGTATCCCACAAAACTTAAAAAACTCAATGTCCCGAGCAGAAGTATATAGTCGGCAAATGCCCCGGATGATTCGACCTTCTCCGGACTGAAAGGTAATTTGTTTTTATAACACCAGATGAAACATGCAATGGTAAGTGCAGCGATTGTACCGAGAACTACCTGATGACTTATTGTGTTAATATTCTTATACACCAGTATTCCAAGCCCAGTGCTGAGCAGCATAACTCCGATATATAGAAGTGCTTTGAGTTCCCAGTGAATTGAAAAAAGAGCTGAAGAATTCTTTTTGCGAATATTTTCCAGTGTGTGATCGGCGATTAGACCGTCAGAATGCAGCTTTTCGAAAACAGAGTTGCTCATTGATATGCATGTAAAATAAGTCGCTTATCTTACAATATAATGATTATCGTCAAAGAATTGTAAGTGGCAGATGAGAAGGGCCGGACTCTTTTTGAAAGTAAACAGATATCACTTTATAAATTCCAGATGTTTCTGACGGATGTAGTCAATCATTTCATATTCGGTATTACTTCTAGCCAATTTTAACGTTGGGCGATACCTGATCATAAAATTTTTCAGAGAATCACCTGTAAGTTTCGTTATTGAAATTATCGTTTCTTTTGAAAATACCCGGTCAATGTATTTATCACCTTCGTCCTGCAGTAACGTTTTCTGTAGTTTAGAAGGGCGCGTTTTATTCTTTGCAAGGTAACCTACCACATTTAGAACATCAAGCTTGACTAAAGAAGAGGCGCTATAGGTGTTGTTCCCCCGGTGGACGTCGATGTGACGCGCCATTAATTCCTCAGGCGACTTCACCACGAAGATGTCTTTGAAGCTGGTTTTTGTATAAGTGAATTCTGAGGCAAACTCCTGCCGGTTCTTTATTGAATCTGCTTTTGAGCGGCGATAAGATTTGACGAATATCTCGTTAAGCATAATACTATTTGGCTGAAGAGAGATCTCAGGAGGCGGACCAGAGCCAAGTCCCGGATGAAGCGCGTTGAACGTGAAGATATAGGGCTTATAGCCCAGATGAATAATCCTGATAGTATCGCCTATCTTTGCATTTGTTAAGCTGAAGTTGCCGTTTGCATCTGTGAGTGCCGACGAATTACCCTTAACTGTAGCGCCAGTTACAGGTTCTTTGGTGATAATATCGAGAACCCGCGCACGGAAGTTTTGCGCTCGTAATTGTCCGGTTAAAAGTACGAGCATTGCGATAAGGGCTAGTCGGGACATAATACGCTTCGGCTTGACATTTGCGAAAATAACCCTTAATTAACTGATCGTTAAATCTTTAACATAGATTAACAATAAAGAGTTAATTAGTGTATTTGCGCGGTGCGAGCAAACATTCATCAAAGTGATGACTTAGCCATCTAAACCCGGGCGGCAGCAGTAGCTTTTGCTTACACATATTTTAATCATAAACCGGGAAACAAATGCAAAACTACTGCAGAGCACGGGACTATCGCTGCCCAAAAGCATTGGTTTTGCTTTCCATCAAAAAGAAAGCACTAAGAATTAAACCTCTTACTTACAGGTGAAACAAAAAAACTACTTCCTTGCAGATGACGTATTCTACGCTTTTTATTCATAAATACCACCCTTTCGAAAACCGTTACCTCACTTAATGCCTGATAATTAGTTTATTCCGATATTTAACCGTACCTTGCACACTTATTAACAAAAAATATAATGCAACAAGGAACAGTAAAATTTTTCAATGAAACTAAAGGTTTCGGATTTATCACACCTAATGATGGTGGAAGTGAAATCTTTGTACACACTTCAGGTCTAACTGACAGCATTCGTGAGAATGATGTAGTTAACTACGACGTTGAAGAAGGCCGTAAAGGTCTGAACGCAGTAAATGTAACAGTAGCTTAGTATACTATATAATTATTTCGTGAAGCATTCTCCTTAATGGAGGATGCTTTTTTATTGAGAGATTATCTTTTTCAAAAGAATCAAAGAGAAACAAAAAAATCAACCAGATGTTGATTTGATAATTATTCACCATTTAAAACACCAGGAGTACGCTAAATTAAACTATGGCTAGATCGACAGAAACATTTAACAAAAAAGAAAAAGAAAAAAAGCGGCTTAAAAAGCAAAAGGAAAAAAGGGAAAGAGCGGAGGAGCGAAAAGAGAACGTCGTAAAGGGAAAAAGCCTTGACGAGATGATGGCTTACGTCGACGAAAATGGAAACATAACGTCCACACCTCCCGATCCAACGAAGAAAAAGAAGATCGTTACAGAAGATATCCTGATAGCGACGCCAAAACAGGAAGCTATTCAGCCGGGTGACTTAATTCGTAAGGGAAAGGTGACTTTCTTTAACGAATCAAAAGGTTACGGGTTTATCAAGGATTCAGAAAGCCAGGAAAGCATTTTTGTTCATATCAATGAGCTTTCGGAAGCGGTTGGTGAGAATGACAAAGTGACTTTTGAACTTGAGGCCGGACAAAAAGGAATGACAGCTGTAAGGGTTAAGAAAGTTTAATCATACCTGCTTTCTAACATAACAGTAAACTTTGCGACAGTTTACCATAGTCAGTTTTTTGACATGGTAATCAATACGTATTATATATATAGGAAGGGCCGCGGACGAATGTTTCGCGGCCCTTTCTTGTAAAATTAACTTATGCGTTAATTTTCATCTTCAATTCAACCGGCCCTGCGTTTTTTGTTTCTTCATCGGCCAGTTCTTCGTATTGTTTAAAGTTTTCTCGGAATAATTGTGCAAGCTTATACGCTTTTTCAATATAATTCACCGGGTCTGACCACGTGCTGATTGGCTTCAAAATTTCTGAGGGTACACCCGGGCATTCTTCTGGAATCATCAACCCGAAAATGCCGTCAATATTAAAGGTGCTTTGGCTTAGCTTACCTTCGAGAGCAGCTTTTATCATATTCCGGGTATATGAAAGATTTATGCGTGTCCCTGTTCCGTAAGGACCTCCTGTCCAGCCAGTATTTATCAGCCAAATATTTACATCATGTTCGCTGATCTTCCTGCCAAGCAATTCTGCATATTTCATAGGATGGAGAGGAAGAAATGCCTTTCCAAAGCATGCGGAAAACGTACTTTGCGGCTCATTAATTCCTTCCTCAGTTCCAGCAATCTTTGATGTGTAGCCAGCAAGAAAGTGATACCTCGCCTGTGGAACAGTTAGCTTTGAAATAGGCGGCAATACACCGAATGCGTCTGCAGTAAGGAAGAAGATATTTTCGGGGATGCTCCCTGTAGACGGAATAGCCGCACCAGGTATATGATCCATAGGATAAGAAACCCGAGTATTTTCTGTTATGGAAATATCATTGAAGTCCGGAACGTTGCTTCCTTCCACAAAACCTATATTTTCCAGAAGAGCGCCAGCCTTTATTGCATGATATATTTGCGGCTCTTTTTCAGGATTTAATCCTACTGTTTTTGCGTAACATCCGCCTTCGAAATTGAAAATCGAATGATCGCCCCATCCGTGTTCATCATCGCCAATCAGTTCCCTGTCGGGATCAGCCGATAAAGTGGTTTTGCCTGTTCCAGATAATCCGAAGAAGATGGCAGTATCTCCGCGTTTGCCCTTATTGGCAGAGCAATGCATTGGTAATACGTTTTCCGATGGCAATAAAAAATTTAAAACGGAGAACATGGCTTTCTTAATCTCACCTGTATAACCAGTTCCTCCTATAAGTACAAGCTTCTGGCTAAAATTGATGATTGAGAAATTTTCTTGTCTGGTACCATCCGTGCGCGGATCCGCTTTGAATCCGGGAGCTGCGATGATCGTCCATTCCGGGGTTGCAGGTTCTGATCCGTCAGGTCTCAGAAATAGGTTGTGGGCGAACAAGTTTTGATAAGCAGTTTCGGTGATAGTTCTTACATTGATCCGATAGTTTTTCTCTGAACAAACTGCACCATCCCTCACAAAGAGAGTCTGTTTCGCGAGATAGGACCGTAACTTATCGTAAATATTTTCAAAGTCTGCCGCTGAGAATGGAATATTAACGTCGCTCCACCACACCTGATTTTCAGTGATGTTGTCTTTGACGATAAATCTGTCTTTGGGCGAGCGGCCAGTGAACTTTCCGGTATTTACGGCAAGTGCACCCGAACTGCTTAATGTACCTTCAGATTTATCCAGTGCAATTGTTGTTAGCTCCCCGGGGCTAAGCTGATAGAAAAATTCCTGCGCGTGAAGTTTAAGGTAGCCCAAGTCAGGCACCTCACTATTGTTCGTGATTCGTCTCATATCACTTATGTATAATTGGTTAGTTGGGGGCAAAGCTAAACCGATAAAACTATATAGTCAAATAAAAGTATGCTGAAAGTCAACTAGTTGTACCCGGTACACTAAGCGTTTGGGGCTTGATAATCAGTTATATATGTGTTGCAAACAGGAGTAAATTCTTTGGTAAACTCATCATAAATATTTCCGTATACACCCTTTAAATAAGGTATATACTTGAAGTTTATATAATTAGTCAGGAGAAAAGGATGTTCCGTCCCAATATTAAAGGCATTCGTCACATAAATTTACTGTTCGAAGTAACTCTTCCTATCATTATGTAGTCAAACAAATAGTTATGAAGACATTCCTCAAAGAAGCTATAAAGAATATCCGTCAGACCGGATCTGTTGTTGAGAGTTCCACCTATTTATCAGAGATGATGTTAAATAATCTTGCTTTTGGTAAGAATTTGCATATCGTGGAGCTCGGCGCAGGAACAGGTAATATGACCAGGTCGCTCTTGGAAAAAATGAGTCCATGCTCGAAATTGACTTCTTTCGAAATAAATCCTCAACTTTTTGACAAACTCACTAAGTTTAATGATGATCGGCTGGTAAATGTAAATGATACAGCTACCAGGTTGTCAGAATATGTGTCGGACCAATCGGTCGACTACATCGTATCGGGTTTGCCATTGGCAAATATTAATGTTAAAGAGAAAGCAGGTATTTTGGATGCCTGCATACGTATATTAAAACCTTATGGGTCTTACGTCCAGTTCCAATACTCATTAAATGATTTGGGTTTATTGAAAAGGAATTTTGCCTACGTAAATTGTGATTTCACTTTGCGAAATTTCCCGCCTGCATTTGTGTATTATGCACGAAAATAGCTTTCCTCCAAACGATAAGTTCAAAAGAAACCTTGGAATCGTTTGGTTACTATTTATTGCTGTGTGCGTAACTTTATATTTTATTTACGCCCGGCAACTCACACCTGAGAATATTTCCGCTTTTGTGCGAAATTATCAGAGTGGAGTACTGTTATTGTATTTTGTTCTCTGCACTATTCGTGGGATCACGATGATACCCGGAACGCCCTTTCTGCTTGCGGGAATTATTCTCTTTCAAGACAGCCCTCTTTTACTTTTAGCAATATTTCTTGCCAGTATGCTGGTCACTTCGGCAATAATGTTCTTCATGGCTGAAAATCTTGGGTTCAGCAGTTATTTTGAAAAGAATTATCCGGAGAAGATTGTTCTTGTACGGGAAAAGTTGGAGGGGAGGAATGGGTTTTTATTCATTGCACTTTGGGCGTTTGCACCATTCACGCCAACAGATTTGGTTTGTTATGTGGCGGGCTCTGTTCGTATGCGTTTTGCCAATCTCATAGTTCCGCTCTTAGCGGGTGAGGCTATCATTTGTGCTTTTTATATTTTTAACGGACAAATCCTTCTCGAAAAGTTCATAAGCTAAGAACCAGAGTCGCAATTTGGGATTGATTTTATAATTAAAACATTACTTTAGAAAGCTGAACGGGAATTGTCCCGAATTCAACCTTAAGTAATTTATTTTTCTATGTCTCGCAGGCAGCTAGTCCTTTTTTTCTCTTTTTTTCTTGTATCTATTTCCACTTCCGCTCAGCCTGCTTTGCCACCGGGTCTGGATCAATATATTGATAAAGTAATCAAGACATTCGAAGTGCCAGGCCTGAGTGTATCGATCGTCAAAGACGGTAAAGTATTGCTTGCCAAAGGTTACGGCGTGAAAAAGATGGGAACTGAAGAAAAGGTTGATGGTAACACCCTTTTCTCAATAGCATCCAATTCAAAAGCTTTCACTGGTACCGCTTTGGCCATGTTGGTGGAGGAAGGTAAATTGAAGTGGGATGATCGCGTAACTCAGCACTTGCCATGGTTTAAGATGGCAGATGATTATATTACAACGCATCTGACAGTCAGAGATTTGCTGGTGCATCAAAGCGGTCTCCTGGCTTATTCCGGTGATTTGATGTTATTCCCGCCGTCGACATTCTCCAGAAGGGAAATTCTTGAGAAAGTTCAAAAACTGCCACTCGCCTACGACTTCAGGAGTACTTATGCTTATGACAATATCCTCTATCTGGCTTGTGCGGAAATCATTAAAGCTGTAAGTGGCATAGAATGGGAAGATTTTGTTAAGACCAGGATATTTGATAAAGTTGGGATGCCCGGAAGTGTTTCCAGGTATTCAGAGTTCGGGTCTAAACCAAATATATCTTTTGCTCACAATCGCGTAAACGGAAATATTACGCTGGTCGATGATTATCTGCAACAAAACACCGGTGATGCGAGTAATCCTGCAGGAGGAATATTATCCAACGCGAATGACGTTTCTAACTGGATGATAACACAGCTTGATTCCGGGCGTACACCATCGGGCGAACAATTATTTAAGCCGGCAGCAACCAGGCAATTATGGAATATCATCCGGCCAATCCCAATCTCCAAAGTTTCAGAAAGGCTCAAACCTGCACAAATGGATTTCTGGGGTTATGCTGCAGGGTTTCGTGCATATAATTATCAGAAGTATAAGGTTGTCGGCCATGGCGGTAAGCTTGCTGGATTCGTTTCGCAGGTTGCCATGGTGCCAGACTTAAAGCTAGGAGTGACGGTTTTTACCAATCAGGAATCAACAGGAGCTTATTGGTCGATAATTTATCATGTACTCGACTATTATGCAAAAAATGATAAGTACGATTGGATCAAAGCATTTAAAGAAGAACAGGATTTTGCATTTGCGCGGCTCAAGGAATCTCAGCAGAAGAATCTTGTGCCGGCCGATACAGGTGGTTCATTCAACCTCGATATAAATAACCTCGCTGGCAATTATCGTGATGTTGTTTATGGAGATGTGGCGCTGATAAAATCCGGGCAGGGAATGAGTATGGAATTCAAGAGTCTGCCTCATTTTAACGGAATGCTCAAGTACTATCAATACAATACGTTTATCTCCACACTGAAAAACCGAAGTCTTAAGGGAGATGCTTACGTTACATTTTCACTCAATCCCGATGGTTCAGTCGACCAGATTAAAATGAAGATCATTGACCCCGATTCGGACCATACCTATCAGGATGTTCTGCTAAAACCTATCAAGTAATAATATAAATTTTAATGATGATACCTAATGCCCTGGTGCTAACTGGAGGTCTGCTCCATACTTCAGATGCTAAAACTGCACATGGACTGATCCGTGAAAGCAAGAGATTTAAAATCGTTGGATTCGTAGATCCGGCAAATGCCGGGAAAGATGCTGGTGAAGTACTGGATGGCCGCAACCGTGAACTTCCCATTTTTAATAGCGTAGGCGATGCGCTCAAAACTAATCCTAAATATTGCATTGTTGGCGTTGCTACAACAGGGGGGATATTTCCTGAAAGTATGCTGGCGGATATAAAAATCGCAATAAAGAATGGCCTTTCGATAGTAAACGGATTGCATGATTATCTGAATGAACGCCCCGAAATGATTGAGCTGGCAAAACAGTATAATGTTGAGTTAATTGATATTAGAAGACCTAAAAACAGAGCAGACCTTCATTTTTGGACAGGAGAGATAAAGGAGCTCAAAACTCCGGTTATTGCTATGCTGGGCACTGACTGTTCCCTGGGAAAGCGGACTACTACCCGATTTATTTTGAAAGCGTGTACTGATCATAATATTCACGCGGAGATGGTTTATACTGGCCAAACAGGATGGCTCCAGGGGGGCAAGTATGGGTTTATCTTTGATTCGACACTAAATGATTTTGTTGGTGGCGAGATGGAACACGCAATTCTTTCCTGCGCTAAAGAAACGCAACCGGATGTAATCCTTGTAGAAGGGCAGGCAGCGCTGAGGAATCCCAGCGGACCATGCGGATCTGAGATGCTGATTTCAGGAAATGCTAAGCATGTAGTTCTGGTTCATGCCCCTAAGCGTGAATATTATGAGCATGATCCTGCCTGGGGTGCGATCCCTGATCTGGAGTCTGAGATTGAATTGATCCGTCTTTACGGATCCAGGGTTATTGCAATAGCCTTAAATACTGAAGATTGCAGCCCGGAAGAAGCTCTGCAATTTAAGCGGGAGTTTAGTGAAAGCTATAACGTGCCCGTATTACTGCCCCTCGAGGAAGGTTGTGAGGCTTTAATTCCTTTGATCAAGGAACTTATATGAATATCAGATCAATAACAGCTTACAAAAGGTCTTTAGCCCTTACAAAGCCCTATACCATAGCTCGGGATACATTTTATGATACCGAAAATGTGTTTGTTGAGATCGAGCTTAACAACGGGATGATTGGCCTTGGGGCTGCCTGTCCAGAAGGTGCTGTGGTAGGTGAGACAGCCGATGTTACCATCAAGAATCTCGAATCTGATCCAGTCCGCCAATTAGTTGGGAAAGACATCAGGGAATTTATGGCTCATATTACAAGTATAGCTGAAGTATTCGGAGCATTTCCAGGTACCATGGCGGCCGTAGATATCGCTTTACACGATGCATTTGGGAAATGGTTAGATATTCCAATCATAGATTTTTATGGCCGGAAACATCACAAAATGCTTACTTCCATTACAATAGGTATAAAAAATGTTGAGGAGACCATAAATGAAGCGAAAGAATATTATAGTCAGGGATTCAAAGCGTTAAAAGTTAAAACCGGGCTGGACCCACAAGTAGATGCGGAGCGAATTTTAAAGCTTAGAGAAGTATTCAACACTCATTTTAGTCTGCGGGTTGACGCTAATACAGGATATAATGTTAAGCAACTTGGGCTTTTTTTAGAACTTACTAAAGGCGCTGATATTGAAGTTATAGAGCAGCCGTTTTTACCTGGTAAAGAGAATGAGCTCCTTCAATTTGCTCCGGATGTTAGGAAAATATTCACGGCTGATGAGTCATTAACCAGCCCGGCTACGGCTCTGGATCTAGTAAAGGAAAATCCATATGGCATTTTTAATATTAAGCTTATGAAGTGCGGGGGAATCAGGTCCGGCTTGCAGATTGCGGGCATTGCAAAACACGCAAATATCGACTTGTTCTGGGGCTGCAATGATGAGAGTCGCATTAGTATCACTGCTGCACTTCATGCAGCATTATCTTGTCCGCATACCAGATTCCTCGATCTTGACGGCAGCTTTGATCTGGCGGAAGATTTGGCTGAGGGCGGCTTTGTACTTGAAGATGGATACCTAATGACAAATAGTAAAAGCGGATTAGGCTTAACCAAAGTATAAGATGGTAGCACCCACCCTCGACAGAACCATAACCAGATGGCCGGCAATACTCCTTGTTGTTAGTGCCATTGTCGGCTCCGGCGTATTTAAAAAGATTGCTCCAATGTCAGAGTCTTTACAGTCATCAGGCTGGATATTGGTCTGCTGGCTTACTGCCGGAGTGCTCAGTTTAATCGGTGCGCTATGCACTGCCGAACTTGCTGCCATGATGCCCGGTTCGGGTGGTGAGTATGTTTATTTCAAAAAAATATATGGTAGATTTTTTGCCTTTCTTTATGGGTGGGGTAACTTAACTGTGATGAAATCCGCGTCAATAGCAGCTTTGGCGTATATCTTTTCAGAATCGGCTTACAGTCTTTTTAGTCTCCCCGTCCTGGATCTTCCGGCTTTTGGTTTTTTAGGGTTTAATGCCGGTGCTAAGATCATCGCATCTCTCTTGATTGTTTTTTTAAGCTTTATAAATCACCGTGGCGTAGTCTTCGGCGAAAGGCTGAGCAGATACCTTATCGCGGGAATTATTATTGCGATCCTGGGCTTCTGCGCTGCAGCTCTCGGATCACCACAGGGAAAAATAAGTCATTTTACGGGTATTACGAATCCGCCGACCGGGTGGCCCATGATCGCAGCCTTCTTCGCAGCTTCCGTAAGCGCCTTTTGGGGCTATGAGGGCTGGAATAATATCGGGTATCTCGGCGAAGAAGTAAAAAACCCTCAGAAGAATATTCCTTTGGCACTGGTAATTGGAACATTTAGCGTCATCATTCTATATTTAATGGTGAATGCAGCTTACATATATATTCTTCCTGTTGCCGATCTGGCGGCTTTAAATAATGTGGCGAATAAAATTGCTGCGGTAGAAGTAGCCCGGGTAATAAGCGGGAGCGGGGGAGCAATCCTATTGTCCGCCCTGATCGTGTTAGCAACTTTTACCTGCACAAACAGTACGATTCTAATGTCGTCAAGAATGGTATATGCTATAGGGCGGGATCGATTATTCTTTAAAAAAGCCGGGGAAGTTCATCCCAAATATCATTCACCATCGCATGCTTTATGGTGGCAATGTGGCTGGTCCGTTGTATTAGTTTGGTCGGGAAGTTTTGACCAGCTCACAGACCTGCTCATTTTCGCTTCATTTATATTTTATGGTGCTACGGCCCTGGGAGTTATGATAATGCGTTATAAATTTCCTGAAGCCGAAAGGCCTTATAAGGTCATTGCCTATCCGGTTTTGCCTGTTATCTTTACACTGTTTTGTCTGACGCTGGTTGTAGTCACGATCATTCAAAATCCTTTACAAGCACTCGTGGGACTAATTCTAATATTTTCTGGGGTTCCGGTTTACCTTTATTTTTCAAGCCGGAAAATTGCAGATACTTTACTTAAATAATGATGGAGCAAAAAAAATACGCCAAAGCAACCGATGCGGTATGGGCAGGTGAAGAGAACCCATACTTTAAAGGAGCGGCAACCACTCCGATCGTAAATAGTGTGGCTTTTGCATACACCGATCTTGATGAGTGGTACGATGTGTCTGTAGGTAAATCCGATGGGTTTATTTACAGCCGAAACACCAATCCTACAGTAGCATCTTTAGAAGAAAAGATTCGTGTATTAGAAAATGCTGAGGCTGCAACGGCTTTTGCAACCGGGATGGCAGCGATTAGCAATACGCTTTTTACATTTCTAAAGCCCGGAAAGAGGGTTGTTTCAGTCAAGGACACTTATGGAGGTACCAGTAAACTTTTTCTGGATTTTTTTCCAGAGTATAATGTCGATATCAAACTCTGTGAAACCGGTAATCATGACGAGCTGGAATTCGAAATAGCTAAAGGCTGTGATCTGGTTTATCTTGAAACGCCAACGAATCCAACACTAAAGATAATTGATATTAAGCGTATTGCTGCAGCCGCAAAGAAGGCGGGGGCGATCGTAGTCGTAGATAATACATTTGCCACTCCCATCAATCAGAACCCATTGGAACTAGGTGCAGATCTTGTTATTCATAGTGCAACGAAATACCTTTGCGGTCATTCGGATGCCATGGGAGGACTTTTGGCCGGTAAAAAAGATCTTGTGCAGCAGGTTTTTCACTTTCGTGAGATAAATGGGGCAAGCTTGCAGGCAGATCCGGCGTACATGATAGCCCGCGGCATGAAAACGCTCGATCTTCGTATTTCGCGTCAGAATGAATCTGCACTCAAAATTGCCCGCTTTCTAAAAAGTCATTCAAAGGTTAAGGACGTTTTTTATCCGGGGCTAGAATCCCATAAGGGCCACGAGATCGCAAAATCACAAATGCGTGGTTTTGGGGGAATGCTAAGCTTCGCTCTAGACGGGGGTTATGAATTAGTCGAGAAATTTCTGCCATCGTTAAAGCTGGTGCATTTAGCAGCGAGTCTTGGTTCTGTAAGCACGCTCGCCGGGCCACCGCGCACTACCAGCCATGTAGAATTGACTACTGAACAAAGAGCTTTGTTGGGTATACCAGAAAGTTTAGTGAGATACTCCGTTGGAATTGAAAACGTAGACGATTTGTTGGGTGATTTAGAACAGGGTCTTAAGCGTATATAAACGGTTAAGAATTATAGGATTAAAATTTAAATTAAATATAACCATGCGTACCTCCGGTAGATTACTTATCACAGGATTTCTTCTTCTTTTTATTTCGATATCAACCTCTGCTCAGTTTGCTAAAGTGGATGCGGATATTAAACAAATCATGAAAGATCAGGATATTGTCGGATTGTCTTTTGCAGTCGTGAAGGGCGGGAAGATCATTTACACCAATTCTTTCGGACAGAAGAATATCGAAAGTAATACACCTCTCGGTAGCGGCGACATATTCAGAATTGCGTCCATTTCAAAATCTTTCTCGGCGACATCCGTCATGCAATTGGTAGAAGCAAAGAAGATATCACTGGATGATGACTTTGGTAAATTAGTTGGTTTTCGTATTAGAAATCCAAAATTTCCTGATATGGTGATAACCTTGCGAATGGTCATGTCACATACTTCAAGTATAAATGATAGTCAGGGCTATTTCAATCTTGATGTTATAAATCCAGATAAGAACCCCAATTGGGCGAAATGCTATAATGATTACGCTCCAGGATCAGATTATGAATATTGTAACCTGAACTATAATATGGTGGGTACAGTGATAGAGAGAGTTTCGGGAGAGCGCTTCGATAATTATGTTAAAGCTCATGTATTAAATCCGCTCGGCTTGTACGGCGGATATAATGTCGATTCATTGGACAATAATAAGTTCGTAACTCTTTATGATTATGATGCTAAAAACAAAAGATACAATCCGTCGCCACAGGCTTATGCACCGCGCCGGGAAGAAATTTCTAAGTACGTAATGGGACAGACAACTCCCATATTTTCTCCTACAGGCGGAATGAAGATTTCGGCTATAGATCTCGCAAAATATATGATCATGCATATGCACAGCGGTAAAGCAAATGGCACCCGAATTATCTCAAAGAAAAGCTCCCGTACCATGCAAACCAAAATTGCAAATGTAGAGAACTATGGCCTGGCACTTGGCACGAATCGCGATGATATCATCCCCGGGGAAAAGATGACCGGACATACAGGATCGTCATATGGCCTTTACAGTACGATGTTCTTTAACCAAAAAGAAGACTTTGGTTTTGTTGTGATTATAAATGGCAGTAGTACTGCCGGCAAATACACGCAGGGTTTGCGGACAATTATGTATACTACTATTAATAGCTTGTATGACAATCTGATTAAGTAATTCGCAGTTGCAGGGTTCGGTTTTGTGGACAGATTCGACTAAAACAGATAAGCTGTTACGTCCTAAAAAAGCCTGCAAAGAGAACTGTATAAACAAATTTTAACTTTCCTTTTCTAAATACTTTTTTAAAGATTCTCCGAGTATCGAGTTCCAGCCCTTCGTAAAGCTTGATACTTCAAAATTAGGATCTCCATTTGAGAAACTTGGAAGACCTTTATGAGTCAACTTTGTTTTGGTCTGATTATCACCTTCTCGAAATAGTTCCCAGGTTACAATAGAATGTCCGGGATTCTTTTCATAAGTCCAGGTGTGGCTAAGCTTGTTTGGCGGATCAGCTTCTATGACTTCGCAATTATGGACGTATTGTACATTTTCATCCCCGCCGGTAAAGCTGAATTTAAATCCTTTTTCCGGTTTGAATTCCTGAAGGTCAAAATACCACTCTTTCATTTGATCTTTATCGGTAATAGCCTTCCATACCTTATCAATCGGCGCACTATAAGTGTACTCTACAATCAGGGGTTCGTTTTCCATTGAATGATTTTTTTTTCTTTAAAATAAGTTTCCTGTAACTGCCTGAAAAATCGATGGGTATGCCCCATTAATTTCCAGAAAGTTCCGTATTTATTAGACATTTTAATAGGTTTTGTGTTTTCAATTTTTCCTGCTAAACATCCGTACGATTTTTAACCACCTTTTTCTACCCTACTTCAGCACTACAAATCAATTATTCGGCAATTCAGCACTTTCTCTTAAGTTTTTTCTAACGGTGTTTTTCTAGATTTAGCTAATGATATTAATAATCAGGTGAAGCAACGCGATTAAACCCTAACCGAATTTTGTCATCATGTCTAACATTAAAGTTTACCTTACTTTTTCCTATGTCCTGCTTGCATCTGCATTACAAGCACAGGACTTTGCGAAGTCACGTTTTCGGCAGATGATTGAACTAAACACAAGCGGGACCGGTGCTAATTTAAAGGCCGATGTCTACAATTTTCCAGTGGCAATATCTCTGAATGACAAGAACTTTAATTTCTCAGAAGCTAATAGCAATGGTTCTGATCTGCGATTCTCGAAAGCTAAAGATACCGGCCTGCTTGTCCATAGCGTAGAGCATTGGGACAAAGAGACTAAAACTGCCCTGATTTGGGTTAAGATGGATGTGAGCGGCAATAAATCAGGGCAAGCCATATTTATGCATTGGGGAGATGTAGCTGCTCAAGATATGACGGATTCTAAGGGCGTGTTTAGTAACAAGGAAGGTTTTGTCTCTGTATGGCACCTTAATGAATCTGGCGACACGTTATCGAATCATTATAAGGATGCTACAGCCAGTGCAGCCCATGGAACAGGTATAAACATAAAGAAAGGGTCGGCTGTCAATGGCAGGCTTGGAAGGGGAGCCGCGTTGGTCAACGCACAAAAGGAGTGGATACGGATAGATGCGGGAGACAGAAAGATATTTGATCTGACTAATAAAATGACTTTTTCAATTTGGGCGATGGCCAATAGCTATCCTAATAAAGGCGGTTATGAAACAATGTTTGCTAAAGGAGACAATTCCTGGCGGCTTCAAAAATTTGGAATAAAAAGCTGGCATAATCCACCCGCTGATCTCATCGAAATTTGTGTAGAAGAACCACCGCATGCGGATCTTTGCCTCGTCGGGAAAACGGATATGGTTCCAAAAAAGTGGTTTCACTTTGTTGCTGTACATGACTATCCTAGTCTTAAATTGTATGTAAATGGGGTACTCGACAATACTGCAAATCTTCAAACCAACTGGATATCAGATAATCATCCTGTGGGAATCGGGAATCAAAGCCAGTTTCCGGGAAACGGAAGATCATGGGATGGCATATTGGATGAAGCGCGAGTGTATAATATTCCTAAAGATGATAATTGGATAAAGCTCGAGTATGAGAGCCAGAAAGAGGGCCAACTTTTTTGGACCCTGAAAGAAAAGGAAATAAAATTTTAGCCGAATCATTTGATAGTAAAATAAGCATGAGCATAGCACGCAAATTCCTAATCGCATCGCATGGAAGCCTGGCAAGCGGGATAAAATCGTCCCTGGATATTATCGTTGGTCCTATGGGCAACATTTTCTTAATTGAGGCTTATCTCAATGAAAATAAAGCCATTGAGAATGATATAAATGATATCCTCAAAAATATAAGTAATGACGATGAACTTATTATCTTCACTGATATTCTGGGCGGGAGTGTGACAAATCAAATAGCACAATTTGTCGAAAAGAGTAATATCCATATTGTATCGGGATTCAGTTTGCCTTTGATCATCGAGATTTTACTTTCTGATACAGAAACCCCGATTGCTGATGTCATAGAAACAGCCATTGAAAATGCCAAAGGGCAAATGGCTTATGTTAACAAATTGATCCATTCAAATAAAGACAATTTAAAAGATGATTAAACTAACACGGATCGATGACAGATTGGTTCACGGTCAGGTAGCACTGGTTTGGACTCCTGCTTTATCAGTAGATTGTTTAATAGTGGCTAATGATAAAGTGGCGAAGGATGACTTTCTTAAAATGACGCTTGGGTTTGCTAAACCCGCGAATGCGAAACTTTTAATTAAGTCGCTTGATGAGACAGTAGCTTTTGTAAATGATCCAATAAATCAAAGCCTCAAAATTTTGCTTATTATTAATTCCGTACAGGATGCATTGACCTTATCGGACGAAATTCCGGAGATTACTTCGATAAATTTCGGGGGGCTTCGGGGGAAAGATGGGTCAAAACTTATATCTAAAGCCGTCGCGGTCACTGAGGCGGAGATTGATATCAGTAAACAACTTCTTAATAAAGGAATTGAACTGGAGGTTCGTCAGGTTCCAAGCGACAAAAAGTTAATGCTTATGGACCTGTTATAATTGAAAGGTAGTATAAACAATAAAGGATTATAAGGTGCAATTAACCTACATATTGATTACCCTGATTGCCATGTTTGGCCACATGGAGGATTTCCTGGGGACAACTTTACTAAGCAGGCCTCTCGTATTAGGCCCTCTTGTAGGCCTAGTATTAGGAGATGTTAATCAGGGAATTGTGATTGGAGCAACTCTCGAACTCATTTTTATGGGTAATATCAAAGTTGGCGCCGCCATTCCCCCGGATGTTATAACCGGAGGTGTACTGGGAACTGCCTTTGCAATTATGTCGGGAAAGGGACCAGCCATCGCACTTGCTTTAGCAGTACCAATCTCGATTCTTGCGGAAATGGTCCTTAGCGGACTGTTTGTCTTCAGACCAATATTCAGTAAGAAATTCGAAAAATATGCTGAGGAGGGAAGTTATAAGAAGATTGAGCGTCTTCATATTGCATCTGGCCTTCTGAAACCACTGTTAATGGGATTTATTGCCTATTTGTCTTTGCAACTCGGATCCGGAGTAATCAAATCTTTCCTGGACACCGTTCCTGCTTGGGTTCATGATGGTTTGGGGGTTGCGGGAAATATGCTTCCGGCGCTGGGTTTTGCCCTGCTAATGAACCTGATGTTTAATAAAAAAGTTGCGCCATATTTCTTCCTTGGTTTCATCCTAAGCAGCTATCTGAAACTACCAATGATAGCCATCGGAGGCTTAGGTGTTATTATTGCTCTTATCGTAACCAGCATTACTCACAAGGAGGAGGAGGAATCCGAAAACCGTGATGTTGCAAATGAAAAAACGCATTCGAAAGTAACGAAAGGCGATATCAGAAGTATGTTCATGCGGTCGCTGGCATTGGAGGCGAACTTTAATTTTGAAACATGGCAAAATACCGGTTTTGCTTACTCAATAATGCCTGTTCTAAAAAGGCTTTATACCACGAAATCGGCAATGCGACTGGCCCTCAAACGGCATTTGCAATTTTTTAATACCGCTCCGCATGGTTCGACACTAATCATCGGGATGACTGCTGCGATGGAAGAGCAGAACAGTAAAACTGAAGATTTTGATGCGGAATCCATAAATGCAGTGAAGCTTGGATTAATGGGCCCGCTGGCTGGTGTTTTTGATTCCCTGTTCTGGGGAACATTGAAAGTTATTGCTGCTGGTGTTGGTACTTCGCTTGCGCTGGAGGGAAATATTCTTGGTCCTGTTTTATTCCTTTTGATTTTTAATGTTCCACATCTTGTGCTGCGGTACAACCTTACATTTATTGGGTACAATCAGGGAAACAAATTCCTGCAAAAGTTGTCCAGAAGCAATGTTATGGATAAGTTAACTTTCGGGGCATCAATTCTTGGATTAATGGTCGTAGGGGCGATGCCAGCACTTCTCATGTCAATCAAAACACCTTTAACCATTGGAACAGGCAGCTCTGCTGTGACAATCCAGCACATTCTGGATCAGATAGTGCCAAACCTGCTGCCACTGAGCCTTACTTTTTTAGTTTATTACCTCGTCAGAAGGAATGTTAAAACTACATTTCTTCTATTCGGATTATTGTTGATGGGTTTTCTTGGCAGTATATTTCATATCTTAATCTAAATGATATGAAAGGGATAGGCGTTTCTTCCGGAATAGCTATAGGTAAAGCATTCGTTATAAAACGGAGTGAACATACCATGACTGGTACAGTCGTTAGCAGCGATTCCGGGACTTGCTCGGAAATTACAAAGTTTGATCAGGCTGTAGAAACTTCAATCAAAGAAGTAGAGTCGATAATCGCAAATAAAGCTTTACAGCTTCAGGATGATGAAATAGCCATTCTCGAAACGCAAATTGAATTTCTAAGTGATCCTCAAATTCGGATCGACGTTTTAGCTAAAATACAGGATAATCACAGTACGTCACATGACTCTTTAATACTGGTTATCCACAGACTGGTCGAAATGTTCAAGAACATGGATGATGAATATATGAGTGCGCGTTCCGCAGATATTCAGGACATTGGTTATCGCATTCTCAAGCATCTTAATAATTCTTTTCATACCGAAGCAATAACCCTTGATAAGGATACCATTATTATCGCGGAAGATATCTCACCTTCCGATACCATAACCATGGACCTTGAACACGTGATTGGGTTTGCAACACGTGCGGGGAGCAGAACATCCCATACCGCGATTCTGGCAAAGGCAAAAGGGATCCCTGCAGTTGTTGGATGCGGAGACAGGCTCAGTGTGATAAAAAATAACGATGTCATCATTTTAGATGGCAAAAGCGGCTATGTATTAATCAATCCTGATAACGCTAGTCTAAATGAGTATATCCGTCTGAGGAATGATCATATCAGAATGACGGAAGCTCTGAAATCTCTTATGGATGTATCCGCGGTGACTGTTGACGGGACGGAAATTTCGCTCATGGGTAATATTTCTGATGCGGAGGGGTTGAAGAATGTCTTCGATAATGGAGGGGAGGGTGTTGGTTTATTCAGAACCGAGGTGCTTTTTATGGGACGTAATTCTCTCCCTGATGAGGAAGAGCAATTTGCATTTTACAAGAAAGTGGCCGATCATGCCAAAGACGCACCGGTAATCGTTAGGACGATCGATATCGGGGGAGATAAAGAAATAAAATACCTGGGCTTGCCAAAAGAGCGTAACCCATTTTTAGGATATCGTGCAATAAGAATATCACTTGATCAGCCAAATCTTTTTATGGCTCAGCTTAAGGCCATTCTGCGTGCGAGTGCGTTCGGGAATTTCAAGATAATGTTCCCGATGATATCGAATCTAAACGAATTGCGTGCTGCCAAACAGATTTTGGAACAATCGAAGGACGCGCTCAGAAATGAAAATATTGCGTTCGATGAAAAGATTCAAACAGGAATAATGATTGAGATTCCTTCTGCTGCGATTATGGCGGACATTCTGGCGAAAGAAGTCGACTTCTTTAGTATCGGCACAAACGACCTTTGTCAATACACTCTGGCTGTTGACAGGATGAATGAAAAGATTGAACATCTTTATGACCCTTTCAATCCCGGCGTTCTCCGACTGATAAAATATACCATAGAACAAGCTGAAAAAAATAATATTCATGTAGGATTATGCGGAGAATTAGCTTCCGATCCGCTGGCCGTCCGGCTATTATTAGGCATGGGGCTTCGTGAACTGTCAATGAATGCCGGGTCCATCTCAGAGGTTAAAGGAATTATACTAAATACCAACATAAGCCAAGCCAGAGAATTATGTGAAAAGGTAATGGAGATGGATGACTCAAAAACTATCCTGAATTATTTGCAGGAGCACAACAGCGACATCTAGGGAAAATTACGCAACAGCTCACATTGTAAGTCTTGATATAGTTTTAGCCATTTAGTATCAACTCATAAAATATGTGTGCTGGCAATACTTTGCGATACCCTTTAAATCACGACTTGTAAAACCAACAACTTTCCAAATAGACAATTAAACTTCAATGATAGTTAGAGAATACAAAATTCAATCAGAAGATGGGCTGCATGCCCGTCCGGCCACAACTTTAGTCAGACTGGCTAAAAAATTCACATCGTCTCTTCAAATTAAAAAGGGTGATAAACAAATTGAGCTCAACAGTTTGTTAAACGTTCTCGGATTAACCTTGAAATACGGTGATTTAATTTCACTGATCATTGAAGGACAAGATGAACAGGAAGCTGCTGCCGCCGTAGATCATTTCTTTCAGGAGCAATTAAAAAGTCTTTAGCAATTGCAGAATAAATAATAAAATGAAAATCACAATAACCAAAAACGAACACGAATTTAATGTGACCGCGGCATGGCGGATAATCGCACAGATGCTGGAGAAACCTAAAGCTGTAATTGGGTTATCTACCGGACAGACTACCATTGATATGCATGCAATTGTGTCAAAAATTTACGCTGACTATCCTTTTGATGTTTCCGGAATCACTCTTTTCAATGTGGATGAGTTAACAAATTTATCCCGGGATTATGCTGGCAGCTGTTATACGATGATTCTTAATCAAATTGCGGGACCACTGGGTATCCCTGATGAAAATTTTATCATGCCACCAACATTGTCGGATGACTTTGAGGCAGAAAGCCGCTTATTCGAAGAGCGGCTGGCAGCGAGGGGCGGGGCTGATTTGCAGATGCTTGGGATCGGAAGTAATGGCCATATCGGGATCAATCAGCCAGGTACTCCGTTTGAGAGTGAAACCTGGGTTTCACCCATGGATCCGGATTTTGAAGCTCGGGTGCGGAGAGAAACACAAGTCCCTGACAATATTGAACTTGGAGGTCTAACCCGTGGAATAAAAAATATCATGCATACACGGAAGCTTATTCTAATTGCAAAAGGATCTCACAAAGCAAATATTGTTGAGCAGGCAATTATGGGTCCGGTAACCATTGATATTCCTGCTTCTATCGTGCAGATGCATCCTAATTGCGAGATACTACTGGATTCGGATGCTGCCAGCGGAATTCCTGAATGGGCAAGGGAGAAATATTTCAAGTAATTAAGCATTTGGAGCCCGAAGTGTGCCTTTTTTTAGATACCAACAAGCGTTTGTTAAGACCCTAAATGTAGGATCGGCCATGTAGTGGTAATGTAGGGTCGGGAAAATAGCATTGAATGCACTTAAATAAGAGATTTACATAAAGAGTAATTTTTTTGATGAGATCAAGAATGCACAATATGAAAAAGCTTTTACTTGGAGGACTACTTTTCTCGCTGTTGCCGTTAGTCGGCATGGCTCAGACGGCAATATTTGCTAACCAGGTGGGGTTTGACAGCAGGGGCCCAAAACTTGCCGTGGTGAGATTAGATGCCAGTAGCGCTCAGAAAGCATCATTTAATCTGATTGATGCAGCCACTTCAAAAGTTGTTTATAGCGGGAATCTGGCCGGCCCCAAGCAAGTGGAAGATTGGTTCCCTGGAAAGTTCTTCTATAAGACTGATTTTTCTTCATTCAGAACGCCCGGAAATTATAAGATCGTTGTATCTGTCGGCGGAGTTAAAACATTATCAGATGATTTTCGCATAGATGAAAACGCTCTTGCAAAGCTGACTATGCCGTCAATAATCCGATATTATAACAAGCAACGGGCAAATACACCAGAAGAGCTTGGAGCAGATATCAAGATCAAACCTAAAGGCAGTACAAAGGAAGTTGATATGCGTGGCGGATGGGCAGATGCCTCGGGGGATATCAGCAAATATTTTTCGCATTTGGCCTATGCTAACTTCATGTCCCCGCAGCAAATACCTCTTGTGACCTGGTCGCTGATAAACACCAGCGAATCTATTGCTGACTTGCTTGGTACAATGGGTGTCCAGGATTCAATTAAAGATGAAGCCCTTTACGGAGCCGATTATATGATGAGATCTTTATCCTCAGATGATTATTTCTATATGATCATCTTTAGCCATTTTAAGAAAGACCCCGCTGCCCGCGACATTGTTGGCCTTCTTGCAAATAGCGTTACTACGACTGATTATCAAAGCGCTTTTCGCGAAGGTGGTGGAATGGCTATTGCATCACTTGCAAGAATTTCCCAATGGAAAAAGAACGGAGCTTTTACATCAGCTCAATATCTTGATGGCGCAAAAAGGGCATTCGCGCACTTGATGATTAACAATAGCCGGTATGCGGATGATGGAAAGGATAACATTATTGATGACTATTGTGCACTGATGGCAGCTACTGAACTGTGGGTAGCTACTGACCAGCCTCTGTATCGCGATGAAGCGAGAAGAAGGGCCAAGAATCTTAATGGCCGGATAACTGCGGCCGGATATTTCCGTTCTGATGATGGTGACCGTCCTTTCTTTCATGCCTCGGACGCGGGCCTGCCTGTGATAGCCTTGGCGCGGTATTTAAAAAAAGAAAATGATACTGACCTGCGTTCCCGTGCATTGAGTACAATCAAACAAGCATTAGATTACAACTTAAAAGTAAGTTCGAATGTGGCCAACCCGTTCGGGTATGCGAGACAAACTTTCAGACATAAGGATCGAATCAAAGAAGGTTTTTTTATCCCGCATGAAAATGAGACCGGTTGGTGGTGGCAGGGTGAAAACGCCCGTTTAGGTTCTCTCGCGACTGCGGCTATTGTTGGCGGAAGACTAGTTTATCCAGCCGAGGGAAATTGGGGCGTTAAAACTCCGCTCGCTGAATATGCCTCGCAACAGCTATCCTGGATTTTAGGGTCTAACCCATATAATATGAGCTTTATGTATGGCTTCGGGAAGAACAACGTGCCGTATATGGCCGCTTTATTCGGCCATGGATCACAAGCTGGTGGAATATCAAATGGTATTACAGGAAAAGATGGCAATGGCGACGGTTCAGGGATCGATTTTAAACTCGAAGCAAATGGCAATGAATGGCGCTGGACTGAACAATGGATTCCGCATGCAGCATGGTTCCTTCAGGCAATATCTGCAATAGCGGAAGAGTCTGTTCGATAAAATAAACGAATCAAAATTATATGAAGCAACTACCAGATCGCCTTCTGTCCATCGATGTGTTCAGGGCTATTACCATGCTGCTGATGATCTTTGTTAATGATGTTAGCGGAGTGAAGAATATTCCCGAATGGATTGAACACGTCTCCGGGAAGGATGATGGAATGGGTTTTGCCGACACAATTTTCCCCACTTTTCTTTTCATCGTGGGCTTGTCACTCCCTTTTGCTATCAAGAACAAACTAAAGAAAGGAGAATCTTTTATAAGTATTGGGGGTTATATTGTCCTCCGGTCAGCCGCTCTCATCATTATGGGATTTTTCCATGTAAATCTCGAAAGCTATAATGGAGATGCTGCGGGACTTTCAAGAGCCTGGTATTCCATTTTAGTTACGCTCAGCTTCTTCCTGATCTGGCTCGACTATCCTGAGACAATGGAAAAAATTAAAAAATTTGTACTCATAGGTATTGGGGTAGGTATCCTGGTCCTGATGGCCTCTATTTATAAAGGGGGCGAGCCGGACCAACTGCACGGTTTGCGTCCCTCATGGTGGGGGATATTGGGGATAATAGGTTGGGCCTATTTCGTCTGTGCAACGGTGTTTCTTTTGGTCAGGGGACGTTTAAGTGCTGTAGTCATTGCATTTATCATCTTTCTCACTATTAATATTTTGAAGCATATGGATATGCTCAATTTTCCAATCTTGTTAATCGGAGATGCGTCATCAGTGACATTAATTATGGCAGGAGCGGCGATTTCTTGTTTATATACAGAAATAGTAAGCAGGGGGAAAGATCAGAATCTTTGGCTGATTTTCACAGCCCTGGGGCTGACCGCATTGGTTGCCGGACATATTGTTCGTCCTTTCGCTGATGGGATATCAAAGATAAGATCAACTCCAGCCTGGGTTTTAATCAGTATCGGCACTGCTATTATGGTCTTTGAACTTATCATATATCTCGTCGATATAAAGGGTAAAAAAGATTGGTTTAAAATCATTCGTCCCGCAGGTACCAGTACACTCACTTGTTATTTGATCCCTTATATAGCCTATGCTGTCATGGGTCTATTTAATACCTGGTTTCCTCCATTTTTCAGTACCGGCGGATGGGGGATATTCCGCTCATTTGCATTTGCTTTTGCTGTAATAATTCTCGTTGGATTTATGGAAAAGAAACGGATACGCTTAAAGATTTGATCAATCGCTAAATAATAATGAGATGGTAAAAAAAGCTCTTTTTATTTGTATAGTGCTGCTGTCAGGCATTTTGACAGCCAGTGCGCAAAAGCCCAGGTTCCGGGTGTTGGTCGTTGCCTCTGACGCAAAGGACCATGTCAAGATGATTACTGCTGCCCGGCCTTTTTTTCTCAATCTGGGTAAGGAGAATAACTTCGCTGTTGATTTTACTGACGATTCGAGTATAATTAACGATCTAAACTTATCAAGATACCAGGTTTTTGTTATGCTTCATCTCGCTCCTTTTGATATGAAGCCTGAAGAACAGGCGGCTTTGCAGCGTTTCATCGAAGAAGGTAAGGGTTGGGTTGGAATCCATGCAGCCGGCTTAACAGGTCAAACATTTGGAAATGCGCGCGTGCAACCTTACTGGCAATGGTTTGAAGATTTTATGGGAGGCATAACTTATTCGCCCCATCCGGCATTTCAGAAGGGGACACTTCTTATTGAAGACCGAAACCATCCTGCAACAAAGGATATGCCTTCAAAAATCGAAATTTCGGATGAGTGGTACGAGTGGAGTAAGAGTCCGAGAAACAACGTGAGAGTTTTGGCAGTGGCCGATGAATTAAGTTATAAGCAGACAATTACTATGGGTGATCATCCGCTGATCTGGACGAACGAAAGATATCCAAAGACAATCTACATCGGTGTTGGTCATGATCCATCGGTTTTAGAGAATCCGGATTATGTCACTCTGCTGAAAAATTCCATCGTTTGGGGAGCTTCAAAAAAGAAAAAAATGTAGAATGAAATACCCGTCGATACTACTTCTATATTCTATTTTTTTCGCTGGTGCTAATATAGTGTTCGCTCAGGTTGAAAAAACTTCGCGGTTCAGGGCAGTAGCCATAGCGGAGCTGGGAGAAAACCATGGACCGTATGTACGCGCAGGAAAGGTTTGGCTGAATAAACTTGCTTCTGACAGCAATTTCACAGTGGATTATATCAGCGACTCGAAGCCTATAAACAAAGAGTTTTTAAGTCATTACCAATTATTTATTCAGCTCGATTTCCCGCCATATACGTGGAGCAAGGAATCAGAAGAGGCATTTAAGGAATATATTGAAGAAGGCAAAGGCGGTTGGATAGGGTTTCACCACCCGACCCTTTTGGGAGAATTTGATGGCTACCCATTGTGGCAGTGGTATTCAAAGTTCATGGGTGATATCCGATTTAAAGCTCACATTGCCGGAGGTACACAGGGAAAAGTGAACGTAGAAGATGGGAGCCATCCAGTAATGAAAGATATTCCCCGGAGTTTTACGTTAAAAGACGAATGGTACATATATAATCAAAACCCGCGTCCAAATGTAAGAGTTCTTGCGACCGTCGATGAGTCGTCTTACGACCCCCCGAAAAACGTAAAAATGGGAGACCATCCCGTAATATGGACCAACGAAAAAGTTAAAGCCAAAAACGTGTATGTATTCATGGGGCATGGGCCGGAGCTTTTTCAGGACAAAGTATACACAACGCTTTTCCGGAACTGCATCTTTTGGGCGGCGGATAGCAGCAAAAGAAACTGATTAACTCAATTAAAGACAACATGAAACATCTAAAAATTATTTCATTCTTTTATCTGATGTTGGTAAGCTGCAGCATACTTGCTCAAGAGAAAACATCCCGGTTTAAAGTTCTTGCGATAGGTGAAAATGGGGGTCACCACATCCTCCATACCAACGCAGCGAAAATTTGGTTGAACAAATTAGCTGCAGATAGCAATTTTACAATCGACTATTATACGAACTCAAAGCCTATTACCAGGAGTTTTCTGGAACAGTATCAGTTATTTATCCAGATAGATTATCCTCCTTATACCTGGAGCAAAGAATCTGAGGATGCGTTTATAGAATATATCGAGCAGGGCAAGGGCGGCTGGATCGGCTTCCATCACGCAACTTTACTAGGCACCTTTGACGGATTTCCTTTATGGCAGTGGTTCTCCAGTTTTATGGGTGGAATTAAATTTAAAAGCTATATCGCAGAATTTGCTGCTGCCTCTGTGAATGTCGAAAATAAAAAGCACCCCATTATGAAGGGTGTGCCGGCTTCCTTTCCAATCGTAAAAGAAGAATGGTACACCTACGATAAAAGCCCAAGACTGAGCAAAGATATTCTGGTCCTCGCCAGTGCAGATGAAAATACATACACGCCCGCCCGAGATATTAAAATGGGTGATCATCCCGTAATATGGACAAACACGAAGATGAAAGCCAGGAATGTCTATGTTTTCATGGGCCATGGTCCCGAGCTTTTTGAAAATCCTTCGTATACAACCTTGTACAGGAACGCTATCTTTTGGGCTGCTTCAAAAAAGAAATGAGCACATGTCATTCAAATAAAAAGTGATGAAACAATTAGTAAGGCTTATTTGCTTGACAGTATTTATAACCGCAGGCATGTCTGTTTTTGCTCAGGAGCAAAAGCCGCAATTTAAAGTTGTAGCGTTTTACACTACAAATGTCGAAATGGACCATGCTAATTTCGCAAATGATGCACTTTACTTTTTTAAACTTATCGCGGGGCAGCAAAATTTCACTTTTGATGCGACGACGGACTGGAGCAATATGAACGACGATTTTCTAAGCAATTATCAGATAGTTATATGGCTAAATAATTCGCCGGGCGGTGCAGATCAGCAGGCTGCTTTTCAACGATATATGGATAAAGGAGGCGCCTGGTTTGGATGTCATGTTTCGGCATTTAATTTAGCAAGTTCGCGATGGAAATGGTTTAATGCCTTCCTGGGGGGCGCGATGTTCAAAAGCAATAATTGGCCACCACTTCCGGCGAAGCTTATAGTTGACGACCAAAAACATCCTGTGACGAAAAGATTGCCGGCAACCTTTGAATCTCCTTCCGGAGAATGGTATCAATGGGAACCCAGTCCCCGCTTAAACCCTGATGTTAAAGTTCTGGTTACGCTTGCTCCCGAGAATTACCCGCTGGGTATAAAAAGCTTTATCAGCGGAGGCGACACGCCGGTGGTCTGGACTAATACAAAGTATAAAATGCTGTACATGAACATGGGACATGGTAATAAGATATTTTCGAACCGGGATCAGAATAATATGATAACGGATGCAGTAATCTGGCTTGGCGGTGGTGTAAGGAAGGAAAATGTCAGATAGAATTGACTTAATCTCAGAATAATGAAAAGATATTTAGTATCGCTGTTCGTTCTGCAGCTGGTTATTCTTCTCGGTACATCAGCTTTTGCTCAAAAGCCAGAATTTAAGGTGCTTGCATTCTACTCAACAAAAGTCGAATCGGATCATGTTGATTTTTCAAATGATGTTCGGACTTTCCTCAAAAATCTTGCAGTTCAGGAAAATTTTACGTTTGATGCTACTACAGACTGGACGAATCTCAACGATACGCTCCTAAGAAATTATCAGGTGATAATCTGGATAAACGATTTCCCTCATAGTGAACGCCAGCGGACAACTTTTCAGGGTTATATGGAAAATGGAGGTGGCTGGTTGGGTTTTCATGTTGCCGGATATAATGACAGGACTACTAAGTGGCCCTGGTTTTTGAATTTTCTGGGAGGCGGTGTATTCCATAGTAATAGTTGGCCTCCTATACCGGCCCGTCTGCTGGTGGATGATACAGCACATCCTGTAACAAAGAGAGTTTCTGCAGCATTTGCATCTCCCGTAAATGAATGGTACCAATGGAAACCAAGTCCGCGGGAAAATAAAGATGTAAAAGTGCTGGCTTCGCTGGACCCTGAAAATTATCCGCTTGGTATCAAGGATATCTTGACAGGAGGAGATAATCCTGTTGTCTGGACTAATACAAAATACAATATGGTCTATATGAACATGGGTCACGGCGATAAAGTAATGAGCGATTATATGCAGAACAATATGATTACTGATGCTTTGCTATGGATTGGTAGAAAAAACGGACCAGTTTCGGTTAGGCCGGTTGTGAGTGACCAGTCGTCCAGTTCTTCAGTGATGGTCAACCTTCCGGAAATGATATCCGTCCAGGGCGGCACATTTATGATGGGCGATGAGAGCGGACAGGGTAACAAAGATGAAATGCCTGTTCATCAGCTTAAAATTAAAAGCTACAAGATTGCTAAAACAGAAACTACGGTTGCTCAATGGAAAGCATTTTGCAATGCAACAAATCGCAGTATGCCTGCCATACCAGCATTCGGCTGGAAAGATGATCACCCGATAGTTAACGTTAGTTATGATGATGCAATAGCCTATTGTTACTGGCTTAACGAAAAAGGCGGATCATTTAGATTGCCAACTGAGGCTGAATGGGAATTTGCTGCGCGGGGTGGCGTGAAGAGTAAATCGTATAAGTATAGCGGGGGTGATATTATCGATTCTGTTGCATGGTATGGTGGTAAAGGGGGATACGGAACTAAGGCCGTAGCGAAAAAATTACCGAATGAATTAGGGCTGTACGATATGGCGGGAAATGTTTATGAATGGGTCAGCGGAGGCTATGATAGTGAGTATTACTCATCGAGTCCTAAGGAAGACCCTAAAGGTCCGGACAATGCCCGGTTTTATGTGCTCAGGAGTGGGGGGTTTGATAACGAGGCGTTTAAAAGTCGGATAACTTATAGAAATATCCTCCTCCCATCGCGAAGCAACTTCAATAAAGGCTTCAGGGTCGCAGCAGATTAATTTACCTCCGTTATATTGTGTTCATGACAAGATTTTTTCTCATCACTACTTTTCTTTTTACCAGTTTTTTGTGCTTTGCGCAAAAAACATTAGTCACTACGTCAACCAGCAAATCTTTTTATACGGCAAAACCTGATGACCCGGAGGCAATTTATTTTACCCCGGAGAATTTCGGGTTTAATGCAGATGGCAAAGATGATGTATCAGAAGCATTGCAAAAAGCAATTAATCAGGTTAAAACTCAATACAATTTTGGGATTGTTTTCATCCCGGAAGGTAAATATCTGATCTCTAAAACAATTTATGTGCCTCAGGCAGTGCGTCTGATTGGATATGGCAAAAAAAAACCCTCAGATCGGCGTCGCGATTCTGGAGATTTTAATAAAGTTAGTACTAATAGATTTAGTCATTATTTTATCGCACCAGATGCTGTTACAGTAATTCCTGTAGTGTACGATCTAGCCAGGTCGAACTCATTGATCGAGGCTTTTCCCGGGAAACCTTTATTTGCGACAGATGAGTATTTGAAAAGAACTGTTAGATTTAACGTGGGTTCTGAAGGCTACCTCTCTGATCCGAAGATATTCGCTGAAAAAGATGAATTTAGTTCAACTACCGACAGTGATGGGAACGTGTATGTGGCTGACGGACAAATCTACGGTTATAATTCTGAGGGAAAACAGATAGGAGAAATAGAACTGCCGGAACGCCCTTCGACGATAGTTTTTTCGAGGGACTGATCATCAACCCCTTTATATTACTGGTCGAAATGCATTATATAGTGTAAAAGTTAAATAGTTAATAAAGACGAATAGAATACTTATGACTAACAGAAGAGAGTTTATCCAGCATGCCGCTGTAATTGGTGCGGGTATTTTGGCCAACCCGGTTGATCTTTTTAGCAAGCCAAATCAAAAGGTAGGATTGCAATTATATACCTTGCGCGAACAGATTACAAAAGATGTGCGCGGCGTAATTTCCAAGGTTGCAAATATTGGATTTCGCGAAGTCGAAACATATGGTTATTCTCTCAAAGGAGGTTTCTGGGGCCTTAACGTGAAGGAGTTCAAATGGCTGTTGAAAGAACACAGCCTGAAATCGCCCAGCGGACACTACAATTTCGAGCCTTATTTAGGAGCTGACAATTTAGATAGCTTAAAGGAGAATATCGAAGCTGCTGAGGGACTTGGACAGAAATATCTGACGGTTCCTTATTTAAGTGAGCCATTACGGAAAAACCTGGACAGTTATAAAGTAATTGCTGCGAAACTCAATCAAGCAGCAGTTCTTGCGAGAAAAGCAGGACTTCAGCTGGTGTATCATAATCATGATTTCGAGTTCAAAGATTTTAATGGCACTACCGGGTATGACATTTTGCTAAGGGAGACTGATCCTTCAGATCTAAAGTTTGAATTAGATATTTACTGGACAGTGAAAGCTGGCAAAGACCCGGTTACATTATTTGAACAGAATCCGGGCAGATTCGTGATGTGGCATGTCAAGGATATGGATAAAGTGGATAAATCATATACCGAGGTAGGGTCAGGCAGCATTGATTATAAGCAGTTATTCGCAAAAACAAAGCTATCTGGAATGAAGCATTTTTTTGTGGAGCAGGATATCATAAAAATTGACCCCTACGAAAGCATTGCCCGGAGTTTCAAGCATGTTAAAAATACTATCCTTTAAGACTTTTTGATGGATTATGTTCTGGGCATAGATATAGGGACCGGCAGCACAAAGGTTGTTGCTGTTAACTTAGCTTCAGAACCAATTGCTGCGGCCCAGCACCACTATCCAACTTATTCGCCACGCCCCGGCTTTAGTGAGCAAGATCCGGAACTCATTTGGCAGGCCGTCAGGAGAGGTATCAAGGACATAGTAGCCAAACTCCATGATAGTCCATTAGCAGCTTGCTTTAGCAGCGCTATGCACAGCTTAATACCCGTTGATGAGAATGGATTCAGGTTAACGGACATGATTACCTGGGCGGACAGTAGGAGCGATGCGATAGCAAGCAGATTAAAGACCTCACCTCAGGCAACACACATTTATGAGTCGTCGGGCATGCCATTGCATGCTATGTCTCCACTCTGTAAGATTATCTGGCTGAAGGAGAATATGCCGGAAGTTTTCAAACAGACTTATAAATTCATTTCGATTAAGGAATATATATGGTTTAAGCTTTTTGATGAATATGTAGTAGATCACTCTATCGCTAGTGCTAGCGGAATGCTCGACATATCATCAAGGGCCTGGAGCCCGGAGCTGATTGCCCTGGCAGGGATAACTGTAGGTCAATTGTCGCAGCCCGTAAGTACATTGTATTCTTCGGCCCGTAAACACTCACTTTACGATATCTTAGACAAAGAAACGTCGTTCGTAATCGGGGCAAGTGATGGTTGTTTGGCAAATCTCGGCAGTTTCGCGACGCGTATGGGAATAGCTGCTGTTACCATTGGTACAAGCGGTGCAGTCAGGATTGCCAGTGATAAGCCGATTTTCAATAAGCAGGCAATGACTTTTAGTTATTGTCTTGACGAAAACCTATTTATATGTGGTGGCCCTGTCAACAACGGAGGAAATGTTCTGCAGTGGCTCCTAACAAATTTTCTCTCCAAACCTGTGAACGAAGAAAATATCGAATGGGTGTTTAATTTGGCAACGCAAGTTTCTCCTGGCGCTGATGGCCTGATATTTCTGCCTTATATAAACGGTGAGCGCGCTCCTATTTGGGATGCAAAGAGCTCTGGTGCATTTATAGGGATTCGTTCTGTCCACACTCAGGCGCATTTTTGCCGGGCGGCGCTGGAAGGAGTTTGTTATGCCTTAAATGATGTTTTATTAGCGATTGAAACCGGGTCAGAGCATATAGTACAGATTAATGTTAGTGGAGGTTTCGTGAATTCGCCAATGTGGATGAGGCTGCTGGCTGATATTACCGGTAAAAGATTAGCTTTAATGCAAACAGAGGATGCTTCGGCTGTCGGAGCTGCGTTTATGGCGATTAAATTTCTTGGCTCGAATGGAGCAAAGTACCCGGAGAAACCAGAAAGTGACAGGCCTCTTTTTATTGAGCCTGATCCTAAAAAACGTAAATTGTATGATGCCAGCTTTTTAATATTCAAAGGACTATATTCCGGGTTAAAAGAAAGTATGCATCAACTAAATCTTATCAACTTGTAATCATGTCACTACTTATAGTTCTCTTCGGACTTATTCTTCTGCTGGCTCTAATCGTCAAGAAACTGAGTCCAATGATAGCCCTTTTGATTGTTTCAATCGTCACGGGCTTACTGCTGGGAATGCCTGTAGCGAAAGTAATGACAACAATTGGTGCAGGCATTGGCGGGACGTTAGGCAGCATGGTGATGGTTCTGGCGTTGGGTGCTATGATGGGGAAACTTATTGAAGATACGGGAGCTGCGCGCAAGATTGTTTTTATATTGATTCGTTTCTTCGGGTATAAAAATATTCAGTGGGCAATTTTACTTACCGGTTTATTGGTGGGTATTCCGTTATTCTACAATGCCGGTTTTGTAGTTCTTGTTCCGCTTGTCTTTGCTATTGCCGCTGCTACAAGGTTACCTTTGCTCTATCTGGCTTTACCAATGGCCGCGTCATTGTCAGTTACCCACGGATTTTTACCTCCTCACCCGGGGCCGATTGCACTAGCATCGATATTCAAAGCTGACGTTGGATTGATACTTATTTATGGCTTGATTCTAAGTGTTCCGATCGCTATAGCGGGAGGCATTGTGTTTCCACGTTTAATCCTTAAGGTCAATATGGCTGATATTCCAGCCACTTTTAACCCTGAAGGTGAGGAAACACTTCCAACGGGCTTTAGGAGCTTTTTCACGGCTTTACTGCCAGTTGTTTTAATTATAGTGGGAACAATTGGAACCAACTTTTTGTCTTCGGGCTCAGCCAACCCCATTTTTATTTTTCTCTCAGATCCGACAGTCGCTTTATTGATTGCGGTTTTAGTAACTATCATCGTACAGAAAATACCGATCAATAAAGCAATGGAGTCCTGTACCGAAGGTGTTAAAAGTATTGCAATGATAATTTTGATTATCGCTGCAGGGGGAGCATTCAAGCAAATCCTAATAGATAGCGGTGTCGGTGAAACGGTTAAAACGCTATCTTCATCCTTCAATCTTTCGCCACTATTTCTAGCCTGGCTGATAACAGCCCTTCTAAGGGTGACCCTGGGTTCTGCAACTGTCGCAGGGTTAACTGCCTCGGGAATTGTTCTGCCGTTGGTCGGAGAAGGTGTATCTCCCGAACTAATGGTGTTATCGGTAGGTGCTGGTAGCCTAATGTTTTCGCACGTCAATGACACGGGATTCTGGATGTTCAAGGAATACTTCAACCTCAGTTTAAAACAGACATTTGGTACCTGGACTATGATGGAAAGTATAGTCTCAATTTTGGGACTGGCAGGAGTGTTAATTATGAATCAGTTTATATAAAAATCAAATGAAGATCGGACTTATAGGCCTGGGCAAAATGGGATACAATCTTGCTCTAAACCTGAAAAGGAATGGGCATGAAGTTATTGGGTATGACGTAAATCAAGCCACCCTGCAGAATATCGAAAAGGAGGGTGTATTAATTGCAAATTCTTTAAGCGGGCTTGTGAACGAACTTGGTGAAAATCGCGTAATCTGGCTGATGATTCCTGCCGGTGAGTTTGTCGATAACGCGCTCGATGATCTGAAGCTATTACTAAGAAAAGGAGATATCATTATTGAAGGAGGTAATTCAAATTATAAGGACTCCATTCGTAGATCTGCCGAATGGCAAATGCTGGGTGTAGACTATCTGGATTGCGGAACCAGTGGCGGAACCGAAGGAGCCCTTCACGGCATTTGCGCGATGCTTGGGGGCAGTAAATCTGCATTCGATAAAATAGAGTCCGTAATTAAAGATATCTCGCAACCTGGGGCATATCTCTATTGCGGCGGAGCTGGTTCCGGCCATTATGTTAAAATGATTCATAATGGTGTTGAATATGGTATGATGCAGGCAATTGCCGAAGGTTTCGAGATGCTTCAAAAGAGTCAAATGGAACTTGATCTGGCCGCCATAGCTGGATTGTGGAACCACGGGTCGGTTGTACGAAGCTGGCTTATGGAACTTACCGAAAGAGCATTGCTTAAAGAACCCGATCTCGCTTCGATAAAGGGAATAATGCATTCGTCAGGTGAAGGTAAATGGGCTCTTGAGGCTGCACTGGAAAAGCAGATCGCGACACCAGTAATAGCACTGTCACTTATTATGCGATATAGGTCTCTTGAAGATGATTCCTTCGCCGGAAAGCTCGTAGCCGCCCTGAGAAATGAATTTGGCGGTCATGCTCTTGTTAAAAAATGATAGAAATTTAGCCAGGTCGTCTTCCGAGTCATCTGCGTGAATGCTTTCGCGATGAATCTCCCTGGGTAGTTCTGAATTGGAAACCCGAAGAAGGTAGTCAAACAAATTTACATCTTTGGAAATATTTAGTTTCTTACGCAATCGGTATCGACTGACTTCTACCCCCTTAAGCGTGATATTCATCGACTGCGCAATTTCCTTGGAGCTCAGGTTTAATTTCAGGTAGGCACATAATTTTAAATCTGTTGTACTGAGGGCAGGATATTGAGATTTAAGTACCGAAAGGAAATTCCGGTGTACCTCATCAAAGTGTATAGAAAATTGCTCCCAATCGTGGCGATTCTTTTCGCCTTCGCTAAGCATTCGAAGAATAGCTTTAAAATCATTTGAATTTGCGAGCAATTCATTGTTTTTTATCACTGAAGATAATTCCTCCTTTACTTTAGCGATTAACTTCCCACGTTCCACCAAATGCATAGTGACTGTAGCAAGCTCTTTGTTTTTTGCTTTTACTTCAGCAATGAGCTCGTCGTTATCAAATGATTTTATCATTTTATCACTTTCGAAATTATAGAATTCCCTTGCGTCAGGATATGACGTATGTTTCGTTTTTACAGCATAATCTCTAACTCGTTTCTGAAAAATGAGGTAAACGATAAGAGCAGAACTCAAAATGTATATCAGGTTCGGCCACACTCCCTGGTAAGTATAGTAAAACGGTTCTGACGAGGGATTAATGCTTAGAGGTGTAATGGCTGTTAAAAGGTTGTTAACCTTTTGTATGTCAAAAATTCCTTCTCTGACGCTAGAGCCAATGGTGTGTTTTACGACATCATTTTTTATGCTGGCTTCTCCAGATTCACCCAATAAGATAAAAATCAGCGAGAATGCAGCTACTATACTCCATAAATTTAATCGTAAAAAACACGTGTAATTGGTTGCGAACATGCTCAAAAATTTACTTTAAATTAAGATAAATCATTGATTATAAGTCATTCCTGATTGAGATATCGAAATTGCAATGTAAGATACAGGTCCCATTCCATTATGCCAAATGTATTAGTTTGAAATAAATCATAACGGAATGAAAAATAATTGAAAAAGGATTTGGCAATACCTGTAAATAAATTAGATTTGTTAAA